>JAVRCH010000001.1:0-7839 GCA_034530795.1 Nostoc sp. DedQUE12a
AACAGATTATTAAAGTCACTGATGCCTAGAGTTCTAAGATCTATTTTGTCTTGTCCCTTTTGAAAATCTATGACGATATCTTGGTTTTTTGCAACGATTGAATTATCAAAGTACTCGAAGACAAATTCATCGTTACCTGCGCCGCCATACAAGGTATCACTTCCAGCACCACCTGATAATCGATCGCTTCCACCTAGCCCAGAGAGGGTATCATTACCGTTTAAACCTTGAATTGTATCATTTCCAGAAGTGCCGACTAAATTATCGTTATTGTTTGTTCCTACAATAGCCATAGTTTTACAGTCCTTTGAATATCGGAATTCGGTTTGATTGTTGAAAAAGACCACGACAAAAGATGAGGTTAAACTTGAGTTGTTTAACCGATGAAAACTAGCAAGCGATCGCCTCCTACTGCAATGGTGCTGCTACTGAATTGATGGTATAAAAATCCTACTAATTAATAAGATTAAGTATACAGATAATATAACGATAAAAGCTAATTTAAGTAATTATTTAATACTTAATGGTTTTCGGTAATTGACTAAGCTTTAATAAAACATCATATTAGTTATATGAAACTTTATATTTTCATTAGCGATCGCCCACACCTGAGCCACAAGTATGGGCGATCGTTATTATAAAGAATTAGCTAAACAACAGCAGATACTTGTTTTTTAAAGAAAGCTTCTAAAACTCTCTCTGCTATTTGATAACTAGTCAAACCTAATTCTGCGTTAGATTCATTCGGTTCGGTATGGTCAAGACATTTAGTAAGGCAAAACACTTGACATAAATCAGAATATCTGCATCTAACAAAGCTTAGGCGATCGTTTATTAAATCTCGAAATATGCGGCTAACACACCCTACAAAAATGTTATTTTACTAAAATTAGGTTTGTTACTTTAACCTAGTCTTCTAGTCATAGGTATGTTTCTGGCAAGGGGATTTCTTCCGAACAGCTTGATGATAGTTTCAGCAAATTCTTTATTATCGTAAAACTCATGCATTAAAGTGATGGGTTGGGAATAAAGTTTATCGCTAAAAAAGATTGATTTCCAATCTAGTTCGATACTCTTAACAACTCCAAGTTGTGCCATTACTTTAAGAAATTCATAAGCAATCAAACCTTGACCAATGGCAGATGGATGAATGCCGTCTAAACTAAATAGTCCACCTTGCCGTAGTCGCCCACTTGTATCTGCGTGGTAGTATTTAGTGTTGACTTGGGGATAGACAAAATCGAAATATTCTGGAAAATCATACTGTACTTCTCCAGCATTTCGCTTGAAGGCAATTTCTTGTAAGGCATCAGCAAGTTCAACAATATGATAGCGCGATCGCTGATAGTTACTGTTCTTACTCTTGACCAGTTCTCTGATTATTTGATTGTATTTGCGAATACAGTCATCAATATACACTGCATCTTGTAGCGTTAGGTATAAGGTTCCAGTTTTTTTAACCGTATCCTCTTCAAAAGGAAAATAAGTATAGTATTTGTAGTAAATTGAAGGTTTATCATCTCCAGGGATGTTAATTTCAGTAGTTGGGCCTACGCCTTTTGCTAAAGGTATGATAGTTATCAGTGGTACTGTTCCAATGAAGACATTCCAATCAGGATTGTTGTTACCCTGCATAATTGTATCAACGCGATCGAGCAATTCTTGATATTCAGCCTCAAAATCATTGGGATGCCATAGGTTCCATTGTTCTCTTACCTCCCGGAATGATTCAGGCTCTTGACTTGGATTTGTAAGAGTTTTGTTCGAGTTATTAGGAGTTTGATTAATTTCTAAACTGATGACAGTCCCAAGGGCATTATTCGATCCTAACCAGAGAATTAAATTCTCAAGTCCCTGAGTTGTGGTTGTATGATGCTGCAACCAATCCAGTTGGCTATAGTTGTCATACATAGGGTTTAAAGATGGGTTGAGAATTTTAAGTGCTGTTCGGTAGAACGCAGCATTAGGCAGACCTAAAAAATCAGGTTTGCTTTCTCCTTTTTCGTTACTAATTTCAATGTGATATTTACAAACACGGGGTGTAATCATCCAAGAATCAGCAACATCAAAGCCTTGAATTGCTACATTGTGGAAGAATTCAAATCCTCCTGGATAAGGCTGGTTAGCACTACCTCCTTGGCGTTCATAGTAATCTTCAGCTTCATCTAATACTTTCTCAATAGTCGGCAATATGGTGACCCAATCAAAGCCGTTAATATCTGAGCCATATTTTTTCTCCAAACGCCGTAAAATATTCTCAATATTGGCTGGGAGTCCCCCCATTGGCCATTCAGGGTAAAGATATTCACCACCAACTTGTAGCCCCATTGACTTAGCAATCAAAGTTGAAAAGCAAAGGTCTGTCCGGGCTGCTGCCAAAGACATAAAGCCTTGAGAAATACTGTCACCAATTGTAAATAGTTTCATAAATTTTCCCAAATTTAATAAAATTATCGCCCACACTTGTGATTCAAGTGTGGGCGATTCATTTTACAAAAAATTTAGCTAAACAACAGCAGATACTTTTTGCTTAAAGAAAGCTTCTAAAACTCTCTCTGCTATTTGATGACTAGTCAAACCTAATTCTGTCTTCGATTCATTCGGTTCGGCGTGGTCTACTAACACATCTGGTACGCCAAAACGCTTGACAGGAACGAGGATATCTGCATCTAACAACGCTTCAGCTATGGCTGAACCAAAACCACCCATGACGCAGCCTTCTTCTAAAGTAATAACGCGTCCGATTTTCTTAGCTAAAGGCAAAATCAACTCGGTATCCAAAGGCTTAGCAAAACGCGCATTAATTACAGTTGCTTCAATGCCATGTTCGCTCAAGATTTCCGCAGCTTGCATTCCCGGATAAACCATTGTGCCATAGCCGACAATTAACACGTCATCCCCTGTACGCAGAATCTCGCTTTTGCCGATTTCCAAAGGTTCCCAGCCTTCTTCCATCAGGGGCACGCCGTAGCCATTGCCACGTGGGTAACGCATAGCAATGGGGCCGCTAGTATGGTTAACGCCAGTTACCATCATTCGTTGCAGTTCCGCTTCATCCTTGGGTGCCATCAGTACCATGTTAGGAATGCAACGTAGATAAGCGATGTCATACATACCTTGATGGGTGGGGCCATCAGCACCAACAATTCCTGCCCTGTCTAAGCAGAAGAAGACTGGTAAGTTTTGGATGCAGACATCGTGAACGATCTGGTCGTAGGCGCGTTGCAAGAAGGTAGAATAAATGGCGGCAATGGGGCGCATTCCTTCGGTTGCCAGACCAGCTGCTAAGGTAACAGCGTGTTGTTCAGCAATGCCGACATCTATATATTGATTGGGCAGTTTTGCTTGAAGTTTATCTAAGCCTGTTCCCGTTGCCATCGCCGCAGTGATGCCGACGATTTTTGGGTTTTGTTCGGCTAGTTTCACTAAAGTGTGAGAAAAAACTTTGGCATAAGCCGGTGGTTTGGGTTTGTTGGAGGGAATAGCTTTGCCAGTTACTAAATTGAAGGGGCTTTGGGCGTGGTAGCCTACTTGGTCTTGTTCTGCGATTTCATAGCCTTTGCCCTTGACTGTTGCCACATGTACTAAAACGGGGCCTGGTATTTGATGCGCTTGTTGGAATGTGGCAATCAATTCTTCTAAATTATGTCCATCAACTGGGCCAATGTAGGTAAAGCCGAGTTCTTCAAACACTGCACCCACCTTAGGAACAGCCAACCGCTTCATACCTTCCTTGATGCGTCCAAGTTCGGGAGACAAAGATTCACCAACAAAGGGAATTTGCTTAAACTGTTCCTCAAAATTATCTTTGATAAACTGCACCGGTGGGCTGAGGCGCATTTTGTTCAGATAGCGGGGAATTGCACCTACGTTAGGAGATATGGACATTTCGTTGTCGTTGAGAACAACCAGCAAATTAGTTTTCGGCAAGTGTCCGGCATGATTAATGGCTTCTAAAGCCATACCTCCTGTAAGTGCGCCATCGCCAATGACAGCCACAGCTTTAAATTTTTCGCCTTTTAAATCTCGCGCTAAAGCCATGCCCAGTGCTGCTGAGATACTGGTGGAAGCGTGTCCCGCACCAAAATGATCGAATTTGTTTTCACAACGCTTGAGATAACCTGCAACTCCGCCCCTTTGTCTAAGGCTGTGGAAGGAATCGTAACGTCCTGTAAGTAGTTTATGGGGATAAGCTTGGTGTCCTACATCCCAAACGACTTTATCCCGATCTAAGTCCAGTGTTTGATAAAGCCCTAGTGTTAATTCTACGACACCCAACCCTGGCCCCAAATGTCCACCATTAACTGCTACGGTCTGAAGATGCTTATCTCGAATTTGACGGGCAATTTGTTGCAGTTGTCTAACGGATAAACCGTGCAACTGATTGGGATGGGTTATTTCACTCAGATGCATATTACAGGGTTTTCCTCTCTAATTTCTGGTTTCGGTATCTTGATTTTCCCACGGTCGGGTTATTCACATAATCAGACTGTTACATTGTTACTAAGTTGTAGCGGAAAGTATAACTTCGTAATTGATAACGCCCAAAAATGGGTTAAACGGTTAACAATTTGTCAAGAGAAAAATTCTAGGCAATAGGGAATAGGCAATAGGCAAGGGGTAACAAACAGGGGATATGAAGCAGAAGGCAATTAATCTTTCTCCATTGCTTTTGCCTTTTAAAACTACTTCACGCATGTTTGCTGTCTTGAGTTTGATACCACCAGATGTACTACTATGCGATCGCCACTCATCTGTTACCATATCTTTCTCAGCAAACTTACTCGACTATTTCCTCCAAATTCAGTAGTCTGTTAGTAAATTAAAATTTATATTTTCTTAAGAAATTTTATCATATTCCTTGCATAAATAGCAAACAAGATGCTGATAAGTCTTATATAACAAGGCTAATAAATTAAATTGTGAAATAAATGCTATCAGATAATACTGAAATCGTGAGGAAATAATGCTTACATATAGTGCTAGCGTGGAAAAGAAAGGTTCAAGTACAAAAGAACACTGTTCTATTGACCCGCAAAAATTAGTAGATATTGGTTGTGCTGTTGGTTACCAAGTCAAAATTAGACTTACTGGTAATGAATATGCGCTTTACACTGTCAAGCAAGCACCCCAAGAGAACCCAGAGAATATCGTTCGAGTCACAGATGCAGGGCGATCGCGTTTAGCAGCAACTTCATTCCCATTTAATGCTACCGTGGATTCGCAAGTAGTTCATCCGACATTCACTGATGAAGAAGCAGAAGTCAATAGCGAGTTTGTTGAACGTTTGATTGATAACAATACCCATGTTGGGCTAGCTGCCATCGCTCCCCACGGTGGCATGGTTGAAGAAGGAACCGATTTACAAGCACAACGCGTGGCTGCGGTACTCGCTGCAAAAGGTGTATCTTGTTGGTATTGCAAAGGTTGGAAAAAAGGCGATGGTGCTTACGAACGTTGGCACATCACATCTACAGATATTCACGAAGCATCATTTCCGCTGTTGGGTAAAATTATTCATCGTGAATTTACCCATGCAGTAGCTTTTCATGGCATGTCCCAAAGTAATATTATCATTGGTGGCGGTGCTAGCCTTCCACTGAAAGAAGAAATTCAGCAAGCAATTGAAAATGCGATCGCCGATAGTGGCATCAGTGTAAGCATTGCTCCTTCAGGGGGTAAATTTGATGGCGACGATCCTAACAATATTGTGAATAGATTAGCTAATGGTAATGGCATCCAAATCGAGCAATCTAAATTAGCGCGAATCAGCTACGGACAGAAAATTGCTGATGCTGTTGCCTCTGTTTATACCTCGAAGATTTAATAGGCTTGTTGTTCAATACATATAGGCCTAACGCAACGAAATTCTAGAATGGTGCGTTAGTCTACGGCATAACACACGCTACAAAACTACTAATTTAATGTTTGCAGGTCGATGCAATGCCATTGTATGTCGATGCAATGCCATTGTATGTCGATGCATTAACAATGCAAGTCTCTACTACCTGACTTTCTACCTTGTATTTTGACACTAGTGAGTGAAAATACTAGTTGCCAATCTCCAATCTCTCTTGCAGAGAAATGTAACTTACAGCTTTTTGACAAAAATAATCGAAAAATCCTTGCTAGGATCAACAAGAATGTCATAATTGGTTTGTGGAACTGGAACAAGTCGCAGTCTAATAACCAAAAGACCTTACAAATCTCATAATGCGATGAATCTTGCTGATGTCACAGGTTAAACAGAGGTAATTATTGTGACATTAAAGGCTCGAATGAGTCTTGTTTTTAGGTTTTAAGTTGTTAAATAATCCACAATCCAGTAATGCTATACAGACGATTTGGACGCACAGAATTACAGATGCCGATGTTTTCCTGCGGCGGCATGAGATATCAATTCAAATGGCAAGATGTTCCTGAGTCGGAAATTCCTGCTAAGAACCAAGCTAATTTGGAAGCGACCATTAAAAAAGCTGTGGAAGTTGGTATTAATCATATTGAAACTGCCCGCGGTTATGGTACTTCCGAAATGCAATTGGGCAGAATATTACCGAAGTTTCCCCGCGAAAAATTGATTGTTCAGACTAAAATCGGCCCAAGGGAAGATGCAAAAGAATTCCGCGAGACTTTTGATAAATCATTAAAATATCTCCAGCTAGATTATGTTAACCTTTTAGGTTTGCACGGCATTAATACTCTTGAGTCGTTGCACTACAGTATTCGTCCTGGCGGCTGTTTAGATGTGGTACGTCAGTTGCAAGCAGAGGGGAAAGTCAGATTTGTGGGCTTTTCCACACATGGCCCAACTGATGTAATTGTGCAGACAATTAATACTAATCAATTTGATTATGTAAACCTGCACTGGTACTATATTAATCAATGGAATTGGGCGGCAATTGCAGCAGCTAAACGTCAGGATATGGGGGTATTTATTATTAGCCCAACTGAGAAAGGAGGGTTATTGCATAAACCGTCCCAAAAGCTAGTAAATCTTTGCGCTCCTTTGAGTCCAATAGTGTTTAACGATTTGTTTTGTTTGAGCCATTCACAAGTGCATACTTTGAGTTTGGGAGCAGCAAAACCAGAAGATTTTGACGAACATCTCAAGACTTTAGACTTAGTAGATAGAGCATCAGAAATTCTGCCACCAATTTTGGCACGGTTAGAAGCAGAAGCGATCGCCACTTTGGGAGAAGATTGGGTAAAAACGTGGCAAGATAATTTACCCAAGCTTGAGGAAACGCCTGGGGAGATAAATATTCGGGTGATTTTGTGGTTGTGGAATTTAGCGATCGCCTATGATTTGGTAGAGTATGGCAAAATGCGTTATAACCTGCTTGGTAATGCTAGCCATTGGTTTCCTGGTAATAAGAGCGATGCATTAAACGAATTAGACTTGCGCCAATGTCTCGCCGCCAGCCCCCACGCAGATAAAATCCCGCGAATTCTCCAAAAAGCGCATGAATTGTTGGGCGGTGAAGAAGTAAAACGATTGTCTCAACAGTAAGAGGGAACAGGGAAGAGGCAATAGGGTAATCCCCATAATTAAAAAATGTCTAATGCACTATAGCAATCCTATTTGATTTGCTCTCCATCGAGAGGCTCAGATCCCTGACTTCTTCAAGAAGTCGGGGATCTTTTTGTTCGTAACTCATTTAGGTAGGATTTTGACCTCACCCCCAGCCCCTCTCCTTGAAGCCTACGGTGTACACACAAGTCTTGAAATCCTACCTAACACTTGGTTTCGTCGCCTAGCTATCTTGTTGTGCCATCGCTCCCAAACCTTGTCCGCAGCGAGGAGGAACGACGACGCAATCACAAAAACTACTGGATAAT
>JAVRCH010000002.1:0-17039 GCA_034530795.1 Nostoc sp. DedQUE12a
GCCCTTAAAAGACTGAGAGAGCCAAACTTCTGATGACCAATACGAACTACCTTTTCTGGATCTTGACCTATGCTAAATGATGGCATAGATGCAGAAATTACCGAAAGATTTGGAGAGCAAGCAGAAATTATCAAACTCAAGCTGAGACTAACAGCAAATAAAAAGGTAAATGTTTTGCTTGAATGCTTTTTGAATAAACCTATAATTTTGTGCCCTTTTAATACAAGCGCAGAAAAAATCTTCTGATTTAGAAACATTTCGCCCTCAATTTAAAATAAGATTTATACTTAATAAGTATTAAAGGCTTAACTCACTTTCATTAAAATTACTGAGAGTAGTTTAAACTACAGTAAGCTGACAGATTTAATGTAGTATCTAGCTAAAGAATGATATTTTTCTGCTTCGATTATTGTTTTCTGAGAGTGATGGAAGAGCGCTAAGTAAGGGAAAAGCCTTGTATGTTAAGTACAGGACTTACGCAAAATAATAGAAAAATGAACCGCATACCCCTTTGGGGATCTTGCTACGTGCAGCGTCTCTTAGAGAGATGATTGTAGCGATTCTGTCGAAAAGTCACAAACTACTGTTAATTTATCAATTAAATGTATTTAATGCCTGAAATCAAGATATTATAAGAATTTATAAGAAATCAAATCTTAATTTTTTTATCTAAATTGGAAAGACATTTAGTTCAAGTAAAGAGACAGCGTAACTATTGATTCTAACTAAGACCGCCATGAACCCTAGTTTTTTAACTGCCCATACTCCAACCACGATCGCTATTGTTGGCGGAGGTTTTAGTGGTTCTTTAGTCGCTACCCACTTATTAAAAACTGCCAGCCAACCCCTCACCATTAAGCTGATTGAGCGTAGCGATCAAATTGGCAAGGGAATCGCCTACAGCACCGATACCAACTGTCATTTGCTGAATGTATCGGCAGGCAACATGAGCGCATTTGCCCACGATCCAGGGCATTTGTTACGTTGGCTTCAGCACAACCGCAATGAGTTAACAGTATTTTTTTCAGAAGAAGTCAATGCCAGTACCTTCATACCTCGTAAGGTCTATGGTTTATACATTCAATCGGTTTTAGCAGAAGCAGAAGCCACAGCACCTAGTGATGTCCGACTAGAACGCTTGACCGATGAAGTGGTGGGGGTACAGCCTGAAGAAAAAGGCGCAATGATTTCTCTACGTAGTGGTCGCTGTTTTGCCGCAGACAGAGTTGTGTTGGCATTGGGGAACTCACCTTCTGCACCCCCCGCGATTCAAAACCCAAACAGTAATGATGATTATCTGCGAAATGCTTGGTCAGCCGATGCTCTAGCAGACCTTGATACTGATGCACCAGTGTTGCTAATTGGTACGGGACTGACGATGGTGGATATGGTTTTATCTCTGAGCGATCGCCAACATCGCGGTAAAATTTATGCTGTGTCCCGACGAGGATTATTCCCCCTAAAACATCAAGCGGCTCAACCTTATCCCTCCTTCTTGACCCCAGAAAATGCACCAAAAAGTGTACGTGGCTGGTTACGTCGGCTGCGTGCCGAGGTGGAAATTGCAGCTACCCAAGGCTACGACTGGCGAGCAGTAATTGATTCTCTGCGTCCCATGAATCAGAAAATCTGGCAAAAACTACCGACTGAAGAACAGCAACGTTTTTTGCGTCATTTGACACCCTATTGGGATGTGCATCGTCACCGCATTGCCCCAAGAGTGGCGGATGTTGTAACCCAAATGCTGGATTCTGGTCAACTCACCATCTCTGCCGGGCGGATTCGGGAATATCAAGCTTTGTCGGGCGGTGTAGCAGTGACTGTCTGCCAGCGCAAAACCCAAACTAATAATATCTTGCACGTTCGGCGAGTGGTGAATTGTACAGGGGTAGCAGCAGATTATCGCCGATCGCCTCATCCTTTGATTACAGATTTGCGATCGCAGAAATTAATTCGCCCCAATGCCATCGGTTTAGGATTAGATACAGATACCCACGGTGCTTTATATGCAGCAGACGGTAACGTTTCGACGCTGTTTTATACCTTAGGAACTCCGCGCAAGGGCGATTTGTGGGAAACTATTGCTGTTCCAGAATTACGGGGACAGGCGCAGGAATTATCTAAGTCGTTGTTGCAGTCGCTACCAGTGCGTGTGCGTCCTATTCCAACGATGCCTTTGTTAAGCGATGGCAGTGCAGATATACCGCAGTCAACTTTCCTATTCCGGCAATTTTTTGACCCTGCAACTAGTAGTTATACTTACTTAATTGGCGATCGGCAGACAGGAGATGCTGTTCTAGTCGATCCTGTATTAGAGCAAGTTGACCGCGATTTGGAATCATTGGATGAATTGGGATTAAAGCTACGCTACTGTCTAGAAACCCACCTTCATGCCGATCACATTACAGGGGCAGGCAAACTTAGGCAACAAACAGGCTGTGAGGTGATCGTTCCCCAGAATACTGCTGTGACAAAAGCCGATCGCTCCCTTTTAGGTGGCGAAATCCTAGAGGTGGGATCGGTAATCATCGAAACGATTTTCACACCAGGACACAGCGCCAGTCACATAGCATATTTGGTGAACAAAACCCATCTGTTAACTGGTGATGCCTTATTTATTCGTGGTTGTGGACGCACAGATTTTCAGGGAGGCGATCCTGGAACTTTATACGATGTGGTGACACAACGCTTATTCACCTTGCCAGATGATACTTTGGTATATCCTGCCCATGATTATAAAGGGCGCACAGTTTCCACCATTGGCGAAGAAAAGCGGCTTAATCCCAGATTTAGCGTTCGCGGAGCGACTCGGAACGAGTATCGCAGTCGCAGCCAATTTATTACCATTATGAATAATCTTAAGTTGAGTTATCCCCAGAAGATGAATGCAACAGTACCGGCGAATGAATACTGTGGTGATTTTATTCCTCAAGAAAGCTTAGACCAAGCTACGAGTTCGGCAACAGATGAAGAACAGAAACAAATAGAACTCACAGTCATGACTAATACAGAAATCTACAATGATTACTTTGCTATGTATATCTAAGATGAATTCTAGTAATAAATTAATTAGTCGAATGCGCGGATTCTTCAAAACAGATAAATCTGCTCCTACAGATCCTGAAGTTCAAGGTATGTTGGAGGAACGACTGGTAGAAAAATATTTACGATGAGAGTTTTAGTTGACACGAATATCATTCTAGATTTTCTACTAGAAAGAGAGCCGTTTTTGCATGATGCAGAGTTGTTATTTCAGGCGATCGCCTATGACGATTCTCACGGCATTTTCTTCGCCCTGTGCTGCAACAGACACATTATCCCATGAGTCATCTACCAAGTAAGTCCCAGACAGAAATTCTGAGTGTGCTTGGCCTGCGTAGATAATGCTTTCAAGCTGTGCTTCTGATAACAAGCCTTGTGTAGCGATTAGGCTGACCATGACTGTATATAGTATTGATTTTTACAAAAAATTGGCGCAGCCAAAACAACTACGCCATTGCTCCGTTGAGGATTTCCAAATCAACGCCACTGGCCAACTAATACATAGGGTGCCCAAAAAATTGGACGGTTGTAATTGGGATAGTTTTTTAACAAAGCCACCTGAGCGCGGCGCAAAGCTTCTGCTTTTGTTACTTTAGCTTTAGCTAACTCACGGTAGAACTCACCAATTAAAATAGCAGTGGATTTATCATTAATATGCCACAGTGAAGCTAAAGTACTACGCGCTCCTGCCTTCACGGATGCACCTGCCAGCCCTAGTGTAGCGCGATTATCACCAACAGCAGTTTGGCAAGCACTTAAAACCAACATTTCTAAGCTTTGTGTTTGAGTTTCATCTCGACGACGCAACAAACTATCAAACTGGGTAACATTAATCGGCCCATCGGCAGCAAGTATAAAAGTATCTTCTGCACGAGAACTAAATTGACCGTGAGTTGCCAGATGTAATATGTTAAACGGCGTGGTATTCACCTTATTTTCTAAATTTTTACTATTGAATTGCCGATCTAATAATTCGGTGGTAGTCACTCCTGCTTGGGAAATAAAATTGAATTCTGACTTAATTTCTGGCAGTGGGCGAAATTGCTGTTGAAAGCCTAGTGGCGGTTCTACTAATCCAGCAGCTAGAACGTTGAGTTTTGTTTGGGTTATGGGTTTGGATTCAATCAATTGCAATCCCAAACTCAGAGCAACTGCATACTTTTCCACTAAATATTGCTGACCATCATACAAAGCAGCTATTGGGATATTTCGTAATGCTCCATCCAGTACCAATACTAAGGTATCGACTTTACTGTTTTTTAAATCAGATTCAACAGGTTTAATTAACCAGTTATATACTTGTTGAGACAGTAATTCTACTTCCTCGGTTCTGTCAGGTTGGACGATATACTCCCGGATTTGCTTGAGGGTATCTTCTACTTCAGCTTGTGATTTATCAATTGCATAATGGTACAGGGGTTGTTTGGGAACTTTAATAATTACGTGTAATTGCTGAGGCAGAATAATAGGATAGATAATTGCTGTTGTGGGATTTTCTCGGTCTACCACTGTATCCAACAGAACACTTTTCCCTTGCAGACAAGCTTCTCTAAAAAAGTCGTCTAATTCTGCTAGTTGCAGTGCTTCCATCCTCTGCCTAGCTTTGTCTAAGTTTTCTTCCCTACGATCGCTTTGGTAGGACTGCAATAATAATTCTACTGATTGTCGATAAACAGGTTCGACACTTTCTTTAAACGAGAATTGCACATCGCGGTTTACAGCTACCAAGTCGCTGCCGAGAGTCTGCAACTCATCAACTGCGATATCATAAGCAGCAATCGCACTGGAAATATTTCCCTGCTGTTTTAATAAGCGTCCTAACTGCCAATGCCAACGATAAGTAATATCTGGTGCATCGATAGCTTGAGCGATGTCAAGTGCTTGCTGGGTAAGTTCCTGAGCCGTTGACCATTGCTGAGTTTGTTCGTAAACGCTGCCCAAAGTACCCAAGGCAAAACTCAAAGCTCGCTCATCTCCGATATCTCTAGCTTGTTGGACGGCGGTGGCGGAGATTTCAGCAATTACTAAGGGAGTAGGTTCACTCAATTTCAGCAAGCTTTGAACTAGATAAATCCGGGCATAAATAGTTGCACTCGACGGTGATAAATTCGCAAGTTGAGTTTGAATCTCAGGAAATAATTGCTGTGCAGTTGTGACTTGTCCTTTGTTAAGCAGCAAACTTAACTGGTTAATTTGAGCTTGAATTTTAATAATCGGGTTAGGTGCTAGAGTAGCAGCTTGTTGATAAAAAGCGATCGCACTTGCTAAATCTTGCTGTACTCGCGCCCCGTTGCCTAAACTGAAGAAAGCAGCACTGACATTTTCCGGAGACTTTAATTTTTGAGCAATTTCTAGACTTTGCTGCAATACCTGACGAGATTGCTGTAAATTTCCAGCTAATTGTAATGCATCTCCAAGCGATCGCAATTCTACAACTTTGGTAATCGAATCGGGTTGCGATCGTAAGTCCTTTTGCAATTGTGTCAATAATGTTAAACTGCGACGATAAAATCCCAAAACTTGCCATGCTTGTGCTTGGTTGATACGAGTCTGGATAATACCATTGCGATCGCCTAATTGCTGATAAATTCCTTCCACACGTTGCCAAGTTTGCAATGCCTGTTGAGTTTGTCCTAAGTCTAATTGAATACTTGCTTGAATATCTAGAATTGGTGCTATAACTTGGTTTGCTTTTTCTGGGCTTGTTTCCAGCACTTTCATACTTTCAGTAATTACCTGCTGTGCTGGTTTGAATTTGCCTAATTGTTGATATGCCAACGCCAAATTACTTAATGCCACAGCTTGCCCAAGTCCATTACCTTGGTTGCGAAAAGCGATCGCTGCTTGTTGTAATATCTCCACAGATTCCGCAAATCGTCCAGCATCATAGAGCATTTTCCCTTGTTCAAGCAAATCAGCCCTTTGGACATTCTCAGCCAGCAAAGGTAGCATTGGCATTTTGGCACTGACAGGAGTACCAATAACACACAAAAATGCTGTTACCAACACCAGCAAAATGAAAATCCAGCCAGAGATTGTAAAACCGAATCGCCTCAGATACACTTTGCTGCTGCGTTTCAAATTAAAACCGTAAAATTTCTCGGTCATAATCTTCAGGTAAGGGTTGTGTTTCCCAAATCAATCCTTCTCCAGGTTTCAAAATTACTTCTATATACAATACATCTACAGGATTTGTTGCCGTATCTTGATTATTTTCAAAATTTTGTAAGTCTTCGGTTAGCAGTCGCAGTACCAACCCAGCCGGAATTTTTCCACCAGGAATTGTACTGCGTAATTCAAAGCGCCAAATCCTGTCTTCAGATGCTCCTTGCGGTAAAATACGTAACTCGTATGTATTACCAGCAATGGTTAGTTGGCGAGACAAGCCAATAACTTCTGTTCCACTCCTCATTCCTGCTGGTGCTAAGATAAATTCCTTTTTTACCCATCCCAACTGTTGAGCTAAATTTGCTACTTGGGTTTGGAACCATTGGGGAATTGATTGTTGTTCCGCTAAACCTTGACGGCGATCGCATAATCTTTGGCGCCAGCCGCCATTTGCCAAAAATGCACCCCAAACTGAAAATGGCACAGCTAAACGAGGAAATTTCACCTCAGGATTGCCCAACCGTTCTAATAAGTTTTCTGCTTGGGTTGTGGGAATAGATGCTAAAGGTGTAATTTCTGCCCGTAAAACTTCGCCACAATTCACTTGATGGCTAACCCACAGCACATTCAAATCGCCAATTAAATCTTCCCCATCCAGGCTGTAAGTCCGGTCAGCAGTATCATACACTCCTTTAGTTTTCAAATTGTGATGAGTGGTGTAGCCAACAACTTTTATCCAACCATCATCAGGATTTACCTGTATTCCTACGTAGTAGTCAGCAGCCCACTCTGGAATATCTACCCATTCTTGCTGCACCTGCAATTCATCATCATCAACCGCTAAAGTAGGAATCAATACAAGGCGAAAACCAGCAAAAGCAATCGTACTCCCATTAACTACCTCCCAAAAACTGGGTAATGCAGCAGAGTTAGGATAAATTTTTGCTTGAGGTGCGATTTCTTCGCAAAACCAAGGTAAAAATGCTTGTAGACAAAGTTGATTGATTCTAGCGCGTTCACAACCACCAGCCGTAGAGTACAGCTGCTCTTGTACCTGTGAAGATGCGGGAAGTTCTAGGTACAAATGGTGTGAGTCAATGGTCAATGAATCAGGTGCGTAGAACATAATGGGTAATTAATCAAGAACCGTTAGGCGTTGGGAGTTAGGAGTTGGGAGTTAGGAGTTAGGAGTTAGGAGTTAGGAGTTAGGAGTTAGGAGTTAGGAGTGAGGAGTTAGGAGTTTGGAGTTGGGAGTTAGGAGTTAGGAGTTAGGAGTTAGGAGTTAGGAGTTTGGAGTTTGGAGTTTGGAGTTAGGAGTTAGGAGTTAGGAGTTAGGAGTTAGGAGTTAGGAGTTAGGAGTTAGGAGTTAGGAGTTAGGAGTTAAGTATTTATTCCCCTTGTCCCCTCTGCCCCCTTCCCCCACTCGACTTTGAGCCATTCCTCCAAGCCTGTATTGATGTCATCTATTACGTTGGATTTCAGGGAAATATGCAAAGTATTTTGACTCCACTGGGTAAGAGTCAGGAGTAATGATTTTTTAATACTGCTTAATTTCCGGGAAACATTGTATTGTTTGATGTTTAACTGTGTGGCAATTTCTTGTTGCGTGAGTTGCTGAATGTAATAACCTGCAAGTAACTTTTGTGATTCAGTATCCAGTGCAGCGATCGCTTGCTGTAAAACTTGGTTTAATTGATGTTGCTGCGATCGGACATTCGCCGCTTCTTCCTGTTCGAGAAGTTCTGTAAGTCCAGTTGTTTGCTCATCCTTAGATAATATATCTAATAAATTACTATCCTCTGAGTCCTTGAGAGGAGCGTCTGCGGAAACCATCTTGGGGTAAAGGAAGGCGCGGGCAGCTTTGGCAGAGGATAATAGCCATTTTTCAATAGTTTGCTCGTTGACTGCGGGAGTGGGCGAACTCAATTGCTTCAAACGTTCTGCATTGTAAAGCTTAGTAATTGCTTGCCAAGTTACAGCATTTGGTTGGTTAAGCTGGCGAATTTTTGTGTTCCCAGCAGTGTGAAGTTCCTTAAAACATTTCCAGGCTAAAACATGACTCTCGATGTTTGGAGAGTTAAAGCCGGAATTTTGTAATGAATTTACTAATCGTTTGCGGCTGAGTTTATGCAACAGTGCCCAGTCCGAACAAATGTCTGCTTCCTGTCGTAAACGGATTGCATCCTTGAGAATCCGCTCAAAAGCTAATTGTGCATAGTTCTTTAAATGCGAACTATATTCAGGGTTGAAACTTTTCAGGATTTTTGGCACATTAGCGATCGCTACTTGGAAGCAGTCACTTACAGATAGCTGCGTCGTAAAATTGAGTGCTAATTTTCTCGCAACCCAGTAACACACCTCTTGTAAATAAGCACAAAGATGTCCCACAGCTAGAGAACTGGGTTTATTGTGCCAAATATTATACCAATAAATTGCCCAAAACCTATCTGATTCTTGTTTTGGAGACTGTTCCAGGCAATTTTTAATACTGCGTCGCAGTTTAGCATCTGTTACCCAACCACTAAATTGCTCTACATCAAATTGCACAAACGTAGAAAAAATTTCAACAATGCCCTGACGCGGTTGCATGGAATACTTGCTACTGTTGAGCGTTGAAAATTACCTATTTAAGCATAAGTGATTTTCACCATCAAGCGATCGACCCTTTGTAGAGACGCGATTCATCGCGTCTATGATTCATCGCGTCTCCCATTTCCAATAAAAAAAATTTCTGCTTGGCGTGCATAAAAAACAAAACCCATCGTACATACGCTCAGCAGGGAGAGAGAGGCACTTAGCTCAAGTCTAAAAGCAGACTTCTAATCGATCTTTATCTGATGAAATATTACGCCAGATATAACTTGCTAAAACCAAACAACGAAAATCTTTAACTTTTACTCAAAGGAATAACTCAAATGCCTAAGTTCACTGGAACTAACTGGAATGACAACATTATTGGTACTCCTTATACTGATAGCATCTATGGACTAGCAGGAAACGATACCCTAAATCCTGGATCTGGACTTAATGATTATATAGATGGCGGTACAGGATTCGACTTACTCGTAGCTGACTACACCAATGTCAGCACTCCCTACAGCTTTTCCATCGCTAATATCGAACAAGTTTTGTTCAAAGGTAGCAACAGCGCCGATAGTGTTAGCTTAAACAACACTTATGATACCTTATACGGTAATGGTGGCAATGATACCTTAAATGCAGGATCTTTGGATGATTATCTCAACGGTGGTAGTGGTAGCGACGTTCTCTACGGAGGAGATGGCAACGATATCCTCAATCCTGGGTCTGGAGTTAATGATTATATAGATGGCGGCAACGGTGTCGATTTACTCGTAGCCGACTACTCTAACGCCACCAGCGCCTACAGCTTTTCCTACACTAACATCGAAAAAGTTTCCTTCAAAGGCAGTAACTTTGCTGATAATTTTGTCTTCAACAACACCACTGACACCCTATACGGTAATGGTGGCAACGATACGTTGAATGCAGGAGCTTTCGATGACTATCTAAATGGTGGTACTGGCAATGACTCTCTATTAGGAGGCACCGGCAGAGATAACATTTTTGGTGGTAGTGACAATGATTATCTCTTCGGTCAGGGTGATAACGATATTCTTTTCGGCGACAGTGGCAATGATTTGCTCAATGGTGGCGAGGGGAATGACGCTCTCTACGGAGGAGATGGCAATGATATTTTAAATGGTCGTAAAGATTACGATCACCTTGTAGGAGGAACTGGAGCCGATACATTTGTCTTCGACACTTTGTATGATGGACTTGATTCCATTGCAGACTTTAAGTACTTTGAAGGAGATAAAATTCAGATTTCTAAACTTGGATTTGGTGCCAGTTCTACCAATCAGTTTAGTTATAACAACAGCACAGGTGCTTTGTATTTTGACCAATCTCCATATGATGGTGTCGGAGCGGTGCAATTTGCCACTCTTCAATCAAACTTAGGTAGTGGATTTATTCCTAGTCTTGACATCAATTTGGTTTAAAACAGGACTTTTAATAATCCGGTCTGATTTTTGAACCCATTAAGTGTCTAAGGTGCGTTAACGTCTCGCGTAACGCACCTTTCTTAAGGATTTGAAACAACAAGATCCCCGACTTCTCAAAGAAGTCGGGGATCTGAAGCCCCTCGATTTTCACAGTAACCAAGATTAACATTTTTGTTTAACAGTTCTTAGCATAGAAAACATGGCAATTGTTTTAGAATTATAAAATTTAATTTCTATTTAGATAGTATCTGTGAGGAAATTACAGCAGATTCAAAGTTAGTCTGGTACTTAATCCTAGAACTTATTCTATTTTTAACTACTGAAATCGGCTGTCAATTAACCAGATATCAAGTTCATTGAGCTGTTGCAATACTGCTGGGCGTGTAAATCAAAAACTGGTGAGGTTGGCTTTGATATGAAAATTAAAGGAGATAAAATTAAATTTTTAAGTTTCTTAGGTGTTTTCTGCCTTACTGGAGTGTTTGCCTCTGGCATATTTTATTGTGGAAATCATGCATCTGCCCAAATTACCCGCGATGACACATTAGGCGAATCTCCTTCAACTATCACTCCCAATGTCAATATTAAAGGACTTCCCGCAGACCGCATTGATGGCGGCGCAATTCGCAATGCTAATTTATTTCACAGTTTCCAAGAATTTAATGTCAAGGAATCTGGGCGAGTTTATTTTGCCAATCCCGCAGGAATTACTAATATTTTCACCAGAGTTACAGGCAATAATATTTCTCAAATTCTCGGTACTTTGGGAGTCGATGGTTCAGCAAATCTATTTTTTATCAATCCCAATGGCATAATTTTTGGGCGGAACGCCAGATTAGATATTGCAGGATCGTTTGTCGCTAGTACTGCTAATAGCGTCATTTTTGCTGATAATACTCGCTTCGCTACAAATGCATCTAACACCGCACCGCTATTAACTATTACTGCACCAATTGGATTGCAATTAGCAGATTCTCCAGGAAAAATTTTAGTGCAAGGAAATGGCAGGGGTATAAGAAATCAAGACTCCCCTGTAATTGATACTAATGAAGCTTTGCGCGTCCCAACTAATCAAACCTTGGCTTTGGTTGGCGGCGATATCAGCTTTGAGGGTGGGACACTCAAGACAGCTGGCGGCAGAATTGAAGTAGGTAGCGTTGCAGCTGGTACAGTGAGCTTAAATCCGATACCTAAAGGCTTTTCGTTGGGTTATGAAAGTATTAGCAACTTTCAAGATATCCAGCTATTGAAAGCGACAACCGTAGATGCAAGTGGTTCGAGTGGTGGTGAAGTTCAAATCAGAGGCAAACGGATAAGGCTACAGGGTGGTTCTCAAATTGAAACCACTAGCTTGAATACTGCACCAGGGGGAAAGTTGACAGTAACAGCTTCTGAATTGGTGGAATTAAGTGGCACCACAGCAGATAATCCTCAAGATAACCGTCGAAATCCCACTTCCTTCGCTACTGACAATCGAGCAACAGGAAATATACCTGGAGAACTCACAATTAATACTCAACGATTAATTGTCCGTGATGGCGGACGAATATCAGCTAGTTCTATTAATGGGGTGGGAGGAAATATTACTGTCAACGCCTCTGATTCTGTAGAATTGATTGGCACTTTCACCGCAATGGGAGGGCTACGTTCTAGTGGATTATCTGTGCAAACTAGAGGCAGAGGAAATGCTGGCAAATTGACAATTAATACTCAAAATTTGACTATCCAAGATGGAGCCGAGTTATCTGCTTCTACCTTTGGGGCTGGTAATGGTGGAGAAATTGAAATCAATGCCTTAAATGGAGTGAGAGTAATTGGTAGAAGTCGAAATGGTGAGTTGGTTAGCAGAATAGTAGCTGAAGTCGGGGCTAATTCTAGAGAAATCAGCCGTAATGGTGAGTCTATAGTGCCCACAGGAAAAGGGGGAAACCTGAACATCACCACTGGGCAGCTGAGTGTCACAAATGGTGCAACAGTCACTGTTACTAGTAGAAGCGAATCTCCCAACGCTCAAGGTGCAGGTGAGTTAGATATTACAGCCCGAAATATCTTTCTGGATAACGAGGGACAAATTAGTGCAGCTAGCTTCTCCGGGCAGGGTGGGGATATTAGATTACAGTTGCAAGAATTATTATTACTACGCCAGAAAAGCCGAATTTCCACTAATGCAGGTAACGATCGCTTTGGTGGCGATGGCGGTAACATTATTATCAACAGTCCATTTATTGCTGCTGTTCTTCAAGAAGATAGTGACATCACCGCCAATGCCTTTACTGGTAACGGTGGCAGAGTGGACATTACAGCTAACAGCGTTTTCGGGATTCTACCTCAACAAAGCACAACATTACTAAGCGATATCACTGCCAGTTCGCGATTTGGTATTCAAGGATTTGTAACTGTTAACACACCAGATGTAGATCCTAGTCGTGGCTTAGTAGAGTTACCTGCAAACTTGGTTGATGCTTCTCAAAAAATAACTCAAAGCTGTTCTGCCAGAGGAAAAACAGCCGGTCGTTTTATCGCCACAGGACGGGGTGGGTTACCTTTAAGTCCTGATGAACCATTGCGGGGGCGGGCAGTGATTACAAATTGGGTAAATTTGCCAGTAGCTACAACAAATAAAATTACCGAGGAAATACCAGAACCTCAACCAATTGTAGAAGCTCAAGAATGGATAAAAAGCGATCGCGGTGATATCATGCTTGTGGCTCAAGCTCCACAAACTAATTATTCCACTCCCTATCGCATTCCCTGTAGTCAATAAGTAGGTCGTGGTGAATATTTATCGTCAGGATAAGGCAGGAGGCAGGAGGCAGGAGGCAGAAGGAAAGAGGTTTAAGCCTATTTCATTTTTCTTTACATAGTTTGGTTTTTCTTACTCGTTCTACTTAATTTAGAGCTTATTTCAGGTAAGCGAACCACATTATTTTTATTTCAAAATGGTAAGTAAATTAGTCGTTTTAAAGATAGGAGAAGGAAGTTTTGAGCAGGGATTTCCTGTCACTATCCAAATTGGCGACGAAAATGCTAGACCAATTGTGGAAATAACAGGCCAACTTCCTCCTAGTCCCGAAATCCCTCGTAACTACCACAGGTGGCAATCGATTTATCGTAATTTAAAGTTGCCATCTCGCCCTATTGCTTTACCAAAACAAATTATCCCAGCCCCTAGCCTAGAAGATTGTCAACAGGTTACGGAGGAATTAAAAGCCAGTTTTAATACTTGGCTATCCTCCGATGGTTTTCGTCCCATCCGCGAAAAATGTCTAGAAAAACTCCTATCTACGGATAAAATTCGCGTACTTTTACAAACCAAAGACTTGCGATTACAAAAACTTCCTTGGCATCTTTGGGATTTATTAGAGCGTTATCCTGATGCCGAAATAGCTTTGAGTGCGCCCGCTTACGAACAGGTAAACCGAATCACAAGTACAAGCGATCGCGTTAAAATCTTAGCAATTTTAGGTAACAGTCAAGGAATAGATACCCAAGCAGACAAAAAATTGCTGGAGTTGTTACCGAATGCAGACATCACCTTTTTAGTAGAACCCCAATCCCAAGACCTGACGGATCGATTATGGGAACAGCATTGGCAGATTCTATTTTTTGCCGGACATAGTTCGACAGTGGAAGCCAATCTCACAGGGAAAATCTACATCAATCAAACTGAGAGTTTAACGGTTAGTCAGTTAAAGTATGCGTTGAAAAAAGCAGTACAACGAGGTCTACAGTTAGCGATTTTTAATTCCTGCGATGGCTTGGGATTGGCTTGGGAGTTTGCAGATTTGCAGATTCCGGAAATTATTGTCATGCGGGAACCAGTACCAGATCGCGTGGCAGAGCAGTTCTTAAAGTACTTTTTGGCAGCCTTCGCAGAGGGAGAATCTTTGTATTTGGCTGTTAGACAGGCACGGGAAAGGTTACAAGCATTGGAAAATCAATTTCCCTGTGCCACTTGGTTACCTGTGATTTGCCAAAATCCGGCGGAGATGCCTTTGACTTGGCATGAATTTTTGAAAAATCCAGCTAATATCCCTAAGCCTGTAAAAACTGTAACCCATCGTTTGGGTTTCTCACTCATGTTATTTTTGAGTATGGCGATCGCTGGACTGTTGATGGGAGTGCGGTATCTCGGCGTATTGCAACCTTTAGAACTTAGCGCCTTTGACCAATTATTGCGATCGCGTCCTCAAGAAAAACCTGATTCACGTCTACTAGTTATAACTATTACAGAAGAAGACGTAGAAGCACAGCCAGCATTAGAACGGCGTGGTTCTCTGTCTGATAAATCACTCGCTCAATTATTAGAAAAATTAGCAATTTATCAACCGCAAGCTATTGGTTTAGATATATACCGTGATAGTGGGGTAAATAAGGATTATCCTCAGTTGCAGAAATGGATGGTTGAAAGCGATCGCTTTGTGAATGTTTGTCGAGTTAGCAATCCCCAAACCGGAAAATCTGGCATTGCACCGCCAAAACAAGTCCCGCTCAAAAATTTAGGGTTTAGTAATACGCTCACAGATGCAGATAATATAGTGCGTCGCCATTATCTCGCCTTAACTCCCCCTCCTGTATCTCCTTGTCAGGCATCTTATTCTTTGAGCGTACAGCTAGCATTGCGTTATCTATATAACAAAGGCATGAAATTGGAATTTACTCCAGATGGGATGTGGCAATTAGGAAAGCTGAGATTTAAGCCCTTAGAAGCACACACCGGAGGTTACCAAGGGATTGATGCCTTGGGGCATCAAATTTTACTAAATTACCGCTCATCTCCATCACCAAACGCGATCGCACCCCAGATTACCTTACAAGATGCGATCGCAGGTAAACTCAATGCCGCAGCAGTCAAAGGCAAAATAATTCTCATTGGTACAACAGCAGAAAGTTTTCATGACGAGTGGCAAACTCCTTTCATGTGGCAAGAAAACTCGCAAGTTATCTCAGGAGTTATTCTGCAAGCACAAATGGTCAGCCAACTGCTAAGTGCAGCCCTAGATGGGCGACCTCTACTTTGGAGTTGGTCAATATGGAGTGAGGCGATTTGGATTTGGTTTTGGTCTGTAATTGGGTGTTTGCTTGCCTGGTATATTCCAAAAGTAGGCTACTTAGTTGTGACAGTGCTAACTGCATTCGTTGTTTTGTATAGTAGTTGCCTAATATTTTTAATTTTATTTAGCGGTTGGATTCCTCTAGTTCCAGCAGCTCTAGCCTTAGGAAGTAGTGCTGTTAGTGTAGTAGTTTTTTTAATTCCTAGCTCAAGGAGAATTGAAGAAGGCAGGAGGCAGGAGGCAGGAGGCAGAAGGCAGGAGTGAAGAGTTCAGAAGGCAGGGCAGAAGGCTTTTATGGAACCCACGTTTAAAAACGCGGGATTGAAATAAGGACGCCTTGTGTCTTGTGGCACTTTCCGCTCGACACAAATCTTTTTATACTAGTGGGCTTTAGACCCACAACTAAAGTTTTTATTAGTACTTCTTTCCTTCTGCCCTCTGCCCTCTGCCCTCTGCCTTTCTTTGTAAAAGCCGCAGAAACATCTACAGAATTTTCAGGAAATTCCAACTTAGGAAATGTTTTAACTAAGTAAGCAGACATAATTAAATGTAAAATCCAAACCACCAAAACCTGTTACTGTTGAGTGTTTTACCTCCTGCCTTCTGCCTTCTGCCTCCTGCCTTCTGCCTCCTGCCTCCTGCCTTCTGCCTTCTGCCTTCTGCCTTCTGCCTCCTGCCTCCTACTTATTAACGCTTGACTTTTGACAAATGAAAAACTATTGGCAAAAAATCCAATTAACTGCTGCATTGAGTGTAACTTTCTTGAGTAGCATCTTCTATTGTCCAGCACTTTGGGCATTGCCAGTCGGTTTAAAAACCGCCTCGATCGAGTTTACCTCACCACCGCCACCACCCGACCGAGGAGCAGCAGGCGATCGCGGAGGAGCAGCTAGTCGTGGATGCGGTAGCGGCAATGAATCTCTCATGGCACTAGTTCCCGTTTATGAGCAAGCTGTAAAACAAGAGCAAAAACAAGCAATTTCTGTTACCAAAGTTTGGGGTTTAACAACTGTTACACATCCGACATTTTGGTTTTTTGTTCCATATAACAAATCATCGATCGCAGCGATCGAGTTTGTCATTAAAGATGAGTCTAATAAACCGAGTCAAACTATATACCGAACAGCGATAATTTCCCCATCGAATCCAGGAATTATTAGTGTTAGTTTGCCAGAAACTACTACAGCTTTAGAAGTGGGCAAAATGTACCACTGGTTCTTCAAAGTGAAAGTCAACTGCAACAACCAACAACCAGCAGAATTAGAATATGTTGAGGGATGGGTGGAAAGAGTTAAGCCTACTTCTAGCCTTGCAGAGGCTATCAAGCAGGCAACACCTCAGCAGCAAGTAGCACTGTATGCAGAAAATGGCATTTGGTACGATGCTTTAAATAGTATGGCAAAACTTCGTTTAGACAAGCCAAAAGATGCATCTATTATGGCTGACTGGACAAGTTTACTCAAGTCAGTAGGTCTAGAAAAATTAGCGCAACAGCCGCTAATATCAATTAAAAATTAAAAATTAAAAATTAAAAAAGCTTTATCTACAAAGTACATGGCTAGGGGCACGATATATTGTGCCCCTACAATTATCTGTAGCTTATACCGTTTCTTTGTGAAGTTGCACATCATATTGGGTTGGGCGAGCACCACTTGTGTCAACCTAAGCTCCAGCGAATGGAATTCCTGGCTACACAGCCTCTCGTCCGCCTCTATGGACTTACGAAAATCAAAGTTTTGAAACTCACAAAAGTGAGTTTTCTTTGTCTAGATGCGGTTTCTAACCACCTATCTAGTGGGAGCAACTTCTC
>JAVRCH010000003.1:0-60250 GCA_034530795.1 Nostoc sp. DedQUE12a
ATGAACTAACTGATAAGTTTGATGTGCTGTGTTTTGAAACACTCAACCTCAAAGGAATGCAGCGTCTTTGGGGTCGAAAGATATCAGATTTGGCTTTTGGTGAGTTTATACAAATATTGGAATGGGTTGCCAAAAAGAAGAAAAAGAGGGTTGTTTTCATCGACCAGTGGTATCCCAGTACGAAGACTTGCTCTTGCTGTGGTCATGTACAAGAGCGTCTTGATTTGTCTATCAGAGAATGGCGTTGTTCCGGTTGTCAGTCAATTAATGGTAGGGATGAAAACGCCGCACTCAATATTCAAATGGTTGGGGCATCAACCATTGGGTTAGGCGATGTAAGTCGGTTTGAAACTGCAATTGCTGTTTGAGCCTAGAATCCCCACCATTCAATGGTGGGGAGTATGTCAATACTCATAAGCTTTTTTTGCTTAGAAACTCAAAAGCAATTTATCGAAACAATCGGGTCTAAAACCGTACTTCGTCCCGCTACGTTCGCGGAGCGTCTCGAAGAGAAGACAGCCTTTTAAGGCTAAAAGTGTTTGTAACGGGGTATAAATCCTCGTTACAAAAACGGCCTCCTGCCTTCGTTAACAAAAATCCCTTTTTAATTGAGGTTTCTTTACAATTAACAAAAATTCTACTAAATTTACTCTCCTACTCCCTCTGTCGCCAGAAGTTATAAACTATAACTTATGGGATCTACTATTCAAGCTCTACCAAAAGAAGTTGTATTTTTAATTACAGCGGGAGAAGTCATCGACTCTTTTGCGTCTGTAGTACGGGAATTGGTGGAAAATTCCTTAGACGCAGGTGCAACACGAATTGTGGTTTCCCTATGGCCGCAGCAATGGCGAATTCGTGTCGCAGACAATGGTTGCGGAATGGACTTAGATGATTTGCAACAAGCAGCCACAGCACACAGCACAAGTAAAATTCGTTCTAGTGCCGATTTGTGGAAAATTAATAGCTTGGGTTTTCGTGGTGAGGCGTTACACAGTTTAACGAATCTGGCAGATTTGGAAATTTTGAGTCGTTCTGTGGGTGGGAAATTAGGATGGCGAGTTTTGTACGGGTATGGCGGGGAAGTTCTGGAAGTTGAAGTAACTGCGATCGCACCTGGTACAGTAGTCACAGTTTCTAATCTTTTCGGTAACTGCTCATCTCGTCGCCAAGGGCTACCCCCAATAGCACAGCAAATGAAAGCCGTGCAAGCAACAATTCACCAAATCGCCCTATGTCATCCCCGCGTCACCTGGCAAATTTGCCAAAATGACCGTCAATGGTTCAGCATTTCTCCTGCTGCTACAACTGGGCAACTACTACCGCAGATTTTACCGCAAGTCCGACAGGGGGATTTGCAAGAAGTCAAACTCGAAGTACCCAACCCGGTAAATTCAGAAGACAGAATTCAGAATTCAGAACTCAGAACTCAGAATTCAGAAAACAGAATTCAGAACTCCCCAGTCCCCACTCTCCACTCAGCAATACATTTAGTGGTAGGATTACCCGATCGCTGTCATCGTCATCGTCCAGATTGGGTACGTGTGGCGATTAACGGCCGGATGGTGAAGTCGGCGGAATTAGAGCAAACAATATTATCAGGATTTCACAAAACATTACCGCGCGATCGCTATCCAATTTGTTTTCTTCATCTTGCTATTTCCCCAGATCAAATTAACTGGAATCGTAATCCAGCAAAAACAGAAATTTACCTCAATGAAATAACTTATTGGCAAGAACAAATTATCGCAGGAATTAACCAAGCACTGCGAATTTCTGCTGCTAATTTAAAAGAAACTGTTCACACAACACGAGTTAGTAAATTACTCAAAGCCGCAGAAGCTAAAGGCGGCTACAATTTCAATCCTAAAAACCCCAACGGGGATAACAAAAATCCTGACTCTTCTACAGACGCTATTAATAGCGTCTGTCCTAACTCCTTAAAAGCTGTGGCGCAAGTGAGTAATACTTATATTGTTGCCGAACATTCTGGTGGAATGTGGTTAGTGGAACAGCACATTGCCCACGAACGGGTTTTATACGAGCAATTATGCGATAATTGGCAACTCATTTTTGTCGAACCGCCGATTATTCTTTATCAATTGTCGCCAGCGCAAGTATCCCAATTGCAACGCATCGGTTTAGATATAGAACCCTTTGGCGAACAACTTTGGGCAGTTCGTAACCTACCCGCAATGTTGCAGCAGCGCGAAGATTGTGCCCAAGCAATTTTAGAATTGAGTTTGGGAGGCGACTTACAAACAGCCCAAGTAGCTGTTGCTTGTCGCAGTGCAATTCGTAACGGTACGCCAATGAATTTACAAGAAATGCAGACACTTTTAGATAATTGGCAACGCACTCGCAACCCCCGCACCTGTCCCCACGGACGCCCAATTTATTTATCACTAGAAGAGTCAGCCTTAGCCCGGTTTTTCCGGCGTAATTGGGTAATTGGCAAAAGTCACGGAATTTGAATTATTTTGCAATTCAGAATTAAAAATCTTGTCCTCTAGGTTTTAAATACAACAAAAATTAATTTTTTACACATATACGAAAATAGCTTATATCCTTGGAAAAATTAATTTACTTTCACCTATAGCGTTTCCCTGTTAAGTGAGGTACAGAAATTTTTGTTTTTAAATTTTGTCCGTCGATTTTCTTGTGTTGGCGATATTGGTTATGACGCTGATTATCAAGTAGGAGCAACATTGAGGAAAGGGGCATAACTTTTATAGTAGGCAACAGGCAATAGGCTTGAAAGTCGATATATCTAGAGAATGATTTTTTTTCTAACTATAGATAGTAATAACTTCATTCTACAGGTTGATGTATACCTTATGGTCTACAAAGTAAAAATAAATCAGTTCGACATTGAATGAAGAACTTGCCAAGAGTACTTGCTCGTTAACCATATTCTAAGTTAATGCACAAATACGAAGGTAACTTCTTCAGGTTGATTTTTCATTAACTTCAAGATTGGAGCATTGCTTACTAGTTTTATTGGTAATACCAAATAAGAGCATTAGCTTTGCCCATAGAGTAAATGTCTTGCGTAGTTAACGCTGTTATCGAGGATTTCAAATGAAAGTTATTGCTTCTGTTTTATCTATTTTGCGCCCAGTACGTTTTTTAGTTGTTGCTTTTACTTGCGCTCTACTATTGTTATCTAGTGCTTTTCCTGCTTTTGCGATCGATAGCTACCAAAGCAAGTCTACCGAAGGGGAAACACAACTGCTTGATATTCAGCGCGAAACAGACGAAGCTGCTAAAAAACCACCAATCGGACTCGAAGAGACTCAAGAGAAGACTCAGGGAGGACTCAATGAAGTTCAAGGAACTGCTGACATTGATAAACAAAAGCGTCCTGAAAATTCACAGAGTTCAACCTCAGTAGAAGAAAGTATCAAAAATGTGTTAGACAAAGTTACAGGTAAGTAAGATAATTAATACTTAACTTTGGTAATTTTTCAGTAGTCATAGGTGATTGCATAAAAAATCACTTATGACTAATTTTTATTTTTGCTAAAAAAAATAAATCTAACTAAATTAGGATACTACCTACTAAGGCATAGGCATAATTCTAAATATAGTAACTAATCTAAACTGACAATACACCCTTTGGTTGATGTAGATAATGTTGAAAATTTGGGATGTTAATAATTAATAAGTTTGTTTAGGGATGAAAAACTAATGCGTGCGATCAATATTGGTTTGACACAAGAACAGCGTGAAGGTGTGATTAATCTGTTGAATCAAGATTTGGCAGATGCCTATTTACTGTTAGTAAAAACCAAAAAGTACCATTGGGACGTTGTTGGGCCTCAATTCCGCTCTTTGCACCAGCTTTGGGAAGAACACTACGAAAAACTGACTGTAAATATCGATGCTCTAGCAGAACGGGTTCGTGCTTTGGGCGGTTATCCGGTTGGTTCGATGGAAGGATTTCTCAAAATTGCTACCCTTAAGGAACATGCTGGTAGTGTTCCTAGTGCAACAGGAATGGTAGCTAATTTAGTGCAAGATCACGAGCAAGTAATTCGCAACCTCAGAGATCATGTAGACCAGTCTGGGGAACAGTTCCACGATCAAGGAACTGCTGATTTTCTGACTGGATTGATGGAAGAACATGAGGAAATGGCTTGGATGTTGCGCTCATTTATTGAAGGGCAAGCACTTGAGGCAGACGGTACACAGCCTGCAACTGAAAGTAAAACTCCTGTAGGTGTGTAACAAATTTTAGATTTTGGATTTTGGATTTTTTATTCAAAACTTAAACCTAGAAAAGTCTTTTTGTGTAGTGTGTGGTGGAATTGTCTGCAATTTTATTGTGGAACAAATTCAAAATCTACCATTATTTTCTTACCCCCATACTTTCTAGTATGGGGTTAATCTAAAATCCAAAATCTAAAATTGTTTGGGTGTATCTACGCAAAAACAACATAATCCCAGGAGTATCTAAATGCCAGAAGTGTATCAAGCAGAACGTACTATTTCTGCTGTATTCAAAGAACAAAAACAAGTTGATCATGTTATTAGACGTTTATTAGATAGAGGTGTTCCTAGAGATCACATTTCTGTCATGGGCAGAAATTTTGAGTCGGAAACTCGAATTTCTGGCTTTATTAGTAAAAAGGATGTGATTCTAGGAGGCTTGAGAACAGGGGCAGTTTTTGGTTCCTTGTTTGGTTCCTTTCTCAGCTTGCTCACTGGTGTGGGTGTATTATTTATACCTTTTGTTGGCTCAATTGTGGCAGCCGGGCCTATTGGTGCAGTGTTGTTAGGGGCTGCTAGTGGAGCGATCGCAGGTAGCGCAGGTGCCGGTCTAGTATCGGTTCTGACCACTTTAGGAATGCCAGAAGATAAGGCCGCTATTTACCAAACCCGCTTACAAGCTGGTGAGTTCTTATTGATGGCAGAAGTTCCAAGCGATCGCACCGGGGAATTTCAATTGCTCCTCGAAAGCGCTGGTGGGGAAGAAACTCAGATAATTGAAAAAACCCTGGCTCGTCCTTGTCCAGGATTGTGCAATAGCCCAGACGACTTGTCACCTGAAGTTCGCGCTCATCTTTCTAGTGAGGCTCAGCATACATTCATTGACCGCTATAACGCTGTAATCAATGAAAAAAATGACGAGTTTAACGCTGAACAAGCTGCTTGGGAAGCTGTTCACCAGAAATATGATGAAGATGAAAATGGTGTCTGGTCGAAAGCTAAGGTAAAAGCTTAAGCAATACTGCTCGTGTTTTGCATTTTGAACTCGGAATTTGGTTTGGGGAAAAGGGTAAAGGGTAAAGGGTAAAGGTTTTTTCTTTTCCCTTTCCCCTTTTCCCCAAAACCCGACAAGTATTGAAAGCTTAAGAAGCGATCGTCCGTTTAATGTAGGGCGTCTTTTTGTCTTGGCTGTTAACGGTTAACAGCTTCAAAGCGTAATAAATTACCAATTCGTAAAAGTTCTTTTTTTGGGGCACAGCAATGCTGTGCCCCTGCTGCGTATGTAATGCCCCAAGCAAGACGCGATAAATCACTGTCTGTGCAACTTGCAATAAATCTTCATCAAAATTCTATTCCGATATATCGCGATATATTGCGATATATCGTATATTAGAGAAAGTTGATTGGAAATTGAGTTATGTTTAGACACTTTCGATCGCGCTTTGGCGTACCTGCATGGGCTGGAGTTAGCGAAGATGATTTTTTGTTTGTCAAGTCTCGGTTTGAGCATCGCAAGGATCGTGGCGGACATCATGGCAAACACTTTCGTGATGAAGTATTTGGTCGTGGTTGGCCAGATGAATATCGGACTCGTCGGGGTGACATCAAGTTCATCTTGTTAGAGTTGTTATCCGAGCATCCCAGTCATGGTTACGACCTGATTAAAGAGATGGAAACTCGTTATGGTGGTTTCCGTCGTCTCAGCCCTGGTTCAGTGTATCCAACACTCCAATTGCTGGAAGAAGGTGGTTATTTAACCAGCTCACAGGAAGGTGGTAAGCGGATTTACACCATTACAGATGAGGGTAGACAACTTTTGGCACAACGTACCCAACAAGAAACTTCAGACTCTCCTTGGGATACCTTCAAAAATTTCGTCACAGGTAAGCCCCAAGAGTTGATTGAGTTACGGAATGCTGCAACAGAATTAGCCGGTGTGGTGGTGCAGGTTGCTCGTAGTGGCAATGTGGAGCGAATAAATCGAGTGCGTGAGCTTTTAGAGCAAGTTAAACGGGAAATTTACGCGATTTTAGCTGAAAAATAAATAGAGACACCAAATTTGGCGTCTCTACTCTGAAAATTAGGGATTTTGGGCTTAGAAATTAGAAGCGATCGCGGTTAAATCTGCTTCAATGAGCGAGTTGAGCAATGTCCACAGCTGCAAATCAGTAAAATCTGGAATCGCCATAAATGCACCGACTTCCTGTAAGAGTTGGGGATTGTGAGTAGAGGCTATACCGATGGTGCGAATATTTGCGCCCACAGCAGCGCGAATTCCAGAAGGAGAATCTTCTAGAGCGATCGCTTCCTCTGCTTGAATTCCCAACTTGTTTAAGGCGACTTTGTAGGGTTCAGGGTCGGGTTTACCTGCGATACAATCATCCGCTAAAACAATTGTATGAAAAACTTCTTTTATCCCCAAAACTTCTAGCATATATTGTGCATTTAGCCTTGGGGCATTAGTCACTAATGCACGTTTTAATTGATGTGTCTGTGTCCATGCTAATAGTTCTGAAAATCCACTCAGAGGTTGTAGATCGGAGGCAAGTTTGCGAAAAAGTGCCTCTTTTTCGCCTGCAAATTCTTCCCCTTCTGTTAGTGATAATTGTGGCAGAATGTCTTGAACAATTTCTGGATTTAGCCGGCCGCTAATTTTCGATTTATAAAATGTTTCATCAATTTCTATGCTGAAATTTAGCAGCATTTCTTTCCAAGCTCGGTAGTGTATAGGGTCGCTGTTGACAATAGTGCCGTCTAAGTCAAAAAGAATTGCAGCGAGCATAATTGTTGGGTACTATGTAAATAAATGTTAACTTTATTTACATAGTTTACATCGTTTTTGTGTTTTAGCGATGATTCTTTTGTGAATACAAGGAACTGGGGATTAGAGACTGGGCAATAAATTTGCTTACGAAGTGTAGTATCTTAACCTAACCTTAAGATCTGCCAATTAATTTTTTAAATTCTAAAATCTATCTTCTATAACTAAATAAGGGATTTAAGCTCATCCCACCCCAATACTGCTCACTTTGTGCATTTTTAACTCGTAATTGGGTTTGGGGAAAAGGTTAAAGGGTAAAGGTTAAAGGTTTTTTCTTTTCCCTTTCCCCCCGCCCCTTATCCCCAGAGGGGGCCCCCCCGTCCCCGTTTCCCCAAAACCCGACAAGTATTGCATCCCACCCCTAAAAGTCGATGGAATTTCGCGTTAACCGTCAACCATCAACCATCAACACTATTGATAACCTTCTGTGTAACCAAATGGTAGCCGCTACAAACTTTTTTCGCGTTGATAATTTATTAGTACAGATTTACAACTCTGAAGTCGAAATGGCATTTTCAGTTGCAGAAATTACCCAACAATATTTACAGCAAATTCTCAACGAACAGGATACAGCCGCTGTATTGTTAGCCACCGGTAATTCCCAGCTAAAATTTCTTGATGCTTTGATTAAGTTGGGTGGTGTAGATTGGTCACGGATTACTCTGTTGCATTTAGATGAATATTTGGGAATTAGTGCCGATCATTCTGCAAGTTTTCGGCGTTATATGCGAGAACGTGTAGAGAAAATGGTTGCTCCTAAGCAATTCCACTATATAGAAGGTGATGCACTGCAACCAGTGGCAGAATGCGATCGCTACACCAAATTATTGCAAGCGCAACCAATTGACTTATGCTGTCTTGGTGTTGGGGAAAATGGACATTTGGCTTTTAACGATCCAGCAGTAGCAAATTTTCAAGATCCTTACAGTGTAAAACTAGTAAAACTAGATAAAGTCAACCGTCAGCAACAAGTAAACACAGGTCACTTTTCAAATATTGAAACTGTCCCACAATACGCTTTTACTGTTACTATTCCAACGATTTGTTCAGCCAAAAAAATTATTTGTCTTGCTCCAGAAACACGTAAAGCAAATGTCGTAAAACAGATGTTGCAAGGAGCGATAAGCACAGAATGTCCGGCTTCTATTCTCCGTCAACAACCCCAAGCAACGTTATTTTTGGATGTAAACTCTGCTAGTTTGCTTTAAGTTGTCAGATGGTCACAAAATAATTAGAGACGTTGCATTGCAACGTCTCTAATTCTGTTGAAAAAAAATCGTGGGGTGTTGGCCTTGATTAGCTTATCTATAGCGAGAACTTGTTACTTCATTAGGATCGTTATAAGCTCTGGGTTTTTCCCGCTTACGAGCCAAGCCTGCTAAACCAGCTAGACCAAGCAAACCTAGCCAACCCCAATTGGAACCGCGATCGTTATTTTCCTGGTAAGTTGTAACACCCGTATTTCTGTTAGTACCTGTGGTATCAGTACCATCTGTAGTAGTGCCAGTACCATCACTACCTGTAATACCAGTACCTGTGCCATCTGTGGTTGTCCCAGTACCAGTTGTACCTGTTCCAGTTGTACCAGTTGTGTCAGTACCAGTTGTGCCTGTTCCGGTTCCAGTTGTACCAGTTGTGTCAGTACCAGTTGTGCCTGTTCCGGTTCCGGTTGTACCACTTGTACCTGTTCCAGTTATGCCACTTCCAGTACCAGTTGTGCCTGTTCCGTTTGTACCCGTTCCAGTTATGCCACTTCCAGTACCAGTTGTGTCAGTTCCGTTTGTACCTGTTCCAGTTATGCCACTTCCAGTACCAGTTGTGCCTGTTCCGTTTGTACCTGTACCTGTTCCAGTTATGCCAGTTCCAGTTGTGCCAGTACCAGTGCCAGTACTTGTTGTGCCGGTGCCAGTTGTGCTAGTACCTGTACTACCAGTACCAGACGTAGTTCCTGAGCTAGTGCCGCTACCAGAGCTTCCACTTTGGGCAGAAACAGAAAGAGGTAAGGATGCAGAAGCAAAACTGATGGCAAAGAGACTAGCTAAAACAGTTTTAGATAAATCAAAAGGTCTCATGATTATGGTTCCTTGTATGTTCTAGATTGCTGTGGTTTGTTGATTTGGAAAAGCGATATTTTCTACTCAACCTGCTACTAATAAAGTAAATTTAGACAATACAGATTGATGAACCTTTCACCTACATGGAAAATGTTTTTTAACATTTTCCTGGAAAAATCATGCTTCTAGCATGAGATCATTTATTAATACAATGGCGTTAACAACGTAAAAAATTTTAGTTTTTAAGCCCCCATCACTTTAAACATACACAACACTCGCCTATTGATTTAATTCACTCTTAACTTATAATATATGCTGCTCTTTTCCCAGGCTTCTATCATCAGAATAAAACTAGCTATATCAAAGGAGCTAATTTATTATTCAATTGGTTCGTATTAATAGCCGCGAAAAATATCATCGCTTAAAACTAGATAAACAAGCTTCAAGATAGACACAATCTTCACATTGGATATTGTGCCCTGGATTGCTACATCCACAAGGAGGATTTATATAACATTCAGAAACATCTTTGGGTGTTGAAGACTTATTAAAGATGAAGTGTAAAGCTGCTTCTTGCAGACAAAAAATTAAATCTTTTACCATATCCTAACTTTAGATTATATTGTGTAGTTAATCTAACAATTTTGCAGTTATCTGAAAAAAATAGAAAATTTATTTCAGCAGCCAGATCCTATCAACTGTTTAAATTTTATTTTCTTTCATTTAATAACTTATAACTTCATACTATAGGGGTGTATGACTTGAGACTCAAGGAATAATTTTATTGTCGTTTAGCTTGTAACCAAGGATATATGGCAATCTTAAATCATTCGTGAGAAACAAGATCCCCGATTTCTCAAATAAATCGGGGATCTAAACACCACGAATTCTCACAAATCAGATAGGATTGCTATACGACAATGTACTTAAATTCCCGACTTCTTAAAGAAATCGAGAGTGTTGTTGTTTAATTCTCTTCGATTTGAGCTATTGTAAAACTTCTTTGACTAGATGACCATCTTCCATATGGATTATGCGATCGGCAATATCTAAAATTCTGTTGTCGTGAGTAACCATTAAAATGGCACAATTCTGTTCCTTTGCTAGTTCCTGCATCAAGGTGACAACATCTCGGCCAGTCTTGCTGTCTAAAGCAGCAGTAGGTTCATCAGCTAAAACCAATTTAGGATGACTTACTAAAGCACGCGCAATAGCTACCCGTTGTTTTTGTCCTCCTGATAGATCGGATGGATAGTAATTTACCCTATTGTCTAATTTAACAGCATTGAGTATAGCCTCTGATTTGCTACGAGCTTCGGATTCGGAAATATTTTTGTGTAATTCAAGTGACATTTGAACGTTTTGTCTTGCTGTTAAAAAATCTAATAAGTTGTGAGCTTGGAAAATATAGCCAATATGGCGACGTACTTTAACTAATTGCTCATTACTTGCTCCAAAAAGCTCATGACCAAGAAATTTAAGACTTCCCTCTTGAACAGAGCGTAATCCACCAATTAAAGTCAGTAAAGTTGTTTTTCCTGAGCCTGATGGCCCAGTCATAATGACAATCTCGCCAAATTTGATATGGAAATTAATATCGAATAATGTTTGGGTGCGAATTCTTTTTTCGCCAAAATAATGATTGAGATTTGTGATACTAACAATATTTTTTGGTTGCATCGTTTACAAAGTTTATCTTAATTAAAAAATATCGGCTGGATCTACTTTTCTGAGCTTATTTGTAGATAAAAATGCAGAAGTTAAACACATTAGCATTGCTGAAATTAATACTATTATTGCTTTATCACTACTCATAAGAACTGGTAATTTAGTAGCATTTTTGGAAATATCATAGAGACCTATAGAGATAATCAAACCTGGAAAATAACCTAAAGATGCTAAAATTAAAGCTTGTTTAAAAACCACACTTAATAAATATTTGTTTTTGAAACCCATTGCTTTTAAGGTTGCATATTCAGTTAAATGAGTCGAAATATTACTATAAAGAATTTGATAGACAACAATTACACCTACAACAAACCCCATTAATACCATCAAATTAAAAACAAATCCGATGGGTGTTCTCAGAGACCAATAACTTTTTTCAAGAGCAATAAAGTCTTTTTTAGTAATAAGTTTTACGTCTTTGGGTAACCTAAGTGATAAATCTGCCAAAACTTTTTCGGGATTGGCATTAGTCTTGAGCTTAATTAAGCCCATATCTATGTTTTGTACCGAACGATCTTGAAAGATCCTCAAAAAAGTTGAAGAACTAACAATTAAATTTCCATCAACTCCAAAGGATGGGCCTAGACTAAACAAACCACCAATTTTAACTTTGTAACCAACAAATCCAGTATAGGTGTATATTTCAACTCTGACAGTTTTTCCTTCTTCAAAATGTTTAGCGATCGCTCCAAATTCTGGTCGAGAATCCCGGTCAAATAAAACTATATTAGGAATTCTAATTAAATTCAATTTTTCTTGAATATTAGCAAATTTAAAAATTGACTTTACCGGATCGAAACCAAGTACGTATACTGGATATTTTAAACCATTATCCGGATTTTTAAATTTGGCAAATTGTACATATAAAGGGCTAACTGATTCTACGCTTTCATAACCCATTAATTGATATAAATATGCACGAGCAAAGCTTTGGTTCGATGTGAGTGATTTATATTGGGCACTGATTAAAAATAAATCTCCCTCTAAATTATTATGTAACTGTGTAGCACTGTCATAGAGAGCATCTTGGAAACCAATCTGCATAAACATAAGAACTGCGACAAAAGCAATCCCAGCCAAAGCTACAAGAAAGCGAATTCTTTGTCGGGCTAGTTGTAGCCAAGCCAGAGGTATATTGAGAATCATTTAATTAACCTCAAGGATATAAATTTGGGAGTGCTGAATGTTGACTGTTAACTGTTGAGCAGTGTCGGAGATTCCGGTGCTCTGGTAAGGAGTTATTATTCGCCCTTAATTTATCTCTCCCCGATTTATTGATATAGTTGTTGATTATTTAGCTTGGGTATCAAAGTATTCTGTATTCTCAATTTGCAATTTTGAATTATTGCCTCAAAGATAAATCATTACCTCTACTTGTAAGTCAGTAAAGCTAGCGGCTTTCCTATTATCTTCTGGGTTATCAATACGAATTTTGACATCAACTATTTTGTTATCTGTGTCTGCTTGAATAGTGTTATTAAAGATATTTTGTTTCCCGACTTGTAAACCAATATCAGCAACTTTTCCTCGTAATTTTCCTGGAAAAGCATCGCTAGTAATAATTGCCGATTGGCCTAGACGCACTTTTTGGATATCAGTTTCATAGACTTCTGCAACAACATACATTTGTTGTGTGCGGCCTATATCAGCTATTCCCATAGTGCCGATAATTTCTCCAGGCCAAGTATTAATTTTCATGATTTGTCCGGTTATGGGCGATCGCACCACACTTAAATCCCATTCTGCCTGAGCTTGTTTAACTGAAGCGATCGCACTATCAACATCAGTTTCTGCTGCTGCAATATCGGTGGGACGAACTTCGGCAATACTCTTGAGTCTGGCTTTGGCCTCGATTAATTGCTTTTGTAGAGTTTCGATAGTGCGATTCAGAGAAGCTTTAGCTTCATTGAGCTGTTGTTGAACAGTATCGACTCGCAAACGTTTAGCATCTGCATCGGAAGCGGAAATCGCACCATCTTTATATAACTGCTGATATCGCTGGTTTTCGCTTTCAGCATTACGCCACTCTGCCTCCAAGCGAGCGATAGTTGCTTGTTGTGCAGAAGTTTCTCCTTCCAACTCCGCTTCTAGACGAGCGATGGTTGCTTCCTGTGCAGAGATATCTCCAGCTTTTGCCCCCGCTTTCACCTGATTGAGACTAGCTTGAGCAACTAAGACTTGTCGTTGAGCTTTTTCTAAAGCTGCAAGACGAGGAAAGTAAGTGTCAAGAAGTGCAACTATTTGCCCCTCCCGCACCTTATCTCCTTTATTTACCAGCAGTTTTGTGACTCGAATACCTGCTTGGGAGTCGGGAGCAGACAGGCGAATAACTTCTCCTTGAGGTTCTAAACGTCCTAAGGCAGAAACAGCAGTCATTCTGGGAGAACTACTTGGAGTAGCTACAGGCTCTACTTTAGAAGACAACTGAAATTGTGAAAAGGTGTAAAGTGAAACTCCACCACTAACTACAGCCACAATGCCTGCCAACATGGCTGACGACCAACTCACAGGTTTGATGAATGGTTTTATAAAAGAATCTTTTTGTTTTGGTATCATAACTATCTTTTCAAGTTACTGAATAAGGTAAAAGAATTCAGAATTCTTTTACTTTCATGCATTGCATTGTCAGGATTCAGAATCCAGAATCAGCGAATTTATCAGACTTGGATACCCTAAGATCAGAATTTTGAGAAAATCAAGTAGCTGTAACACCCCTAATTTTCCAGTGATACTGAAGAACAGGCGAAGCATTTCTAAGTTTGCTTTTGAATTCTGATTCCTGAATTCTGAATTCTGAATTCTGATTTTATTTGTTTAGCACTGCCTCTTTTTTACTTTTAACGATCGCTAAGTATTCGCTGCGAGTTCCATCTATTCGATAGTGGTCGCAAATTTGGCAGAGTTTCAATATATCCAATCTGCTGAATACTTTTTGATGTTCAATTCCGTTGTCATTTCTCCACCGCCAAAAAGTTGTTCGATCAATGCGGCGATTGCTTTCAGGCCATCTTCGTCTGGATAAGAAATCTACCAATTCTTCTTCATAAAACGAATAACCTTTTGGTAACTTCAAGAGTTCTTCTCTTAACTCAGTTAGCGGTATGAGTGGATCTAGCTCAGATAGTCTCATGCCAGCAAGCCCTTATATTTTCATGACAGTTTAATTATGCAGAACGCTTCATACAACACGGGTCATCGCATAAATCATATTCTAATACTGTCTAGTTAGGAACCTATGGAAGAATTGAGTAATTAAAGGAACTGATATTTTATCTTTCCGCTTTCCTGAACAAACAGCATTGAATTTCACTATTTAATTACATACGATAAACTGACTGATACTCAATTGCAATCCATATGCAACACTTTTGTTAAGGAATTAGTAGCAATATATTCCATGAATGAAGATAAGATAATTGCAAATCTTCGATAGCATTTTAAGATTTTGATGTACTTGGTGTTACTCAGCATTTGCAAATGTGTATTTAATTTGTGATTAGTTTGTTTTTGAGTAAGAATTTTCATTCTTTAGATATAGTTACCAGTGGTTAATTTTACTTGGCGGTAAAATTTATGATTTGGTAACAATAATTTCTCCAAAAAATTAACTGATTGATTAAGACATAAAACTTTTTTAAATAAATCAACTTTTGGATAGATGTAAAAGCTATATAGCAATCATGTTTGGCTTATCAAAGATATCAGCACTAGCGGTTTGTTGACAGGACAGTTAACAGTCAACAGTCAACTATTAACTGTTAAATTCCCATAGATGCAATTTGTATGCAATTTTGGCAATGTATTTTTGGGATATGAGATACTACTTGAAAAGAGTTTTAATAGTTATGTGAGTGATAGCGATCGCCCTCGAAAGACACTGAATAAGATGAAACTACAGCGATTCATGCTCTCATTGCCAAGCTTTGATAATCAGCGACTGATCTTTCATGCAGCTCGCCAGACACTTCGCAAAGCTGAGATGGCCCGTGTTGCGGTGCGTGAATGGCTCAATCAACATGATTGTGAACTAGAAGAATGGAAACGCAAAACAGCTTCTGAGCTTGGAATTAGTATTAGTAGACTTGAGCAAAAGCTCTTGGCATCTGCTCAGCATCAGGCGATAACCAATAAAGGAGATGATGATGCTAATTCAGAAGATAATTCTGTGTAGATTCAGGTGTGGTTTCTAATTAATTTACACATTTTGAGTCGTAAATTTAGAAGCAAACGCTCAAAAAACATTTCATCTAGCAATATGTATCTAATTGTATCTCAGTTGCATATCAATTGTAATGAAGACATAATTAGTCTAATATTACCCGTAAGCTGCAATTTAATACGAATTCTAACTCAGAGAATTCTTACCTACATCTGATAAACAATTCATGTTGCAACGTTGAGGTCAAGCTAATGTACTTAAATATTCTGTTATTTTCCATAAAAATCGTCATTAGCCTGAAATCTCAAATTACTTATTTTTAGAGGTATTAAATCCTAAAGGTTTAAAATTCAGAATTCAAATTTGATCAAGCTGTAATAGCCAAGCTAAAACAGTTTAAGAGAATCTCAAAAATCATAACACGCTTGATTTGTTGATTCTAAACTGAATTCTAACAATTGATTTTCGGAAATTTCGCTCCTGGCAGGGGGCTGCACAAACACCAGTATTCCTTTTCTACAAAAGGCTAGGCAAGACAAGAAAACTTAAAGTAATAGATACTTGGGGTTATTTCTGAATTTTGAGATTAAATCTATCAATACCTCTATATTTCATCAATCCATTACTGAAAATAAAGTCATGGCCGCTTCTAGAATTGAAGCTGTTTTGGCACAGTTGCAAGAGGAAGTAAGCAATTGTGAACAAGCTGTACTCAAACTCATACAGGGAAAAAAAATTATGGTTGAAGATTCACGATTAAATACCAAAATTAGCACACAACGGCAGCAAGTTGATATTGCCATCATTGGGATGGCTTCTATATTTCCACAATCAAAAAATTTACAGGAATACTGGGAAAAAATCATTCATAAAGTTGATTGTATTACTGATGTTCCTGCTTCCCGTTGGAACATAGATGAATATTACGATCCTAACCCCAGAGCATCTGATAAAACCTACTGTAAAAGAGGTGGATTTATCCCGGATGTTAATTTCAATCCGATGGAATTTGGACTACCGCCCAACATTTTGGAAGTTACAGATATTTCGCAATTACTAGGTTTGATTGTTGCTAAAGCTGCAATGGAAGACGCTGGCTACGGCGAATCTCGACAGTTTAATCATCAAGCCACTGGCGTAATTTTAGGTGTAGCACTAGGTAGGCAATTAGGTGTGCCACTGACTGCCAGAATGCAGTATCCAGTGTGGGAAAAAGCCCTAAAAAGCAGTGGTTTATCCGATGAGGATACACAAAAAATTATCGAGAAAATCAAAAGTGCATATGTGCAGTGGGAAGAAAACGCCTTCCCCGGTATGCTTGCAAACGTTGTTTCTGGAAGAATTGCCAACCGCCTAGATTTTGGCGGAACTAACTGTGTTGTAGATGCCGCCTGTGCTAGTTCATTAGGTGCTTTAAAAATGGCAATTAGTGAGCTAGTTGAACATCGCGCTGACATGATGCTGACCGGCGGAGTTGACACCGACAACTCAATTTTGGCGTATATGTGTTTTAGTAAAACTCCTGCCGTTTCGCCTAGTCAAAATGTCAAACCTTTTGATGCAGAATCCGATGGGATGATGTTGGGTGAAGGCGTCGGTATGTTAGTACTCAAGCGCCTTGCAGATGCCGAACGAGATGGCGATCGCATTTATGCAGTCATCAAAGGCATTGGTACTTCTAGCGATGGGCGTTATAAAAGCATCTATGCACCCCGTCCAGAAGGGCAAGTCAGAGCCTTACGTCGTGCTTACGAAGATGCGGGATTTCCCCCTGCTAGTATCGGTTTGATTGAAGCACACGGCACCGGTACTATGGCTGGAGATCCAGCGGAATTTAGCTCGATTAAAGAAGTTTTTGGCGAAAACAATCCCAAAAAACAATATATTGCTCTGGGAACCGTCAAATCACAAATTGGACATACAAAAGCGGCTGCGGGGGCGGCGAGTCTGATCAAAACAGCTTTAGCTTTGCACCACAAAGTTTTACCACCCACAATTAACGTCACCAAGCCCCATCCTAAATTAGAGATTGAAAATTCCCCATTTTATTTAAATACCGAAACCAGACCTTGGATTACTACCGACGATCAGCCAAGACGTGCAGGGGTTAGTTCTTTTGGCTTTGGTGGCACAAATTATCACGTGATTTTGGAAGAATATAAAACCCAACAAAATCGCCCTTATCGTTTACACAAATCTGCTCAATCAGTGTTGTTATTTGCGCCAACACCTGAAGAATTGTTGTCCCGTTGTCAAGCAATCAAAAATCAATTGCAATCTGAGACCGGAGAGCAGCATTATGCAGAATTGATTGCAGCATCTCAATCTTTAGAAATTCCAGTGGCAAATGCCAGACTTGGGTTTGTTGCTGATTCTCTCGCCCAAGCTGGCAATTTATTACAAACAAGTATTGAATTGCTGAAAAACAAGCTGCAAGTAGAATCTTGGGATCATCCCCAAGGTATTTACTACCGCAAAACAGGCATAGTTACAGAAGGGAAAGTAGTTGCCCTATTTTCCGGACAAGGTTCGCAATATTTAGATATGGGTCGCGAACTGACGATTAATTTCCCTTCTTTGGCAGAGACTTATAGTCAAATTGATAACCTTTTGGGCGCAGATGGCTTGCAGCCTGTTTCAGAAGTCGTTTTCCCTGCGCCTGTGTTCGATTTAGATCAAAAGACTGCCCAAATGAAGCTGTTGCAGCAAACAGAATACGCACAGCCAGCAATCGGGGCTTTTAGCGCTGGTCTCTACAAGATATTGCAAAAAGCTGGGTTTAAGCCGGATTTTGTCGCCGGACATAGCTTTGGAGAACTTACCGCTTTATGGGCTGCGGGGGTTTTGAGTGAAGAAGATTACTTTTTCCTGGTGAAAGCTAGGGGTCAAGCGATGGCGATACCAACAGATGCCCAGTTTGATACAGGAGCAATGTTAGCGGTGAAAGGGGATGTCAATCAAGTTACAGAAGTAATTCAAAGTTGCCCCGAAATCAGCATTGCTAACTTAAATTCCCAAAATCAAATGGTATTGGCTGGGACAAAAGCTGGAATTGTTAATGTGCAGGAAGCTTTGAAAACTCAAGGATTCTCTACAGTTTTGTTACCAGTTTCAGCAGCTTTTCACACTTCACTAGTGGCTTATGCACAGCAACCCTTTGCCAAAGCAATTGAGAAAGTTACTTTCAACCAGCCACAAATCCCGGTTTACACCAATGTGAGCGGCAAGCGTTATCCAAATGAAGCGCAAGTTATTCAAAAAGTTCTCAAAGAACACTTGAGAAGTCAAGTATTGTTCAAGCAGGAAATTGAAAATATTTATGCTGAAGGCGGTTACTGCTTTGTTGAATTTGGGCCGCGAAGCGTTCTCACCAACTTAGTCAAAGATATTCTGAGCGATCGGCCTCATTTAGCTGTGGCTTTAAATCCCAGTCATCTCAAAGATAGCGATCGCTCTTTGAGAGAAGCCGTTGTCCAGTTGCGCGTTGCTGGATTACCTTTACAAAACTTAGACCCCTATCAACTAGAGCAGAAAATCCCAGAAGTTTCCCCGAATAAGGTTTTGAATGTCCGCTTAAATAGCACTAATTATGTGTCAGAAAAAACCAAGCAGTCCTTTGAAAAAGCTATGCAAAATGGGCATCAAGTAAAATTTACTGCGACTAACGGTAATACACCCCACTCACCAATATCCTCTCAAACAACAGAGAAAGTAGCAGCCAATCATCAATCCCCTGTTACTAATAGCAATAATCATAACTCAGTAACATATAATCCTTCAGAGAAAGTAGCAGTAAATCATCAATCCCCTGTTACTAATGGCAATAACCATAACTCAGTAACATATAATCCCTCTCTAACAACAGAGAAAGTAACAGTTAATGGCGGAGTGAAATCTGTGCACAACGGGCAATCAGAACAACTCGACCTCAAGTCTTTACAAACTAGCGCCGAACTTCCTCTAAATTATCTAACAGCTATAGATAACTTAGAGTACAGCTTAATAGAATTCAATCGCCATCAACATGACATCTTACAAATTCACGAACAATCTTTAAAGCATCAGACAGAATATACCAAAACCTTCTTCCAACTCATGGAACAACAACATGGGTTGTGGAGAAATAGTAAATTTAGTGAATCACCAACAACAACACAGCAACAAATAGTCTCTAGTTCCGAACGTAGCATCATGCGGTTTCACGACCATCAAGGTGAAAGTCTCCGCATCCACGAGCAATATCTCAACTATCAGCAGGAATACACTAACAACCTTTTCCAATTACTTCAGCGACATTATCAACTGCCGCCTTCTAGCAATACCACTCAACAAAGTTTAATACCACCAGTAAACTATCAAGATAGTCCAACGGTTCCCTTATCTCCAGAAGACAATCTGATTGTAAATAATCCATCTGTTGTTCTACCCAGCAACGGATTTGCTAGCAAAATTGAGCCAGTTTTAACTAATGGTAACGGCACAAGTAATGGTGCAAATCATCAAGCAATAGCAGTTCTGGATATTACCCCTCCACAAGAAAATCAGACTCCAACGCAAATATCTGCACCACCAGTTCTGGATATTACCCCACCAAAAGAGGATCAAAGTGCGATCGCAACGGTAGCACCCGCAGCACCAGTAGTCATCGATGAAGCTACCCTCAGTCAAACTCTGCTGAACGTCGTTAGTGATAAAACAGGCTACCCAACCGAGATGTTAGAACTAACGATGGATATCGAAGCAGATTTGGGGATTGATTCCATCAAACGTGTGGAGATTTTGGGAGCATTGCTAGAACTATATCCCGATTTGCCCAGGCCAAATCCCGAAGAAGTCGGACAGCTACGCACCCTCGCTCAAATAGCTGAGTATATGGTGAAAATCGCATCAGAAATCTCAGCAGGACTCGCATCGGTGATTGAGGCAGATACGGAGACGCGGGGAGGTGGGGAGGTTTCATCTAATGACTCAGCAGATCCAGAACTCACTAAAAATTTTCTCAATGTCGTTAGCGATCGCACCGGCTACCCAACGACGATGTTAGATCTGTCAATGGATATGGAGACAGATTTGGGGATTGATGGTGTCAAACTTGTGGAAATTCAAGGAGCATTGTCAGAACTTTACCCCGATTTACCCAAACTGAATGCAGAAACATTGGCTCAAGTGCCTACACTGGGGCAACTTCTTGGATATATACAAGAGGGGCTGGGGACTAGGGACTGGGGACAAGGGGGACAAGGTGGCAATTTTTCTCCCTTGTCTTCCCCCTCTCCCTTGTCTCTCCCTATGCCGCATCCCCAATCCCGAATTCTTCGCAGTCCGGTCAGATTGAAATATCTTCCCGAACCTGATGTTTTAGATTTCACCTTACCCGATGAGCATATTGCTTTGCTTACCGATGATGGTTCTTTGACGACGGTGAAACTTGCCCAGATTTTGTACAAGCGTGGTTGGAAAATTGTTGTCTTAAGTTTTCCCCAAAGTTTGATTGCTCAACAATTGCCTTTACCAGAAGGGATTAGTCGTGTGGTGCTTGCAGATTTGACCGAGGAGCATTTGCAAGAACAGTTAACAGCGATCGCTACTAACTATGGTCAAATCGCTGCATTTATCCATCTCAATCCCTCAAATCATGAAAATAGCAGCGATGGTGTCCGCTATCTAGAATCAGAAAAAGCTATTCTTCGCCATGTTTTTCTGATTGCCAAATATCTCAAAGAACCACTCAATCAAGCTGCGACTCAAGGACGTAGTTGTTTTGTAACTGTGGCTCGTCTTGATGGCGAGTTCGGACTGGGACAAAAAACTAACTTTGGTGCCATTGGCGCTGGCTTATTTGGGCTGACCAAAACTTTAAACCAGGAATGGGAAAGTGTATTTTGTCGAGCGATCGACCTCAGTCCCGATTTAGATCCTCAAACATCAGCACAGCATATCTTCGCCGAACTCCAAGACCCCAATCTATTAGTTGTCGAAACAGGATATAGTCCACAAGGACGAGTAACCCTAGTCTGCGAACAAGCAGGGGAGCAGGAAGAAGAATTTTCCCCAATGCCCGATGCCCAATCCCAGGTTTTTCTCGTCAGTGGCGGAGCCAAAGGGATAACGGCTCAATGTGCGATCGAGCTAGCGCAGCGTTATCAATGCAAATTTATTCTGCTAGGTCGTTCTGCTGCTGGTTCTGAACCCGTGTGGGCTGAAGGCTACTTGGGTGAAGCAGATTTGAAAAAGCAGATTATGGAGGATTTTCTAGCTAGAGGAGAAAAGCCGACACCTGCGATGGTGCAGAAAAAGTTTAACGCTATTTCATCTAGTCGGGAAATTGCCGCAACCTTACAAGCTATTGAACAGGCGGGCGGACAAGCTGAATATTTGAGCGTGGATGTGACTGATGGATTAACTCTTTGTGAACAAGTTGCTAGTGTAGTTGAGCGTTTTGGTACGGTAACGGGAATTATTCACGGGGCTGGTAACTTAGCTGATAAACGGATTGAGAAAAAATCGCTCCAAGATTTTGAAACAGTTTACGCAGCCAAAGTTAAAGGTTTAGAAAACCTATTGCGGTGTGTATTGCCGAATCAATTGAATTATTTAGTCCTGTTTTCTTCTGTAGTTGGTTTCTACGGAAATGTGGGACAGTCTGATTATGCGATCGCTAATGAAATTCTCAACAAATCAGCCCACCTTTTCAAACTTAATTATCCCCATTGCCATGTCGTAGCAATTAATTGGGGCCCTTGGAATAGTGGTATGGTTTCTCCAGAATTAAAGCAAGCTTTTGCTGAACGAAATATCGAGACTATTCCGATTGAAATTGGCACAAAAATGTTAGCTAATGAACTAGCTAATGCCAATCAAGAAAGCGTGCAAGTTTTGATTGGTAGCCCCTTGGTATATATCCCAGATAAATTACCAAGCGAGTTGAAAAGTTTTCGTATCCACAGACATCTAACATTAGCAGCAAATCCCTTTTTACAAGACCACGTAATTGCCGGTTCTCCAGTTTTACCAGCCACTTGTGGGCTATTATGGATTGCTAATACCTGCGAACAACTCTATCCTGGTTACAAAGCCTTCAGTTGCACAAACTATAAAGTTTTAAAGGGACTGATTTTTGATGAAAATTTGCCAACTGAATACACTTTAGATTTGCAAGAGATTGCTAAAAATGGTATCTCTGAAATAGACTTTGATGCCAAAATCTGGAGTAAAACCCCCGAAGGTAAAATTCGTTATCATTTCAGTAGCCAAATGAAACTCAAGCGGGAAATTCCTGAGGCTCCACTACATGAATTTATCAACTTAAGCCAGGATGGGAAAATTACCGCGACTGCTTCATCACTTTATCAAAATGGGGCAACTACTTTATTTCACGGAGCTACTTTTCAAGGCGTCAAATCTGTCTTAAATGCGAATCTGGAAAACATTACCATAGAGTGCTACTTGCCAGAGCCTAAAGAACAACAACAAGGACAATTCCCAGTCCAAACATTTAATCCCTACATTGCAGATGTGCAGATTCATGCATTCTGGATTTGGTCGCAACATTTTCATCAATTAGCTTGTTTACCTTCAGAAATCACAATTTTTGAACAATTCTTACCTGTCCCATTTGATGAAACATTTTATGTTTCTTGCCAAATCAAATCCAAAACAGAATCGAGTTTAGTTGTTGATGTTATTGCACACAACCAACAAGGACAAATATATACCCGAATGTTAGGAGCTAAAGGAACTATTTTGCCCAAGCAACTAGATGAAATTTAAATAGAATCCGCAACTAAAAAATGGACGTTGCTGAATCTTTCTCCATCTGGGTGATATTTTACCTGATTCAGCAACACCAAAAAATCTATTAAATCAGCTTGAGGAGATAGGTGATGGAAGAATTTGCAAAAAATAAAAATCCTAAAATAGCAATTGTAGGAATAGATTGCTATTTAGGCGGCGGTTGCAAGGGATTAGATACCTTTGAACGCAGTATTTATGAAGGAACTCAGCATTTTATTTCCATACCTCCTCAGCGATGGCAAGGAATAGAAACACAAGAAAAGTTGCTGAAGAAGTCTGATCTTGATGAAGACTTTGCACCATTAGGCGCATACATCAAAGATTTTGAAATTGATGCTTTACGTTTAGGAATCCCGCCAGAAGAAGTAGAGAATTTTGAGCCTCAAGATTTGTTGATGCTTGAGGTAGCCGATCGCACTTTGAAAGATGCCGCACTTCCTCAAGGAACAAGAATAGCAATTATTCTTGTTACTGCTACAGAATTGACTCTAAATCAACTTCCGAAAACAGATATTAATAAACACAGTGAATATCCAAGTTATATCGAAAACAACCTGGCTAATTATATTTCCAAATTGTGGAATTTTGCTGGCCCCGCGTTTACATTAAATGCTGAAGATAATTCTGTTTTCAAAGCCTTTGAACTTGGACAAAAATTACTGGCAATTAGAGAAGTAGACGCTGTTTTAGTTGGTGCAGTTGAGCTTGCTGGAGATGGCGCTAGTGTTTTATTAAGAAATCAAGCTGCAAAAATCAACACAGGTGTAAACACTCTCAGTTACGATGAAAATGTCAATGGCTGGATAGTAGGCGAAGGTGCTGCGGCTGTAGTTTTAAAACTCTACGAAACAGCAAAACAAGAAAACGATCGCATCTATGCCACAATTGACGCCCTCAGTCTCATAGAAAATTCCATAAATTCCACTCCCCAAGAAGCAGTAACACAAGCTTGTCGGATAGCTTTTGAGCTTGCAAATATTAAAACAACAGATATTAATTATTTAGAAGTTGTTGGTAGTGGAATTCCACAGCAAGATGAGTCAGAAATTCGAGGTTTGATTCAGGCATATGGCACATCTGAAGTCAATTTAAGTTGTGCAATTGGTAGCGTCAAAGCAAATATTGGCCACACCTATGCTGTATCAGGAATAGCCAGTTTAATTAAAACAGCGTTGTGTTTATATCACCGCTATATTCCCGCCGTTCCCAACTGGTCTAAACCTAAAATACCAGAGGTTTGGCAAGGTAGTCCTTTTTATGTCCCTACTGAATCAAAACCTTGGTTTCTAGAAAAAGGAAGTATTAAAAGAATAGCTGCCATTAATGGGATGGAAGTAGATGGAAGTTATGCACATTTAGTTTTGTCTGAGGAAATAAGCCACAAGCATTATAGCAGCAAATATTTAAAGCAAATGCCTTATTATTTATTTGCGATCGCTGCTGATGACCAATCAAGTTTATTAGAACAAATCCGCAATCTTCAAGAAACCCTCCAAAATTGTTCTTCCCTATGTGCTGCTGCTAGCCAGACTTTTGCAACTTTTCAACAACGTCAACAGGCGACTTATACTGTAGCAATTCTCGGACATAATCAAGATGAATTGCAGCGGGAAATTCAGCATTCTCTAAAAGGTGTTACTAATGCTTTCGAGACAGGGAAAGATTGGCAAACTCCTTTAGGCAGCTATTTCACAGCAAAACCACTTGGACAAAAAGGTAAAATCGCTTTCGTTTATCCAGGTGCTTATAGTGCTTATCTTGGACTAGGGCGAAATCTATTTCGTTTATTTCCTCAACTTTATGATGACCCTCTCATCGGTAGCGTTTATAAACGTGTAGCCAACGTAGAAAAGCTGATTTATCCTCGAAGTATAGAAAGATTATCCAATAGGCAATTAGAAGCTATTGAAAAGGAATTTCTCGATGATTCAGTAGCAGTATTGGAATCAGAAATGGGCTGTGCTGGAATGATGACAGCAATTTTAAAAAATTATTTTCAAGTGAAGGCTCAATGTGCTTTTGGTTATAGTCTGGGCGAAATTAGCATGATGTTGGCTCAAGGTGTCTGGACTCAGTTTGAAGAAGGTAGTGACGGCTTTAATTCATCATCTCTATTGAAGACAAGGCTATCTGGGCCGAAAAATGCTGTGCGCGAGTATTGGGGATTATCTCAAGCAGAAGATGGTAAACATGAAAATTTCTGGCGTAACTATATTGTTATGTGTCCAGTATCTCGTGTGAGAGAAGCAATTAAACACGAAAAGCGAGTTTATTTACCTTTAATTAATACTACAGAAGAAGTGGCGATCGCTGGTGATATCGAAGCGTGTCAGCGGGTAATTACCAATCTCAATTGTGATGCTTTTTCTGCTCCCTTCACCCATGTTATTCACTGTGAACCAATGTGTTCTGAGTACGATGAACTTGTGAGATTAAATACATTACCTACCCAAAACGTACCAGAAACGATTTTTTATTCCGCAGCCGAGTATAAACCCATTAAACTAGACAGCCATTCTATCGCTCACAATATTGCTAAAAACCTCTGTCAACAGCTTAATTTTCCTCAGTTAATTAACCGCGTTTATCAAGATGGTTTCAACATATTCATTGAAGTAGGCGCAGGTAGTAACTGTTCTAGATGGATTGATAAAGTCCTCAACCAAAAAGAACACATTACAGTAACACTTAATAAAAGAGGTGTAGACGATCATACTTCTTTTATTAAGGCTTTAGCAAAACTCGTGAGTTATAAAGTTCATCTAGATTTATCACCACTATATTCTCCATTACAAAAAAAATTATTCGACGCCAAGTCTGAAATTACAAATATAGTTTTAGACAGCAGTAAGACTAATTACACATTTTTGAAAAAGAACAATCAAAAAATTGTTCAGGATATAGATTTACATTCCACCATTAATGCGAAACAACACCAATATACACTACCAGAGTTAAAGGAATTGACACCAATGAATGCTTTTATTACAGAAACTCCTGTCAAGAATGCTGAAAATTTTTCTAACAAACTAGAGAATATATCAGAGCAAACCAATCTTCCAAATAGTAGTCAACCTACTCAGTTATTATTAAAAGAACGCAATTTGCAAACTGTAGAAAAATCACAAACTAACGGAACTCAGACGACAGAAGAAAATCATCAATACAATTTAACCGCTTACAATCTAGCTGAAAAATCCCAATTATTGAACTTCCGCAGCCCTTTTTATCAAAAATTGAGCGAGAATGCTTCCCAGATGACCAAAGCCCATGCTGTTTTTTTACAAGGGCGACAAGAGTCGCTAAAACAAATCAGCGCCATGATTCAATTGCAAATAGCTTGCTATCAAAAGTTATTTGACTAATAAGATCCACATAACTTTATTCAGCCATATTACCTGAACAGAGGGATAAAACATGATTAGTACGAATAATACATTAAGTAAAAATGGTAATTATCTCAAAATATCAGAATCTACTCATGCTCATAATCAAATTTGGCAGGGTATTTTAGATTCTGTTTCATTTCATGAAACAGGCATAAAATCTAAGTTGCTAAATTTAGATAAACCCTGTTATATTATTAGAGTTGAAGGAAAAATTGGTGTAACTAACGAAGGTCATTTATATCCTTACAATCAAGAAAAAAGTGAACAAGCAGAAATAATAATAGCTGTTCCACCAATATCAACTCAACAGTTAGGCGATTCAAATTTTCTCAAGTTTCATGGTGTAAAATATGCTTATGCCACGGGAGCAATGGCTCAAGGTATTGCTTCCGAAGAACTGGTAATTGCTCTTGGTAAAGAGAGAATATTAAGTTCATTTGGGTCTGGTGGCTTATCTCTTGGTCGTGTCGAAGCAGCCATTAATCGTATTCAACAAGCTTTACCCCAAGGGCCTTATGCTTTTAATTTACTCCACAGTCCCAGTGAACCTGCTATTGAACGCGGTGTAGTTGATTTGTATCTTAAATATCAAGTAAGAACAATAGAAGCTTCTGCGTTTTTAGATTTGAGTGACAACATCATCTATTACCGGGCTGCTGGACTTGGTTTGAATGCAGCTAATCAAATCGAAATCAAAAATAAAATCATTGCCAAAGTTTCTCGCAGAGAAGTTGCAACTAAATTTCTTCAACCTGCTCCCACAAAAATTTTAAAACAATTATTTGAGCAAGGTTTAATCACTGAATTACAAGCAACCCTAGCCCAAAAAATTCCTGTAGCTGATGATATTACTGTAGAAGCCGATTCTGGTGGTCATACAGATAATCGTCCTCTGGTTTGTTTGTTACCTTCTATCTTGGAATTACGAGATGAAATTCAAAACAAATATTGTTATGAAAAACCAGTTAGAGTTGGAGTTGCAGGAGGAATTGCTACACCGAAATCAGCTTTAGCTGCCTTTATGATGGGGGCTGCTTATGTTGTGACCGGCTCAATTAATCAGTCTTGTATTGAAGCTGGAACTTCTGAACATACTAAACATTTGTTAGCTCAAGCCGAGATGGCTGATGTGATGATGGCTCCAGCAGCAGATATGTTTGAAATGGGAGTAAAACTCCAAGTTCTTAAAAGAGGAACTCTCTTTCCTTTACGAGCGCAAAAACTGTTTGAATTATATAAAAATTATGACTCAATTGAAGATATTCCCCTAGCAGAAAGAGACAAGTTAGAAAAACAAGTTTTGCAAAAAAGCTTAGAAGCAGTTTGGGAAGAAACAGTTACTTATTTGTCTCAACGCAATCCTGATAAATTAGCTAAAGCTGTTAACAATCCCAAACTAAAAATGGCTTTAATTTTCCGCTGGTATCTTGGATTATCATCTCGTTGGTCTAATTTTGGTGAAAAAGGGAGAGAAATGGATTATCAAATTTGGTGTGGCCCAGCTATGGGTAGCTTCAACGACTGGGTTAGAGATTCTTATTTATCTGATTCAAAAAATCGTCATGTAGTTGATCTTGCTAACCACATTATGACTGGAGCAGCGTTTTTATACCGGATTCAAAGTTTAAAAATCCAGGGTTTACAAATGCCAGCTTCCTATAGTGAATATCGCCCAGTTAATTTTCAATAAAGGAGAAAAATCACATGAATACTGTTCAAATCGATCGCAGAATTCCTAATATCCAAAATAAGCTTTTTGAGCAGGCACATAGCAATGCTTTAGAATTAAAACCGGTTGCTATAGCTATGAGCAAACAAGGGATTAAAGGAGAAAAGTTGTATTGCCATCCTGGGATGCTACCTTTACCCATACCAATTTGTGAATATCTGCTTTCTTTTAACAGTCGGCAAAAAGCAATTTTATCAGCAACATTCTTTGCCAATTTTTATAAGTATGTTGCCAATAGTGAATATCAGTCACTAATATCCAATATGAGTATTGCGGAGAAAGTTTTTGCTCCATACTCAGACGAATTTATGATCCTACATCAGGAAACTAATGAAGAGATGGATCATATTTGGTCATTTAGAACCGTATATAATATGGTCTGCCGAGAAATAGGAATTCAAAGTTCGTTTGATGAACCTAGTTTTTTCTATGGAACTGTTGGTATAATACCTCAATCAGATTTTGAAAAATTTGATACTCGTTTTACTTTTGATGAAAGCCTGAATGCAATTTTGTCTCATCTCCAAAAAGGAAAAAGCTTTCTGAAAAACATAGTGGAAGAGACACAGCAGCAAGGTAAAAATTTCACATATCGAACTTTACGGTTTATGGTTGGGGATGCCATGAGAATGTTACCAGCCGAAAAAGTTCAAGAAAGTGGCTTGGGTAGTTTGACTTTGCTGTATCGGTATATGGCTAACGTAGAACTAAAAAAAAGCGAAGCATATTTATTTGATTCTCCCGAAGATTTTGACTATGAACCATTAGCTTTTGAGTTAAATCAAGGTCATTTAACAGATGAAGCACGTCATTACACAACATCTTTTGAGCTAGGGGTAGAACTGTATAAAGTAGCTCCTCCGGAGGCTCAAGATTTTGTTAGACATTTCCTACAGATAATTGTGGAAGACTATATTAATGCTAGTTACACAACTTATTTGGAAAAATTAGATCTGACCGCCCAAGGAATGTTGTTAACTGATACTAGAATTGGGCTGAATTCACTGCGTATGTCTCTTCACCATCCAGAATTAGCTGATAAACAGGTAGATGTCAGCCAACTAGTTGATTCTTGGAGACAGCTAAGCTCAAAGTGGCGAAATATCATTGGTTACATGGAACAAAAGAGTTGGCAATACAAATCTCAGCAACTAGAGCGTTTGATTAAAGAACTGAAATTAGAGTTAAATACAACTAAGTTGGGTAATCGCTATGAGCGTTATCAGGATGCTCTAGCGATTAAAGAGATTTACAAGCTTCTTGAAGTTGCCTAATAGTTGTCAGAAGTCAGAATTATGGAAGCATCAAAATAACATTTGATTACTGAAAATTTTTGATTTCTGATTTTTTAACGCTAAACGTTTGGGATATTAGCTATATCTGTTAACTTTTTTTCAAAATCAGGTTGAATTTAGCAATGATAGTGTCTATTCATTTTGAAGATGATGATAAAACAGTGCAAGTCGAAGCAAACCAACGTTTAACAAAGATTTGTGACGAACATCCTAGTTCAATTTTTTTTGGTTGTCGTAGTGTTGCATGTGGAACTTGTTTGATAGAAGTTGTGAGTGGGATAGAAAATTTAGCTCCTGTCAAGGATGAGGAGCGAATTCTACTTGATGTGTTGGCTTCAGATAATCCCAATGTTCGCCTAGCTTGTCAATGCGTAATACAAGGTGATATTCGGATTCGGGTAGCTAATTAATTGAGAATTATCACATAGCCAAATATATATTTGGCAAACATGAAATAGATGTAATTTTGGTACAGTTATAACTAGAGCAATAGAGATTCTTTGCATTGGTAGATAGTGACCACAAATCAACAATAGACAGACTAAAAAATAGTAGCGATCGCTAAACCAATTTCCTGATAAATTTAAAGGTGTGAAAATGAGCCAGTCTACTTCTGAAACAATTAAAAAACAGTCTTATACCGCAGAAGAAATTCAAGTTTGGATAGTTTCTCATATTGCAGAGCAGTTGGGAGTCGAACCTAAAGATATAGATGTGCGGCAGCCTTTAGATAGTTACGGTTTAGAGTCAGCACAAGCAATGCTTCTTGTTAGCAAAGCTGAGAAGTTATTTGGTTTTGAACTATCTCCAGTTTTATTGTGGCGTTACCCCACTATTGAAACATTATCTGAGCGTTTGGCTGAAGAATGTAAAGCTTCAGAGTCAGAAATTTTTGAGATTTAAACATCAAAACTGTTCTTGAACAGTCATCAAAATTCAAATGATTTACAATAGAAAGCTGGGACGCCTTGAACAGGCTATGGAAATTTTAAATAGCCGTGCTCAAACCTGGAACATAGTAACTATTAGTCGTATCAATGGCTGTATCGATGAAGAAACTATGACACAGGCTTTGAAAATAATTCAGTGCCGCCATCCTCGTCTTAATTCTCGAATTGTGCGTTCTCGGAATGGTCTCAGCTTTCAAACTCAAGAAACAGTAAATATTCCTTTGCACCTTGTCAAAGCGTTAGATAACTACCAGTGGCAAGAAGTTGTTCACCAAGAGATGAACCAGGTAATTGATAGTAGTAAAAGCCTGCTAAGAGTGGTTATTGTCTATGTTTTAGGTGATGAATCTATAAATTATTTAATCACAACAGTACACCATGCGATCGCAGATGGTTTATCATGCATCCGACTTCACTCAGAAATCTTAACTTTTTGCCAAAAAATTGTGTCAGGCGAACCAATTGATTCAGTTGTTAGCTTAACTCCACTCCCGCCTATTGAAGAACTAATGCCTCAATGGGGTAAGGGGTTTAGAGGTAGGATAAATAGCACGATTTTTTTGTTACAGCTTGGGTTACAAGAAATCTGGAATCGACCAAAAACATTAGGTTTTGAAAAGTATGTACCTATTGCAAAACGTAGTTGCAATATTATCCACAGAAAACTTGACCAAGATTTAACCCAAAAGTTTGTAAATTGCTGTAAACAAGAAAATACAACAGTACACAATGCTTTATGTGCTGCAATGATGTTGACGGTAGCTAGAACAATAACTAAAAGTCTTAAAAAGGATATACGAGTAAATTGCTTATCCTATCTCGATTTGAGAAGACATTTAGAACCTGCAATTAATGATGAAAATCTAGCTATATTGGCCTCTTCTATCATGCAATTTCACCTCATAAAACCAAACAGTTCTTTTTGGCAATTAGCTAGAGAAGTGAAACATAAGCTGGAAGCGAGTAAAAAGCATGGCGATCTTTTTAGAATGGTTTTAATTGCTAAAGACCTTATAGATTATTGTTTCATTTGTCCCAAAAAAATAACCGCCACAGTATCTGTTTCTAATGTTGGGAAAATTAATATTCCCAGAAACTACGGTAATTTTGAACTTGAAGAAATCAGTTTCATCAGTTCTAATAGTTTTTTTGCAGGTGTTTTTGCAATCCATGTTTCCACATTCCAAGAAAAAATGCTTTTAAATGTTGCTTTTTCTCAACCTTCAATTAGCCAAAAGAGTATGGAGAATCTTGTAGATAATTTCATGTCTAATATTTTTGATATTTGCAATTTAAACGATAATTTCTCTCAAAGCTAAAAATATTGCATAGTAAGAGTTCACTGCATCAAACAATGAGAACTTATAGCCGATGAGAAAACGACCGATTACAAATTCTGCATTTATTTTTAAATCACGGAACTCTTATTGAAAGACTGACAAAACAAGATTTAAAAAATTAGGAGATTATCAAACTATGAACGTATCAGAACTTGTAGAAAACCTTACACAATTGGGTGTTAATTTGTGGGTTGATAACGAGAAATTAAAGATTCGCTCCCCAAAAGGAGTAATTACACCAGACATTCAAGAAAAAATAGTTGCTTATAAAACAGAAATTGTGGCATTTTTGCACGAAATGGATGTAGCTATAGATTTAGAGTCTGCGCCTTTACCCCAAGGATTAAATCTACAAACTATTGGCCGTTTAATTGGCGGATTCGCTCAACAATCATCAATAGAATATAAGCCACCAATTATCGATCCTAAAATTATGGCTCAAAAGCTAATAGTTACATTTAAACCTTTATCTAGGAGTTACAATAATCAAAAAATTTTAAAATTTCGCCAAGAATTACAAGATAAATTAAAATATTACGGTGTCAAAATTTTACCTTGGGAAGAAGCGATCGCAGAATTTAATTATGACCTTATACTCCCAATAATTAACAAAAAAAGGAATTTTAAATTTAAAGGAGTTAAATCAGAAGTCAATGCAATTATTGATGTAGAAATTCCTCCTTCTTTTATCAGAAAATTGGGTATTGCTGTAGCAGAAACTATCTATCAAATTTATTCTAGCTTAATCTTAAACAATCGACAAATTCCTGTGATTAAAATAGCTAGATTGAGCAGTTGGGCTGAAGATTATGCAGCTAAATATGTTGATAATCCTAGTAAAACGCAAGTAATTGTAATTACCAATATTGACCACGATTTCATTAATCCTCTCATCCCTTATAAACAAAAAATTAACATAGGGTTAAACACTTTAATTAGAACATTCTCAGAAATTGTTATTGGTGTATCATCCGATAAAATTTCCATACTGAACATGAATCTTTCAGATTCTATTTTTACAAGAAATGAGATTAGTAATTTTGTTTTAAAATCACTAATTCCTAAAGTTTTTGTACCAATTGCTCCACTATTATTAAGTAGATTTGAGGTCGAGCAGTATAATCCTCAAGAATCTATTTATGCTGCAAAACTAGTCAGATTAGGCCAAGAGTTGGCATCAACAGGTTTATTTCCTCCTGGTTTTAAGCTGGATAAAATTATTAAAAGAAAATCCCATAGAGATATTGTCAGCATCATTATAAATGGTAGAACAGGTGTTTCTTATGGTTTTGTTGCTTACGCTGAACCACCACAATATTTTGGAGAAATAGAAATCACAAAAAATGAGTGGGAAAATCTATTACCTGTTCCAGGATTTAGTAGTAATGAAATTCGTCAAAATGACAAAGGTAGGCGTTATGCCAAAATCAAAAAATTAGAAGAGTATGTATTTAAGCAAATACCCGATATTTGGCTTGTAAGTTCTCGCTCAGGGTCTAATAAAACAGACTTGAATATCGCTGACGATGTTATCAGAATTGGTTTGAAAGAAAAGCTATATCTCCAATTACCGAAAGTGATTCGTTCAGAGCTAGTAGACATGAAACCTTCTTATGATATCTATGTCATGCTTGCTATCAGTCTTTCTGCTGCTTTATATACACCAGAATTAATCAAAGATGGTGCGCCAATTGTCCATTTCCACGGCTATCCAGCATTTGATTGGTTTAAACCAAATGAATACTGCGTTGGAGTTGATAATCCTTCCGTTCCTTGTGGAACTTATGAATCTGGCGTATTCAATTTTTTGGGTATTTCTAGCTTGACTAATCAACAACCAAGCAACATATCTTTAGTTAGTTTAATAGAACCAGATCATGGTGCAAATTTTATAGCTCATGATTTAGAATATTTAGTTCAAAGGTTGAAAGATGGCTGTAAACAGGGACAAATTGAACTAGGTGGAAAACATTTTGCTTCTCTAAAATCTAAGATAGAAGAATGCAGAATAGAAAATGTATAAATAAAACTACCTAGACTGAGTTTAGTTCCTCAGTTCAACATTAAATACTTATTGTTTGGTTTGTTCTCGTTTAACCCAACTTACTATAGTAATTCTATATGAGTTGTGATAATTCAAGGCTACAAAACCCCGACTTATCAAATAAGTCGGGGTTTTTATTTACACATTTATCTTAACTTATAATAACTGTATATGATGAGTTGCATATGAGTTGCGATTGAGTATCTCACTGGGATAATATGCTTATACATCAGAACTGGATGGGTTAATTAAGCGATTTAAATATTGTGTTGACAGCAATAATATGATTGTTAGCAGACCTAGCTTTGAAAAAGCTATATTTTCATATGTCTGTAACTTATAGCTAATTTTGGATTCATTAAAATATGAACTTGTATTGCTCATAGTAACAACCTCTAAATTGCCGCAGTTGCTTTAAAGGTTTTCAATATTAAGCATAGATAACAAGTATTAAACCATGAATAAACAACATGGCCCAGACCAAAGACTGTGCGTTGTTAATTAATCACTATTATGAACTTGCTCCGCCTACTATTACGTACTTCTTCTCTTCACCTCAGTCTGGCAATGCTAGCTGGTATTTTAAGTGGTGGTACTGCTGCGGGTTTAATTGCCCTAATTAATACGACATTGAATCAAAACCAACCATCAAAAACTATACTTTTTTGGAGTTTTGTTGGTCTCTGTTTACTACGGCTAATTGCTAATTTTATTTCTCAAATTTTATTAATTCAAGTTTCACAAAAAGCAATTCTTAACTTGCGGATATTTTTAAGTCGTCGTATTTTAGCCTCGCCTTTACGACAGTTAGAAAAAATTGGCTCTCATGCTCTTTTAGCTGTTCTCGTTGAAGATATCCAAACAATCTCTAACACAATTATTATTATTCCTTTTTTATCCATTAATATTGCTATTGTAGTTGCCTGCCTAATTTATTTGAGTTGGTTATCTCAACTTATTTTCTTTATAGGTATTGGCTTTATGTTTTTGGGAATATTCAGCTATTCACTACCAACAATGAAAGCCATGTCTTTTTTGAAACTGGCTCGTGAACAAGAAGATAAATTGTTTAAGCATTTCCGCACCATAACTCAAGGCACCAAGGAACTCAAACTACACCGCAGACGACGGCAAGCATTTATCTCAGAAGAGTTGCATAAGACTGCTCTATCATCTCGCCATCATAATGTCGTGGGTATGAGCATATTTGCTGCCGCTGCTAGTTGGGGACAAATTTTATTTTTTGTTGCTATTGGTTTGCTTTTATTCACTATACCTACTATTAACAAAATTCATCCTACGATTTTATCTGCCTATGCTCTGACTATTATTTACTTAATATCACCTCTGGAGTACATTATGAGTACAATGCCTAATATAACCAGGGCGTTAGTTGCTTTAAAAAAAGTAGAATCTTTAGGTCTTTCACTGGCAAACTATTCAAATGAAATTGTTGATGACACCTCCCTGATATCACACAAATGTAAATGTTTAGAACTGGTAAATATTACTCATAGCTACTATCACGAACAAGAAGAAAGCAGTTTTGTTCTTGGGCCTATTAGCTTGAAATTCAATCAAGGAGAAATTGTTTTTATTCTAGGAGGTAATGGTAGTGGTAAATCTACTCTTGCTAAATTAATTACTGGTCTTTATATCCCTGAAACAGGAAATATTTATCTAGATAGTAATCCTATTAATAATCAGAATTTAGAATGGTATCGTCAGCAGTTTTCCGTAGTATTTTCTGACTTTTATCTTTTCGATCGCTTTCTGGGTTTTGATAATAATAATCTCGATTCTGAAACTCAAAAATACCTTGTCAAATTGCAACTTGACCACAAAGTTAAGGTCAAGAATGGTGTACTTTCTACTACAGAGCTTTCTCAAGGACAACGCAAGCGCCTTGCTCTGCTCACTGCTTACCTTGAAGATCGTCCCATCTATATGTTTGATGAATGGGCATCAGATCAAGATCCTGTGTTTAAGGAAATTTTTTATACTCAACTTCTGTTAGAGCTAAAGAATAGAGGAAAAACTGTACTGGTTATTAGCCACGATGACCAATATTTTTACCTAGCAGATCGAATCGTCAAGCTGGAATACGGCCAAGTGAAAACTGAACATTTAAATAATGGAAAGGAGCAAATTAATGTTTTTGAATAATTTCCTCAAACTATCTGATGAATTCAAAAACTTTTTCCAAGAAAAAATTAGATTACGGGAAAAACAAAACAGAACTTTAAGTGCAGATGTAAAATCTGTTCTGTATTATAGAGATTGGATTCAGACTCAAACTAACCATACTTTCGACAACACCCGAATATTAGGAATAGTTGCAGCCACTAAAGGAGCCGAAAATTATTTACCTTATACTATCCCTAAAATTATTCAACAAATCTCAGAAATAGGGATGATGGCTGATATAGTCATTGGTTTAAATCATGGCTTTGAATGTCCCGCTGTTATCGACCGTTTTACTTTGTTGCCAAATACCCAAATCATTCATCTATATACTGAAGAAAAGTTAGCAAACAATATTCCAGCACCAATATTTGACAATATAATGTGCCAAGGTAAACCATATTGTTTAACTAACATTGGCACTTATCAACACAGACATAGAATATTTGTTGTACATCAAAAACAGGGGCAACACTCAGCAGGAAAAATTCGAGTTTTGGGAGATATTTATGGTTACTTACTGCTTAAGAGTATTGAACATGGATGGATACCACCTGCCCTTTTAATAACTTTTGATGCCGAATCTCAGTTTTTAGTAGCAGGCAATTATTCAGTTATAGATTTAGAATCTAATGGCTTAAAATTAATAGTAAATAAACTTCAAAACTCACCAGAAATCGAGATTTTAGGTACAAGAAATAAGTTTGCAGTTTATCAAAAAGCAATAGTAGATGGAATTGAAGTTTTACTGCCTGATTTTAGTGAAGAACTGCCTCCTATCCAATGGTTTATAGATATTACTCATGGTAGATTCACTGGCTTTCAATGTAAATGGGGAGGAGGCACATTTGGCAAAACTGATGTGATAGTTAGTTTGTTAATAGTAATTTCTATAAATTATCCAGGCATTAGAACTGAAGATACTCAAGTCACAATCTTAAGCAAGTATGCAGGCTTTATAGGTGACATATTTTTAGATGTAATTTCTACAAACAGAACTCCCAAGATTACAGATATGACAATGGAACACCCACAAAAAAAAGCTTGGATAGAACAAATTTATAGATGGTTAACTTCTGTTGAGTCATTAAAATCACTTTATGGAGATCATAATATTAGCATGTTGGTAAATATCGGCTTTCCTTGGTTTACATTGACTCGTCCAATTAAATTTTTGAAGTTAGTAATGGCAAATAAAAGTATTAATTTACCTACTATTTTTAATAAAAGCAAATTATTATTACTGAGCTTTCTATACTACCAAAATATCCAAAGATATAGTGCTAAAAATCCTGATATTCTACAAGGTGATAAAGCAAAAGCTTTTTGGTAAAAATATTATTTTTATAGCTCATTTAATTTAGCTTTTTCCGTCGCTACATCAGTAAAAATACTGTGAAAAAAACTAATATAAATCAATACTTAAGCTTTCTAAAAAAAACGGTTATCTAAAGCTGAAATTTTTGTTCAACTTTAAATAGTGTAACAGTAATAGATTCAAACTTAAGGTGTTTACCATGACAAATCTAGCTGCTAAAACAATACTTTTGACAGGTGCATCACGCGGTTTAGGAGTATACATTGCTCGCGCTCTAGCTAAAGAACAAGCAACTGTCGTTTGCGTTTCTCGTTTTAAATCAGGGTTAGATATAACATGCGCTCAAATCAAAGCTTTAGGTGGCAAAGGGATAAGTATTCCCTTTGATATTAAAAATGTGACAGAATTATCAACTCTCAAACAGGAGATTAATAAAGTTGTTGGCCCAGTAGACATTCTAATTAATAATGCTGCCATAGAAATTTATCGAGATTTTGTTGATTATTCTCTAGAGGATCTCCAGTCCATATTGACAATTAATCTACTTGCTGCTGCGGAATTAACCCGTTTGTTTCTACCAAGCATGTTGGAACGGCGTACTGGTCACATTGTTAATATTGCTTCTCTGGCTGGTAAAAAGGGAGTCCCTTATAACAGTATTTATTCTGCAAGTAAAGCTGGTTTGATTATGTGGACTGATGCTATGCGGCAAGAATTAGCTGCTACTGATACTAATATCTCGGTAATCTGTCCGGGATATATCTCCGAAGCTGGTATGACTGTTAATAGCCGGATACCTGCTCCTTGGCTAGCAGGCACATCTACACCAATAGATGTAGCAAATGCAGTAATTCAAGCTATCAAACAAAACAAAGCGGAGATAATTGTTAATCAAAATCTGCTAACAGCAAATATGGCTAAACTAATGTTTGCTATTGGGCAATTTTGTCCAGAACTTGTAGATAAAGTTTACCATTGGTTGGACATAGTTAAACTGAACCGCAAGCGTGCGAATGCCAATGAATATAAATCTTCGTTTAAAAAAAGAAGAAATTCAAAGATACTTTGATGCCGCGATCGCTGCTTCAGAAGATGCAGTTGGTCACCGATTGGCTGTGTATCCTCAAGACTCTGCTAGGTTGAAAAAGAATTTAGGAATTTTGAGGTCAATGTCAAATATTTTGAGAGTAGTGGTTAATTCGGAATGCCAACTTTTAAAAGAATATGCCCTTACCCTTGAAGAAAGTTTAGCAAGTGAATCAACTGCTTTTATTCAATCAATATTGCATATGCTAGCTTGGTTCCTTGTTCCCCATTTATCTATAGAATTACTAGAAAACAGAACCGAAGTCGTAGAAATTTTGATTGGACATTGGCCTAAAGAAGCCCGAAATACTCGCCAAGCAATTATCAGCTCTGCTTTTGCTTTGAATCTTTTAGCTTATCTCTACAAACGTCCTTTAAAAATAAAATATTGGAAGCTATTGGTAGATCTCGTTTTTGTGAAGCTCCAATACTCTTTGGAGCAGTGGAGCTTTTTTAGACTAAAAAATTCGTAGTCAAAGTTTGAAAGCAAAGGCTTATACAAATCTAAGGAATCCCAAACTATGCTTTTACAAAACTTAAAGCTATTTCTTATGTCTAGGTTATCAAATGGGATTTTACGAAATAGTCAATCATTGCGAGAAAGGCAAAATATAAATCTGAAAAAAGATGTAGAAAATGTCTTATATTACAAAGAATGGATTAGAAAAAAAACTAATAATACTTTTGACAACACAAGAATATTAGGAATAGTAGCAAGTGCAAAAGGAGCGGAGAAATTTTTACCATATACTATTCCTAAGATCCTTAAACAAGTCTCCCAAACTGGGATGATGGCTGATATAGTAATTGGTTTAAATAATGGCTTTGAATGTCCAAGTGTTATTGATCGCTTTACTTTGCTGCCAAATGTCCAAGTCATTCATCTATATACTAATGAAAAACTGGCAAACAATATTCCATCGAAAATTTTTGACAATTTAATTTGTGCTGGCAATCCTTATTTATTAAGTAATCTTGTCTGCCCTTATTACCAGCATAGAATATTTATTTTGCATCAAAAAGAAGGGCTATATGCAGCAGGTAAAATTAGAGTTTTGGGCGATATTTATTGTTCATTATTATTAGATAGTATAGAAAATGGATGGATACCTCCTGGAATATTGTTTACTTTTGATGCCGAATCTCAGTTTTTAATTGAGCGAAAATATCCATTTTTAGACCTAGATTCTAACGGTTTAGAATTAATCATTAGCCACCTTAATGAGCATCCTCCAATAGATATTATTAGTACAAGAAATAGATTTGCTGTATATCAAAAATCTCTGGTAGATGGAACTGAAATTCTTCTCCCTGACTTTAGCCAAGAAATTCCTCCTATTCAATTATTTTTAGACCTTATGCATGGGAGACACAATGGTTTTCGGTGGATGCAAGGAGGAGGCACATTTGGCAGAACAGATGCACTCATCAGTTTGTTAGTTGTTATTGCTCAAACTTATCCAGGGATAAGAGTTGAAGACACTCAACTCACTATTTTGGCTAAGTATGCTGGTTTTATATACGAAGTCTTATTAGATGTTATTTCCGTAAATAGAACTTCCAGTACTACTGAAATCACAATGGATAAACCACCAAAAAAAGTGTGGATTGAGCAAGTATCTAGATGGAGTGCTGGTCATTACGCATTAGAAATATGTTATGGAAAACATAATATTAGTACAATAACATTGGGAAAAGTACCTTTGTCTCTTTTTGCAGAAATGGTTAATTTTTTAAAAAGATTACAAGGAAAAGATAAATTAAATTTATCTACAGTATTTTACAAGTTAAAAATTTTAATTAGTGCTTTTTTAATCATCCAAAAACTTAATAAAAATACGTTAAAAAATCCAGATATACTACAAGGAAATGAAGCAAAAGCGTCCTGGTGAAAAAATTAAGTTGTCAACCCCATTTTCCTAGATAACAAATTATGAAGTGATTCAGCTATTTTACTATTCATTTTTGTATGAATATAAACTTTACTTTCAGCACATGGAGTTTCGTTTTCGCTGCTAGCATCAATACTTGCATTGGGAATTTGTTATTAAAGCGATCGCGCCTTGAAGCCCCCGATCCTGGTTTAGTATCATTGCTATTGTCCCCTTGGTTTATCAGCGGACTGGTTTTCTATAGCATAAACGTTGTGCTATTTGGCAAAGCATTAGATAAATTACCAGTTTCAACAGCTTACCCTGTCTTCGCTGGGTTGGGATTTGGACTGATTGCTATTACTGGAAGTTGGTTTTTTGGAGAACGCCTTGACTTCAAGCAATACCTTGGACTAGGAATAATTTTGATTGGCATCATTGTCATGTCATGTCCTTAATTCATTAATCTTAATTTGCGATAATTGCAAGCCGCAGAACCTCGACTTATTACCAAAAGTCGGGGATTTTGTTTTTCATTAATAATTGTGGATTACTTGCTATATATAAATGGTTGATTTCAGAAGATCTACGGTAACAATCACTAAAGCGATCGCGGTATTTTAATTTAAATAAATCTTAAATTCTCAGGTTAAAAACTTTACAAAGTATGACCAAACAAGGATGTAGAGGCCACAGCCAACGTCCAAGTGTACTCAAGCCTAGCCTACAGTTTGTGCTCGATACTACAGCAATAGTATGACCAACGCTGAATGTTTTCTCTTTTAGAAGGTGAGAAGCCACACTCTAGGCGTCTGCGCGTAGGCAAAAAATCTCTCACACTCTGGCTTCGATGAAAACTTGTGCAATATATGGGTTTTAATCGTGGAATTTTTAAATAATTTTTTCTCTGCTCAAGAGTTTATTCCTCACGGACATTGCTACCTCTGGAAACCAGGACTGGTATGGTTGCATTTACTTTCAGATGTGCTCACTGGACTTGCTTATTATTCAATTCCAGTAATGCTAATTTATTTTGTTCGCAAACGACGAGATGTCCCTTTTGACTGGATATTCCTGATGTTTAGCACATTCATTGTTGCTTGTGGCACAACTCATTTAATGGATGTGTGGACGCTTTGGTATCCTACTTACTGGGTCTCAGGGTTAATTAAAGCTATTACCGCTTTTGTCTCCGTAGTTACCGCCTTAGAGCTTGTGCCATTGATACCCCAGGCATTAGCTTTACCGAGTCCTGCTCAACTAGAGGCGGCCAACTGCCAACTAGCAAAGGAAATTGCTGAGCGCAAACGCACTGAGGAAATTTTAAGAGAAAGCGAACAACGCTGGCAATTAGCTTTACGTGGTAATAATGATGGAATTTGGGACTGGAATCTTAAAACTAATGAAGTGTTTTTCTCCACTCGTTGGAAGGAAATGCTCGGTTACCAAGACCACGAAATTTCTAACCATCTAGATGAAATGTTGACACGGGTGCATCCTGACGATCTCAATTGGGTAACACAAGCTGTTCAAGATCACTTTGCAAAAAAAACACCGTTTTACATTACCGAGCATCGAGTTTTATGTAAAGACGGCAGCTACAAATGGGTTTTAAATCGGGGTCAAGGCCTGTGGGATGAAAACGGTAATGTAGTGCGGATGGCAGGTTCGCATACGGATATAACTGAGCGCAAGCAAGCAGAGGAAGCGCTCAGTAGTCTACTTAACCAACTAGAAACCATAGTTGAGGAACGGACAGCAGAGTTAATAAGAATTAATCAATCATTACAAGCAGAAATTACTCAGCGCCAACGAATGGAAGCAGCATTGCGGGAAAGCGAACAGCGATTCCGGTCTGCATTTCATCAAGCTGCTGTCGGTATTGCTCATGTGGCAATAAATGGGAGATGGTTGTTAGTTAACCAGAGGCTTTGCGATATTATTGGTTACACACTTGAAGAACTACAATTGCTAACTTTTCAAGATATTACGCACCCAGACGATCTTGAGGCTGACCTAAAATATGTTGACGATATTTTAGCGGATCGTATTCAAACTTATTCAATGGAAAAGCGCTTTTTCCGCAAAGATAATTCTATTGTTTGGGTTAACCTCACGGTAGCTTTGATGCGTGAATCTAGCACAGAGCCAAAGTATTTTATTTCTGTAATTGAGGATATTAGCGATCGCAAGCATTCACAAGAGCAAATCAAAGCATCCCTCTTAGAAAAAGAGGTGTTATTAAAAGAGATTTACCATCGGGTAAAAAACAATTTACAGGTGATTTCCAGTTTGCTAAATTTGCAATCTGGATATATCAAAGACAAAGAGGATTTAGTTATATTCCAACAAAGCCAGCAGCGAATTGCATCAATAGCTCTAATTCATGAAAAATTATATCAATCCCAAGACTTGGCAAGGATTAATTTTAGAGAATATACTCAAGATTTGGTAGTAAGTCTATTGACTGCATATGAAGTTAATGAAGATGCCATCGCCGTCAAAATAAATATTGATGAGGATATTTTACTGAGTTTGGATACAGCTATTCCTTGTAGCTTAATTATCCATGAACTTGTATCTAACTCCTTAAAATATGCATTTCCCACAGGTAGAAAAGGTTCAATTTATATTGAACTTCATCCAAGTGATGGCAATAATTTTATCTTGAAAGTTAGTGATGACGGTGTTGGTTTACCTTCAGACTTTGATTTAAAAAAAATAGCATCACTGGGTTTACAGTTAGTCGATGCTCTCACCTATCAATTAGCAGGAACTATCGATATAAAAGGTGAGAATGGAGTAGAATGCCGATTAATATTTCCATTTATACAAATATAAAATATGACAACCGCCAAAATTTTAGTTGTAGAAGATGAAGCTATTGTTGCGAAAGATTTACAGTATCGATTAAATAAATTTGGTTATACGGTTCCTGCCATCGCTTCTTCTGGAGAAGAAGCTATTAATAAAGCAGTAGAAATATTGCCCGATTTAGTACTAATGGATATTAGGCTCAAAGGTAATATGGACGGGATAGAAGCTGCTCAAGAAATCTCTAAGCAGTTGGATATTCCAATAATTTATTTGACTGCTTATGCAGATGATACCACGTTACAAAGAGCTAAGATAACTGAGCCATTTGGATATTTACTCAAGCCTTTTAAAGAAAAAGAATTACAAACTAATATTGAAATAACTTTAATAAAGCATGGTTTAGAAAGGCAATTGAAAGCAAATAAAAAATGGTTGGATGCACTTCTAAAAAGTATCAGCGATGGTGTGATTGCTAGCGATTTGCAAGAATTAGTAACTTTTATGAACCCTGTGGCTGAAAATTTGACTGGGTGGAAACAGGAAGAAGCTTTTGGTAGAAATTCATCAGAAGTATTTAATATTGCCAATGGAGAAACTCATCACCCTATTGAAAATCCGATTACAAAAGTGCTTAAAGATGGTAGTATAGTCAATTTACCGACAGAAACGGTTTTGATTGCGAAAGATGGCGCAGAAATACCAATTGATGATAGTGCTGCACCAATTAAAGATGACAAAGATAAAATTACTGGTGCTGTGTTGATATTTCGAGATATTACTGAGCGCAAAAGAGCTATTGAAGCGCGTCAAAGGGAAATTGAGCAAGAGAAACTTGTGAGCCAATTAGAGGAGATAAATGAACTTAAAAATGACTTCTTGAGTTTAGTTTCTCATGAATTGCGATCGCCTCTGAGTAACATCAAAGTCATGATTCAAATGTTACAGACTTCTACTGATATGCAGGAAAATCAGCACTATCTAGAACTGATGGATGCTGAGTGCGATCGTGAGCTAGAACTAATCAACGATTTACTAGACTTACAACGCCTAGAAAGCTCATCCTATCCCATAATTACACCTGATCCGCTGTTCTTACAACAGTGGCTACCTTGGGTGATTGAGCCATTTCAAATCCGTATTCAAGAACATCAGCAAACTCTACAGATAAATCTTCCTGCAAATCTCCCACCGCTGTCCTCAGACGGCACTAGCCTAGAACGAATCTTGGTAGAATTGCTCAATAATGCCTGTAAATACACACCTTTGGGTGGTGAAATTATCCTCAGTATAGGTCACAATTCTTCAGAAACACCATCAAAAACTATTATTAGTATCAGTAACTCAACAGAAATTCCGGTAACAGAATTACCACGAATTTTTGATAAATTCTACCGCCTTCCTTATGCAGATATCTGGAATCAAGGTGGCTCAGGATTAGGCTTACCCATAGTACAGAAGTTAGTCGAACAATTGCAAGGAACCATTCAAGTAGAAAGCAGCAATGGATGGACGACATTCACCCTAACATTACCTGATTTATAGTTTGTTAGCTTCTATCAGTTCCAAAAACTGAGATAATTAGAATTCAGAATTCATAATTCAGGAATCAAAATCAGAAAATTGGGTATTTATAGAGCTTCTCAATCACATGAGATACAAACTAGAGACGCATAGCTATGTGTCCCGGCGTTGCTCTCTTAAAAAGTTATCATGTTTCACGTTTATTATTCCGTAATTCATACATAATACCTACTGAATTATGGCTTCTGGATTCTGAATTCTTTATTCTGAAGTACATGGTTAAATAGAGAAAAATGTCATTAGCTATATCTTCCACACCTCAGGGCTTTAGCGCATTTATTAGTAACTTGGGAATCCGAGATACAACAGATGATTTTGTCTTCATTAAATCAGAAGTTCCTTGTGTTGCTGATGGAGTTTTCACTCAAAGCCTTTTTGCTGGGCCGAGTGTTACTATTAGCCGCGATAATTTAAAAGATTCACAAGCACAAGCAATTGTCGTTATATCTAAAAATGCAAATGTCGCCAATGGTTCTGTTGGTATTGCTGATGCCAAAGAGGTTTTACAATTAGTTGCAGCTGAAACTGGAATTGCTGCACATAATATTGTGATAGCTTCTACAGGTGTTATTGGCAGACGTTACCCCATTGAAAAAATTCGCACCGGTTTATCAGGATTCGGAAAAAAATTGACTGCTGCTGATTTTCATGCAGCAGCCCGTGGTATTATGACCACCGATACAGTAGCGAAATTAGCTACACGTAAAATCGGAAATGCTAACCTGGTGGGAATTGCCAAAGGTGTCGGTATGATTGAGCCGAATATGGCTACCCTCCTAACTTTTTTCTTTACTGATGCTGCTATTGAAGCAAATAGTTTGCGTTCGATTTTTCGCTCTACTATCGATAAAACATTTAATTGCCTGAGTGTAGACACAGACACTTCTACAAGTGACTCCGCCGTAATTTTAGCAAATGGTTTAGCAGGCGAAGTTCCAGAAGCAGATTTTGCTAATGCATTGCAAGAAGTTGCACATGAATTAGTACTCAAAATTGCCCAAGATGCAGAAGGCGCTACTAAGATTATTCAGGTAACAGTTGATTCTGCTATTAACTATGCACAAGCTAAAAAAGTAGCTAAAGCAATTGTTAATTCACCATTAGTTAAAACCGCCGTTTATGGAGCAGACCCCAACTGGGGAAGGGTTGCTATGGCTATAGGCAAATGTGAAAATGAACAACAAATAAATCCCGAACGAGTTGTTATCAGGTTTGACAATGTGAGAGTTTATCCTGATAGTTTAACCGCAGAAAATCTGGAACAGTTGCGGCAAATTATGTCCAAAGACAAAGTAGATATTCATGTAAGCCTGAATATTGGTAAAGCCTCTGCAACTGTGTGGGGTTGCGATCTTTCAGAAGGTTACATAGAAATTAATGGCAAATACTCAACTTAATGATAGTAGTTCCGCACACACAGATAATACAGTTTGACTTTAAAAGTCATACAAATATACGGCATGGGGGAGAGAATTAAAGGCTAATCATTTGTATGAAGATACCTTTGTAGAGGTGCACAGATGTGCGCCCCTACCTTGTACCTGATGTAATTGGAAACCGCTATATTAATTCAGAATTGTAAATTCTTACTAGTAACTATCGCTTCATTCTTACTTGATTAAAAATACACCATTGATGGTTATAGCGTACCTGACTAAAGGACGAAAGGCTATAAGTGTCGCAGTGGCTACATCGAAAGCTTCCAACTTACCAATTACTTGCTAAAATAAATTGACATAAGTAATCGATATGTATTATAGTATAATACATATAAGATGAGTTACATTAAGAAAACTTGCTAAGCAGTACAGCACGGTGAAAATAAACTTAACATTTGTACGCAATTAGTTGATATTACGAGAGAATTTTTGCAAAATCTCCTAGTTCAGCACAAAATAACTCGATAACGCTACATACTTAGATAAATATGGATTTTGACTATTATAGAAGCAATGATGGCAGTCCTGCGAATAATACTCGTCAAAGCTTACTTGCTAGCGGTTGGCGGCCGTTTCACCGAGAATTAGACTGGGGCTTTTTATGGCATTTATTGTCTCAGGACTCACGCGAATTAAGCCAAAAAACTTTGAATTTAGCAAGTAATGTCGCTGATATTTTGGGGCGAAATAATTATGCTTGGTGGGCAAATTTATTAAATGTTGTTTCTGATAATACGCGTTACGAAATTGAAAAATTTTGGAACTACATCACACCAGATCCTCAATCACCAGATCATCGTTACAAAGATGTTTTGAGTACGGAAACACCGATAGTTCAATTTGTCAGCCGCAGTAGCATTCCCATTGATTATGTTCTGAATAGATTGCAAGAAATTACTGTACTGCGTGTTTTACATTTGTTAGCTCGTCCTGACATTATTACGCAATATTATTCAGAAAGAGATTTTTACTTCCCTGTAGAAAAGTTTTTTAGTTGGGAACGGTTAGATGTCATCAATACTGTTTATGCTTACTGGTCTGAATATGACGTTTGGTTACAAATCGATCCTTACGATCGCGGACGACGACAATATACTTTAATGGCGAAAAATTTAGCGCCACTAATTAACAAAGCAACTTACGACTTAGCAGTAATGCTGAGTGGATATCAAAGTCGTGTAGGCAAAGTTCACAGTCAATTTCCTATTCGTACATTTCCCGTAGATATCCAAAACTTTACCGATTCAGTACAGCAAGCAATTCTCAATCAAAATCAGTTAGCAGTTGTTGTACATGGAGAACCGGGGACTGGTAAAACAGCTTGGACACAAGCAGTAGCAAAAGAAATTCTCGTACCTTTGGGTTTTGTAATTTTCATTTTAGATCATGATGCGATCGCCAACTTTGTCCCACCCACTTACCTAGAACGGATTTGTATAGTCATTAACGAAGCTGATAATTTAGCCCAAAACCGTGCATCTGAAGTAGCACAATACAATAACAAAACCGAACACATTCTGAGTTTGCTCGATGGTACTTTATATCAAAGTGTAATTGATGACTCTGGTATTCAGATGCAGCAAAGATTAGTTGTCTTAATGACTTGCAACACCACTGAAAGATTAGATCCCGCCATGTTACGTAAAGGTAGGGTGGATTTAATGTATGAGTTTACGCAACTATTTGTGTAAATTTGTTTTTTACGTCTCAGATCCCCGACTTCTTTAAGAAGTCGGGGATCTTGTTTATATAGATACATATTTTTAGATTCGATAATATATACTTTTTTATATCTTACTGCACTTCAACTAATTAACTCAGATTTGCAATTTTAATGAATACAACATCAAAAAGTAAACACCAAAAAACTGCTCTGATTACTGGAGCGGCTAGTGGAATAGGCTACCAATTTACCCAGATTTTTGCCCGTAATAATTATAATCTTGTGTTAGTAGATAAGAATGAACAAAAACTTAGTGAAATTGCAGATGCACTGCCGCAAAAATTTAATATTTTTGTCAAAACTTTTGCTAAAGATTTATCGATACCAACATCACCAGAAGAAATTTTTACAGAACTACAACAAGCATCTATTAAAATTGATGTACTAATTAATAATGCTGGTTTTGGTACTTACGGAACATTTAGCGAAACAGACCTCACCACTGAACTAAAAATGCTACAGGTAAATATGGTGAGTCTGACTCATTTAACTAAATTATTCCTCAAAGATATGATCGAACAGGATTATGGAAAAATATTAAACGTTGCCTCAGCTGCTGCTTTTCAACCGGGGCCTCTCATGGCAGTTTATTTCGCTACTAAAGCTTATGTATTATCATTTTCAGAAGCGATCGCTAATGAATTAGAAGGTACGGGTGTCAGCGTGACTGTTCTTTGTCCAGGGCCTACAGCCTCGGAATTTCAGCAAACCGCTGCAATGGAAGACTCGAAAATTGCCAGCGTTAACAGAATGATGAAAACAGAAACCGTTGCCAGTATCGGCTATCGTGGTTTAATGACAAACAAAACTGTTGTTATTCCTGGGATGAGAAATAAGATATTAACTCAAAGCGTCAGATTTACACCCAGAAATTTAGTTACAAAAGTTGTCAGAAGTATGCACGAACTCAAAAATAACAAGTAACTTGATATCTCGCAATTTTTGATAAAGCAATAAAGATTCGCGGATGAGTACGCGAATCTTTAATTTTTGTTCCATGTTAAATAACATATTTGATTTTTTCTGGAATTTATATTAAAAGTCTTGTAGCTAAACACGAGTGTGAGAATTTCCAGACCAAAATTTACCAGGGAAATAAATAGTTGTGAAAGGGCAATGGAGAAAATTATGCTTTCTCAAGTTGCAGTTTTTCAAGAAAAAATGAGCATTACAACTATCAGTAGTGAACTTTAAGGAAATTAGAATGAAAGTTTATCGGTTTGAAAATGCTAGGGAATTTTATGCAAAGGTAAAAGACTACTTGCTGAATCAGGAAGGGCTACATAACCTACTGTTGGGAATTAGCAATAGATTGATTGAAAATCCCGAATACTTTGATGAAAAGCCTTATTTGGCAACAGTGGAAGAAAATGGAGATATTGTAGCTGTAGCCATGAGAACACCGCCTAGACTATTGCTACTCTCACAAATTAAAGATTTCCAAGCAGTAGAATTACTCGCCCAAGATTTATCTATCTCTTACTCATCACTACCAGGAGTAAATGCTCCCACAAATGAAGCACAAGCCTTTATTGTGGCGTGGCATTCGCTGACTGGTCAATCCTATCAGTTAAAACTAGCCTTGCGTATCTTTCAATTAGAAAAAGTAAAGCCAATTTCTCAAGTTGCAGGTTATTTACGTCTGGCTACAGACAGCGATCAAAAACTTCTGAAAAATTGGTATGAAGGCTTTTCTCTAGAAGCTTTGGGCAAGATTGAATCAGATACAGAACGCTGGGTTAAACAAGTTGTCCAGCAAGGTACTGCTTACCTTTGGCAGGATGAAGTGCCAGTTTCAATAGCTTGTCATATCGGAACTACACCTAATGGTGCGCGGATTAGTATAGTTTACACACCCCCAGAACATCGCCGTAGAGGCTATGCCAGCGCTTGTGTCGCAGCTTTGAGCCAGACTTTACTAGATCGAGGAAATAAATTCTGTTTTTTATTCACGGATTTAGCAAATCCAACATCCAATCATATATATCAAGAAATTGGTTACCAGCCAGTGAGTGATTGGCATAATTACTCGTTCGTCTGAGAATAAAAAGCAATAATCTTTAATACTACCGTCGATGTCTCAACATAGTTTTGTTACCATAACCGATGTCCAAGCAGCACAAGCGCGACTTTTGGGAATTGCCCACCATACACCCGTGCTGACTTCTAGAATTATTGACGATCGCACTCATAGCCAAGTATTTTTTAAGTGCGAAAATTTTCAACGCACCGGTTCATTTAAATTTCGAGGTGCATACAACGCCTTAGCGCAACTATCGCCAGCACAAAAGCAAACAGGGGTTCTCGCTTATTCATCGGGAAACCACGCCCAAGCCATCGCTTTAGCTGGACAACTACTAAATATCCCCGCCACCATTGTTATGCCTGACGATGCACCGGCTGTCAAACAAACTGCCACCCGCAGTTATGGTGCAGAGATAATTTTGTACGATCGCCAAACAACAAACCGGGAAGAATTAGCCCAAAGTTTAGCAAGCGATAAAAATCTCACACTCATTCCACCATACGACCATCCCCATATAGTTGCAGGACAAGGTACAGCAGCTTTAGAACTGATTCAGGAAGTTGGCGAATTAGACTTGCTGTTAGTTTGTTGTGGCGGTGGTGGCTTACTTTCCGGTAGTGCGATCGCCACTAAAGCACTTCTACCTGATTGTAAAGTAATCGGCACAGAACCGACACTTGCCGACGATGCCACCCGTTCCTTTCACAGCAAAACCCTGCAAACTGTCAAAAATCCCAACACCATAGCTGACGGTGCCCGGACTCCTAGCCTTGGCCAAATTACTTTTCCCCTAGTTCTGCGCTACGTCGATGATATGGTAACCGTATCTGAAGAAGCGATCGTTCGCACCATGTTTTTCTTATGGGAACGCCTGAAAATTGTTGTTGAACCCACTGGAGTACTCGCCGCCGCCGCCTTACTCGAAGGTGTGGTAACAGCACCACAAGCCAAGATTGGTGTCATCATCAGCGGTGGAAATGTAGATTTGGCACAAGTTAGTAAATTGTTTTCTCAGTGTTAATGAAGGGACTGGGGATTGGGGACTGGGCTTTATACCATTGGTGTCAACTTAAGCTCAAACACTTATCCCACATGCGTTTTACCCCACCCCCAACCCCTCCCCTTGCTAAGGCAGGAGGGGCGGTTTTGGCTTTAGACAAAACCGGGGTGGGGTGACGCGGATCTTGATGGTAGATCGGAGTACTGATCACATTTTTACAAAAATTTCACGTTAAGTTGACACCAATGGCTTTATACCCAGTAACTTTAGCTTTAATTAATACTCCTAACCTCCTGCCTCCTGCCCTCTGCCTCCTGCCTTCTTTGGTAAATCAAGGATTTTTGCTAAAATCGTTTACATATGTTAACATTGTGTCCTTAATTTAGGTGCAATTACTCAATATGACCCTCATGAAGGCTGTTCTCAAGGATTCAGAGCAAGTAACTCGGTTCTTTTCTCACCTTCAATTTGATGGAAACAAACTCAATCATCAACCAGGTAGCGTATTGGGAAGTACAGCGCTGATTGCGGGAACCACAGTCGGGGCTGGGATTCTCGCCCTACCAGCTGTCACCCTGCCCTCAGGAATTTTGCCATCGACATTTGGGTTGATTGCTGTTTGGCTCTACGCTTTAATTTCAGGTTTGTTGATTGCAGAGGTGACTTTAAACACCATGCGTCTAGAAGGGCGTCCGAGTATAGGTCTGTTGGGAGTTGTTGAAAAGACCCTTGGAAAGCTGGGGGCGCGAGTTGCCAGTAGCGCATATTTATTTATGCACTACGCTCTGTTGGTAGCATACATTACCCAAGGCGGAGAGATTTTAGGAACTGCGATCGCAAACCTTTGGGGCGTGCAGAACTTATTGCCTACATGGGTGGGTACAACGGCTTTCACACTCATCTTTGGTGGTGTGATGTATGTTGGACGAGAAAAGTTTATTGAGAAATTAAACAGCGCCTTTGTGGCAATTGTCATTGTTTCTTTCTTGGGACTTTTATTACTAGCAGGAGGGCAAGTTAAGAGTAGCCAATTCTTAACTCAAAACTGGAGTGCCCTTGGTAGCGCTGTTTCAGTTATGTGTGTAGCAATGTTTTATCAAAACATTGTACCGGTGGTGGTGACGCAGCTTGAAGGAGATGTCCGCAAAATTCGTCGCTCGATCTTTATTGGTTCCTTGATTCCCCTAATCATGTTCTTGGCGTGGAATGCTGTAATTTTGGCAAGCGTCAGTCCCGATATGGTAAATAACACATCTGTCGGCAAAACTGTTTTTGACCCACTACAGATTTTGCGAGCCGGTGGCGCAGGAGAATGGTTAGGAGTGCTAGTATCGGTGTTTTCAGAGTTTGCGATCGTTACATCATTCATTGGATTTGTATACGGATTATTGGATCTATTCAAAGATATTTTTGTCATTGCACAGGGCAAAGGATCTACTCGCCTACCCCTCTATTCGCTAGTTCTTTTCCCTCCCATGACTCTCGGTACTCTCAATCCCAGTATCTTTTTTACTGCCCTAGATTACACAGGAACATTCAGCATCTCAGTTTTAGGTGGAATTATTCCAGCGTTAATGACTTGGAAGCAACGTCAAGAACAAAAAAACTCCAATAGTATCCATCAATCACTCGTTCCTGGTGGTAATTTGACACTAATTGCGATGATTGCAGTGGCATTAGTCCTGACGTTCAGACAAATTACGTCAATTTACACAAATTAAAATTATCAATCAAACAAAATTATGATGTAGTATATAGATAGCAGTTTGTAGTATAAATAATCCCAACCACAATCAAATGAGCGATCCTCGACTCATCAAAATCAGCAAATATCTCAGCAAATATCTGCGGCACACACCAGATGTAATTGGAATTGAACTTGCTCCCGGTGGTTGGGTTGCTGTTGATAAACTACTTACAGCTTGTGCGAAAAACAAGTTTCCTATTAGCCGTCAAGAATTAGAGTTAGTAGTTGCATCTAACGATAAACAACGCTTTTCTTTTGACTCTACAGGTACTATGATTCGTGCTAATCAAGGACATAGTGTAGAAATTGATTTACAATTAGAACCTGTTACTCCCCCAGATCGGCTTTATCACGGTACGGGACACAAATCTGTAGATTCAATTCTGAAAACAGGACTTTGCAAAATGTCGCGTCACCACGTTCATTTGTCGAAAGATATTGCTACAGCCCAGAATGTGGGAGCAAGACATGGGAAACCAGTAGTTTTTATCGTAGATGCTACGGCAATGCATCAGGCTGGTTACATTTTTTATTGTTCTGATAATGGTGTTTGGTTGGTGGATAGTGTACCACCTGAATATCTACAAAAAATTTGAACTTGAAAAGGCTGATGCTCCACTCCCATTCAGGAGTAAATGAAGTTTAAAAATCAAGCAAATTACTACATACAGCACAGATAATCGTAGGGGCACATAGCTATCACCTGTGTCAACTTAAGCCCAAGCGAATGGAATTCGCGGCTACACAAACAAAGCCCACCTTTCCTACGGAACGCTACGCGAACGTGGGCTAAGGGAATTTAACCCGCGCAGGTGGTCACTGAGCTTGTCGAAGTGCGGGTTTTGCCTGTGTAGACGCGGTTTCTAACCGCCGATTTCACTTCATTTACGTGAACTACGCTGTAAGTCATTGTTAGCAATAGAAGTTACACTTTTATTACCAAAAACTTAGCTATTACTTGCTAACAACCTTAGATTCAAAGAAAGTACACTAACTAAGCGTGAGTTGAATACCTATATCTTATGGTAGAAGGAAAACAGTATTGTAATTTCTAAGCTAGTTATTAACTTTTTTGATGGATTAATTTATGCTGAACATTATTGCTTGGATAATTCTGGGTTTGATTGCCGGAGCCATAGCAAAAGCTATCTATCCCGGTCGTCAGGGTGGTGGAATCATTGGAACTATGGTATTAGGTATCGTAGGTGCTGTAATTGGCGGAATTTTAGTTACTCTTTTAGAGACGGGTAGATTTCAATTAGCTGCTGCATCCCTCAGCATCCCTGGTATAATTGTCGCCATAATTGGTGCAATCATCGCTATCTTTATATGGAATTTAGTGGCTGGTCGTGCCACTTATTAATTGAATCGAATTGTTACAAAAATTATGATTGGAGCCAAGTTTTTAGCCAATTTTGCCCCAATAGAAAAACCCCACTTTCCAAAATTAGTGGAGTAATTAATGTCAGACTACCAGTAATAAATCAGCACTAAAATTAGGATTTACATTGCAGAAGCTAAACTAGTTTAAAGCCTTCTTGATTTCATCTTTGATGTTTTCGACAACGTGAATACCTTGGGCTTCGGCTTGCTTTGCTTGTCCTTCAACTTTATCCTGAGGGTTGCCAGTTAATTCACCCACAACCTCTTGAATTTTTCCTTCAATATTTTTTGCTGTAGCTTCGATTCTTTTTTCGGCACTCATGGTTTTATCTCCGGCTTGTAGTTGATTAAGCTACTATTAAATTTATTAGTAATGTATTGTTTTTTACTTCCCTCAAGTGAGAGAAAAATTACATAAATTATAGTATCTTGAGATGGGTGCCAAATGGCGCAGCACCATTTAGTGTAAGATATGAATAATCAATGAATAAAACTTATATATCTTGAAGAAAAAGCCACAATGCAATCAGCAGATAGATATGTAGGGGCGTACAACCATACGCCCCTATCGCTGATTTATATGTTGCTTAAGAAGCTAGATATGTAGGTATCGCTTTGGCAATTTTTAACAAAAGGAAAGTCAAGGAGTGGCAACAAAACGTCATAAAAACGTCTGGAGAAGTGAGATTAATGACATCATTCGGGGTGCGTGTGGAGGTTTTTTATTTGGCATACCTTTGCTGTATACAATGGAGGTATGGTGGATTGGATCGCTGGCAAAACCACAACTGATGATGATGGCGATCGCACTGATGCTTATTGTAGTTTTCTTGCTCAATCAAACAGAAGGTTTTCGCAAACGCAGATATACTTGGCAAGCTCAACAAGCCGCAATGGATACCGTAGAAGCAATAGCGATCGGAATAACTTGCTCTACCTTTGTGCTGCTACTATTGCGAGAATTGACGCTAGAAACTTCCCTAAGAGAATCTTTAGGTAAAATCATCTTTGAAAGTGTACCTTTCACTCTTGGCGTAGCATTAGCCAACCAGTTTTTAGGAGATACCAGAAACGACGATGACAAGGAAACACCACCTCCAAGATATGATGCAGATAAGAAAAACGAGAACCAAATAGACGCCACCTTAGCGGATATAGGTGCAACCATAATTGGTGCGATCGTCATTGCATTTAACATTGCCCCAACAGATGAAATTACCATGTTAGCAGCCGCAGCTTCACCGCTTTGGGAGTTAGCAATCATCGCCGCATCTTTGCTGATTTCCTACGGCATAGTATTTCAGGCAGGCTTTTCTGACCAGCGAAAGCGAAGACAGCAAAAAGGAATTTTTCAAAGACCATCTAGCGAAACCATCATGTCTTATCTAGTATCACTATTAGCAAGTGCTTTGATGCTGTGGTTCTTTCAAAAGTTGACTTTTAGCGACCCGTGGACAATGTGGTTAGATCAAACCTTAATGTTAGGTTTGCCTGCAACCATTGGGGGTGCAGCTGGTAGGTTAGCGATATGACTAAAACAGAACAACAACCAAAGCGTTCCCTTGCTGAGTGGGTGACATTCACTATTGCCTCGTTGATCCTAGCCGTAATTGTGAGTTTAGTAGTCTACACTTGGCTAAACGAAAAAAACCAACCTCCTATTATTTCTGTCAGTAAAAAAGAAACAATTCGGGAAATTGATGGACAATTTTATGTACCCTTTGAAGTCGCAAATACTGGAGGAGATACAGCCGAGTCAGTTCAAATTATTGCTGAGTTAGTAATTGATGGCAAAGTTGCAGAATCAGGAGAACAACAAATTGACTTTTTATCTAGTCGAGAAACAGAAGAAGGCGCATTTGTATTCAGCCAAAATCCCAACCAAGGGAAATTAAATCTGCGTATTGCTAGTTATAAATTGCCATAATGCAAGAAAATTCAGAAGCAAAGCCGGATTAGATGAAATATGATTTAACGTGAGTGTACCTCTGCGCTTTACTCCGCGTCACTCTGCGTTTCAAACTATTATCTGTACCTCACTTAACTGGGAATCGCTATAAGTTTTATTCATCGCAAAATTTGGTCAATCATACGGTTAGCTTGGGAAGCATAACCACCACCAAATAAATTGAAGTGATTCAAAATGTGATAAAGATTATAAAGTGTTTTTCTTTGCTCATAACCGTCATCTAAAGGGAAGACTTCGTTATAACCTTTGTAAAACGCTGCGGGAAAACCACCAAACAATTCTGTCATGGCAATATCAACTTCGCGATCGCCAAAATAAGTTGCTGGATCGAATATCACGGGTTCTCCCGACACAGTACACCCAGCATTTCCACCCCATAAATCCCCATGTACTAAGGAAGGTTGCACTTGATGTGCCAACAATTGAGGAATCGCCGCTAATAACCGATCTTGTTGAGGGAAATTACCCCCGCGCCGCCTTGCTAACTGAAATTGATAACCCAAACGATGTTTTGCATAAAATTCCACCCAGTCTGGTGTCCAAGTGTTAATTTGGAGCGTCGAACCAATAGTATTGTTAATTTTCCAACCAAAACCTTGACTACTGCTAGCTTTATGCATCACCGCCAGTTGGCGCCCCATCTCTTCCCACGATTTGGAATTACCGCTTCCCATTTCCAACCATTCAAGGACAATGTAAGCAGAATTAGCAGCCACGCCCCAACAAACAGGTTTGGGAACCCGAATACTAGCGCTTACTAGCATTTCCTCTAACCCTAGCGCCTCAGCCTCGAACATTGCAACTTGAGATGCTTGGTTGAGCTTCACAAAGTACGTGATTCCACCATTAGAGACAGCATAACCTTGGTTGATGCATCCGCCACCAACCGATCGCCGTTGTTGACTTTGAAATTGTTCGCCAGTTATTTGGCTAATATGCGCGTCGATTTGAGTCCACATAGTTTATGGGGAGTAGAAAGTCGGGGGATGAGGAGATAAGGTATTCCCCACTCCCCAATTTAAACCAATCTATAAACCCAACTTATCATGTATCCCAGATTATCTAGTTTTTCTACATTCCACAAAAAAATAGGGTCGAAAACTAGTATTTATAGTGATGGCTAAGTAAGTTGGTGTGAAAAAATTAAACTATGTTAAGAAAGGTTAATTTAGCTCAAACCCTCTTTCCTTCTGCCTTCTGCCTCCTACCTTCTGCCTTCTGCCTTATCCTGACGATAAATATTCACAACTACCTACTTACACCCACTGTTGATATTGACTTGGCGAAACCTCTTGTCAAGAAAGCATCGCAGAAGTTTTCCTACTATGAGCACAATCGTTTTGCCTGTTGATATGAGGCCTAAATTGTGGCGGTCAAATTAACTTTGACAATCAGATCGTTGAAATCGCGATCGCCACCACTAGGCAAATCCTCAAAGCCAAAGGTATTATTTCCTAATAAACGAATGTGATCCGAGCCATCGGAATTAGCACCCAAGAATGGAAAATAAACCGCCGGATCGTTATTGGAATCGTTATCTAAAAGGGTATCAGGAGTACCATCAACAATAATAAACGGAGCAAAAATTCCCCCAGGTTGGAAAGTACCAGTGTAAGTAGCGCTACCTTGATTACTGACACTCAAATCAATACCAGCAACCCGGCTACGCACAGCAGCCTGAGTATAACCAGCCTGTCCCGTGAGAATATCAGCTACCCCATCGCCATTAGTATCAATCCCACCATTTTCATCAATTACTTGATAGAAGCCGACATAATTGTTGTAAGCTGCCTCTCTATAAACATTAAATTCAGCAATAACTGATTGTTCGACATCTCGCAAATCAATCATTTCTCCTTGGAATTTACTTTGTAACTTTGTACCCAAAGCTAAAGCTTGATTTGTCTGCTTAATTTTCACCACCAGAGCGTTAAAATCTGTGGCAGTGTTATTAGCAACATCCTTCCAACCTAGAGAGAAATTCTCATCACCCAAGGCTGTAATTTGTTGTGTTGAGACATCAGAAAATAGTAATTTGCCGATGGAGTTAGGATCGTTGCGTACAGCATCAAAGGTACTATCTTTGACTAATAAGAATCTAAAATACTGACCGGAAGTCAATTCCAGTAGAGTTGTGAGATTATTAGAGTCAAAGCCATTAGGAGTATTAGCGATCGCAGATAAGATTACCTTTGACCGTTCTAAAGCTGCGGCGGCATAACCATCAGCACCAGGAGCAATACCGTTAATCGTACCGAGAGCATCATCAACAGTAAATAAGCCCAGTTCATTTACTAGATTACTACTTTGTCCAGTGAGCTTGATTTCAAGTCTGACTTTGATATCCCCACCAGTAATATTGAAGACATCATCATTAGGGTTAGTTAGACGACTGGGTATTTCCTCATCTATAACTGGCGTGAAATTAATGTCGCGGGTTGCGACGGTACTATCTGAGCCGCCATCATTGACGACAAAGTTGATGCTACGCTTTGTGGTGCTAGGTTTATCGCTGCTGTTGCGATATGTAACAGAACGCAGTGCAGTTTGATATTGAGCGACAGTAGCACTACCAGTTAAAGTTAAAACACCATTGTTATAGCTGCCAGTAATGCCGTTTTGGTCAGTGAAAACGAGGTTATCTTCTGTAGCAATAAAATCGATAATACTGACTGTAGCGCTGGTAAGGTTGTTGGAATCAACATCGCTGATGACAATCTCAGAGTCGATAGCTATAGCGTCGTCGTTTTCGGTGTAGCTGAGGGGAGTCTTAGTAGCAGTGACAACTGGGGCATCATTAACTGGAATCAAATTAATATCCCGGCTTACAGCGGTACTATCTAAGATGCCATCATTGACGACAAAACTGATAGTGCGGCTGGTGGTGGGGTTATCGCTGCTGTTTCGATAGGTAACAGAACGCAGTGCAGTCTGATAGTCGGCAACGCTGGCACTGCCAGTTAAAGTTAAAACACCATTGCTATAGCTGCCAGTAATGCCGTTAATGTCACTGAAAGCAAGGGTATCTTCTGCGGCAACAAAACCGCTGGTGATGCTGACTGTGGCGCTGCTGAGGTTGCTAGAGTCAACATCCGTGATGGTAACAGCAGAGTTGATGATTACCGCGTCATCGTTTTCAGTATAATCGAGGGGGTTCTCAGTAGCAGTGATAACTGGAACATCATTAACTGGGATTAGATTGATATCGCGGGTTGCCGCAGTAGTATCTGAACTACCATCATTGACGACAAAACTGATAGTGCGGGTGGTGGTGGGGTTATCGGTGCTGTTTTGATAAGTGATAGAACGCAGTGCAGTTTGATAGTCAGCGACACTAGCACTACCAGTTAAAGTTAAAACACCATTGCTATAGCTGCCAGTAATGCCGTTAATGTCACTGAAAGCGAGGGTATCTTCTGCCGCAACAAAACCGCTGGTGATGCTGATTGTTGCACTACTGAGGTTGCTAGAATCAACATCCGTAATGGTAACAGCAGAGTCGATGATTGTGGCGTCATCATTTTCGGTATAGTCGAGGGGGGTGTCGGTGGCGGTGATGACTGGAGTATTATCAACTGCGGTGAGATCAATATCGCGGGTTGCAGCGGTACTATCTGAGATGCCGTCATTGACAACAAAGCTGATGGTGCGGGTGATGGCGCTAGGGTTATCGCTGCTGTTGCTATAGGTAACAGAACGCAATGCAGTTTGATAGTCAGCAACGCTGGCACTACCAGTTAAGGTGAGGATGCCATTACTATAGCTGCCAGTAATACCGTTTTGGTTAGTGAAACCGAGGCTGTCTTCTGCGGCAACAAAACTGATGATGCTGACTATGGCACTGCTGAGGTTGCTGGAGTCAACATCTGTGATGGTAAGATCGGGGGCGATCGCTTTAGCCGCGTCGTTTTCAGTGTACGCTAAGGGGGTGCTAGTAGCACTGATGACTGGGGCATCATTAACTGCGGTGAGATTAATGTTGCGGGTGGCAGTGCTGCTATTTAAGCTGCCATCATTAACGACAAAGCTGATGGTGCGGGTGGTAGTGCTGGGATTATCGCTGCTGTTTTGGTAGGTAATAGAACGCAGTGCAGTTTGATAGTTGGCGACGCTGGCACTACCAGTTAAGGTTAAAACACCATTGCTATAGGTGCCAGTAATACCGTTTTGGTTAGCGAAACTAAGGGTATCTTCTGTGGTGACAAAACCGCTAGTGATGCTGACTGTGGCACTGTTGAGGTTACTGGAGTCGGCATCGCTGATGCTAAGAGCGGGGTCAATGGCTGTAGCCGCGTCGTTTTCAGTGTACGTCAGTGGGGTGTTGGTAGGCGTTATGACTGGGGCATCATTAACTGCGGTGAGATTAATCTCGCGGGTTGCAGTGTTGCTATCTAAGCCACCGTCATTGACGATAAAGCTAATGGTGCGGGTGGCACTGCTGGGGTTATCACTGCTGTTTTGGTAGGTGATAGAACGCAGTGCAGTTTGATAGTCAGCGACGCTGGCATTGCCAGTTAAGGTTAAAACACCATTGCTATAAGTGCCACTAATTCCGTTTTGGGCAGTGAAACCAAGGATATCTTCTGCCGCG
>JAVRCH010000004.1:0-8976 GCA_034530795.1 Nostoc sp. DedQUE12a
CCCCCACCCCTCCCACACTTCCCACACCTCCCACGCTCACTGTTTACCCCATGCCCCATGCCCAATTCCTATAGGATGACGCTGGCTGAACAAGCGATTAAACTATGGATAATATGAAATGTTGCTTTTAGCACCTCTTACATAAATTTAATCGCATTGTGAAATCTAACATCTCATCCTGTTATATCTAAAACTAATTATGTCAGTGTATCAAGGAACTTGTGGGGAGACCACCGATGTAATTATTGGGGTTCAAAACGAAGAAAACGGCGAATTACAAACAAATTCTGCTCCTGTGGGTGCTCTTGCCACAAGACAAGGAACTTTTTCTACGTTTCTTGCTCCCTTGACTCAAGATACTTTTAAACAGGTTGTTAAGGATGTCGAGCAAAAATTACAGATTGTCCATCAAACCCTATCGATGCTGGATTCTCAGGGGTTTGAAAAAATCTTGCAAGAAATGTTGCATTCGATTACCTTAAAAACCGGGGAATTACTAGGGGCAGACCGGACAACAATATTTTTATTAGATGAAGAAAAACAAGAACTCTGGTCAATTGTCGCTGAGGGGGACGGCCATCGCTCTTTAGAAATTCGCATCCCCGCCAATAAAGGTATCGGTGGTGAGGTGGCTACTTTTAAGCAAGTTATTAATATTCCCTTTGATTTTTATGACGATCCGCGATCGCATTTTGCCCAAGCACAGGAAAAAAGAACTGGCTATCGCACTTACACGATGCTGGCTTTGCCGTTATTAAACGAACAAGGGCAATTAGTCGCAGTAGTACAATTACTGAATAAATTAAAAGCTGGGAGTAATCCCAATGCTCCACTTGCAGAGCGCATTGATACCAACGGTTTTATCTGTTCTGATGAACAGTTATTTCAAGAATTTGCTCCTTCAATTCGACTGATTTTAGAATCATCGCGCTCTTTTTATGTAGCTACCCAAAAACAAAGAGCCGTGGCGGCGTTGATGAAAGCAATCAAATCCCTTTCTCAAAGCAGTCTCGATTTAGAAGACACCCTCAAGCGGGTAATGGATGAAGCTAAGGAATTAATGAATGCCGATCGCAGTACACTGTGGTTAATAGACCGCGATCGTCATGAATTATGGACGAAAATCACCCAAGATGATGGTTCTACTAAGGAGTTACGCGTCCCCATTGGTAAAGGGTTTGCTGGGATAGTAGCCGCATCCGGTAAAAAGCTAAATATTGCCTTTGATTTATACGACGATCCCGACTCGGAAACAGCCAAACAACTCGACCAGCAAAATGGTTATCGCACTTGTAGTTTACTTTGTATGCCAGTATTTAACGCCGACCAAGAATTAATCGGTGTTACTCAGTTAGTCAATAAAAAGAAATCTGGGGATTTTCCCGCTTACGATCCTGCTTCTTGGCCGAACGCTCCCGAATGCTTCCAAGCTAGTTTTGACCGGAATGATGAAGAGTTCATGGAAGCTTTTAATATTCAAGCGGGAGTAGCTCTACATAATGCTCAGTTGTTTGCCACAGTCAAACAACAAGAACAAATGCAACGAGACATTCTTCGCAGTCTTTCCAATGGAGTAGTTTCTACTGATAAATCTGGGTTAATTATCGCTGCCAATGAAAGCGCTAAACGTTTGCTGGGGCTGGAAGCAGAAGACCGTTTAGAAGGTAAATCAGTTAATGATGTCATCGCCATTAAAGAAAGCGACTTTAGTAAGTGGTGTCAGGATGCTTTACATGGAACTGACTCCAAACGTCGCCAACAATATTACCCCGATCGCACTCTTTTAAGTAGCGGTACAGAACAGCATAGTATTAATTTATCAATTAATACAATTGCTGATGCCACCGACCACGAGCAAGTCCGCGGGGCGCTGGTGGTGATGGAAGATATCAGTGATGAAAAGCGGCTCAAAAGTACCATGTACCGCTACATGACCCAGGAATTAGCAGAAGAATTGCTGAAGTTGGATGATGCTAAACTAGGAGGCGATCGCAAAGAAGTTTCCATTTTATTTTCGGATATTCGCGGCTACACCACTTTGACGGAAAACCTAGAAGCAGAAGAAGTGGTAAGTATGCTCAATGAATATTTTGAATCAATGGTGGAGGCAGTTTTTAAACATAAAGGCACCCTTGATAAATATATCGGCGATGCCATTATGGCTGTTTTTGGTTCTCCTTTACCTTTAGAAGAACACGCTTGGATGGCTGTGCAAACATCTTTAGAAATGCGCCAACGCTTGCATGATTTTAATCAGCGTCGCCATGCAGTTAATAAGCCTAGAATCAACATTGGCATTGGTATTAATTCTGATACAGTAATTAGTGGAAATATCGGCTCTAGTAAGCGAATGGAATTTACAGCCATTGGCGATGGCGTGAATCTCGGCTCTCGGCTAGAAAGTGTTAGTAAACAGTATGGTTGCGATATTATTATTAGCCATAATACTTTTAAACCATGCCAAGAAAATATTTGGGCGAGAGAATTAGACTACATTCGCGTCAAAGGCAGAAATGAACCAGTATCCATATATGAATTGGTGGGTTTGCGTTGCGATCCCATTAGTAGCGAAAAACTACAAGTGATTGAGCATTATCATAAAGGACGGCAATATTACCTCAAACGCGATTTTAATCGTGCTAGAGCTGAATTTGCCCTAGTTTTAGCAGCAGACAACCAAGACAAAGCTGCTATGTTACATCTGTTGCGTTGTCAGCATTGGTTACAAGCACCCCCAACAGAGTCAGATTGGGATGAAGGAGTTTGGACATTTCAGGAAAAATAACTAGGGGCGTACAACTGTACGCCCTTACTTGTCGGATTCTTACACCAAAATTGAGTGTTTCTAACAGCTAAGAGCTATTTAAATTAGTTTTTAAACTTTTTTAATATTTCTTAAATATCTTTAAAATAACTTGGGATTGAGCGAAGAATTAAGAGCGATCGCCCTCTATAATTGGCAATCAATGTAAAGGTTAATTGATATTTGTTGTCAAAGTAACTGTTGAAGTTAGAAACTAAGAATACAACACAGGCAATTATTATATGACTGCTATTTCTAAGGTTGCATTCAAACAGCCAATTTGGCAAACCGCTATCATATTGACTTTGGGCTTTTGGCTCAGTGCAAGTCTAGTTTTGGACTGGGTAATTATGCCTAGCCTTTATCTCTCTGGGATGATGAACCAAGGTGGTTTTACTACAGCGGGCTATGCGATTTTTTGGAACTTTAATCGTATGGAATTATTATCTGCTGCTGTAGTACTAACTGGAGCGCTGGTTTTGAGTAAAACGCAATTTCAAAGGGGTATTAGCAGTATTTTTATATCTGTGCTACTGCTGAGTGTAGCTGTGCTTGACACATATTTCTTGACTCCGCAAATGTGTGCGATCGGAATTCAACTTAACCTATTTGAAGCTGCTGCTGCTATTCCATCAACAATGAATTTACTACACGGTAGTTATTGGCTACTGGAAGTAATTAAGGTAATGGCAGGTAGCCTCCTTTTAAGCTGGCACTGGCGCGATAAAGTTGCGTAAATGGTGAAATATAACACCGAGAATGTCCACTTTTAAATTTCACATTAAAGACGCAAAGGGTTTCTTTGCGTCTTTTTGCTATATGACAAATTGCTGAGTAAAAACTCAAGCAAAGAATTACACTTGAATTTCAATAATAAATTCTGTTCCTTCACCCAAAACAGAGTTGCAATACAATTTTCCGCCGTGGGTTTCTTCGACGATTTGTCGAGCGATCGCCAACCCTAAACCCGTTCCTTTACCCACAGCTTTTGTAGTAAATAAATGATCAAAAATCCTTTGTTTTACCTCTTCGCTCATACCCTTACCATTATCAGCAATGACAATTTTAGCTAGATTATTTTCCACTGAAGTTGTAATTTTAATGCAGTTAGGATTGGCTTGAATTTCTTCAAAATTCCGTCCTGTGTTCGATTCATCCAAGGCATCAATAGCATTTGCCAAAATATTCATAAATACCTGATTTAATTGCCCAGGGAAGCATTTAACTTCAGGTAAATTACCGTAGTTAGTGATAACTTCAATAGCAGGACGTTGTGCATTAGCTTTAAGACGATGTTTCAAAATTAAAATTGTGCTATCAATACCTTCGTGAATATTAAACGGCACTTTGTAATCGCGATCGGCACGAGAAAAAGTGCGAAGTGAAGTGCTAATATTTGTTAATCTGTCAGACGCCATCTTCATGGAATCAAGCATTTTTGGTAAGTCTTCTAAGAGATAGTCCAAATCGATTTCTTCGGCATGGTTAAGAATTTCAGCAGGTGGATTTGCTAGACTGTGTTGATAGAGCTTCAAATGTTCAACAATATCAGCAAAGCTAGGTTTAGCTTGTTTGAGACTGGCAGAAATAAACCCCAAAGGATTATTCATTTCATGAGCCACACCAGCAACTAAATTACCCAATGCAGACATTTTCTCACTTTGTACCATTTGTAATTGGGCGTTTTGCAAATCGTTCAATGCTTGTTCCAATAAGAGTGATTTTTGCTGTTCTCGGACATAAAGCCGAGCGTTTTCTAAGGAAATTGCCGCTTGAGCGCATAACAAGTTGAGCAGTTCGACGCGATCGCTTGTGAACGCCCCTGCCACTAAACTATTTTCTAGGTAGAATACTCCTAGCAACTTACCTTGATGCAAAATCGGGCTACACAAAATACTCTTGGGCTGCTGACGGATGATATACGGATCGTTGGCTAAAATTGGATCTGCACTAGCATCAACTAGCACAGCAGTCTGCCTTTCATGTTTGACTTTGTAAATCAGCTTGTGGGGAATTTCCTGGCTGTCTTCAATGGGAACACCCTGCAACACAACTGGCTCTGTTCCCACAGTAATGAAGCCTTTAATCAACAGGCGATTATCTTTAGGCTCCTGTGGAGCATCATATCGAAATAGCATTAACACACATTTATCAGCCCCTGCATTTTCGATGATGATATGCAACAACGATGAAAGTAGTTTTTCAAGTTCGATTTCGCTAGAAATACTTTGAGAAGCTTTGAGAATGGCAGCTAAATCAAGGGAATGGGAGACATTGGTACTGGATGTGGCAGAAATGGTGGATGTGACACTCCCCAAGGCGAAGATGGTTTCGTTACTTGAGAAGGAAGAACGGTTTTGCTGTAATATGGGGGCAAGCAGTTGGGGATAGCGTCTTTCTAAGTCGGCGACTTTGGCTTTTGCTCCCCAACGAGCATAGCCATAGTAAGCTTCAGTCATATATTCCCCAGCTATGCGTTCTTTGCCCCATTGCAGGTAAAATTTAGCGGCCAGTTCGTTAGCTAAAGCTTCTTCTTGGATATATTCGTTGGCTTTAGCTAGAGAAATTGCCTTGTCGTAAAACTCAATGGCTTCGGCTTTTTGTCCCAACACCCGATATTTTTCTGCTGCTACCAAATCAACCTTATGTTGATAGTTCATGGGAGCATAGTACGCCCAATGTTGTTGTAGCTGAGTTTGGTTTTGCTCTACTCTTTGAAATACTTCTGATGCTGCTTCCAATGGCAAATTCAAAGCTGCTAGAGCAGTCAAAGAATCATAGAAATAAAACGTAGGTTCGTATACTAGCCCCTTAGCAGCTATTAAGTAGCGACTGCACTCAACAGCATGGTTTTGAGCTTGCTCAATTTCTCCAAACAAGAAACAGAGCATTAGTTTATATGAATAAAACACATACAACTCACTCAAGTCATTATCAGAAATTAGCTCAGGCAGAATTTTCGTCTCTTGTACGGCTTCCCCAGACAAAATACAGGGATGCTCCCCAAAACCCTGCAAATTTAATGTAGACTGCCAAGAAAGCCGACAATGATTAGCTAGTCCCACTTGGTTTAGTTGCATCAATCCATTGTAATAACCACGAGCATTCTGCTCCAAAATAGCAAGAGGCTGATTACACCAAAAAGAAGCGTTACAAAAGGTACGGGCATGATATCCAGCAAACTTTGTGCTACCAACTTCTAAACCAGTCACGTAACATTCTTGCAACAGTGGTAGGATTTCTTTGATGTGACATTTGCGGTGGAGAATAAAACCTCCCAGCACTAAAAGTACTTCCGGTTTAATAGCTTTAGCGTCAAATTTGGAGATGATTTGTAGTGACAATTGACCAAAATTTGTAGCTGCATCCACATCTTGTAAAAGATTGCAGAGAATGATGCCATAGTTAGCGTAACTAAATGCGGAAACTATTGTATTTCCATACTGAATGGATAGTTTGACTGACAACAAAATTAGTAATGGACACAAGATAGAACCGCAGTTGTAAGCTGGTGGGATAATACTATTGACAATTTGAATAGTTGCGAGAACTTGCCGATCTGTCATTACAGGTAAATCAACCAAATCTGCAATTTCTCTATCTCCAATTAGTTGATTAATCTCTTGAATTGACTGTTGAATATCTACTGGTGTCGGTGTTTCCGAAAAAGCTACACCAAACTGTTGCAGGAGTTTCTGTCCGATATCAATGCCTTCGACAGGTTTATTCTGGAAGACATAAGATTGAATTCTAATACAGTAGACATTTACCTTTTCTAGCAAAGAGTGTGACTGTTGGATAACAGTATCAATCAACTGTTCCATCACATCAAAGTTGCCGCACAAAGAAGCAATTTCCGCAGCTAATTCATGTAAAGCGAGACTCATTTCATATTGTTGTTGCCAAGCTTTTTCACCTAACAAAGACAATCCTACTGTGGCATATTCACCCGCAGCGTGATAGGCAGTTGAACTTTTGGCTTTGCGACACGCAATTAGATTAAGTTGAGCTAATTCTTCTCGCTCGGTTTGTTCGGTAATTAAAGCAGTACCGTGATTTAACTGATTGACCAATTCAAAAATTCTGTCTTCTCTAACTGCTGTTGGAATTTCTTGCAGCAGCAGTCGTCCGATTTGATAGTGAGTCGTCTGTTTTTGGTCATCAGGAATCAGGGAATAGGCAGCTTGTTGGACGCGATCGTGTAAAAATTTATATTTAGCTAATTGTTTATTAATATTTGACAATGCTAATTGTTGATTATTCTCTCCCTGATAAAACTTATAAACATCACTAATTGGTAAAATCAATCCTTCTTGTAAAGCTTTCCATAAACAGGCTGCTGTTTCTACTTCTGATTGTTCTGAAACAATAGCCAAAGTTCCAACATCAAACTGATTGCCAATACAAGCAGCTAATTGCAATATATCTTGAGTTGATGCTGGCAATCTACGCAATTGCAATGCCATAAAAGCTACGACATCATCTGTAACTGCTTGCTGAGTTACTTGTGTAATATCACATTCCCAGCAGGTTGATTCAAAGTTAAATTTAATTAATCCATCTTGATGTAGTGCTTTGAGAAACTGGGTGGCAAAAAACGGATTACCTTGAGTTTTTTGATAGATCGGTTGTGAAATAGGAAGTGCGATATTTTCTGGACATTTGAGAGTGTCAGCAACTAACTTATTAATTTGGAATTGATTCAACGCTGCTAAAGTAATCGTATGAATCTTTGCTGATGTTTTTTCAATTTCATTCAAAGTCATCATCAATGGATGTCCTGGGCTGACTTCATTATCACGGTACGCACCAATGATAAAAAGATGGCCTGTATCAGCCATTAATAACTGCATTAACTTTAGCGATGCCGAATCTGCCCATTGCAAATCATCTAAAAATATTACTAAGGGATGTTCAGCACTGGTAAAGACTTGAGTAAATCTTTGGAATAATAAATTAAATCGATTTTGTGCCGCCGTTCCTGATAATTCTAGTGCTGGTGATTGTTCGCCAATAATTCTTGATAGTTCGGGGATGACTTCAACAATTACCTGTCCATTTTCACCAACAGCCTCTAAAATTTTATTTTTCCATTGTTCTAATTCGATATCATTTTCGGTTAGCAATTGTCCCATTAAATCTCGAAATGCTTGTACAAAAGCAGAGAAGGGAATATTCCGTCCAAATTGGTCAAATTTACCTTTGATAAAATAACCGCGTTGCCGCACAATTGGTTTATGCACTTCGTTGACAACGGCTGTTTTGCCAATTCCAGAGAAACCCGCTACCAGTATCATTTCTGTTCCACCAAGGCTGACTCGCTCAAATGCTTGGAGTAAAGTTTCTACTTCGGTTTCTCGTCCATATAATTTGTCGGGGATGAGGAAGCGATCGCACACATCCCTCTGTGCAATTTCAAATCTTTTAATATTACCAGTTTTTTGTAGCTGATGTAAACAAATCTCTAAATCAAATTTTAGTCCTAATGCGCTTTGATAGCGGTCTTCAGCATTTTTCGCCATCAATTTGCTGATAATTTTTGATAATACACATGGAATTTGTGAGTTAATTTCATCTACCAAAGGTGCTATTTTGGCAATATGACAATGGACTAATTCAATTGGTTCGGTTGTTGAAAATGGCAATTTTCCTGTGAGTAATTCGTAGAAAGTTACACCCAAAGAATAAAAATCTGTGCGATAGTCAATCAAGCGATTCATTCTGCCTGTTTGTTCTGGGGATATATAAGCTAGTGTTCCTTCTAAGACATTAGGATTAATGAGTGTTTGAGTTTCTCTTGGTAGTAAAGATGCAATACTAAAGTCAATTAATTTAACTTGTTTTGTTTCAGGATTAATTAAAATGTTGCTAGGTTTGATGTCTTTGTGAATGATGCGCTCTCGATAGAGAATATCTAAACCATTACAAAGTGCGATCGCTATCTCCAAAAACTCCTGTAAAGATTGTCCGCTTTCTTGCACCCCCCATTCCTTGAGAGAAATGCCGCCAAATTCCATCACCAGCGCATAACCATTCTGATAGGATTCCAAGCTGTAGGTTTGGGCAATCAGAGGTGAGTCGAGATTTTTAGTTATGGTGTACTGATTGCGAAAGGACAAAAGTTCATTGAAGGTGGGATAAGGATTTTTTAGTAGTTTAATTACTACTGGTAA
>JAVRCH010000005.1:0-46445 GCA_034530795.1 Nostoc sp. DedQUE12a
CAAAATTGTCAAAGATATCCTGAAAAGCCTGCCAAAAAACGATTATCCAGTATTGAACAGTCGTCTGTTCTTCGAGTGCTGGCTATCCTATGCCCTGGATAAGAGTTTAACAAGTATGCGAGATTTATTTAAAAGATTAAATAATACAGGATTTGAAGTAGATATTTCTACTTTTTCCAAAGCCAACTCTCACCGTCAACAAAAACCCTTCCAAGAAATTTATCAAAAATTAAATGAATTAGTCCATAATCAAACTCAGAAAAAGTTACATGATAAATACGCAATTTGTCCTATTGATTCAACAATTATTACTTTAACAAGTAAATTGTTATGGGTTTTGGGACATCATCAAGTTAAACTTTTTAGTTCCTTAAATCTAGCTACAGGTACCCCAGAAGATAACTTCATCAATTTTGGTCATGAGCATGATTATAATTTTGGCTCGAAAATGATGTTTGATTTACCCACAAATGCTGTTGGGGTAATGGACAGAGGATTTGCTGGGTTGAAATTTATTCAAGACTTGGCGCAAGAAAATAAATATTTCGTTTTGCGAATTAAAAATAATTGGAAGCTAGAATTTTCTGACTCAACTGGATTAATTAAAGTTGGTGCATCTGATGATGCTCAAGCCTATAGAGTTATTAGCTTTTGTGATTTAGATACGAAAACTGAGTTCCGCTTGGTGACAAATTTACCAGCATCGGCAGATGCAGCAGTTACTGATGATGAAATTAGGAATATTTATCGTTTACGTTGGGGAGTTGAATTGTTGTGGAAGTTTTTAAAGATGCACTTAAAACTTGACAAATTAATTACCAAGAACGTCAATGGTATCACTATACAAATTTACATTAGTTTAATAGCATATTTGATTTTACAGCTTTTATATATACCCAAACAATGGGGATATACACTATTAGATAAATTCCGTTATTTACAATCATGTATGTGTCAAAAAATCAGTTATGTTCATTGGTTTGAGGAGATGATGGTATGTTGACTATTTTAGTTTTTTTAGAGCTACTTTAACTAAATATGTAAAGTTTTGTATCGACATTCAACATTTCTGGGTATCTTTATCGAGTTGTTGTTGAATTTGGTCTAATTTCAAAGGTTCAGGATACTTCAGGTCAGCATATTTCGGGCTAGTCATGCGAATTTTAGTTTGCAACTCGCGGTATTGGCTAAGAAGATTTTCAATGTCTTGTTGGCATCTTTTAATAGAGGCTTTAGCAATCAGGTCTTTTTGACTACTTGCCTCTAAATTTTGCAAGAGTTTCTGTTTAGTATCCAGTTTTTGTAATAAATCACGTTCCTGTTGTATTAGTTCTGGGTTTGCGCCTTTACGAATTTTGGCATTAGCTTCAGTTAAAAGTTCTACCAAACTTCTAGCGCGGGCGCGTTCGCTGATGTGCAGTGCAACAGCATCGCATCTATCTTTTATTTTGAGGTCTTGGACGTTGAATTCGCATACTTTTGTGGGGTCTTTTTCGTGCAGTTGCATCAACAAGTTGATGTAGAATTTGTAGTAATTCTGCACTGTAGCGAAGTATGAGGTACGCAGTTCATCACTTTGGACATTACCGCGTATGTTTTCCACAATTTTGATTGTAGTTTGGATGTTAGAAAGTGCGGCTTCGAGTTTTCCGAGACGGCTTTGGTTGATGGCGATTTGGTAAAGTGCTTGTGCTTCTCCTACGCTATCTTTTAAATCTTGCCGCAATTTTAGTTCCTCATTGAGCGTAGTTATCGCCTGCTGATGCTGCTTCTGGAACTCATAAGCAATGCTCGTCGTATTTAAGGTTTCAGCTTCCTTAATTCGTAATCCAGCTTTGCGATAATCTACCAAAATATTTTTATAGCTATTTAATGCATTTTGATAGTCGCCTTTTGCAAGGTATATACTACCAATAATGCCAAGAGAAGCTATTTTGTTAAAAGAATATTGATATTGCTGCGATAATGCCAATGCTTGATTAGCAACATCGAACGCTTTGTCATAATCTTTCCGAGATCGATGGGTTTTTGCTATACCCCAAAGTATGGCAATTTCCGATTGATGATCCTTTTGTTTTTGGTATAACGATAGTGCCTTATCATAATATTCTAAAGCCTCGTTGTACCTTCCATCTAGTTGGTAAACATTGCCAATGGCTCTAAAAATTCTTGCTTGTTCACCTTGATTGTCCAGCTTCGTATATATATCTAGTGCTTGGTTATAAGTCTTAATACTTGAGTTAGGGTCGCCTAATGAATTGTAAAGTAATGCAATATTAGCAAGGGTGCGAGCTTCTGCTCTAGGATTTTTTGTTATAGAACGCTCAATTTTTAAGGCTTGGTTATAACTGTCTAATGCCAGTTGATAATCTCCCTGTAAAAGGTAGATATCAGCTTGCTGATTAAGAGTTGAAGCTTCATCTTCCTTATCGCCACCTTGACGCTGAAGCTGAAGTGATTCATCTGTATATTTCAGTGCTTCTTGGTTATCACCTAGAAAATTTCTATAAATACTAACAATGTTTCCAATACTCTGTAACTCTAAGGTTGTCCAACCTGCTTGATGAAAGAGCAACTTTGCTTTTTTGTAGTGTTCAATTGCTTGCTGATAATTTCCCAATGAATCATGAACACCAGCAATATTCTGAATGGTTAAACCTTGGTCTACTAATGTACCTTTTGACTGTTGGATTTCCAGTGCTTTATTTAACACTTCCAAAGCCTGTTGATGTTTACCTACTTTCCCATAAAGAGAACCAATATGGCTCATAATTGTGGCTTGTGCAAGTAAATCTTGTCTTTCACGTTGAATATCTAAGGCTTGATTATAGTATTGGAAAGCTGTATCAGATTCACCTATTTGAGAATAAATGAAAGCAATTTTATCAAGAATATCAGCTTCTTTATCTGCGTCTTTAAATGTAGTGCGATAAATCTCTAGTGCTTGATTGAGAGAATTAAGAGCATTTTTCATATCACCTAATCTCATGTAGGCACTAGAGGTAGAGCTTAAAGTTATGGCTACAAAACCAAATTGCTTCTGTGCCCGAAAACTTGACTGTGCTTGGTTGAAATATTCGATTGCTTTTTGATGTTCACCCATCCCGGAATACACATTACCAATCAAACTAAGTGCTGATGCTTGAAGCAAAGGCTGATTTATTTCCTCCCAGATTGAAAGTGCTTTCTTATGGAACTCAAGCGCATTTTTATTATCAGAAAGCAAAAAGTAAACTACTCCAATATTTTGGTTTATCTCACCTTCCTCTTGGCGTAATCCTATATCCTGATAAATTTTTAACGCTTGTTGATATTTATTTATAGCCTGATCGTATCCTTCTCTAGTTCCTTTTTTTTGTAAATACCGCGCTTCTTGAAACAGTTTTACAGCCTGTTGATACAACTTTTGTTGCTCTGGATTCAACGGAATTGACGGAGTAGGTGCTGGTTGCTGTGCAAGATAAATTTCCCTCTGATTCTGATAGTTTTTCAGTAATACTTGCTTATCCCCAGTTTCTAAAGATGGAAAATTATCTCGATATTTATCTAATAAAATTTCTGGCGATATTTCGGGTGAATAATTCTGTAAATCACCAACCTTTGCACCCACCGCATCAGATAACAAAACCACACCCAGCAACACAGTTAAACTATAACGAGAAGCACGAGAAAATGAGCAGCAAAAATTAAACTGAAACTTAGCGAGCTTGTTCATGCTGAAGCCTCAATAACCTATGAGTTACTTGGGTTTAGATATTTATGGTTGAATTATTTTACAGATATCAATTATCAATTTTGTTCTTGAAGTTTAAGTCCCCCAAAAACAAAGTAGAACGCTTTGGTAAGGGATTGAAACCCGTCACCATGCGCCTGATAACTGTTCGCTGATTGAATAAATCTCTTTCTGATTCCAACGTTGAGTTTATAACGTTCGTTGACCTGAATTGAAGTTGTTTCCAAAATAGAAACAAAATTTTGCCAAATCTTCCCGATTCCTGATTTTGGCGTTCTCTAACGAGGTTTTATGTGGACTTAGATCCCCGACTTCTTAAAGAAGTCGGGGATCTGAGGGTCAAGTGATGTGATAGGAAGTAATTTTGCTAAACTCTAAACCAGAGTCAGGAGTAAATGTGATGTTTCAAGCCTTACCAAAAACAGTTACTTTTGAAGAATTCCTGAATTGGAAACCAGACGGCGGATGTTATGAACTACACGATGGGGTAATTGTTGAAATGCAGCCAGTAGGAGATCATGAAGAGATTAATGGTTTTTTAGCTGGCGAAGTAACTTTAGAGTTCAAACGATTAAAACTCCCATACCTCATACCCAAGCAAGCACTAGTTAAGGTTCCTGACAAAGAATCAGGTTATTCGCCTGATGTGATAGTGATAAATCAAAAGAATCTTTTATTAGAACCGATGTGGAAAAAGTCTTCAACGGTTACTCAAGCTGCGTCTGTTCCCTTAGTTATTGAAGTTGTCAGTACTAATTGGAGGGATGATTATGCATCGAAGTTGGTTGACTACGAAACTTTTGGTGTTCCTGAATATTGGATTGTTGACTATTTAGCTTTGGGTGGTAGGCGGTACATAGGTAATCCCAAACAACCGACTATTTCGGTTTACTATTTGGTGGATGGTGAGTATCAAGTTAACCTGTTTCGAGGTGGCGATCGCATCATATCCCCAACATTCCCAGAACTCAATTTGACCGCAGAACAAATTTTTCAAGCTGGGCGTTCAGAAAATCAATTATGACCGTAATCCAGACACTCCCATAGGGCCACGAGTTACGCCTAACTGATTTTGCAACTTTAACTCTCGCCATAGTTGGGAACCTGTAATTTCACCTTGCAATAATTGACTGTAGCAATGTATTGTTTTACTCACTTGCTGTGGTGTTTCATTAACAAATTCAATGCGAAGGTGAGTTAAACCGAGTTCTATGAGACGCTGCACGTACTCGGCTCCAGTTTGAGCAGTACCATTAAATACAGTGTTTCGACATCCTATATCTGCTTTAAGGACGTGTTCGCTACCAACGCGGTCTTTTAATTTCACTTCATGCTTTTCGCAAGGTCGTCCACAGTTGGTGTAATCCGTTCCTTGAGAGAGGAAAGCACAAAATATACAGTGTTCCATATGGAACATTGGCATATGTTGATGGATTGTCACTTCAAACCACTGGGGCGGACAACTTCTAAGCAGATCTTCCAGTTGAGTAATATTCAAATCATAAGAAGCCGTTAACCTTTCCAAACCAAAACGCTGCTGAAAGTAGTCTGCCGTTAAAGGGTTGGCAACGTTGAGTGAAAAATCTCCAATACAACGTTCTGCTGCAAAAAATTTCAGTTGGTCATAGTTCCGCACCAAATAGCCATCAGCTTCACAGGCACGTACTTGCTGCAAAATCCAATTTTCTCCAGGTTTGGTAATTCGAGGTGGTGCAACCCAGATGCTAGGGAGTGAGGAGTGAGAAGGAAATTTTTCTTTGTCTGTTTGCCCTTGTTGACGCACCAAGTCTACGGCTTCTCGGTAAGCGCGGGGGTCTTCAAACTCGCAGTACAGTGTTTCAATACCAGCTTTGAGGGCGGCCTGGAGTTGCTTTAGGTTTCGCACCAAAACTATGAGTGAAGGAGATGAAGAGGATGAGGAGGATGAGAAGGGAAGTAAGTCTTGGAAAGTTACATTAGAACGTAATTGCCAGCGTTTGGGTTGACTTCGCAATTCTTCCATCTGTGTCACGATGTCCCGCCGCATCCGGTTTAATTCGCTTACGGGTAGCATGATGGCATCGCTGAGGTGGTTGGTTAGGGTTCCCAAACAGAAGGGGGTGTTACCAAGACGACCGAATTGTTCTTTTATACGGGCTGTATCTAGAGGTTTAGTGTGCGCTTCTACTAGCGAAATTACGGACTCGACTTGGACAATATTACCAAGTCGATCGCGGGCGATCGCAATCAATGGCTGACCAACCTCTCCATAAATTTCCAAATCAATGGGACGCTGAAATTGTGGGTTCTCGCCTGCAAAACTCTGACGCAGTTGCTTATCAAGTTCTGGGTCGCTGGTTTTCCAAACCTTATCCCCCACATGCACCCGACGTAAGTTCAAATCATTTCTACCAAAGGTCAACAGAGTTTCCTTACCTTTGGACACCACCCCATACACCCGTCCGCCTTCTTCCTTGGCCTCTGGATGACCGCAGTCAAATACAATTCCATCTCCTGGTTTAACAGGCGCTTCCAATTTGATTGCTATCTGTTCGTTGTGGATGCGAGTAACTTCACCTAAATAAACCCCGCGTTTTTTACCAAAACGCGCATGAACTAATTCTTGATTATTAATCCCGCCAAACCAACCCGTGTACAGTCCACGAGAAAATGCCATCTCTAAATTGTAGTGTTCCTGAGAAGCAGAAATTTCTTGTACCACTTTCCCCGCGTCCCCGCGTCCCCGCGTCCCCGCGTCCAATTCCTCCATCACCCGATCCAAAGCTTGCCGATAAACACGAGTAACATTAGCAACGTACTCTGGGGCTTTCAGGCGGCCTTCGATTTTGAGAGAAGTTACCCCTGATTTCACCAAATCTGGCAAAACATCTAAACCTGCGAGGTCTTGAGGACTGAGTAAGTATTTGCGATTGCCTAAATCTACAATTTGACCATCAGCGATTAAATCATAGGGCATCCGGCAAGCTTGGGCACATTCACCTCGGTTGGCAGAACGTCCGCCTAAAGCTTCACTCGTCAAACACTGACCGGAATACGCCACACACAAAGCACCGTGAACGAAAACTTCTAAAGGTAGCGAAGTTTGCTGTTGGGCAATCTGGTGCTGAATTTTATTGATTTCCTTGAGAGAACATTCACGCGCCAGCACGACTAATTGACAGCCGAGAGATTTGGCAAATTCCACCCCAGCTGCACTGGTGATGGTCATTTGTGTGGAAGCATGGATGGGGAAATCAGGTGAAAGGTGACGGATAAGACGACATATACCGATATCTTGAACAATTATCGCATCCACGCCCGCTGCAATAATCGTGCGGAGATATTGTTGTGCTTCTGCTAGTTCTTTAGGAAATATTAGTGTATTTACGGTGACATAACCCTTGACACCCCGAAGATGCAGAAACTTCATCAAGCTGGGTAAATCTGCTTCTGTAAAATTTTGTGCCCGCATTCTGGCGTTGAAGCGATCCAAACCGAAGTAAATTGCGTCTGCCCCATTTTCTACAGCAGCTTTAGCACATTCCCAGTTACCTGCTGGCGCAAGTAGTTCGGGACGTTGAAGGAAGAGTGGAGAAGGGCGATCGCTTTTCATGTTTACTTGGGGTTAAGTAGCACCATAGTGATTTTATCTAAGTTAATGCGGGATAGTGGGGAGAACTAGGGGCGATCGCCTATCTTGTTATGAAGGTACTGTTACACCAAAGATACTGCTGGGAATACTGTGATTAAGTACAAGATAGGTTTAAAGGAATACCAGAATGGATCTTCCCGAACTGCGACTTATTTCACGACCCGCAATTGGTACACTTACCGGAATTTCCTTGGCAGCAATTCCACACTCATGGTAAGACTTATGAAGAAGCCGCTAAACATGGACATGAAGTGATTGAATCTCTGATTGAATGGTATGAAGAGCAAGGAAAACCTTTGCCAGAGCCAATTACTTTTCCCCAGAAACCCTTAAAAGTTGCTTAAATCTTTTTATATGCTTTTCAAAAGTAGAGCGATCGCTCTCTTCACTCTAATTCTTCTGCATCAACTTCTGACTCAACAAGCTCAAAATTTACCTTGTTATATAAATCCTGCAATAAAATTTCAAAGGGTACAGTTGTAAGCGCGATTGCTTCATCTTCTTCATCATATTCCCGAAGCGTCCATTGCTTTTTTCCAGTTTTAGAAAATTGCTCTACATGAATTCGAGTTTGGTCAATTAATAGATATTCTTGGAAGGTAGAAATAGTTCGGTAAGCTGCAAATTTATCTTGGCGATCGTACCCTTTAGTAGATTTAGATAAAACCTCTATAATCACTTGAGCATTTGTAATAATATCTGTACGTTTGTTAAAAAACTGTGGTTCACCCGCTATTACTGTCACATCTGGATATGTATAAATACGCTTTTCAGGTATCCATAAGCGCATATCGCTATTAAAAGCTTCGTAATCTTGTTGTCTCAAACCGAAGTTCAGCGGAGCGTAGAAGTTACCTGCGATTCGATTGTGATTTGCTGTTCCACCCGCCATAGGAATTATTTGTCCGCCAATGTATTCACTTTTGTACTCAGCAGCCTCTTCTAGCTCTAAATATTCCTCTGGGGTGTAGTATCGCTGTTGTGTTATTTGCATAATTTTATCGGGTAGTCTCCGCGTTTCAGGGATTTCACCCATGTATATTAAACAGTTTAACGCGGTTTAATACAGATAGTAACGAATACGATTTTTTAAGGTTTTTTGATGAAAATTATAAAGCGCAAAGACACAATAAATCGCTGTCTCCACGAAAGATTAATTATTGTACAGACGGCGATTTATCGCGTCTCCTCCTTTATTATGAATTTTGAATTATTACTTATCCCCACAATCTCCTACCTGCTTTGCCATTTAACCTTTCATGAGCATCTTCCAATAAAGTTGGAATATCTAACTTTTCCGGACATCTTGGCAAACAATCACCGCATTCTGTACATCGGTTACCTTTCATTCCAGGGAACCAATGACCAGCATTTTCAAACATTCCATAACGATATTGGCCATAGTCTTTCATGTCGTATGCTACTGCAAGATTTCGTAATCGCAATACCTCTGGAATATTGATATTTTCTGGACAAGGCAAACAAGCATAACATTGGCTACATTTATCAATTCCCAAAGCAATTTGTTGCTGATTTTCTAATCGCTGGAATGCAGAAATTTCTTCTGGTGTAAGTTCATTATCTCGGTCAGCAACTTGCAGAGGTTCGATTAATTCATCTGGATTGGCTGGCCCTACACTCAAAGTAGTAATACGGTTGTCTGCAAGTAAAAATCGATAGTTTAATTCTAAGGGTGAATACGGCTGACACAAATCTTTAAGGGTTTGGGGTGGCGTGTAGAGGCGTCCTCCCTTGTCAGCAGGGGAAATAATAAAAATCCCCATATCCTTTTCGGCAGCTAGTTGAATCGCTGGGGCGTGGCGTTGGAAAAAATAGTAATAATGCAGATTGACAAATTCAAAAAAATCTGTTTCAATTGCTGCCTGAATTAACTTTAAAGAGCCGTGGGTCGAAAAACCAACGTGTCGCACTCGCCCATCGGCAACAGCTTCTTCGACAGCTTGCATACAGCCATTTTTGGCTTGTACCCATTCCAAATGTTGCCAAGTGTTTAAGCCATGAATGCCTAAGCAATCTAGATAATCTATTTCTAATTGTTCTAGGGATTCGTCGATGCACCGACGCATAGTGTCAGCATCTGGTGTAGGTGGCATTTTGGTAGTGAGGTGCAGCCTTGTTCGGGGTACTGACAAACCAGCTTTTAGCGCCCTACCAAGATATTCCTGACTTTTGCCGTAACCTTTGGCAGTTTCTAGATGATTAATTCCTAAAGTTAAGGCTTGTTCAATGGTTTGCTGGGCATTTCCAAAATCAGCCAGGTAGCGCATTGTTCCCAAGGAAAAAACCGAGAGGCGCAAATTTGTTTTCCCAAAGCGTCGGTATCGCATCATTAAGAGAGTTAGAAGTTAACAGTTAGGAGTGAGGAGTTAGGAATTAAATAATATAATTGATAACTCCTAACTCTTAACTCTTAACTTTTCTAACTGTCGCCATTACCAAAGCGCTTGATCAAATCCTCAGGACGGAGATTAGAAACAAATTCACGGAAGGCTTGCTGTTCGGCTTCATCTGCATCGCGGTCAACTGGGATAGAAGCATCAGCGATGACTTCTTCCATTACCCAAATCGGGGCATTTGTACGGAGGGCAATGGCGATCGCATCGCTAGGACGGGCGTCAATTTCCTTTTTGACTTCACCTTGCTGGACAATTAAGGCAGCATAAAATGTATCCTTTTGCAAGGAATGAATAATCACCTTCTCTAGAGTCATGTTCCAGGTCTCTAGAAGATTCACCATCAAATCGTGAGTCAAGGGTCTGGGAGGCTTCTGATTTTCCAGCGCGCCCATAATTGCCCTAGCTTGTTCCTGACCGATGTAAATAGGCAAAGCCCGCCGATCTGAAGAATCTTTCAAAAGTACAATCGGGCTGCGGGTTATGGCATCTAATGCTATGCCAGCGACTTTCATTTCAATCATTGGCTAAGCCTCTACAATTTTTTGAGAGCCTTGGATTGTGTGTAACAAATAGTACTCTTTTCCAGGCGGTTTGGCGACATTAATAAACATAAGCATTCGTTCTCTATAATTGCTTCTATTAAACTCCGAACTTGTGGTGTACACCAGAGTAATTCAAATGGGTCTGCTTAAACAATAAGCTTCTTACCCAAGTATGCCTCGTGAAGGATGAAAATGTGTTAATATTCCCCATATAAAAAAAGTCAGAAAATATACTCAGATATTCTCAATTTCTGTGACAATTACTAATTAATTTCTGCCAAAATTAGGCAATAAATAGAGTTAGTTTGGCAAAAAAGCGGTGTTTACAGGATTAATCCAAGCTTTAGGAACGATGAAACCCTTAGGGGGCGATTCTTGGCAAATTACTTGTGTTAGCCAGTCGGGTGAAGTAATTATGCAAGATTTGGCTTATGGTGACAGTGTTGCGGTAGATGGCGTTTGTTTGACGGTGGAAAAAGTTTTAAAAGATGGGTTTATCGCCACCGCTTCACCGGAAACCCTACGCCGTACAACTTTGGGAGGTGAGCAAACCCAACAGAGATATGTCAATTTAGAAGCGTCGCTCAGAGTTGGCAGCAAAGTCGGCGGTCATTTTGTAATGGGTCATGTAGATGGCATCGGGCGATTGTTAATGGCAGAACAAACGGCAACTTCTTGGGAAATGACCTTTAGTGCATCAGAAGCGATCGCACGTTACATTGTCCCCAAAGGTAGCATTGCCGTCAATGGCATTAGTCTCACAGTAGCCACATATGAGCCAGAATTTTCCCAATTCAAGGTGGCGGTGATTCCTCTCACCTATGCTGAGACAAATCTTCGCTATTTGACTCCTGGTAGTTTAGTCAATTTAGAAGGAGATATTCTCGGCAAATATGTGGAGAAATTCCTTTATTCTGGCAAACCACACACCACAGACCCTGATAACAATAGTATAAACGACATTACACCCGCATTCTTAGCAGAACACGGGTATTTGTAATTAGGTATGGGGAAAGGGAAAGGGGTAAGGGGAAAAGGGAAAGATTAAATTTATTCCTTTTCCCTTTAACCTTTAACCTTTTCCCCCAGTTAACTCCCTGGTTGCTGGCTTACCTGGGCAGTTCGCAGGGATTGAAGTAACTGGGCCAGTCCGCCTTGTAATTGCACGCCTGGGTCAGTTGCAACCCACCCATTAGGTGTGAGGTGGCGGACTTCAAAGTGCAGGTGAGGGCCTGTGGAATTACCTGTGCTACCAACTCGCCCGATGACAGTTCCAGGTTCTACCCATTGACCAGGTTGAACAAAGATTTCTGACATATGGCCGTAGAGAGTTTGTTGAGCAGATTTGTGATTGACGATAACAGTTAAACCATAACCACCTAACCAGTTAGCAGTTTCCACGCTTCCGCCAGCAACAGCCAAAACTGGTGTTCCCGTAGGCGCACCCAAGTCTGTACCAGCGTGGAAGCGTTGGTTACCTGTGATGGGATGAATTCGCCAACCAAACACAGAAGTAATGGAAGCGGGAACCGACAGTGGGTACATCATTCCAGTACCGCCATAGGCGATTCTGGGAGTGTAGGGAATTTGCGGCAATACTGATGCCAGGGAGAAGTCGTAACTTACAGTGCTGGGGCGGGGTGCTATGTTGCCATCTGCCATTGGTGGCGGTAAAGTACCACCACTGGGCGCAATGGGAGTCGCACTCACTTTGGTGGTGCCAAAATCGCTGGGACTAGGAATAAATCGATTCTGGCGGAATCCAGTCTTATTGTCACTACTAGAAACACTTTGAACAGCACGCCATCTGCCATTGTTACCAGCGCTTGCCACCTGTCGCACTGGTGGAACTACTGGCAACTGAGCGTTTTGACTTCTTCTAAGCCAATTAGGTGCTCTCCCATTAGAATTGGCTACACGCCCAGTTTGGGGTGCTTTAGCACAAACCCCACCAGATACGTTTTGCCCTGAAGGCAAAGTGGCTCGGCAGCCACTAGAACGTTCTGTGAGGATTACGGAACTTGGTGCTTGATAAGTGCCCGTTGCGCCGGTATCATAAGTATTGGGGTCAATATAGGCGTTATTATAATCCTTGGCCTTCTCTATCGCCGCCCTGACAGCACTATTGGAGTTGTTTCTTGGTTGAGCAACTTCTGGGAGTTTTGCAGGTAAGGAACGGGGAGCAGTATTAGGTTTTTCTTGTGTTTCTGGTTTGGGCTGAGACTGTCTGATAATAACAACAGGTTCAGCGGCTTCCATTTTGGGTCTAGACTGCCGAATTGGCTGTTTTGATTGAGCAACTTCTGGCTTGCGTAATCTCTGCCTGAGTCTGGTTCGCCGTTGAGCAAAGTCTGGCTGTGTTTGAGCTGTTTCGGGCGCAACAGTTTGTTTTTTCAAGCCGAACGGAGTCGAGGCTTTAACTGGGTTTGTAAACACTGCTGGCTGGGAACTTTCAACAGTGGGAACGATGTTGTCTATTTGTGTTTCCGTTTGGGCAGACACGAAGCCGCCGCTTAGGAGACTGACGCTGCTTAGCCAACAGAGACTCTGTGCTGGTAGCGTCGAGGCAAAACGTTTTTTTGTCACACCTCGCTGCCATAAGTAGTGCAAACGATGATGGGCAGAATTTTTGCGCTGCGTCATTTGTTCTCTCAGTTGTGTGTAATTAGCCTAAAGAGATGATGCTAGTGGTTTGTCTTGCCCAAAGAGCGAAATTTTGAACAAACCTGAAATTTAAACGGAAGATTTATGGTATCCCAAACTGATTGTACCGGGTTCAATATAAATTTCCGGTGTCATTAGTTCTTTTGTCCCATAATTTTCTAAATCAATTCGTAAATTTCCTTGAGGAGTCACACCGACTACAGTTCCTAAAAGATTATTGACATACACCTTATCGCCCATATTTGTAAGCAAATCTAAATAGCGAGATAAGAGTATGTTTATTCCTTCTTGGAAGAGGCACTGCATACCGGATTCTATTCCTAGTAAAACCCTAGAGGCGAGCATTTCCAAACAAGAAATTGGCCTGGAATTTTGGGAAGCTTGCCACGATTCCAGATTAATTCCTGTTTCTGGTACTGGGTTTATCCAGTTAATACCAACACCAATTACTGCTTGTGTAATTTGTGCTTTGTTGACTTTAGTTTCTGTCAAAATGCCGCCTAGCTTACGACCGTTTAAAACTAAATCATTGGGCCATTTTATCCCAACATCCACGTTGTGCTGGCGCAATTGAGACGCAATTCCCCAAGCACTAGCAAAAGTTAGCTGATAGCTGTCAGTAGCTTCTATTTTGTGGTCAAAAGAAATCGCCAGCGAAAGATACAATCCCCCGACTGGAGAAATCCATTGGCGTCCCCATTGTCCCCGTCCCGCAGTCTGTGAAGTTGCAATTACTACTGTTCCTGAAGTCGCCCCAAGGTTTAGCATCTCCCAGAGGGTTTGATTTGTTGAGGAGACACTTTCAAAAAAGTGCAGAGAAAATGGTAAATATGGATACTTTCGCCCTGCTTTCAAGGCTACTTCTAAATTTTGCAGATTAAATTCCACAGCAGTAACCTAAATGGCCTTGTTCAAGTTAGCATTAATTGGCTGATGAGTGATTTTCTCTTTAGGTTTGGTTGATGATGCACACTTGGCACTGGCGCAATTGGGAAGGACTGCCCTATTTGACTTGCAGTATTCTGGAAAATTGGCATCACGGTTTTTTTACCCAGCAGTTTTGGCCGCGATCGCCACAAGATCTCACACTCATACTCGAACCAAAAGCATCAGTCTATCGCTTAAAGCAGGTACATGGCAATACTGTTCTCACCCCCCAAGAAATCGCTACCAGCACTCTTGAAGATGGTTTAGCATCGGCAGATGCTTTAATTAGCGAACAGCCTCTACAAGCTGTCTGGGTCGCTAGTGCAGATTGTACGCCGGTGCTGATTGGCGATGTGAAAACAGGACAAGTGGCAGCAATACACGCCGGCTGGCGGGGTACTGCCAAGAAGATTGTCCCCCAAGCGATCGCCCGATTCAAATCCCAAGGCAGTAAACTTGATGATTTGCGTATTGCAATGGGGCCAGCGATCGCAGGTGAAGTTTACCAAGTTTCTCTTGAGGTAGCTGCTGAGATCGGAGCCAGCATTATACCACATAATGATGAACAAAAAATTGTCCAAGCATTACAAAATCTGCCGAATTCACCTTTATTAGCAGACCCCAATCCTGGAAAGGTAAAACTTGATGTGCGGCGAGTAAATGTTTTACAACTGGAAAGTTTGGGAATTAGTGGAGAACAAATTGCGATCGCTCCTTATTGTACTTTCCAAACTCCAGAACATTTCTTTTCTTACCGCCGCGAACAAGAGAAAAAAGTCCAATGGTCAGGAATTGTCAGCGGTAAAATAAGTCAGTAGCTTATATCTTCATGACACAACAGTATTAAACAGTATTAATACTGTCTACTATTTCTAGTGTTAATATTCCTTTCGGTTTGTTAACGACCAACTGCATAGTGTCCAGCCACAACGAGCCTATTATAGTATCAGGAATTTCATCTCCAACATGGACAGGAATTATAACTTCAGTTCCATCGATAATTAGTTTGCCTTCATAGATATCAAATCGTGCTTCCCCTCTTGCTGTTCGCATTTCAATTTGTGCGGTCATCAATGGCCACCCTAATACTTCCAAGTCTTGAGTATTAATAGCTAACCACCCATCTGTAAAGCCAGTATCGAGTAAAGCTTCAACAGCAAATAGTTCATTATTAGCAGCAACAAGCTGAATTTCAAATAATAGCTCGCCATTATCACCAAATGAACCTGCAATCATAACCTGCCGCAGGTTCCCGTGTCGTTGAGTCGGAATATAGTAACTTTGACTTTGTTAATGTTGCCATAAGCTTCGTGGATTTTTTGCATTATCCCCAAGAGCGTTGGATCGATAAAATACTGTTCTGTTTCAGGGTCAATGGCAATATGCCAGTTGTAATGTGTTTCAATCAAAGTTGGACGTAAGCGCTCGAAAATAGCGCGACACTGCATTGCAAGATTGTCACGCTGTTTTTGACGGTTACGTACTTCTTCAGGTGCTAATGATGCTTGTAAAATGCGGGTGCGTCGTGGGTGAGATACCTGTCTCATATCAATAAAACTTACACGGTAGCATAGTCTTATATTATCGAGTAAATTTAAATTTAAAATCTAAATTTGGTTAACTTAAAGTCAAGTTAATGCTTCATACAAAACTTCGCGGTGCATTAATGCTCTATCCACTAAAGATTGTATTTGCTCAGGTGATAAAGGATCGCCATTAGCATAATGTTCCATCCAAGTTTTACCAATCAAATTGGTGTCATCTGGTAAAGTTGCTAAATCCCAGCCAGGTATTGCCAATTCTTCCATGAGGCGATTTACCTTAGGATCGTAACTCAGAGCAAAACAGCGACAGCCTTCAGCAGCAGCCATAATTAAGCTGTGCAAACGCATTCCAATTGCCATTTCCACACCGCGAAACACACCTTTTAAAAGTTGCGGATCTTCCAGACACAAAATCTTGCTGACATCTTTAAGATGCGGTTGAATAGCTTCGGCAATACTTAAATCTTCACTTTTTTGGAATGGTAGCAGTAAGATAAATGCTTGCGTGGCTTTTTGAAAATCTACTAAAGCACGAGTCAAGTTAGCCAAACGTGTTTCTGTAAGTTGGGGATGCGATCGCAAAGTTACCGCAACTCTTGGTGCAGGTAAATCCCAAAGTCCTGGTACTGGTTTAGATTCCAATGCCCAAACCGGGTCAGGAGCTATGATACAAGGAATTTGCCAATCAGCTAATAAAGCAGCACTGGCGCGATCGCGGACACTGACTTTGGTACAATTTCTAAAAGTTTGCCTTGCTAAGAAGCGAGTTTGGGGACGCACTAAAGGGCCGATACCCTGCGCCCAAGCTACAGTTTTCAAGCCCAAATTCTGTGCCAATGACATCAGTCCGCCATAATAAAATGGGCTAATAATACTGGTAACGTCTTGAATCAGACTCCCACCGCCCCAAATCAAGGCATCACAAGAGCGCAAAGCTTGAAGGACAGGTAAAACAGCCATGCGATTGTAACTTTCTACATTGTAGCGATCGCGCGTTTCCTCTGGATTACCCGAAAGCACCACAGGCGTCACATCAGGTGGTAACATTTGCAAAAGCGTTGCCAACAAAGCTTCGTCACCACCATTACCTTTACCGTAATATCCAGACAATAACGCCCGCATCTTTGCCATTTTAGATTTTGGATTTTAAATTTTAGATTATCAACTTTATTAAGAACTCAGAACTCCTCACTCCTAACTCCTAACTCCCTACTCCCCACTTTTATGCACGTTCTTTCTATTCCAACCTGGATTATCCATATTTCTAGCGTTATTGAGTGGATTATTGCCATTTGGTTAATTTGGACTTACGGCGAACTCACTCGTAACCGCAATTGGTGGGCATTGTCCCTTGCCATGTTACCAGCTTTGGTTAGTGCCATGTGTGCTTGTACCTGGCATTATTTCGACAACGCCGAATCTCTCGAATGGCTGGTAACGCTTCAGGCTACCATGACCTTAGTTGGTAACATTACACTTTGGGCGGCGGCGTTTTTGATTTGGCGTTCCACAAAGTCTACTAACACTGTTGCACCCCAACCTATTAAATCAAAGCAATGATCTCTAAAGAAACCCTGTTCGCGCTTTCATTGTTTCCCTATTTGGGTTTCTTGTGGTTTATCAGCCGCAGTCCACAAATGCCGCGTTTAGCGCTATATGGATTTTACGGTACTCTTGTATTCGTTTTCGTCACCATTCCCGCAGGAATTTATGCCGTACTGCATTATGGCAAGTCTCTAGCCAATGTAGATTGGTTACACGGTGGTGCAGAAGTATTTTTGACCCTTACGAACATCTTGATTGTGTTGGGTTTTCGGCAAGCAGTCAAGGAATTAAAAAATAGGGAGTAGGGAGTGGGGCATGGGGTATGGGGCAGGGGGCATGGGGAAAGGGAAAGGGGTAAGGGGAAAAGGGGGAAAGATTCAATTATTTATTCCTTTTCCCCTTACCCCTTTAACCTTTTCCCCTGCCCCATGCCCCATGCCCCATGCCCATTTTCAAACTGCATTGAGAGGAAGAAGTAAATGGATGTAATTCCAGCAATAGATTTACTAGAAGGTCGTTGTGTGCGACTGTATCAGGGAGACTACGATCGCTCGCAAGTTTTTAGCGAAAACCCAGCTGATGTTGCTAAACAGTGGGTGGAACAAGGTGCTACAAGATTGCACGTTGTTGATTTAGATGGTGCAAAAGCAGGTAAAGTAGTAAATCTTCAGGCAATTGAAGCGATCGCTAAAGTGGTATCTGTGCCCATTGAAATTGGCGGAGGATTGCGCGATCGCACCAGCGTAGAACAAGTGTTTAATCTGGGCGTACAGTGGGCAATCCTCGGTACCATCGCCGTAGAAGAACCCCAGCTAGTGCAAGAACTCTGCCAAGAATTTCCCGAACAAATTATTATCGGTATTGACGCTCGTAATGGCCGTGTAGCTACTCGCGGTTGGTTAGAAACCTCAGAAGTTTTAGCAACCCAACTGGCTGTCACAATGCAAGAATTGGGCGCAGCAGCAATTATTTATACTGATATACACCGTGATGGTACTCTTACAGGGCCGAATTTAGAAGCTTTGCGAGAACTTGCTAGTGCAATTTCCATACCAGTAATCGCTTCTGGTGGAGTTAGTTCAGTTACCGATTTGTTGAGTTTGCTGGCGTTAGAACCACAAGGCGTGACTGGTGTAATTGTAGGACGTGCTTTGTATACTGGGGATATTTTACTTAAAGAAGCATTACAAGCGATCGGCCCTGGCCGAATTCAGGATATACCGCCTAATTTCGGTTTTTCTAGTTTTGCTTGATATTTTCTGCTTTCACTAAGACTGTAGGTTGCACAAATATTTGTCCAACCTACACACTTTTTTGATACTAGTGGTTGAATTGCCGCTTAATTTGGAAAGTAATTCCTGCTGCACCTAAAACCAGAATACCCAATATGGGACTAGATTCAGGAACAGACTTTGTTTGTAGATATGAGAAAACCTCACCAGCACTGAAAGGTAAATTATTAAAACTAGGGTTTAGGGAAACTAGAACATTGGGAGGCAAATTAGGAATAGCACGAGTTTGTCCTTGAGTAGCTCCAGGATCTGAGAGTGTATCGACTTCGAGATATAAAGGAGTTTCCTCTGAAAAGTCTGGTTCACTGAGGTTAATGGCAGCAACTAAATCCCAAGCTGGGTTAGGATCGTTGTTGCTTTGAATAACTGTTAAAGCAAAATCCAAAAACTCGGCAGCTATCTTACTTTCAGGTGTTCCAGTCGCTAACCATGCTTGTTGATCGGCACGAGAAAAGTCAATTTGGTTTGTTGCATCCAGGGGAGTCAATTGAATTTTTAGTCCTTTTGATCCTGCGGCAAATACTTCTTGAGCCGCTAAAGGATCTACCCAGATATTAAACTCTCCAACAGTGTTGGTTGAAAATGGAGGATCGGGAAGAACAGTGAGATTTCCTGGTACGAAAACTGCGCCTCCCATGATTTGGACAACGGAAATGTTGCTGATAATGGAGGGATCAAGTCGCAAAGCTTCGGCAATATTAGTTAAAGTGCCCGTTGCTAAGATTGCCACAGGCTCAGATGACTCCTTTATTGTCTCCACAATCAGTTCTGCTGCCGATCGCTTTTCAACAGGTGGTGCTGTATCTGGTAGCTGCACAAAGGGAGACCAAAAAGTGTCTGCACCATCGCGAATGAATTCTGGAAAAGCATTGTTTCCAGCTAAAGGATCTGGTCTACCAATACCAACAGGGATACCAGAAACTTCTAATCTTCCTAACATCCGTTCCAGGTTATTCACAAAACTTGTTGGACGAGCAATACCTTGGGCGATCGTTATTGCCTGAATATCAAATTTGGGATTAGCTAACATGTAGGCTAAAGCTGTCATCCCGTCTTGACTACCATCATCATCAACAATCAAAGGTGTTGCTTTCAAAGCAGCACCAAATACAGGTTGAGTAAAAAAAGTTGCTGATGTCGATAACAACAGTGCAGCAGCCGAAAAGACTTGATACACAAGACGGATATTCATGATTAAACCAGGGATTCCAGATTTTTCAGTAAAAAAGTTAAGTGAAAGTTATGAAATCTAACGGTATGAATAATGCCATACCTTACAAGAATTGCCGTCACGACTATAGAGTTTATCATCACCGTTGTCGCCTTGGAAGCGATCGTTACCAGCATTTTAAATGGATATGTCTTGTTTATTAACATCTACTTTTGCTAAAAGATTTGGCCGCTATCTAAGTTAAGTAGACTCTAAGGTGAATAAAAAAGCAGGTAAAAAAATTAATTAACCTGAGTTCGGGATAAGCTGAAACCATGATTCTATCGTTGGCTCAAACTCCTATAAGACTTATGCAAAATGCCTCTCAAACTCTCATTACTCTGTGACCTCTGCGCCTGGAGTAGTTCGATTGTTCAGAACTTGTGCTGAAGTTAGCAGCAAAATCTTTTTAACCCGAACTGAGGTTAATTACACAATATCGTTGCAAATGTAGTGTATTCCTGGATGTTGCACATAGCTTGCTTCCCCGTAGGAGCTACGCTTCGCTCAGGATAAGTGTAAATAAGCTATTACGCTTTTAAATTGCATGGTCACTTCCTAACTTCGTTGACGGTTGACGGTTAACTGCCAACCGTCAACAGCCAACACCATAAAGATGTGCTGCGTTAAATGTGCGACAGCTTATTTCTGTTTATCTGGTGATTTGCCCACACTACACTCTGCTTGTAGAGTGGATTGATTTTTGTATCAATATACAAAAAATATTCAGTTTATTATTCCCCTTACTACCTGTAGTAAATCATGACCTGTGCTGCCAACGAATGGGTATTGACTTTTACTACTGAGAAAGGTATAATATAATTTTTTGATTTTAGACTCAAACAAGGCTTAAGCAACGCTAAAGTTGCCATTCACTTAGATACTTTTGTGTCTCTTGTTTATTTAAACTTAAATTTTATCTAATATATTTCTGTAATCGACAGTACCCGTAATGTAGATAAAATTGTAGTAGACTTCAAAATTTAATATTATGGCTAGTCAAGATAAAAATTCTCATAAAGCATTGAATCAAACACAAGCTAATGGAACAAAGAACAAGAAGAAACTACAACCTCCCCCAGACATCAAAAAACCAAAGAAAACAGAATAATAATTGTTAGACTTTGTTGTAGAGACTTAAATCTAATTAAGCCTCTACATATATAATGTGGCGATAAAAGCGCTATTGATTATAATTGAGAATGACTATAAAATCAACAGATGTTCAGATCCCCGACTTTTTTGAAAAGTCGGGGATCTAACTTTTCACGAAGCTTCTGAAATTTACTCAAATTATTCTGAATTTTGCATTCTGCATTCTTAATTCTCACTTATTTATTCTTCACTTGACTCTTTGCCTGTTCTAAAGCTATTTCTTTCATTGCCTGATACGAATTCACATTGGAAGTACCTTCAATAGCTTTAACTGCCAAATCCTGAACTTGTTTAAGGGCAGATTCAAGTTGTTTAGAAAGATTTTGAATGCGTCCCTCTTGATTAGTAATAGTCTGTTCTAGAGATTGCAGTCTTTGTTCATAAAAGCGCTTTTGCCCTTCTACTTCCTTAGAATATAAATCTGATTTAACCTTAGCTTGGTAATGGGCAATACCTTTGCCTTCTTCTGTAGCTTTTTTGATGGCTGCTTCTTTTTCTTTCGGAAAAGCCTCTACTTTAGCTTTCAATTCTTCAAATTGTTTTTCTCGTTCAAAAATTGCTTTTTCCCGTTCAGCCCACTGTTTTTCTGTTTCTTGGAGTAATTCTTCTAGCTGTTTATATAATGCTTTTTGACGTTGTTCGTATTCATCATTGTCTAGCTGTCGTTCGAGTTCTGAATTATACTTATACTCTGCTGCATCGCGTTGGCGAGTTTTATTCAAGTTTTCATTCCGTTCTTTTATCGCCCGTTGATGTTCTTCTTGCTCTTTTCCCCAAGTATTTCTTTCATTTGCTATTTCTTGCAATAACACTTCAGCACGCTGGCTATATTCTTCCTGATAAGCTTTAGAATTATCTTCATAGGATTGGATAAGAGTATCCAAAATATTATCAGAAATTTCTAAATTATGTAACTGCTTTAATTGTTGAATTTCATCTTCTAAAGTTTGCCTGATTTCTTCTAATTTAGAAGCTTTAGTTGTTAATTGCTCCGATAACTCATTAGCAGCGCTACCAAAACCTAATTGAATTTTTGCTAAGCTTTCAATTGTATTATTCATCTTTTGTTGGACACTAGAAAGCTGATTCATAGGTGTTCTTTGCTCTATTTTAGGCTGTTCTTTAGTTACAGACTTACTTTCTTTAATAACTTGATCTAGTTGCGATTTCAGCGCTGCCTGTTCTTTAGCTAACTCCTCATACGCCTGAAGAATTTCTACTTTAGTATTCTTCTCAGTCGGTTTTTTCACCACCACAACAAACCTCCTCTTCAGGAATTCAAAATTCAAAATGACTAATACGCTACAAACTCAAACTATTTAGTGCTGGAACTACCAAAAGCCCTCATAGCTAAGTCTTGTGCTTGTTTTAATGCTGTTTGCAATTGAGCAGAAATACCTTCTATTTGCTCACTTTGTTTCTTGATTGTTTCTTCCAAAGATTGAATTTTTAATTCATAACTCTGTTTGTTAGATTCCCATTCTTTTTCAAATAAATCCGCCTCAATTTTAGCTTTTTGATTTGTTTCTTTAATTGCTTCTTCTCTAGCTTTCTTAACGGCTTCTTCTAGTTCATTAGGGAATGTAGACACTTTTTGTTGATAATCTGCAAATAGCGGCTGATGTTTGGTAAGTATTTTTTCTCGTTCGTTCCAGTCTTTCTCTTTATTTTGAGAGTTTTCTTCTATTTCTCTTTCTTGTTGACGTTTGATGGCCTCGTAGCTGTCTGTATTAAGTTTACGAGTGGTTTCTAATTTATATTGATATTCTTCTTCTGCTTGCTGGCGTTCTTTGGCTAATAGTTCGTTATATGCTTGCAGTTTTTCTTCATACTCTGCTTGCTCTTTCTGCCATTCTTTCCGCCTGAGAGCAATTTCTTTCTCTAGAGTTTCCTTTTTACTAATACTATCTTGTTCTAGGATTTTAAGTTTTTCTTGGTGTTCTTGGCTTAAAATATCTAAAGTATCAGCAACAACTCTAATTTGCTGAAGCTCCTGTAGGCGTTGAGTTTCAATTTCTATTGCTTGGTTTAATTCATCTAATTTGGAATTTTCCTGAGCTAATTTTTCAGATAATGCATTGAGAATACTACCAAACTCTAGTTGTAAATCAGCTAAACCTTTGACAATACTATCAACTGTATATGCCGAAGCTGCTTGCAGAATTTCTTGACTTTTTGCCTTTTCTGCTTCCTCTTGTTTAGTTGCTATTTTAAATTCCAGCTTTTTCCTTTGGATAAGAATTTGTTGAAATGCTTGCATTAGTTGTTGTTTGCTGTCCTTGACTCCAACTGTAGTCATATTCCAACTCCGTTCAATAGGCAATAATTTATTGGGTAGCAAGCCATACCAATGACTACCCTATGCAGACATCAGAGTAGCCTTTACATCGTATTTTTAACGCAGTGTAAACACTGAAATAATCAACATCGGACACTGAGGTATACTAAGAGTTATCCACAGTATTGTCTTTGGTTTTTCTAAGTATATTTTTCCCTTTAGGGCGTATTAGTACTTTTGTACTAATTAATATACCCAAGGCAATTTGCCCTTGTCAAGAGAAAAATTGAAGCTATTTGACTAAAAAGACTATTGGCGGCTTCCAACCGCAGCATTCTATAATCGTAATTAAGGATCTGTGGTATATATAAATTTTTGTAAAGGAAATCTAAAAGAATTTACCCTAGTAGAAGCGCAGTTGCACTCAGGCTAGATAATAGATGTGATCATCCTAATTGATACAAGCACAGTCCTAGACTTTTGTGATATCAATGTATACCAGTGAATCGACCAAGTATTCTGCAAGAACGGACATTGGACAAACCAGCCGGATCCTAGTAGTAGAAGATGAAGAACTAATCCAGGAAATGCTAGCTGTAGCCCTGGAAGAGGAGGGTTACGGGGTGATAACGGCACCCGATGGGCGGTCTGCTGTTGAGTATCTCAAAAGTTTTGAAACCAACTCAGGGGAACTTCCCTTTGACTTGGTTATCCTTGATTTGATGCTGCCTCAAATCAATGGTTTAGATATTTGCCGTTTGCTGCGTCATCAAGGCAACCCAGTACCGATTTTAATGCTCAGTGCGAAGGGTAGCGAAACTGACCGCGTTTTGGGTTTGGAAGTGGGAGCAGATGACTACCTAACCAAACCCTTCAGTATGCGGGAATTAGTGGCTCGTTGTCGGGCTTTACTGCGGCGTCAACGCTTAAGTACTTTGCCACAGCTACCAGTGTTAAAATTCAAGGATGTGACCTTAAATCCCCAAGAATGTCGCGTGTTGGTTCGCGGTCAAGAGGTGAGTCTTTCTCCTAAAGAGTTTCGCCTGCTGGAACTATTTATGAGTTATGCCCGTCGGGTGTGGTCGCGGGAACAATTGCTAGACCAGGTTTGGGGCCCGGATTTTGTGGGAGATAGCAAAACTGTAGATGTTCACATCCGTTGGTTACGTGAAAAATTAGAGCAAGACCCCAGCCATCCGGAATATATTGTGACTGTACGAGGTTTTGGCTATAGGTTTGGATAATTAGTTTCGATAGTTGTTAGTTTTGAGTAATCACCAAAAAACTAACGACTCAAATGCTCTTATTGGGATTTTTTCTGGGTTTAGCGGTAGGCATTGGGTTTTGGGTTTGGCAACAGGTTCAACTTAACCGCTACCTAAAGCGCGTACTCCAACCGTTAACCCCGCATTCTTACAAACTGGGACTGCCGCTGATTCCTGGGTTACGGCAAGAAATTATGCTCTTGAGGCAGCAGCGACAAGATTTGCAACAGTCGCTGCAAAGTTACCAAGATGTGCTGGAATTTGCACCAGTAGGATATTTGCACGTGGATGAAGAAAATCAACTCTTGTGGTGCAATCAGCAGGCGCAGGAAATTTTATATCTGCAAAGGTGGCAACCAGGGCAAGTAAGGTTATTGCTGGAGTTGGTAAGGTCTTATGAACTCGATCATTTAATTGAGAAAACTCGTGATTGGCAAAAACCACAGGCTAAGGAGTGGGTATTTCACCCCTCTTGTGACAATGCCGCGCAAATACCGACAATCAAATCTCTGACTTTGCGAGCATGTAGCTTACCTTTACCTAACGGGCAAGTAGGTGTATTTTTAGAAAATCGTCAACCCCTATTAGATATAAATCAAGCACGCGATCGCTCTTTTTCCGATCTAGCACACGAACTCAGAACGCCTTTAACTTCCATTCGCTTGGTTGTGGAAACTTTACAAAACCGTTTGGAACCACCTTTAAATCGCTGGGTTAACCGCCTGATGCAAGAAGTTGACCGCTTGATTAGCTTGGTGCAAAGCTGGTTAGAACTCACCCAAATGGAAACAAACCCCAACATGCAATTGCAAACCGAAGCTGTGGAATTGCGATCGCTAATTGCATCTGTTTGGGAAAACCTAGAACCTTTAGCACAGCGACAACATCTGTCTTTGAGTTATTCTGGCCCAGAAAATCTGTGGATTAAGGCAGATCCAGCCCGCATGTACCAGGTTTTTCTCAACTTGCTGGACAACAGCATTAAGTATAGTCTTCCTTCTACTTCCATTCGCATCCAAGCGAAAATCCTATCAGGGAATAATAATGGGGATAATGCTGGTTCCTCGTGCCTCGAAATAAATCTTATTGATTCCGGTGTAGGCTTTTCTCAAGCAGATTTACCCCACATTTTTGAGCGATTTTATCGTGGAGATAAAGCCAGATCCCATTCCCCGCAGGATAATAATTCTATAGGGGCAATTGTTGGCAATGGCTTAGGTTTAGCGATCGTTCAACAAATTCTTCTGGCTCACGGTGGTTCCATCAAAGCGATGAACCATCCAGAAACTGGTGGGGCGTGGATGCAAATTCTATTCCCAGAAGTGATGGCAAACTCCTTAAGCCAAGACTATAGTTAAGAATATCTTCACGTTTGAGATTACAAGTGTGAAAGCTGTCCGTTACAGTCCCAATTCTCAGAGACCCCAACTGGCACGCGGTATTAGGCGTTTAGAACGGGATGTATTACGCATGGGAGCTTTGGTTGAACAATCATTTCGCCTCAGCCACCAAGCGTTATTTGCTCGTAACCTAGCAGCAGCTGAGGAACTTCCCCGGTTAGATAAAAAGATCGATCGCTTTTATAGACAAATCGAATCAGATTGTACAGTGATTATGACGCTGCAATCACCTACGGCACAAGATTTGCGTTGCTTGAGTGCTTTTATGCAGCTTGTACGAGACTTAGAGCGCATTGGTGATTATGCTAAGGATTTAGCTGAGATTGCCATTAAAATCTTTCCCTATACGCCTCATACGTCTTTACCAGATATTGAAATCATGTCCCGTCACGCTCAGGCAATGCTAGCAACTAGCTTAGTCGCTTTGGCAGAGTTTGATGAAGCTGGCGGACGGGGTTTAAAACACTTAGATGATACCGTAGACGATGCCTACGATCGCGTTTATCAGACTTTAGCCCAACAACGTGATGTACCAGGCGTCGTTGAGCCAATTGTACTGTTGGCGTTGGCGATTCGTTGTCTGGAACGTATGGCAGATCACGCCACTAACATCGGTCAAAGGGTAGCATATATCGTCACCGGTCAACGCTCCTAATTAACCTTTTTTTATAGCTCTCACTAAATAAAAATCTAAAACCTTATTTCTCAAGGCTTTTAGCAATTTACGCTGAGATTGAAGAGCCAGTGTATTGCTGGGGTTCCCACGACAGTTGCTTGTGGGTAAAACTCTAAGACCGTGCTAGCTCCTCGTTATAGCAACTGGCATTTGAGGAACCTAGCAAGATCCTGAAGAGTAACCCAACACTCAAAAGTCTTGCTATTATTCGGTTTGGCTCTATTTAACTCCAACTAGATTTATTTTTATCTCGGCAGAATAATAGAAAAAGGTTAACTTGAGTTTACAACAAAGGCACAGATTAATTCAAACTAAGCCTTGGTGCAAAGATTTTTTCAATGATATTAAGTTTGAATCAAATACCAAGGAATTAAGTTAATTAAATATTTTACAAAAAGCTTACCTTTTCTTAAACTTGCACAATTAAAGTAACGGGTGAACAGCTAAATAACCCCCTTTTTTCTCACTATATAGACGGCTTAAACCAAAAGCTATTCTGATGAGAAAGTTTTGATTTAGCTACTATTGGTTGAAGTGTCAGCAGAAATAAATAATCAATATAAAAAATATTAGATTTTTTAATAAATTCAGCAGCAATATTCCCTAGTAGTTTGTGTGGCTACGGTTCATGATCTATTCCACAATTTCCACTCCAAACCCTTCTGGGCTGTCAAAAAACTCTGCTGTAGAAGGGCAAGTATCACAATATGTATTTACTCGTCGAGAAGTAATTCCACCTCGAAACGATGTACTTTGGCGCATCGAACATGGCGCAGTTCGTACCCTAACGTGGGGTGAAGATGGAACATTCATCACTCTCGGTTATTGGGGACTAGGAGATCTCATTGGGTATCCTTTGTCTAGAATTCAGCCATATCAGATTGAATGTCTAACAGGTGTAGAAGTTAGTGTTGTCCCCGCTCATTTGTGGCATCAAGACGTTGATGCTTTATTGTCTCACATCCAACAGGCAGAAGATTTACTGAGCATAGTGCATCGTAAACCCATTTATTTACGTTTATGGCAGTTTTTACTGTGGTTAAGTGAAAAATTTGGGCGTGACATAGACAAAGGCAAGCTGATAGATCTGAATATTACCCATCAGGATATTGCAGAAGTTTTAAATACTACGCGAGTAACCATTACACGTCTACTACAGCAATTCGAGGAAGAAGGAACAATTCTACGTCACAAACGCCGCATTATTTTGCGGTTACCAAAAAATATTAACTGAGTAGTTTTAATTCAGCAGTATATTAATTTGCTTGTATTAATCAGAGGACATAAGGTATAATTGGTGCTGTAATTTTGTGTGAAATAACCCAAAAGTAAAATGTTCTAAGCATTTTACCATCCTTGGATTAGTAGGTGTGAGTGAAACTAAAAACATGACAAAACAATTCTGGAATCTTATTAAGGTTAGTCCGATTGTTGTCGCTGCTACATTTTGCACAGCAAATGCCGCTTTTGCTGATGAAGTTAACGACCAAATAACAAATGTTGCTCAGTTATCTGAAGCTCAAGACGCTAATAGTATAGATCAGGTAACATCAGTTTCTCAGTTTTCCGATGTTCAGCCTACAGATTGGGCATTCCAAGCTTTACAATCTCTAGTTGAGCGCTACGGTTGTATTGCAGGTTATCCTAATAGCACCTATCGGGGTAACCGTGCTTTGACTCGTTACGAATTTGCCGCAGGTTTGAATGCTTGTTTAGACCGAGTTAACGAACTAATTGCTACAGCTACCGCTGATTTGGTAAGCAAACAAGACTTGGCTACCTTACAGCGCTTACAAGAAGAATTTTCTGCTGAATTAGCAACCTTGCGCGGTCGTGTAGATGCCCTAGAAGCTCGCACTGCGGAATTAGAAGCTAATCAATTCTCCACTACTACCAAGTTGGTTGGGGAAGCAATTTTCAACGTATCTCAAGCTTTTGGTGACACAAGAGCAGTTCCAAGTGGCGAGTCAGCTCAAGAATTAGATGCCAATACTACCTTTGATGACCGCGTTCGTTTGAACTTGTACAGCAGTTTCTACGGCACAGACCAGTTGCAAATCCGTTTGAATGCTGGCAATATCATTTCCAACGCTGGTGTTACTGGTACTAACATGACACGCTTGGGCTTTGACGGTAATACCACGAACAGCGTTTTCATCGATAAAGTCAACTATGCATTCAACTTCAGTGATGCAGTACGAGTGAAAGTTGATGCCGTTGGTGGTGAATTATACGAGAACGTCAACACCTTTAACCCTGACTTTGCTAGCTCCGGTAGAGGTGCCCTCTCTCGTTATGGACGTTTCAGCCCCATCTATCGCCAAGGTCAAGGCGGTGCTGGTGTGACTGTTACTTTCAATCCTAAAGGTGCGATCAGTTTGAGTGGTGCTTATCTAGCTAGAACTGCTAACGACCCCACCGTTAATAATGGTCTGTTCAATGGTGATAGCGTTATCTTTGGTCAGTTATCTTTCCAACCTACCAAAGCCTTTAATATTGGTCTGAGCTACGCCCGTACTTATCAAACAGATACTGTTGCTAACAACCTTTTCCAAGGTACAGGTAGTGCTTTTGCTAACAACCCCTTTGGAGCTGGTAGTCGTGTTGAATCCAACAACTATGGCGTACAAGCTACTTTCCAATTTAGCCCTAGCATAGCTCTTAGCGGTTGGGGTGGTTATGCAACAGCTGATGCGAAAACTGGTGTGAATGCGGGCACAGATGCAGATTCTTGGTGGTGGGCTGGCTCCCTTGCTTTAAAAGACTTTGGTGGAGAAGGTAACGTCTTAGGTGTTATCTTTGGTCAACCACCTAGAATTACTGGTGGTAGCATCAAAGATGTTGCCGCTAATGTTGACTTAGACGACGATACCTCTTATCACTTAGAAGGTCTTTACAAGTTCAAGGTTTCCGATAATCTGCAAATCACCCCTGGCTTGTTGGTAATCTTCAATCCAGAACACAACGATGCTAACGATACTATTTATGTAGGTACTCTACGTACTACTTTCACCTTCTAAAATCGTGAATTAGATAAATAAAACCCCACTTCAGGTGGGGTTTTGTTTTGGAAGAAAAATGGTTATGTAGGATTATAATCTGGTTGATTTGATAGATCTTTTGGGCGGCGATCGCTACTCCAAGCCCACCACACACAACCACAGTGACAAGAATAGAATTCTTGCCATTTACGACGACGGTCTTCTGTTAATACAGGCGATCGGCGATTTAACCAAACTTTTTCAGCTTCAAGGCTACTTGAGGAGCAGCTAGGGCAACAAAACTCATAAGCATGTGTCGCCTTATTTGTCCATTCAGGTGGGAGGGGAGCAAAAGCGTCCATGATTAGGACAGGGAGTAGGGAGTGGGTAGACGCGATTAATCACGTCTGTACGGAGTAGTATAGTTCAATATAATTGAAAAACACTGTGAAATTAGCATATTGATATTCTTACAGTACTTTGCAAGTAAATGAACTACACATCCTTAATATGATAAATCTTGTGGGATGAGCATTTTGCCCGTCCTAGTTATTCTCAAATCAGAGAAACTTGATATTTTAGGAACTAGTCAGGGTGGACATTATGGCTAATAATTAAAATTATGGAGCCAAATGCTGAAATTCGCCGTTTATTAGATGTCATGCCTGCTTCTGGTCGGATGACAACAAAAATTGTCAGCAAGCCGGAGCAAGCAAAAGTGATTGACGCCTCCTTTCCTCAACCCTGGAATCAGGCGCGACCGATATACATTAATTTCGATTTGTGGCGTCGCCTAACAAAGCCACAAAGAGACCTGCTGCTGTTGCAGGTGGTTAGCTGGTTGACGGGAGTGAGGTGGTTTAAACCCGATATTTATCAAGGTGTAGCGTTGGCGGGGCTGTTGGGTGGATTATTGGAAGCAGCACAATCAGATGTGGTGGGTGTAGCTGTGGCTGGAGGATTAAGTGCTGTTGCTCTTGTTCGCATCTGGCGGACTAACAAATCTCAAGAGTCAGAGTTAAACGCTGATGCAGCAGCAATTAGGATAGCGCAACGGCGCGGTTATTCAGAGGTTGAAGCCGCAGGGCATCTGTTATCTGCCATTGAAGCGGTAGCCAAAATTGAAGGGCGTTCTAGTTTAAATTTTAGCGAATTGATTCGTTGCCAAAATTTACGAGCGATCGCTGGTTTGTCACCAGTTAGTATGCCAGAAAATTATCAGTAGAAATGAAGAATTTAAAATTTAGGAGGCACAAGGTAAAAGCTGCTCCGTCAGTTCATTTCACTAGTTAATATTTTATAGCAGTTGAAGCATAGTTTAGGAAATAGGCTAAATGTAAAACCGAGACAAAAAGAATCTTTCAAGCCTATTGCTGTTCCCTGACATACATTTAATTATGTTTATATTCTTAAAAAGAAGAATAAAATACTTTACCCACCAAGGTAAATTAACTGTATATAGGACTCATATTTGATTTTTCAACAAAACTCAGTACACCTTTATTCCTTCTTAAAAGTCCCCAATCCCTTACCTCTACGAGTGATTCTCCAAATCAAATCGGATTGCTATATATAAATTTGAGAGAAATAAATTTAATTTTGCAATAACAATGTTGAAAAACAAAATCATCAAATATACTTCCAGATTACCTTTTTCTTCTCCTTGGTTTATTATAATTATTTTTTCTGCGCTTGGTTTAATAGGTATTCTCAATCATTCGATGTGGCGAGATGAACTAAATCCCTGGCTTATTGTCAGAGATAGTGAATCTTTAGGCGATTTAATTGAGAATATTCGTTATGAAGGTCATCCTGTTCTATGGTATTTTTCTCTGCTAATTCTGAGAAAAATAGTTGATAATCCTTTGATTATGCAAATTTTCCATTGGGGAATTACTGTTGTTTCGGTTACCCTTTTTTGCTTATATAGCCCTTTTAACTATCAACAAAAGTTTTTATTTTCGTTTGGTTACTTTACTTTTTACGAATATCTTTTGATTTCTCGAAACTATGCCTTTAGTATGTTATTTGTTTTCGCCTTTTGCACAATTTTTTCATCGAGAAAAATAACTTATAGTTATTTGGCAATTGTATTGGGCTTACTAGCAAATAGCAGTGCTTATGGTTTATTGGTATCATTTTCTTTATCATTGACTTTGCTAGCTGAATTTTGTTTTGATAGCGAACATCGCCAGCAGTATTTTAGCCAAAGTCAAAAATATGATTTACTATTGAGTATTTTGATTATAATATTTTCTTTTGTTTTATCTATTTATATTATTACTCCCCCTACAGATAGTTATCTTCATGGTGGGTTAAAGAATGGTTGGATAATGGAATTAGATTTCCGCCATCTTTTGAGAAGCATAGGTAGAATATTTGGTGGTTATTTATTAATTATTCCTCAGCATAAAAGATGGCTGGACTTAATTATTTGTACAATAATTACTTTATTCATTGCAACTTTAACCTTGATTAAATTATCTAAAAAGCCAGTTCCTTTATTCTTATACATTATAGGAAATTTTGTAATACTCGCCTTTACATACTTGAGATTTACAGGTATGCCAAGGCATTTTGGACATTTTTATTTAATTCTGATAGCGGCCTTATGGTTGGGGAATTATTATCAAGAGTCTCCAGTTTTATTCAATAAATTTTCTGTTCGCCCAAATTCAATTATATTTGTTCATAAATGGCATCATATTGCTTTGATGTTAATTCTTTACGTCCATTTGTTAGCAGGTATTTATAGTTTTTCAAGAGATTTGGTTTTACCATTTTCTGCAAGTCGTGAAACAGCTCAATACCTTGAAAAATCTGGGTTAAACAATGAATTTATTGTTGCTAGTCGAGACGCCAATATGGCACCTTTATCCGGTTATCTTAATCGAAAGTTTTACTATCCTGAACTTAAAAAAATGGGAAGCTTTACTTTATTTAACAAAGCTCGTCAAGATGTTGAACAAGCTGATATCTTAAACCAAATTAATTCTCTACTCAAAAATCAAGACGAACAAAAGAAAATTTTGTTAATTTTAAATCAAAAACTGAATGTTAACCGCAATGATTTAAACATTGCTCCGATCAAAAATTTTGAGAAAAACTGGATTGATAGCGAACGATATTATCTTTATTGGGTAGATAAAGTATAGGAATCATGAACCAGATAATTTCAGAGTTCTGAGTCAGATTATGGCAGTCTAGAGCAAAAGATATTTCATGAAAGCTACAGCAAGTACTAATCCTTCTCTTTTGAGGGTTCTACAGGGCTATTCTATTTTGCAAACTAAAGGCTTGATTGTTCCACAAGCAGAATGTACCGCCAAAACACCTGTAAATTAAGCTTTTACATCGTTTGACTAGCTTACCACCCCTGATAAGTAGCTGTCATGGGCGAAGCTAATTTACACTGGAATAAGAGAATGTGTCCTTAATTGACTGAGATTTCAGAGACTGAGGAGTTTATTGATACCTTCTCGGTATTGCCTATGAACTACTTACCTTGTGTGGTAAAACTTAATTTAAATTCTGTCAGTTACTAACGGAGTTGATGAGAATGAACTTTATACTTTTTGTCTTAGCAGTGGTTTATGCAGGAGGCGTTTGGAAATTTTGGACTGGGTTTAGGCGGACTAATTTTAATCAAAGTTTGGCCAATCGCATTCGTTTATCTTTGCTATGGCCAGCTTTGTTTATTAGTAATCAATCCTATCGTCAAAACTTTAGAAAGGCATTAAAGGGCTAGATTTAAGTTATCTGAAGTGGACGGGGACATACAGTAGAATTCAGAATTAAAAGAGGGTTTCTAAATTGGTTTGAGAGTAAGTTTTTGTACTTCACTTTCTTTGAAATCTGCTGTATATCTTAATATCAATCTAACCTACAACCCCCCTTTCCTAGTAGGAAAGGGGGGTTAGTTTTACTCATCCTAAAAGGAGAGAAATTAGGGAAGGGATAAATTTCTAATGTTTATTTGGTAAGGAGATGGATTGCTCCACCGACAGCTGCACCGTCGATCGCATTGCCCAGAGTATCTTTACGATCGCCCGTAATCACACCGGTCAATGCGCTAGCACCTGCACCTACACCGATATCTTGAGCAGCGTTGCGGTTATTGCGATCCCTTCTGAGTCCGTTTGCACCATTCACGGCTGCACCAGTAGCACCACCCTTAACAGCATTACCTAAGAAATCACCATTTCCCCTAATAGCTCCGGTTACCACATTGGTAGCAGCCCCGATACCGATATCGCGTAGTACGCGATCGTCGGCAGAAGCTTGTTGAGCGGGTACTAAAGTAACACCAGCTAAACTTGCAGCCATGAGGCTGGGTAGAAGTGTGCGCTTTAGGATTGTATTCATTATCTTACCTTCTCAAAACATCAAACAATTGAATAAAGTTCAAAGTTACTGGAGTCAGAGAAAATCTGATTTTTTCATTTGGACAACAGCAACTATTTATTGTTTGAGAACATATACATAATGACATTTACGAAGTCATAATTACTTCTACTAAAAGCATGAAGTTAGAATCAGTCTAGAGAAGGCCTTGCCTATTTAGTAAGTAATTCTGGGGAGTACGCATTGACAAAATAACTTAAATATGTAACTCCTGGGATTTTCGGAGATAAAGTTTGATTTGTGATAGTAAACCGAGTAGCGTTTACCGTACCTATCTAAAGATAGCGGTCAAAATACTTAGACTAACTCGTCGGGGTTAATGTTTAATTCTCTGAGCTTAGCAGCCAAGCGTTCAGAACGCTCCCACCCTGTTTGTAGCAAGTTACCTCGATCGTCCCACCACCGCAACCAAGGTAATTCTAGATTTTGATAGCGACCTTGCCAGATTCCCAATTCTACACCCATCGGTTCAATAGGATAATGTCCGCGATCGTTGGCAGGTACTAGCTGATATTCACCTCTGAGCAATTGATACACCTCGATACTGGCTTTTTTCACTTCATAAATGCCATAAAAGGGAACTCTAATTGCTTGCTCATAAACCCAAAACTTACCTGTAATTGGTGTTTTGTCTCGTTCTTCGTCACCATTACCAGAGACAAATTCCAAGACAATCAACGGTGCAACGTATTCTTGCCACAATACATAAGAACGGCGTACTTGACCATTTAAAGTCGGCGGGACATTTGGTACATAAAACCAGTCTGGTGCTTCGGCGCCTTTTTCTGGTGGTTCAGTAATTCGCCAATAAATACCGCTATCTTGTCCAATGCAATATTGTCCATCGGGATGTAACTTTTGCAAGATTGGCTCAATTGAATCTGTCAGCAATATGCTTTGAGGATGTTCTTGCAGGTTTTTCACGAAAGTTCCATCGGATTCTGGTAGCTGCGTATGGTCTGGTAGAGTTGTTTCAATGCCGAGTGGTTTTTGTGCTGAGGTCATGGGAACCTCCTAGATTTGGGGGGTTAATAAGTAATATGGCATTTTTTGTAGTTGGCTGCGGCGCTTACCAAAACAAATAAGAGTTTATTCTCTGTATATCAATCCCGTGAAAACAAATAATTACTACCAGCTTTACTGCCAGCGTAATCAAAAATACTCTAATAGCGTCAAACGAATTGACCCAAATCACACATCTAGGAAAAAAACCAATAGATAAAATACCAAGAGAAACATAACCAATTAAAGTTAAAGCAACAGTCATTAACACAATACCAAATGTGAAGCCTGCTGCAAGTATAGTTCCAATTATATTTTCAACAATTAGCGTTACTATTGTTCCTACTATCAATGCTAATACCAACCAAGAAAATATATTAATATAAAAATTATTTTTAAAAATCCACTGTATATTCCAAATAATAAGTACAGTTAAAATTACAAGTACGGCTCCTACTTTTATTCCAGTGATAGCTAAATTTAAATTACTAATTTCCTTCATTAAATTAATCGCTAGAGTTGCATTGATTACGCCAATTACAATTCCTCCGAAAAAGGTAATGTTTAATAGTAAATCTTTTTCAGGCAAAGAAGCATTATCCATGATAAAAATCTTTTAAGAATCAGTTTGCGACCAGTTTTCTAAATTAATTCCCTGGACTCTCTGGAAATCAGAATCGTTGGAAACCAGAATTAAACCGCGTGCGATCGCAGTAGCAGCAATCAATATATCTTGCTCTTGGATAGTAAAACCTCTGCGTTGTAAATCCAAATGAATTTCACATGCTCTTTCAATGATTTCTAAATCGTCTATTAATAAAATTTTATATATTCGAGAAAACTGATTAAATTCAGTTAGTTGTCTTGTTGCATTGACAGCTAAAAGTCCTCTTTTAACCTCATAGTAGGTAATACAACTAATAAATACGTCTTGTTTTAAACGGCGTACTTCACGGAGTTTTTTAGTTACAATTGCATTTTTCTTTAAAATATAAGTAACAATATTTGAATCTAGCAAATAACTCACTCTATTGATTTTCCTTCAACTATTGCATCAAAAATAGCTATTTGCTCAGGTGTTAAATCATTTAACGTACCGGATACAGCTTCTAAAATTAAAATACTATCAATTCTATCTGTTAAGTCATCATTGCTAATAGCCTTCATTTCTTCTGGTGAAAACTGCCCAAAGAGTTGTACTAACATTTCTATTATTTCTAGTTGGTTTAATTTTACTTGATATAAGGTATTGTTTTGAATTAAGTTATCAACAATTTGTGCTATTCTATTAGTCAATTCTTGATGATAATTAGTAACTTTTAACATAATTCCTCCGTTAATCCAATAATTAAATTATCTTAATTATAAAATGCATCTCTCTTTAAAATGTAACTAACAATATTTGTATCTAATAAATAAGTCACTAGATTTATTTTCGCCTTACTGCTTCATCGTACATTTTTATTTGTTCTGGCGTCAAATTATTTAACGTACCAGAAACAGCTTCTACCACAAGAATCTTATCAATTCTACGTGTCAGTTCATGTTCAGTAATAGCTTTCATTTCTTCTGGTGTAAACTGCCCAAACATATTTACTAACATTTCTATCATTTCTTGTTTGTCTAATTTCAATTGATATAAATTATTATCTCGAAACAAGTTTTCTACAATTGGTAATATTCGGGCAGCTAAAGCATCTCTTTGGCTTGAAATTTCCTGCATAACTTCCTCGCAAGATTTACTAAATTACTCCAATTATAAACAATCATCCTCAGCGAAACCTCTGCGTTGAAAAAACAAAAAAGGGCGGGCTTTTCGGCCCACCCTACAAAAGATTAAAACAATATTCTGTTGCTATTAACCCAATAATTGCTTAGCCTTAGCTAAAACATTATCAACGCTAAAACCAAACTTCTCTAAACAAACACCACCAGGAGCGGAAGCACCAAAGCGATCGATACTAACGATGTCGCCTTCAGTACCTACATACTTGTGCCAACCGAAGCTAGAGCCAGCTTCTACAGCCAAGCGCTTGGTAACAGCTTTCGGCAATACAGACTCTTTATAAGCTGCGTCCTGTGCTTCAAACAAATCCCACGCAGGTAGAGAAACAACACGGACTTTCTTGCCTTCGGCTGTGAGTTTCTCAGCTGCGGTGACGGCGAGGTTCACTTCTGAACCAGTGGCAATTATGATTAACTCTGGTGTACCGTCGGAATCCACCACTGTGTAACCTCCCTTGGTAACGCCTTCAATGGAAGTACCTGCCAAGTTGGGGACGTTTTGACGGGTGAATGCTAACAAAGTAGGAGCATTTTGCTTTGCTCTTTCGATCGCTATTTTGTAAGCACCAGAGGTTTCTGTGCCGTCTGCGGGACGAATCACCGTCAGGTTAGGAATAGCCCGCAGGGAAGCTAGGGTTTCGATGGGCTGGTGGGTCGGGCCATCTTCACCTTGTCCAATGGAATCGTGAGTCATCACCCAAATTACCCCAGCTTGAGACAGGGCAGATAGGCGGATGGCAGCACGCATGTAGTCTGTGAAGATTAAGAAAGTTGCACCGTAAGGGATTAATCCCGAACCATGCAGCGCAATGCCATTACAGATGGCGCCCATACCGTGTTCCCGGACACCAAAGTGGATGTTGGGGTTTTGGTATTGCCCTTTTTGGAAGTCACCTTTACCCTTGATTTCAGTAAGGTTAGAGTGAGTCAAGTCAGCAGAACCACCGATTAACTCAGGTAAAACTGCTGCTAGCTTGTTGAGGCAGGTTTCCGAGTGTTTGCGGGTAGGTAGTGCTTTGTCTTCTGCGGTGTAGGTGGGTAATACTTTATCCCAACCATCAGGCAATTTGCTGGTTACGTAGCGTTCAAATTCGGCTGCTTCTTGGGGATACTTAGCTTTGTAGTCAGCAAATGCTTTGTTCCACTGGTCTTCGTAGCCTGCGCCGCGTTCAACTGCTTTGCGTGTATGGTCAAGAACGTCTTGGGGAATTACAAATGGCTCGTATTCCCAACCCAAATTTTTACGAGTTAGTGCTACTTCGTCTCCACCCAAAGCAGCACCGTGAACGCCAGCGGTGTTTGCTTTGTTGGGGGAACCGTAACCGATGGTGGTTGTTACCTTAATAAAAGAAGGTTTATCGGTGACAGCTTTGGCTGCTTCAATGGCATCGGCGATCGCTCCAAGGTCAGTGTTACCTTCTTTGACGTGTTGGACATGCCAACCGTAAGCTTCAAAGCGCTTGGAAACATCTTCGGTGAATGCCACATCTGTGGAACCGTCGATGGAAATGTGGTTGTCGTCGTACAGAGCGATGAGTTTGCCTAATCCCAAGTGTCCTGCGAAAGAACAAGCTTCACCGGAAATGCCTTCCATGTTGCAACCGTCACCTAAAATTACGTAGGTGTAATGGTCAACAATATTGGCATCGGGTTTGTTGTATTTAGCGGCGAGGTGTGCTTCTGCGATCGCCAAACCGACTCCGTTGGCAATTCCTTGACCTAGTGGGCCAGTGGTGACTTCCACGCCTGCGGTCATAAAGTTTTCTGGGTGTCCGGGAGTTTTCGATTCCCATTGACGGAATTGCTTGATATCTTCAATCGACACGCTGTCGAAGCCTGCTAGGTAGAGTAGGGCATACTGCAACATCGAGCCATGACCGGCGGACAAAACAAAGCGATCGCGGTTGAACCATTTGGGATTTTTGGGGTTAAACCGCAAAAAGCGATCCCATAGTACAAAGGCCATGGGAGCCGCGCCCATCGGCAGCCCTGGGTGTCCCGATTTTGCCTTTTCTACGGCATCAATAGCCAAGAAGCGGATCGAGTTAATACAAAGTTCTTCGAGGGATTGGGTTGCAACAGCCATAATATGATTGTTTTTAACGACGGGTTAGCACTCTTTGAGCTTCTCACTCTTGCTGGGTTGATTTTTCACAGTTAACAGTTAACAGTTAACAGTTTTATTCCTGGGTTTGAGTTTCCCATATAAGCGTGGTAACTGTTCATTGATAACTGAACACCGATCAAAATTTCCCACAGTATCCTCATCATCCCATTCCCGATTGTCGATGGACAAGCGGGATGTCCTGAGTTTCTGGTGATAAATCAAGCTGATAATTGGGTCATGTTGAACCCTTGGCTTATATCAGAATGATATTTATGGTACTTTCGGCATTAGGCATGGCGAGATGAGGGAGAAAAAGAACTCCTAAATTCTGACTCTTGAATTCTGGTTCCTGACTCCTGAATTTTGACTTTTTTTACAGGTATTTCTTAAAGGCTAGTGTGACATTATGACCGCCAAATCCGAAAGAATTCGATACTGCCACTTCAACTTTTTGAGCGCGGCTAAAGTTTGGTACGTAATCTAAGTCACATTCTGGATCGGGATTTTCGAGGTTGATTGTTGGGGGAATTCGGTCGTTGGCGATCGCTAGTACTGTTGCTACTGCTTCAATACCTCCAGAGCCGCCCAATAGATGACCTGTCATCGATTTGGTGGAACTGATTGCCACTTTATAGGCATGTTCTCCGAAAGCTTTTTTGATGGCTGAGGTTTCAGTTGAATCGTTAGCTGGGGTGCTGGTGCCGTGAGCATTGATGTAGCTAACTTGTTCGGGAGTTAATCCTGCATCCTTGAGAGCCAATTCTATGGCTCTAGCTGCGCCTAGTCCCCCAGGTACGGGGGAAGTAATGTGGTAAGCGTCACAGGTCATTCCATAGCCGATCATTTCCGCATAAATGCGAGCGCCGCGACTGATGGCGTGTTCCAGTTCTTCTAGAATTAAAATTCCTGCACCTTCACCCAAAACAAAGCCGTCGCGATCGCGGTCAAAGGGGCGGCAAGCATGTGCTGGGTCATCATTACGAAAAGAAAGCGCCTTGCACGCAGCAAATCCAGCCACAGACAATGGTGTGACAGCCGCCTCTGTGCCGCCGCAAATCATTGCTTGGGCATATCCCCCTTGAATTAAGCGAAAAGCATCTCCAATGGCGTTGGAACCAGCAGCGCAGGCAGTTACAGCACAGGAATTCGGCCCTTTAGCACCTGTGTGAATTGCTGTTAGCCCTGCTGCCATATTGGCAATCATCATTGGTATCATGAATGGACTACAGCGATCGGGCCCGCGGTTGAGGTAGACAGTTTGCTGATCTTCTAATACTTTGATGCCACCGACGCCAGAACCAATCATGACACCCACCTGTTCCGCGTTTAAGTCATTGATAACTAACTGCGCGTCAGATATAGCTTGTTTTGCTCCTGCAACCCCAAATTGGGCAAATCGATCCATTCGCTTGGCCTCTTTGCGCTCCAAGTAATCATGTGGATCGAAGTTTTTCACTTCACCAGCAATGCGGCAATCATGGCGAGACGCATCAAAAAATGTGATGTAGTCAATGCCATTGCGTCCACTCAATAATCCATCCCAATACTCTGTTGCTGTGTTACCAATAGGTGTAATCGCGCCAACACCAGTTACAACAACGCGTTTACGTGTAAGATCTGTCATGATTCAGTTAAAGGTGGCGAAAAAGCGAAAAGTCAAAGCTAAGTCTTGCGGCCTAGACGCCTGTTGGCGCAGCCTCTCGTAGAGAAGGGCAGCTTGTCGTCAGACATCTGTTAGCGCAGCGTTAGCGTTCGCGCAGCGTCTCGTAGATAGGAACGAGCGTCACTTTTCAAGACGAATTAGGCAAAAAATTCTCTATTACCAACTAGGTACTGGTGACTAGGTGCGAGAGAAAAATCTTCCCAATCCCCAATCCCCAATCCCCAACTTTCAATTAAGCTGATGTGGTAACTTTGTTGCTAATGTAATTTACAGCGTCTTGAACTGTTAAAATTCCTTCGGCAGCTTCGTCAGGAATTTCAATATCAAATTCTTCTTCCAAAGCCATTACTAATTCAACGGTATCTAAGGAATCAGCGCCTAAATCTTCCATAAATGTGGATTCCGGTTTGATTTCGGTATCCTCCTTAAGGCTAAGTTGTTCAGCAACGATTTTTTTAACTTTGTCAAAAAGTTCCGTTTGGCTCATGGATATAAAGTCCTCAACTAATTGCTAGGATCTGCTCATTATAGGAGACATTTTTTTGAGCATATACAATCTTATCGTCAAGCGCGATCGCCCGTACACTTCTGTTAGAAAACTCTTGCCTTGATTCAAAAGAATCGCTGAGTTTTCTCTTTAAACAGTTGAACACTAAGGCGTGGTACGCCATCGCTAACATCATGTAAATGCTTTTGTTTTCCGATTGATTATTGTCTAGAGCGATCGCTCTAACCCAAACTATAGTTATATGCTATCTCAGACACTGAAATACGCTTACTTTCCTGGCTGTGTTGCCCAAGGAGCATGTCGGGAACTTTACCAGTCTACTCAAGCCCTGACTCAAGCACTGGGCATTCAACTAGTTGAACTTAAAAAAGCTGCTTGTTGTGGTTCTGGCACTTTTAAAGAAGATTCCCAACTGCTGGAAGATACAGTCAACGCCAGAAATATTGCCCTAGCAGAAGAATTAAATCTGCCGTTACTTACCCATTGCAGCACTTGTCAAGGTGTTATCGGTCACGTCAACGAACACCTGAAGGAATGCCAAACTACTAACCCTAACTACATTGAACAGGTTAATGGCTTGCTGCACAAAGAAGGCTGTTCGCCTTATCGCGGCAGTACTGATGTTAAACATCTCCTCTACGCCTTGGTAACAGATTACGGTTTAGAGGAAATTACCAAACGTGTGACTCGGAAATTAACTGGATTAAAATGCGCGGCTTTTTATGGCTGTTATCTCCTCCGCGCTCAAAAATCCATGCCTTATGACGACCCTTTCCAACCAGAAGCAATGGAAAATGTTTTTCGGGCGCTGGGTGCAACACCAATTTATTACCGAGGTCGGACACAATGTTGTGGTTGGCCGCTTTCTAGTTATGCCACTACCCAATCTTTCAAGATGGCGGGGATGCATATTCAAGAAGCGCTAGCTTTAGGTGCTGACTGCATGGTTACACCTTGTCCTTTGTGCCATTTAAATTTAGATTCCCGCCAACCAGAGGTAGAAAAGGTAATCGAACAAAGGCTAGGTTTACCAGTCTTACATTTACCCCAGTTGATTGCTTTAGCTGTTGGAGTCAGTCCAAAAGAACTAGGTTTAGAACGTCACATTGTTTCTACAAAGCCAGTGTTAGAGAAATTGGGTTTTTAGTCGAAAATTGTCCAAGTTTCGAGTTCTAAACTTTAATTGTCGAATTCAGAACTTGAATGTTGCTGTTTTTGTTTAAATTGAAGATGGGCTATGGTAGCACAGCTGTGCTACCATACTAAACCGCAATTAATCCGCACCGAAGCGATCGCGGAACTCATCAGCTAAGGCATCACCAGCAGCCCCCACCAGTTTACCAACAATGGGATGAATTACAACCCCAGTTACTGCCCCCGAAAGGCTGGGCAAGTTCTTAATAAACCATTTTTTGACGTATGCCATTGTATCTAAATCGGGTTGTTTGGCAGTGACGGCTTCTTCTAGTTCTACCACCCGTTGTAAAGCAGCTTCTTTTTTTTCTGGGGGTGCTTCTGACTCTACTTGTCCTTTGACGTTAGCCAGTAACCGCCGCAATACGGCTAAATCATCTTCTGTGACTTCTGGCTGTGGTACAGAGGTGATAGTTTGGTCTTGACTGATTTGTTTGCCTACGGCTACTTGTCCGCTAACACCACCGGAGATGTTAGCACTGATATTGTCTCCAGCTTTTTGTTCTTCATTCATGGTGTTTTACCTGCAAACTCAAAGTATTTTGTGATTCTCTAATACCAAATCCCGTTCTGTAACCCCTGTTTCTTCTCTCCCTGGCTTCTGTGCTTTTTTAAAACAGACCAGTCAATTAGGAATTTCTATAATCTCGGTTGGACTGATTTTCACGGTAACCGTAGCCTCATCAGTTGCGCCATTAGCATCCTGAATTTTGTAAGTAAATGTATCTGTAACGTTGGAAACTTTAGGATTTACTATATAAGCCAAAGTTCCATTTTTATTTCCACGGACAACTTTGCCATATTGACCTTGAGTAAATTCAATAATTTTGAGTTGCTGTGGATTACCACTAGGTTCAATGTCATTATTTAGCACATTGATACTAACTATACCATTAGGTTTTGTGTCTCGTTGGTCGTCAACTGCTTGGAGTTGTGGTCTAGATGGTGCTACCGTCACCTGCACAGTAGCCGTTACCGTGGCACCTCTAGCATCCCGAATGGTGTAAGTGAAAGTATCTTCACCAGAAAAACCGCGATTGGGCTGATAAATCAGACTTTTCGGGTCATCTGCACGTGAGATTCTGCCATTAGTTCCTTGAGTAAAACTAATAATGTTAATGGCATCGCCATCTGGGTCGCGATCGTTATTTAATACAGGAATAGTAACTCGCTCAAAGTAGCCAGTCTGTGATGTATCGGCATTTGCGACTGGAACTTGGTTAGCCTGTTGTCCTACTGTCACCTTCACTGTAGCCGTTGCCGTTGCACCGTTAGCATCCTGAATCGTATAAGTGAATGTATCTTCACCAGAAAAATCACGGTTTGGCTGATAAATCAGGCTTTTTTGGTCATTAGCGCGTGATACTCTACCATTACTTCCTTGTGTAAAATTACTAATGTTAATCACATCGCCATCTAGGTCGCGATCGTTATTTAATACAGGAATAGTAACTCGCTCAAAGTAGCCAGTCTGTGATGTATCGGCATTTGCGACTGGTACTTGGTTATCCTGTTGTCCTACTATCACCTTCACAGTAGCCGTTGCTGTAGCATCGTTAGCATCCTGAATCGTATAAGTGAATGTATCTTCACCTGAGAAACCACGATTGGGCTGATAAATCAGACTTTTTGGGTCATTGGCGCGTGAGACTCTGCCATTACTTCCTTGTGTAAAATTATTGATATTAATGGTATCGCCGTCTGGGTCGCGATCGTTGTTTAATACAGGAATAGTTACTGCTTGAAAGTAGCCAGTCTGTGATGTATCGGGATTTGCGACTGGTGCTTGGTTTGGCTGTTGTCCTACCGTCACCTGCACAGTAGCCGTTGCCTTAGCACCTTTAGCATCTTCAATAGTGTAAGTGAATCTATCTTCACCAGAAAAACCACGGTTGGGTTGATAAATCAGACTTTTTGGGTCATCAGCGCGTGATACTCTGCCATTCGTTCCTTGTGTAAAATTACTGATGTTAATCACATCGCCATCTGGGTCGCGATCGCTGTTTAATACAGGAATAGTTACTGCTTGAAAGTAGCCTGTTTGGGATCTATCAGGATTTGCTATTGGTGCTTGGTTATTTGAACTAAAACCCTCACCCGTTAGCTGCACAAGATATGGTTTATCAGCGGTATTGTCAGTAATACTGAGGTTAGCATTACGCTTGCCGATATCTGTAGGTTGAAAGCTGATGCTGAGAGTACAGTTTGCTTGCGGTTGGATAGAATCTTGAGAGCAGGTGTTATTGCCAATTGTAAAATCATTAGACTCACTGCCAATGATTTCAATTTTTCTTGTGATTTTTAACAATCCTGAGCCGCTGTTTTGAAGGGTAAGAGTTTGCGGTTGGGTAGGAAGTTTCACCTGTTGACGGCCAAAGTTCAGGCTATCGGGGCTAAGGCTGAGGCGGGGTGTCGGCCGAAACAACAAAGACCAAACGAACCATCCTGTTAATCCCACGAACAAAAGGGCGAGGAAAGTTTTCAGCCAAAATGAAGTTGGTTCAATCTGCGGTGACGTAGTTGGTATTGCAAGGAGATTGAGATTGTGACGGGTTACAGCTGCGCCAATTTCATCACCCAAGGACTCGCGGATTTGTAAGGCTTGAGTCAGGTAATTTTCGGCTGTGGTCGTATCCTCTAAACAGAGGGCGCGACTACCCAATTGATGCAAAGCCCAAGCTTCGGCCGCTTTGTCCCCCATTGCTTGGGCTGCTTGCAGTCCCCATTGCAATAATTTTTCCCATAAACCCCATTGCTTATTCAAAGCAAAAGCGCCCTCTACAGCTTTCACTAACTGCAAAATCTCTGCCCACCGCCCAACCCCAACCGCCCAGATCAAGGTTTGGAAAATTGCATCGGTTTCAGCTAACAAAAGACTATGTGCTCTTTGATACTGCTGTGTCCAATGTCTGAAATATTCTAGAGCGTTCTCTCGCCACGGCGTTAAATCCCACTCTTGTTGTATAGCATCAACTATGCTTTGATTGAGGCTGTAGCGATCGCCTTCCATTTCAACCAAGTTCGACTTGACTAAGGTCTTCAAAATCACCTCAGTATCCGGTAGCTTACTCATAGCTGCGGCCTGTGTCATCAACAGCGCTACACCACCCAAGGCAGCTAAAACCGCTAATATCACCAGTTGCGGCTTTGTCTGTAACTCTAAAATCCGCTTGATTAGCGAGTTACTTTGTTGAGGGGACTGGAGTTGCTGGACTACCTCGCTAAGCGATCGCTTTTGTTCTTGCACAGTTGCGATGGTTAGAATCAATTGTAGAGGATGCCCCTCTAAAACAGTGCAAAGAGTTTCTGCTAGCTTTTGTTCTTGAGTGGTTAGCTGGCGTTGCAGTTCCCTTTCAACCAAGGTGATAGCATCTGGAATTGGCAGTCCTACCAATTTCATTCCTTGTCCCTCTCCCCACAAGTGACGTTCTGGAGAAGCTAAGAGAAAGGTACAACTAGGAGTAGCATCGAGCAGTTCTGCAAGATCCTCCCGTGTTAATTTTTGATCGTCGAGGATGATTAAAGCTTGTTTATTTTGTAGAGCTTGGCGGATTTGGGTATTACTTGGTTTATAGACAATATCGGTTTCGTAGAATGCTTCAAAAAAACATTGCAGTAGGTCAGCTACAGTTTGATGACGTACAGTAAAACTGATTGCCCCATCAGCAAAAGCCCTACTAATTTGGGGATGATAAGCTAAATAACGCAGCAGAACTGACTTGCCTAAACCAGATGCGCTGTAAAACTCTACCGATTGCTTAGATTCTAGAGTAGCGATCGCACTTTTTATCTCATCCTTGCGCCCAATCAACTGTGGAAAGGGACGCGGTAATAAAAAGACTGGTGTCGCAATAGCTTTTTGCCGTGGTTGCTCTTGTGGAGAGGCAATATTCACTACACCGCCGTGGACTGAACCAATCTGAATAATGCGACTCCCAACGGCTATTTGACCGCTAATTTCTCCTTGAATTTGGGCTGTAATATTAGAAGTCATCGAAGAAGCTTAATTTATTATTTATCTACCGCATGACAAATAGCAAAATTAGAAAATTAACCTAAAAAGATTAAGATACTTAATATTAGATGACTTATATTTTGGCAGTTTTTACATACTGTGGAAGTACCCTCTAGGGTACTTTATTTTTCTTTTGAGAAAGATATTTTAACCTTAGTAGAGTATTGGGAAAATCAAGCTTGCTATAGCAATCCTATTTGATTTGTGAAAATCGAGGGGCTTCAGATCCCCGACTTCTCAAAGAAGTCGGGGATCTTGTTCTTCACGAATGATTTAGGACTGCTATATAAGGGACTTCCAACAAATAAATTATCCAATCTTGTGGGGTGGACATCTTGTCCGCCCAGTCCATAGGGCGGGCAGGATGCCATTGGTGTCAACTTAACGTAAAACCGATATCCCGCAAGGAACTGAAGTTCCTTGCTTATAGCGAAAGTCATCTTAAGATGACTAGATATAGGTTCTTGGCAACTTTTGGTGATCAATAGTGGGCTGGTTTAGGCAGAA
>JAVRCH010000006.1:0-5454 GCA_034530795.1 Nostoc sp. DedQUE12a
TATAAGGGACTTCCAACAAATAAATTATCCAATCTTGTGGGGTGGACATCTTGTCCGCCCAGTCCATAGGGCGGGCAGGATGCCATTGGTGTCAACTTAACGTAAAACCGATATCCCGCAAGGAACTGAAGTTCCTTGCTCATAGCGAAAGTCATCTTAAGATGACTAGATGTACTTAAAAATTTTTAGTCTACTTCAGTAGACTTTAGCTATAAGCAAAAGAACTTTAGTTCCAGGCGGGTAAGGAAGCCGACAGTTAAGCCATTTAACTTAAGTTGACACCAATGGCAGGATGCCCACTCCACAAGAGTTAATTGGATATTTTTTTATTTGGAAGTCCCTAATTTCCTAATTTTCTCAAAAATTAAGTTTGCATATCAAAATATTCTGAATTCTGAACCCCGAATTCTGACCTAGCTGTTGTTGAGTTTACGTTGCAATTGTTTTAACGATTGATAGATATCTGGCAAGCGACTATAAATGGCAGATGCCTTGAGATATATTTTGTGGGAAACTGCGGGAGTTCCAGAGACGATTTCGCCTGGTGGAACGTCGCTGTGAATTCCAGTTTTAGCAGATGCAATCGCCCCATCTCCGATCTTCACTTGATTGGCGATTCCTACTTGTCCAGCTAAAATAACGCGATTTCCCACTTTGACACCCCCAGCCATGCCGGCTTGGCCTGCGATGGCACAACCAGCACCTATTTGAGAACCATGACCGATTTGCACTAAGTTGTCAATTACTGTGTTGCGTCCTACTCGTGTTTCTCCCACGGCTGGACGGTCAATGGCGCTGTTGGAGCCAACTACCACACCATCTTCTAACACGGTATAGCCGGATTGTTCCATTTTTAACCAGCCACTGCGAGTAGGAACAAAACCAAAGCCTTCTGCACCGATGACAGCGCCACTAAAAATTACGCAATCTGCGCCGATGTGTGTCCGTTCGTGGATGGTGCAATTGGCGTGTAAGATGGTGCGATCGCCTATTTTAACATCTGGATAAACTACTACATTGGGATGGATAATTACACTATTACCAACTTCCACCCCTTGTTCAATCACAACGTGAGGGCCAATATAAACATCGCTACCAACTTTCGCCGTAGGGTGAATTACAGCGCTGTGATGAATTTCTGGAACTGGGCGATATGGTTGGTAAAAAATTGCGATCGCTTTGGCAAACAACAATCGCGGTTCTGGAGTACTTAACCAAACGATACCACGTTCCTGTGCAAGTGCCTGTAACTTTTCATCCTGGGGCAAAATTAAAGCACTGGCATTAGTCTTAGCGATCAAAGATCCAAATTTTGCTCCCTCCACGTAGCTGAGATTACCGTTATTAGCCTCATCAATAGCCGCTACTCCGCTAATATCTGGATCATGGTTGGGATTCACACTCAGGCTATTAGCTGTAGCTGCGTCGCCGAATTTGTGTAGGATTTCGCTGAATTTCATTAGTAAAAAACGCAAATCAAGTTCTAGGATTATTACATCAGTAACACGCTAAGATACCATTGCATTTGTCAATCTAGTAAAACTAATAGAACCTAAATGTAAAGCAGTTGAAGTATAGTTTAAGACAAAAACTGACCGTCAAACCCACACAAAAACAGACTAGACCTCTTGCAAAAGTGTTTTTTGCAAGAGGTGGGAAAAGGGAAAAGGTTAAAGGGGAAAGGAAAATACCAAACCTTTCCCCCTTTCCCCGACTTCTGCAAGAAGTCTACTGTCTTTGCCTATTCCCTGGCGTATCTAATTTAATTACGAATTACAAATTATTTCATCACTGTATAATCCTTAGCTTGAAATTTTTACAAAAATGTTACGACTTTATCATTTAATACTAGGTTTGATTTTGGCGTTATTAATACCAGTGGGAGCAAAATTTGTTCTCCCACGACTTTCTCCAAAAAAACCGCCAAATCCGCCTGCTGTGTCAAAACTTGCTAATCCTAGTGAGGGGAACGTCTGGCAGAAAATTCTCGGAAATACTCCTGCTCCAACTAATTGGCAAGTTGCTGTTTGTAATGAAAATGCCGCCTTGTTGTGTATTTCCTCTAAGGGGAAAGTTTTGGGTACAGTTGAGATTAACGTTTACCCACTAGAAAAGATTCCAGATTTTCAAAAGAAACTTACAGCTGCGGGTGTTCCCACTAATTCTCCAGTTGACTACCAAAATTCTAAATACCAAACTCAGGTATTGACAGCCCTCAAGGCTTGGGTAACAGACAAATATGCTACTGTTGCCAAAGACCGTCAAGCTCAGTATGGAAGGGACATTATTTTCTCAGACTACCCAACACAACCGGTATTAGTTGGGAAGCTTCAGGGAATCCGGTATGGCTTTACTGGACTTAACCAACAAGGTGGAGTACAAGAGCAACATATCGGTCATGTTGCTTTTGACGGAGCTAGACTTTACGTAATTACGACTGCCTTCGATTCAGGTACGCAAACAGGTAAGTTTGAAAAACTGGAAAATTTAGCTATTTTTCAACCTTATTTATACGCCATCGCCGCAGATTTGCGTTTACCGCAATAGGCATTGGGGACTCTTTACTGGGGACTGGTGACTAGGAAAGAAATATTTTCATGTTCATGGAGTCTCTTGCAAAAGTACTTTTGGCAAGAGGTGGGAAAAGGGACTCATGTTAAAGGGTAAAGGGAAAATACCAAACCTTTCCCCCTTTCCCCTTCCCCTTTTCCCGACTTCTGCAAGAAGTCTATCGAATTCTCGTTACGTTATATGCGTGACAACGCACCCCAAATAAAATAGTAGTTCTTGTTACATACAATCATCAAAAACGCGGATAACATTTAAAAAACCTCATCCTACGAAGAAAATGACGGAAAGCTGCTTATATTTGTATTTTCTAAGCAGCCATCCTCATGGGTATGAATTTCTAAGTTATTGTCCTGAAATGCATAGGAATTAAGTACATTTTGTCTAAAGTATTAGGCAAAAAACTATACCACAAGGGTGAGGTTGGACTTGACAAAAGTTTGCCATTATGCTTTTAGCTACAAGTAAAGGAGTTTGCAATGCACCGACAAATGTGCTGGTTATCTAAGTCTAGTGGCGACGGAGAGAAAATCTTGTATTTGCAGACAGAACCGGGTCAACCTTGGCGTCCCTACACAGCTTTTGGGCATTTTGCAGTCCCAGATTATCAGATACCAGGTGGTTCCAAAGGTTGGGCAACTTATCAAAAACTTCTCAAAGCAGGTTGGACACTAGTACCTAGCGCACGGGCAAACGAGTTTGGCAGCAGTAGCTACGTAGAATCAAAGAATTTTTGAATTTGGGCATGGGGAAAGGGGAAAGGGGAAAGGGGAAAGGGGAAAGGGGAAAGGGAAAAGGGGAAAGATTAAATTTATTCCTTTTCCCTTTAATCGGTTGGTGAGCTTGTCGAACCATTAACCTTTTCCCCTGCCTCCCCTTGTCTCCCCTTGTCTCCCCTTGTCTCCCCAGTCTCTCACCAACCTCTGGGAGAACCTTCGCTACGGGGATCGGCAGCTCCTTCTAGGGTTCCATCGGGTGTAACTGCGATCGCGTTACCATTACCCCAAGGTGCAGTTTCTTTAATATTGTGTTCTCGACGGCGTAAATTCTCCAAAGTCAAAGCATCTAAACCCCAAGGTTCGACGCGCAATTCATCGGGAAGCCATTGATGATGTATGCGTGGAACAGAGACAGCCGCACCAACATTCATGTTGTATTCCAGCACATTCAGAATTACTTGCAACACTTGGGTGATGATGGTGCTACCACCAGGGGCGCCTGCGGCCATGCGGAAACGATTATTTTCCGTGACAATTGCGGGAGTCATGCTAGACAAGGGAGTTTTACGCGGTGCAATGCTGTTGGCGTCGTTACCAACTAAACCAAAGGCATTAGGCACTCCTGGTGCAGCAGCAAAATCATCCATTTCGTTGTTGAGGATAATTCCAGTTCCCGGCGTCACCACCCCAGCACCAAAACCAAGGTTAATCGTGAAAGTCAGACTAACAGCGTTGCGTTGTTCATCGACTACGTTTAGATGACTGGTTTCGGGAGATTCGTTGCGAGGACAAGGGGATGAGGACGAAGGGAGACATTGGGATTTTGGAATTTGGACTTGGGAATTCAGGTTTCCTGGCTTGACTTCGGTGGAAGGTCTAGCCTTGTCCATGTTAATTTCTTGGCGGCGTTTTTTGGCGTAAGCTGGACTGATGAGTTGTTGTACGGGGACTTTAACAAAATCTGGGTCGCCTAAATATTGTGAGCGATCGCTGTAAGCAATCTTCATTGCTTCTACAATTAAATGTATAGCGTCTGGATGATGCCATCCTAGAGATTTCAAATCGGTGTCACCAATAATATTTAAAATCTCTAATAGGTGAACGCCTCCTGATGATGGTGGTGGCATTGAGCAAATTTTAGCTTTGCGGAAATTTCCACAAACGGGATTCCGCCAAATTGGTTTATAGGCTTTTAAGTCTTCTAGAGTAATTAAACCACCATTTTTTGCCATATCAGCAGCGATCGCTTTGGCAATCTTCCCAGTGTAAAAATCTTGGGGATTTTCGGCAATAGCCGTTAAAGTGCGACCTAAATCGCGCTGTATCAGCTTATCTCCTGATTTGTAAAATTCGCCGTTGTGTGTGAAGATTTGCCGCAGCGCTGGATTTTTGAGAATTCGTTGCTGATAAAGTTGGTTAGTTTGCAGAGAACCCCAAGTAGCCGCATCGCCAATAATAAAGCCATCTTTAGCAAGTGCGATGGCAGGTTTTACTACTTCTTTCCAAGAAAGCTTACCATAGCGCCGATGCACTTCATAAAGTCCCGCCACGGTTCCTGGTGTCGCCACCGCTAAATAACCATCAATACTTGCAAATGGACGCACCTTACCTTGCGCGTCTAAATACATATTTCTTGTAGCCTTCAGCGGTGCGCGTTCGCGGAAATCTAACGCTTTCATCTCCCCAGTTTTCTCAGAATGCAACAGCAAAAATCCGCCACCGCCAATTCCCGCCGAAAAAGGCTCAACTACAGAAATTGCAAAGGTTGTAGCTACGGCTGCATCCACCGCATTACCACCCTTGCGTAACATAGAAACTCCCGCTTCACTAGCCAGAGGATGTGCTGAAACCACCATTCCCTTTTTGCTGCGTAAGGGTGTAAAGGCCGCCGATGCTACTTGGCTGTAAAGTAGGACACTAAAAGAAAAGATGGCGATTGCAACTCGCTTGGGTTTGGCAAAAGTAAGCATTTTTATGCCATTTTGTTCAATATCTATTAGGCTACCGCCTAACCGCGCATTTTATACGCTGCTTGTTTAGTTACGAAGCGATCGCTATTCTTGTAAAAGAATAGACCTGCCTTGAAAATAGGGGCTGGGAGCAGGGAAGGCAGGGGAAAAGGTTAAAGGTTAAAGGGAAAAGGAATAAATTTAATCTTTCCCCTTTT
>JAVRCH010000007.1:0-10049 GCA_034530795.1 Nostoc sp. DedQUE12a
CGTTATTTGCAATCATGTATGTGTCAAAAAATCAGTTATGTTCATTGGTTTGAGGAGATGATGGTATGTTGACTATTTTAGTTTTTTTAGAGCTACTTTAACTAAATATGTAAAGTTTTGTATCGACATTCAACATTTCTGGTTGTAAACAAACATATTTCGGCGCATTAGACTATAAAACAAAAGAATTTTTTATTTACAAAGCAAATATTGCTAATTCTCAGACAACAATTGGTTTTTTAGAATATCTTCAATCACTGCGGTCTGAAGCAAAAATATTAATTATTTGGGACGGTGCTAGTTACCACCGTTCAGGGCAAATTAAAGAGTATTTAGACTCGCTGAATGCAGAATTAGAAAAAGACCAATGGTTGATAACTTGTGAGCGCTTTGCCCCGAATGCTCCACAACAAAATCCTGTAGAAGACATCTGGTTACAAGCAAAAACACTAATTCGAGAATTTTACTTTTTTTGTCATTCTTTCTCTGTAGTCAAGGGTTTATTTGAATTAGCCATTGATTGTCAAATTTTTGACTTTCCTAAGTTACATGAATATGGTGTTTTCTCATGAATCATTTAGGATTGCTATAGTAATTCTCCACAATCATTAATAATCAAATGAAGCTTAAACCCAAAGTGCCAGCCCACAGAATTTTTGCCCCATTTCACTAATCCTTTAAAACAAGAGTCAGAATGTGCCCTACAGTTATGACAAACATTAATTGGTGTGGAATCAATAAAGCTAATCCCAGTAATCTCTCCTGTGCGTGTATCTAAAAAGCAACATAACAGCATTAAGCACCAGGGCATCAGTTCCACAAACCAGCGGTCAATAGTCAGAATTACTTTCAGCATAGCTGCCCTCTGCCTTTCTTCAATAAGCTAATCAATAAGGTGAAACTTCGGGGACAATATTCATCTTTAAAGGTAGATGGAACTAAGCCAAAAAAAGTTTTAATTTTGGCGTAGGTGTAGCCCGTCGTAGACATTGCTTTGTGTTGTCAAATCTTACTGATTGCAATTAAAAACTTAAATTACAGCATAAACACTTTAGGTAGGTAAAAGTTATGGCAAGGATTATTGGAACCAACGATAACGATACTTTAATACCCACATTTTGCACTTCAAGTTGAAGTACAGAGAGATTACACAGAAGAGAAAAGCCAAAAATTAGGATGGTTAAGAACTAGAGTACAGAATGAATCTAACGCATGAAGATAAATGATCAAACATAAAATATTTGACCCCTAAAATAGGTTATGCAAGCACGCTAATTTTGAAGAGCAATTACTGTTCTTCCAGATGTTGATAAAATTTTATACAATCCTAAAGCATTGTTTAGCTTAAGAAAGTAGATAATATTTTTGACAAGATGATGGTTTAGCGGTAGCGTAAGATTAAAGAAATCTGAACAGTGGACAGGAGAAATTAGAAAAACTGTCCACTTACCAATTTGAGAACGAGATCCTTTATTTAGATGTAAAGATAGAAGCAAATCTAAAATTTTTGCGTGATAAAACATTCCGTCGGCATCAGTTCAAACTTGAAGAGATAATACGATGTTTCAAGCTTTACCAGAACCAGTTACTTTTGAAGAATTTCTAGAGTGGAAACCAGAAAATGGCAGATATGAACTATACAAAGGAGTAATAGTAGAAATGCAACCAACAGGAGAACATGAGCTAGTTAGAGCATTTTTGATTAGACAACTCAATTTTGAGATTCGCAGGTTTAATCTAGCTTATACTATTCCTGGTCAAGTATTAGTTAAATCAGTTGATAAGAAATCTGGTTATATTCCAGATGTATTAGTATTGAATCTTCCTAACTTGGTCAATGAACCACTCTGGAAAAAAGCATCAACAGTTCCTCAAGCAGAATCAATTCCATTAGCCGTGCAAGTTGTAAGTACAAATTGGCGTGATGATTAGTGATGATTCCTTTAATGTTGAAACGACTGGCAAAGTCTTATTCGGTCACTTCATAATCATTTACAAACAGCCTCTCATGGTATAGTTGATTTGACTACTAAGTAGATATTGACAATAATTAAGTTTAGTAAATTTCATCGCTAACTGATTTTTCGACGCACCCGCTACTTATTCTCTCATAAAATTTTTCTTGGAATCTACTTGATTAGTTACTATCAACAATTCCAAAAAGGGCTGATTTTAAAATACCTTTTTATAGTACTAGAGTACCAGTAATTAGCGATCGCCTCAGTTAGCCGATGTTGTTCGAGTTTAGCCTGAAGCACTTCTACCATTAGCTGGTATTCATCAACTGATGGATGCAACTGCTTTTGGTGATTAAATGCGTGTTCGGCAGATGCATATGCTACCCCTTGAGGTTTTTGGACATGGGTTTCTATTCCATACTGCCCAGCAGGGGCTTCTGGATTATTGTTGACTGAAACTTGGTAATCGTTTTGCAGCTTGCCTTGTTCTTTGGCGAGTACAGTGGCAAGGCTGAGTGCAACTCCTAGCCCATCTTTGGAGTCGGGGCTGATATTTACTGGAGTTGCAGCTTGTTTTTGGATGGTTGGGAACGGAACAATTTTGCCATTGACATAATCTCCTAGTGGCTCCATGAATAAGCCATATACCTGACTCTTACTCGCTTGAGTTTGGGTAAGTTCTTTTGGTGAATGCTTCTCCCATCTCACCCAGGCTTGCTGGTAACTTGGGTCTTGAATCATTTGGGTGGTAATTTTGTATTGCTTACCCACCCGGAACGCAACTTGCTCGCCGTTTTTGGCATGAGGGTTATGGAGACTGTTCAATCTAATCGTTGATTACGAGGTTGCGATCGCTTTTGATGGTCTCTGGGGTGGGAGGACACAGGTGGAAGCGGTTGGGGACTTGGCTGTCACTGAGGTGGCATTGGTCTATCACTGCGGTTAATTACCAACTCATAAGCCCGTCTGTAAGTGGCTTCATCAATCCATGCCCGATAGGTCTTGAGATGAACCGCCAGAGAATGCCCCATGAGTCCTGCTGCCCAATCGGGTGCCAACCCAAATTCAAAGCATCGCCTAGCGTAGCAGTGCCGTAAATCATAAGCCCTAAAGGGAGCTTTAGAGTCATAAAACCAGCCTGAAACCTTAGTCCCCAGCTTCGCATTGCTGAAGGTCTTGTCGATGTCGGGCAGTTTTATCTCGTCGAGATTCCAACGCTCTGCCCATTCGGGATACAGGGGATAAATGAATCGCTCACCTGTTTTTCCCCTCAATACCCGCACCACTGGGAAATCTTCCAGGTCTAGATGGAAGGCCTCGTGCGATCGCACCCCATAGGTGGCAATCATCCCGTAAAGCCATTGCCAAGATTGGGTTTTGATGCTTTCTCTATACTCTGCAATGAGTTTATCGCTGGGTAATTTTCTAGGACTAACTGCACTGGCCGAGTAGTTACCAGCTAATTCCTTGATTGCCTCTATACCATCGATGGCAGCGAATTTCCCTAATTTATATAGATAGGTGCAAGTCTTTTTTCTGGTGCGACTATCTGGCTCGGTGGCTCTCACTACTTCTAATAGAGACTCAAGTGTGAGGGCGCGATCGCGGTCTAGTTTCCCAAAAATGATTCGGTAGTCTTTCCAGGTTGTCAGGGCTGCATCCGTCTTTTTGGTTCGCTGCCACTGGTCATCTTCAAAGCGTTGCAGCCAGTCAGATACTGCTTCCACCTTCTCTGATGCCTGAATCCAGTTATCCCAAGAAAATTCCCTAGAGTCCAGTTCAAGCCCCATTGCCTTAGCTTTGATGAAAGCTGCTTGTAATCCTGCTGGCGTGGTGTTCACGCCTAGGGATACTTCCTGCTGGTACGCCTGCTTTTTATTAATGTGCGGCTTGGGTGGCAAGGTTGCCCTCAACCAAAGTTTGTTTCCCCGGCGCTTAATGGATACTCTTATGGATGCTGCTCGAAGCTTGTCGTTGGCATCGGCTATTTTGGCGTCAATATCTGTCACTAAAATTGTAACTACTCGATTGGCATACTTTGACGTATTTTGGCATAATCTGGCATATTATGATACTCGCAAATTACCCCAGTTTTACCCCAGTTGATGTTTTTGGCTCCTTTAAGTTTGTGATAATAAACGTCAAAACCCTTGTAAAACAAGGGTTTGTGACAAATAATTAGTTAAAGGCGGCACCCGGATTTGAACCGGGGGATGGAGGTTTTGCAGACCTCTGCCTTACCACTTGGCTATGCCGCCAGACCCACGATTTATCATCTTATCAAGATTTTACCTAAATAGCCATCCTCTGAGTGAATAAATTTTTGAGCTTCTGAACTACGTCAGAAATTCCATGCTAACTATGTGTAACAAATACATCATGGATTTTGCCATGCTGTATTTAAAAGACTTAGTTAGTGGTTGTCAGGGGGTTATGATTGTGCGATCGCCTACGATCAACAGGTACATCATCGCAACTGCCATAACATATTTAAGTGAGTTATGAGTTATGAGTTTTAATTGCTCACTCCTCACTTGTTACACCTTCACTTCATCAGCAAAATTATTCCAACGCAGAAAGTGAAATGGCCCTGCTACGGAACCCCAGAGACGTTCATCGGTATCAAAGTCTCTTCCGCGGTCAAGACTGAAAAATTCTTTATCGTCAATCTCAAATTCGTTATCAAGGTAAGTATTTTTACCGTCACGAACCACAATACAGCCTTTACCAGGTTCGACCTTGCCTTTAAAACTGTGACCTGTCCACTCTACAACCATGTTGCAACCCGGCATTTTTTCTAATTGCTCAACAGATAAATCTTTTAAGCGTTCGGGGTCACGGGATGCGCCGTAAAATTTTTGTTCTTCCTTAATTGTGTAGTGTTCGATGATAATGTGATTTTCTGCTTCAATCAAGTTCATCACTCGCATTCTGTAAGGTTGATTGAGCATAAAATCATAAGCTTGTTCGAGAAACAAGCTGACTCCTGAGAATAATTCCCAAGGTAACGGACGGATACAAACACGAATGTGTGCATAAAAAGGCGGATTTTCAAAAGCCTGTTCTTGATTACTAAAATCAGCTGCCATCCAGCGGGCTAAGGTGATGATATCAGTAGAATGGGTCATTATAGACTCTCAACCTGTTGCTTAAAAATTATCTGGAAGTATTGTAGACCTTGGTAATGGTAATAGGGAATGGGGCATAGGGGAGGCAGTACGGTCATTTGGTCTCCAAATGTCTACCGTGTACACACAAGTCTTTTAAAGTTGCTGTGTAACGTAGGGTGGGTTAATTTTTGCTCTTCGATGCAACAAAGGTGCAGGTCAATGCAACAAAGGTGCAGGTCAATGCAACAAAGGTGCAGGTCAATGCAACAAAGGTGCAGGTCAATGCAACAAAGGTGCAGGTCGATGCAACAAAGGTGCAGGTCGATGCATCAAAGGTGCAGGTCAAGAAACTTGTGTGTACACCGTAGCCAAATGTGGAGCAACTCCCGTCATAGGGCATGGGGAATGGAAAGTGGAAAATGGGGATAATTGTTAATGTTTTATCCGTCAAACAAGTTTGCAGGGATCAGAGCAGGCAGTACCTAACTTATGGGAGATTAACATAAATACCAATGCCCTATGACGCCAGTAGCTGTCCGACGCAAGGCGAGAGGATCGCACTGGCTCCCCTATGTCCAATACAACAAGGTAAAGTTAGTATGCTACAGCGGTTAATTGTTATTGTTACTGCCACTATATTGTTTAACAGTTCTTTGGCACTAGCACAGAGTCAAAAGCCCAAACCACCAGATAAATTTCCTCCCAATCCGCTAGAATACACTACACCCGATCCACTTTTACCACGATCGCCCAAGGATAAAAAGCCGTTAACTCTTGAAGAACGGCTAAAGTTAGAACCAGCATTAGATGAGTTAAACCAAGAAGCAACGGCAAAATTACAAGCAGGGGATCAGGTGGCGGCGTTTGAAATTTGGAACCGAGAACTCCGTTTGCGGCGCTTTTTGGGCCCTTTAGCAGAGGTGCAAGCATTATCTAGAGTCGGTGCGATCGCTTGGAATCAAAACGATCGCCAAGAAGTAATATATATTACTCAAAGGTTGCAAGCAATTCAAAAGCAAACCGAATCCCAGAAAAAATCTACCGAAATTGATTTAGAATTATGGCGATCGCTAGGTGAAGCTTACCAAAATGTGCGATCGCCTAAACAGGCTATACAAGCTTATGACCAAGTTTTGCTAGCAGTCAGGCAACAAAAAGATACAGCAGCATTAGTAGAAACTCTCAAGACAATTGGAGAACTGCATCTGAGTTGGTTTGATTATCGCCAAGCTGCGCCAATCTACGAGGAATTGTTGAGTTTAGCTACTTCCCAAGGAGAATCTTTAAATGAGGTAGCATATCTGCAACAATTGGCTGAGATTTACGCACAGACAGAACAACCCCAGCAGTCAATAAATATACTTAACAAGTTAGCAGAAATTTACACTAACCAAAATAATCTTATTAAAATACCAGAATTAAAGCTAGCGATCGGCTCAGACTACGAATCTCTAGGGAAGACAGATCCTAAGTTACTGGTAGAGGCTTTTAATAATTATCAAGAAGCTTATACCACTGCTTGGCAATTGCAGGAGTTCGTTCGTGCCGGTGAAGCTTTGCAGAAGATAGTTGGCCTCTACCGTTCTCAAGGACAAATAGATGAGGCTTTAGAAGCTAGCCAAATTCTCGTAGATACACAGACGCAATCTGCTAACTTTTATGCAGTGATGCAAGCTTATGACCAAATTGGGCAATTGTATTTAGAGCGCAAAGAATATCCTCAAGCACTAACAGCTTTCCAAAAAGGCCTAGAACTCGCGCAACAACTCAAACATCAAGAAGCATACTTTACTGAGCAAATCAAAAAGCTGCCGAAAGCAAATTTTTAACCCAGAGGCTATTGATAAAGTAATACTCTGGTTAAAAACAGAAGCACATGGGGTTGAACAATCCCAAAATCCAGGCGTGTAGACAGTCTAAGCTTTTAGGAATTTGTCTTAGACAGTTTTGGTATTTTTCATCAATTTTATTTATCGGTTTAAAAAAAAACAATATTTGCTCCTATCGGTTAACCGGCGTACATTAAAAGTCATCAGGATAAACACAGACTCAAACGACGCCAACAGGTGCAACATGAATACATTAAAAACAGTATCCCCCAACAAAGTTGATGCAAAAGTAGCTCAAAAGCCTCAAGTTGTAGAGATACAACCAGCAGCACAAGACGCTTCAACTCAAGAACTGACTTTCGGACAACGCCTTGCTGATAAATTTGCAGCACAAGTGGGTTCTTGGGGATTTCTGATTGGGCAAAGTACTGTTTTGGCGGGATGGGTTAGTCTCAATTTAATGCCTGGGGTTCCCCACTGGGATGAGTCACCATTCATGATGCTCAACTTAGTATTTTCATTTGCCTCAGCTTACACAGCACCCATCGTTTTGATGAGTCAAAATCGCCAGTCTGATACCGATCGCAAAAATGCTGAAATTGACCACAAAGTGAATTTGAGGGCTGGACAAAATATTGAATTAGTCCATGAAAAACTGGATGAAATACACACTCAACAACTCAAAGAACTAACTCAAATAATCAAAGAGCAACAACAAATTCTCACCGAACTGAAAGTCACCTTAGTACCTACTTCCAAAGAGACTAAAGAAGTTAAATTAAGTGTCTTAACAGGACTCCACACCCAAAGTAATGCCAAATTTAACAAAGAAGGTTCCAATAATAAACTCTTTGTTGATGAACAGCAACTTGGGGAAAATAACAAAGTTGTTGAAAAACTGATTCGTCAATAACAGTGAATTAGAAATGTTGTGTCATTATCCCAATGGTAAGAGAGTCTAAATATTACTTTATTATATACACTTAAAGTTTAGACTTAGACTCTCCCTTCAAGATTTTGAAAAAATACAAAATTTCGCTAAAGCCTATTTATAAAGCTAAAAAACTTTTGATTTGAGATTTTAGATTGACTCTAGTACAATTCTCAATATTGAAAATATTTTGTAATCCTCAAAAGGAGAATGAAAGTGAAACTTTTCAAAACTGCTCTAGTTGCTTTAGTACTTTTAGTTAATTTGATAATTGCCCAACCTTCTTGGGCTGATAGGCCGAACCTAACTACTAGTCCCGACTATATCGAGGTAACTCAAGGAATTAATAATCTGTTGCAACTAAAAGATACACCAGATCAATCTAAATATACACCAGAGGAAATTCAGCAAGAATTAGGTGAATTGAAGCTACAAAAGTACATTTTAGAAACAGCACAAAACTGGGCACAATGCCGCAACGAAACTGGAAAAACTCTAGCCATTTACGCGCACAAACCCAAAAAAGCATCTCAAGGAAATACTCTGTACTTTTTAGGAAATGGCCAAATTACAGAAAATGAGTGGGATTGTGATGGTGTTTATTTACCGATTGGAACCAAGGTCGCTGGTATAGCTGCGGATGCCCAAGGATTGACGGAACCCTTAGCTATTAAAGTTGTAGATGGAACTCAGTTAGTGGCTAAAACTAATCCACAAACAGGTACTATTGAATTTAACGTTACTCCTGCAAAAGTGTTGAAAGCAAGTGAACCTAACTGGTCGATTCCCAATTTGTCCCAAACTGATATTGATGCGGCAATTCCGAATGCACCCATTGAGGATTAAGATTATTTCCTGCTGAAAACTTCAAACCCCTCTCGCTGATTGTTGAGAGGGTTTTTTATGATTCTAAGTTTAGCCAATGTTGAAGAAGGCAGCTATGCTGAGGGCAGAAGGCAGAAGGAACAGGTCAGAAGGGGATTGGTGGCCCCTCCTGACTTGGAGCCACTGAACTCTTATGAGCGTGGGGGTCTTAAACCCTTGTTCCCAAGGCTTCACGGGCACAGGGCAGGAACTAGAATTCCATAAAAGCCTTCTGCCTCCTGCCCTCTGCCTTTCCCGATAATTATTTTTTTATATAGCAGAAATAGCACAAACCTGTAATCCGACAGGTGTTTGAATAACCACTGATTCTACGCCGAAAACTTGCGCGATCGCATTTGGTGTCATAACTTGTTCAGGCGTACCAACTTTCCAAATATGGCCTTGTTTTAATAATGCAATGCGAGAGCTATACCGTGCTGCTAAATTCAGTTCATGTAATACTGTGACAATAGTTAATTCTTGTTGCTGATTTAGTTCTTTAAGTAATTCTAAGAGTTGTAATTGATAGTTAATATCGAGAAAAGTTGTAGGTTCATCTAATAATAAAACTTTTGGTTCTTGCGCTAGTGCTAAAGCTAAAAAAGCCCTTTGTCTTTCACCACCTGAGAGTTGTTCGACTAAGCGATCGCTTAATTTTTGTAGTTGCGTCTTTTTAATTGCAGCTTCAACTTTTAGCCAATCTTCAGCATTTAATTCCCATTGCCACCAAGCTTGATGTGGCGTGCGTCCTAAACTTACTAATTGTCGCACTGTTAAGCCAACGGGAACTATTTGTTGTTGCGGTAAAAAAGCTAGTTTCTGTGCAACTAAATTTGGGGGTTGAGAATGAATTGCTTTCCCATCAAGTAGCACTGTTCCCTGCTGTGGAGAAAGAATGCGACTCAGCAATTTAAGTAAGGTAGATTTACCTGAACCATTAGCACCAACTAAACTCAACCATTCTCCTGTTTGTAAGGTGAGGTTAATGTTTTGGACAATTGGTACTGTGGTGTAACCGCCTGTGAGATTTTGCAGTTCGAGTGGCATTTGCTAAAATTCAAAAATTAAAGGTGTAGTAAATCCATTTTTACAGAGGCGATCGCAGTTTTGGTTTTTCAATGTGCATGAGCGATCACTTCTAATGTTGTTTATATTGTAGTGGAGTCCCACCTCATTAATTATTGAAAGGCAATATGTTTCATTTAAGCCCAAAATCAATATTAAATAAAGGATAAACAAAAACCCCCTGGCTATGATGAGAGCGAGGGGGTTTTTGTTAGATAATAAACCTGGCATCGAGCTATTTTAGCGTAGGGCAACCCCTAAACTATCGTTGCCGCAGCAGCGTTTCACCTCT
>JAVRCH010000008.1:0-47087 GCA_034530795.1 Nostoc sp. DedQUE12a
TATATATCACTCGTAAATATCATGCTAATTAATGTAGCTTATTGCATCAGTATCTAAAAATAATCTCTATTTGTTAGATGTTACTTTTATTTTTTTGTCTTCGGCTAATACTGATTGTTTTTATCAGGTGCAAGATCTGAGTCAATCACTTTACCAGAGATTATGTTCGTGTTTAATCGCTTCTTCCATTCAATAATTCGGTTTGTGCTAGTCAGCGTGATGACGATCGCAATAGTACTTGGTTGGAGTGCGATCGCCCACAGTCAACTGCCCTCGTCACCTACCGCCGCTTCTAACAATCCGTACAAACCGCCTAAAGGCGTCACCCGTCTCGGTGAATATGAAATTGCCAACGTGAATTCACCACTAGACAAAAACCTTTTATTTAAGGTTGTCTCTCCCACTGTTTTTAATCGCGACCAACCGCCAGAGGGAAGTCTTCCTGTGGAAGTACGTGCTGAAGAAATTACGCAACGGCTGATGCGAGCGCTCAATAGAGCCAACAAAGCCAAACAAACTCCCCTAATTTCTGTTGCCACCCTGAATAACCACCTAATCCTCCAGCTCAATGACAATCAAACGTCCCGTTCTTTAAGGTTGGTGACAGTGACAGAGCCAGATGCTGACTACTATGGAAAAACGCTTGAGGAATTGGCCCAGGAGTGGCAAAAAATATTACAAGCAGAAGTGGAACGCATCGAGCGACTCTTCTCACCTAAGGTATTGTCTCAACGGGTTGGGCAGGCACTACAAATCAGCATCGGCTTGGTGTTGGGCAGTGTTGTGTTATGGTTCCTCCGGCGAACTCTAATTCGCAAACAGACGGTATTGCAAGCTCGTTATCAAGAGCATATAGCTGAGGCAAAAGAGGCTGCGGTCAAACGCTCTCAGGCAGAAACATCGGCCAATATTCAGGCAATCGACACCAGCGAATCAGAGGCACACACCATCGCCCATCAGCGATCGCAATTTCTAGAAATCATCCAGCGACAGTTCACTCTCAAGCGCCAACTGGGGATCTATTCTTTTCTGACCTTGCTACTGTTTTGGGCGTTTATTCTCGGATGGTACATCGGGATTGTGGTCATCATGTCTCGTGTCCCCTACCTGATGAAATGGTGGAATGACGCTTTAGCCCGTCCCCTGGTGCTGCTGATTATTTGGTTTTTTATCAGTGTTGTCATTCGTATCGGCAAAAGCTTAATTGACTATATCATCGATGTCTGGACAACCCATCCCTCTCTCCCTTTGAGTGAAACTCAACGGATTACTCTGCGATCTGCAACAGTTTCTGGGGCACTAAAAGGATTAATCACCTTTGTTTTGATTACCTTCGGTATCTTGCGGACTCTAGACATTTTTAATGTACCCACTAGTTCAATTTTGGCTGGGGGTGCTGTCATCGGTATTGCAATTTCCCTTGGTTCCCAAAGTTTGATGAAAGATTTGGTCAATGGCTGCTTAATTTTGATGGAGGATCAATTTGCTGTGGGAGATGTAATTGAGATTGGGAATAAAAGCGGACTGGTGGAAAATCTCAACCTACGCGTGACTCAACTACGCAATGGCGAAGGTAAGTTAATTACCATTCCTAATAGCAATATCACTGATGTCAACAACTTAACCCGCCTTTGGTCGCGGGTAGACTTTTCTATTGTGGTGGCCTATGAAAACGACCCGAAGCAGGTTTTAGAAATTCTCAGGCAAGTATCCCAGCAATTGTATAGCGAAGTGGAATGGCGCGATCGCCTGCCAGAATCGCCCGAAGTCCTGGGCATTGATGACCTCTCCCACACGGGTATGCTAGTGCGCGTTTGGATTAAAACGGCACCGATGGAACAATGGAATGTTGGGCGAGAGTTCCGTCTACGAGTGCGTCTAGCCTTTGAAGCAAACAATATCCAGATTGGCAGACCACAATGGATTACTTACAACACAGATTTGGCAAAGTCTCCTTTTCAAAATTAGCCTTTGTGTAAGAAACTTGCAGTGAAAAAAATATCCGATTTGAGTTTTAAGTAGAGAAAACAATGACTTTGCAGAACTCAACCTTGGTCTGTAAATGCTCCCGTTTTCTAAGTGAGGAACAGCCGGGTATAGAACTCTTTCAAGGTAATTTATGGCTGTTTTAAATGGTAGGTTTATTTCCGCCGACCTGTACTAGTAGTCCGCCAAAATCTTTTTGACAGGCGCTTGAAACGGTAAGGGGAAAAAGGTAAAGGCTTTAAACCCTTACCCTTTGCCCTTTTCCCAATCTACACAGGTCAATATTAGTGTGTTGAATTACTACTTACCATATCTTCACGCGGTCTTTTTCATCCAACCACATAGCATCGCCCGGTTTGATGCCAAACGCCTTGTAAAACCCATCCTCATGCTGAAAAGGAGCAAAGCCACGATAAGAGCCTGAAGCATGGGGATCGGTTGCTGTCACTTGGCGAAGAAAACCTTCATTGGCTTTCATAGCCCATAACTGAGACCAGGCAATAAAGCAACGCTGTTGGGGTGTGTAGCCATCGATCTTTTGATTAGCTTGGGGATTTTCTTTTAAATATTTTTGTAGCGCTTCATAAGCTAGACTGACCCCACCAGCATCAGCCAAATTTTCTCCTACGGTAAGTTTTCCGTTCAATTTCAACCCCGGAAGCACTTCAAAAGCATTAGCTTGTTTCACCAATTTATCGGTCTGGGCTACAAACTTAGCAGCATCTTCATCAGTCCACCAATTCTGAAGATTGCCTTGAGCATTGTAAAGTCGCCCTTGACGTGCTTTGAGCAGCTGCTTGTGACACTATTTTTTGCACCTGCTGGGAAACTTGCTTGCTTAAAAATTCACTATCGGACGCTTGCAGAAGGTCTGGGGTAAGTTGAACACCATCGAGCCATTTACCTGCTGCAAATTTCTGGAAATCCTGCTTGGGGTCTACCGTGGTGTCTATTTTACTTACCGAAAAACCTAGAGGAAACTTAGTATGAGAAACTTGTTCGGCTTTGCTGCTATTGGATTGATTACTGCAAGCGGTAGTGTAGGGTATGGCGGAAATCCCCAAAATTAAAAAGATACTGCTGGTTAACCGAGGAAAGGCAGAAAATTTCTGATTGTTTTTCATGTTTATCGAACAGAATTCAGGAGTCAGGAGTCAGAATTCAGCAATGTTTTTTGACCAAAAAAGCGGATAGCGCAGCGTTAGCGAGTCATCGAGCGTCGCGTCTGAATAACCGGCGTTTTTGCACCCCCACCAAATTTTCAATTTGGTGGTCAACAAGAAAGTCGCGGGTCTGAATCCCCGACTGATAGCGTTCGCGAAGCGTCTCGTAGAGAAGCATTAGCGAGTCATCGATAGCGGAGCGTTAGCGAGTATTCGAGCGTCGCGTCTTGATTCTGACTCCTGAATTCTTCTTCAACTTGGTTAATTGCTTCATTTTCAGTTAGATTTGATTTTGATGTTTTCACAAAATTCTGAAAATCTAATAGCTATTCTCTCATAAAAGTTTGATTTCAAAAATAAATAAATACAAAATTTTTGTGTATATATGAAATCGAAAAATATCCTTCAAGTCCTTTGTTTGCCGATTGACTTACTCAATGGCTTACAGTCTGTTGGAACTATCTGAAAAAAGTCAGATGTTCGTAAGTAAGTTTCTCACCTTAACTGATGTATATGATATTTTGAATAAAGTAATTTATCTCTTAACTGATTTAAGTGATATTTCTGTAACTGTAACTAAATTCATGGATCTTTTTTGATAGAAAAAACAAAATATACAACATATATTAAAGCTATTTAAAGAAAAGTTTTGGATCGATCTCCAAATTAAATATCAAAAAATTAATAGATGGTGCTTTGGGCTAATTTGCCTGTAAATAGATTAACTGATTTATCTGCACTTGAAGTCAAGAAGAAAACATGGGAAATTTAAATCTGTCTAAAAAGTTGGATTCGTAGCGACAACATTATTTTCAGCGATGGTGGCGAATAAAATTGCAGTCGTACACCATAGACACTGGACGATGGCTTTGAGTGAGTCTATTGCCGTTCAAGAATCGCTTAATTTGTGGTGTGAAAAGTTTGTGAGTTTTTAGTTTTTAAAAGATTAAGGTGTTAATCAATGGAATATATTGCTTATTCATCTATGTTCGTGGCCTACGAAGAGGCAAACGGTCAGGCAAAATCTATCGACTATGAATTTCCCAAGTTTGACTTAGATTGGAAGAAATCTCTGAAATCTTCTGTTTGGTTATCGTTAGCTGGTTTTATAGTATTTTTTACAGCTATTACCCAAGTGTCAGCAGCATTAGGCGCTTATGTCAGAACTAACGGCAGTTGTCTTAACGTGCGTGTAAGCCCCTACACTAGTTCTTCAGTTGTAGACTGTATTCCCAACGGTACTAGAATTACCAGCACTGGTAGAGCCAATGGTTTTGTTCGCCTATCCAGAAATAGATATGTAGCTGCAAGATGGGTAGGTGATACGTATAACTCTCGTTCAAACAACCCAACGTCTGCTGGAGTAGGTGGACGCATCACACTCAGTTATGGTTCTAGAGGTTCTGCTGTATCACAAGTACAAAGGCGTTTAGGGATTAATCCTACAGGTTATTACGGAAATACGACTATTAGGCTAGTCCGGCAGTTTCAAGCCAACAATGGTTTGCGTGTCGATGGTATAGTCGGCCCCCAAACTCGCAGTGCTTTATTTGGATCGTATAGCACTGTAGATGAAGGATACTTATAAACCGAGACGGGTGACACCCTTAGGTGGCTGGTGCGGATCTTGAGAGGCTGCGGTGGATAAAGAAGGTATTTGACTGTGGGCGATCGCATTCCAGCCAAGCACCATTGCGATCGCCATCAAACTAATTAGCACAAACCTAATTGTTGAACGGAGGAAGCGATTAAATAGGAACATATCTATGCGGAAGTCAAATAAACTGTAGTGGCAACAGCCTAAAGCTTGATGACACTTCTTAGTATGTGTAGTTGTTGCGAAGCATAACGCACCAAATTTTTAAGAATGGTGCCGTACCCTCAGACCAGGGCGGCCGCATCATGTTACCAATGCACACCCGTGCGCCCCTAACCGCGTACTTAATTTACCTGATAAACGCTGTATCTCTATTCGTGAAAATTTTCTAGCTTGTTTGGATTTACCCAACGATTCACAAATTCGTTTTTATTTTTGTATACCTTAATTTGCACTTCCTTGGAACCTAATTTGACTACTTCTGCGGGAATTCTCTGAATATCAGCAGAATCACCACGAGCCTTGTAAAGCCAAATAACTTTTTGACCTACTTCAAAGTATTCAGGATTGCTTGTTAAGGAAGGTGCTGTTTTTGCCCAGGTGGGAGAAGCAACTGCTAAGTTTAACAAAAATACTAATAACACTACAGTAATTTGGAAAAATTTGATGTTCATTACAGTTAGTACATTTCTAGACAAAGCTGGAGTAATGATTGCTATAAAGGTTGAGATTGTTTTTTATCGCTTTTCTCAAAACTTATTTTGAAATTGTGCCTAGTTCATAAATTTTATTTCGGTAATTTAGCATTAATTGACTCTGTTAATTTTAACTAAATATTAGTTTTATTTTTATTTGTAAGTATTATTAATATTTTAAAAAATCGATATTTTTAAGTTTAAATTAAGTGAATCAATGATTTAATTAGAAATGTTTAATAATTCTAGAATAAACAATATTTAAAATATAATCAAATATTTTTGGTTGTTAAAAGCATAAAATCAATTAATCGTAATTTAAATAAATTGCTCAATACAGGCAGCTATTGACAATAGATTTCTATCTAGGAAAATGAAGTATATAAGCTAAATCTTAAAGTCAAAAATCAATCTTGTTGCCCTCGACAACTTTGGCTATGATAGTTTACTAAATATGTGTTTCTGGGTTTTGATGAGTTTTGTCATCGAATTTTTGGGGAGCGATCGCACTAAATCAGTTCGTCTATTCTAACTAATGGAAAAAGCTGCTGGAATTATAATCTCTGTCTCAAGAATAATTGACGCCAAATAGCGCTCTAACGTACAACATTAGATATATAGAGCATTATAACTTTCATTTATCTGCTTCACAGTAGAAGACTACTTGTGCCAAAACAATCCAATATTAGTAAGCTAGTTCGTGACCTGCGGCAAGAATTGAATTCTCAATAAAAATTTGCCGCCGAGTTTGGTGTGGCGTTTACAACAATAAATAAAGCGTTGGTAAAATGGACGCGCAACACCCTCTTTTTTGGGAATGCAGCGTATTAGTACCTTACTCAATGAGTTGGGCGATCGAAGTAAAATTCTCCAAGGAACATACTTTGGAGAAGAAGAGTAAGCTTGTTTTATGGTGCTGAGTTCGGAGTCAAAATCGCCCTCAACACTATTTGGGCTATAGCAAAAAAGGATTTTGACCAGCACATGACCACAACTTTAGCTTTGTACCCGACCCATGACTAATCGAGAGGAACCAATGAAAAATGAGTCAACGTCAGCAAGCAACGCCGACGGTAATTTTCTTCTTGGTGGAGGTGAAATGGGTGCGCGGATGCGAGAACTTGACTGGTCGCAAACTTCCCTTGGCCCAACACAGCATTGGCCGCAGAGTTTGAAAACTGCGGTGCGAATTATGCTTACTTCTCGTCAACCGATGTTTGTCTGGTGGGGCGACGAACTCATTAATCTTTACAACGATCCTTACAAAGCTATTATTGGTGGCAAACATCCACAAGCACTCGGTCAGCCAGCTTCCCATGTGTGGCGCGAAATTTGGGATCAGATTAGACCGCGAGCAGAATCAGCGCTGCTGAAGAACGAGGGTACTTACGACGAAGCGCTACTGCTGATTATGGAGCGTAATGGTTACCCAGAAGAAACTTATTATACTTTTTCCTATAGCCCAGTTCCCAATGATGAGGGCCAAACAGGCGGTATTATCTGTGCCAACACAGACGACACACAACGCATTATTAGTGAGCGTCAGTTAAAACTGTTACGGGAGTTAGCAACCAGGACAGCAGATGCACGTACATTTGATGAAGCCTGTACCCTGAGTGCCAGTTGTCTAGAAACCAACCCCTATGACTTACCCTTTGCAATGATTTATTTGGTCGATCCAGATCGACAACAAGTTTCTCTCGCCAGGACATGCGGCATTGAGCCAAACCACATAGCAGTTCCCCAAACACTTGCTCTCAATTCTGATACAGTTTGGCCTTTTGGGGAAGTGATGACAACCCATCAAACAAAACTGGTTGATATTGTAGCAGCGGATTTTGGTAGTTTACCTTGTGGTATATGGGAGCGATGCCTACGGCAGGCTTCGCCAACGCCACATCAAGCAGTGGCTATACCCATTGCACCATCGGGTGAAACAGGCAAAGCTGCCATCTTAATTGCTGGCTTAAACCCCTTCAGGCTGTTTGACGACAATTATAAAGGATTTATGGAACTAGTTGCAGCTCAAATCGCAGCTAGCATTGCCAACGCCCAGGCTTACGAACAAGAGCGCAAACGGGCTGAAGCTTTAGCAGAAATCGATCGCGTCAAAACCATCTTCTTTAGCAATGTCAGCCACGAGTTTCGTACCCCATTAACTTTAATGTTGGGGCCACTAGAAGACATCCTAGCCAATTGTGGCGGTTTGTTACCAGCTAACGAACAAGAGCAGTTAAAAATGGTGCAACGTAATGGACTGCGCTTGTTGAAACTAGTCAATAGCCTCCTAGATTTCTCCCGTATCGAAGCCGGACGGGTTCAAGCTTCATACGAACCCACTGACCTTGCCATGTTCACCGCGGAATTAGCTAGTGTTTTTCGTTCAGCGATTGAACGGGCAGGAATGCAGTTATCAGTTAATTGTCCTCCCCTACCCGCACCAGTGTATGTCGATCGCCAAATGTGGGAAAAAATTGTTCTTAATTTGCTGTCTAACGCGTTTAAATTCACCTTGGCAGGAAAAATTGTAGTGAATTTGCAGTGGGTGGGGGAAGAGGACACGGGGACACGGGGATATGAGAATGTAGAGAATTTATCACATCCCCCTCTCCCCGTCCCCGCGTCGTCTTTCGTACAATTGTCGGTGCGCGATACAGGAATTGGTATTCCAGCAGCAGAAATCCCCCATCTGTTTGAACGATTTCACCGCGTCAAAGGAGCGCAAGGAAGAACTTTTGAAGGATCGGGAATTGGCTTGTCGCTGGTGCAAGAATTGGTGAAAATGCATGGTGGAACTGTCCAAGTAAGCACTGTTCTAGGAGTAGGCAGTTGCTTTACTGTGTCGATTCCTACCGGTTATGCTCATTTGCCTCCAGACAGGATTAGCGCCCCTCGAACTTTAGCTTCAACAGCCTTAGGTGCTGCACCTTATATAGAAGAAGCCATGCGTTGGCTACCCGAAGAAGGGGAAAGGGAAAAGGAAAAAGGGGAAAAGGATTTCTCTTTGCTTTCCCCTTTGCCCCTTTCCCTTTCCCCCTCTTCTGCCCGCATTCTTCTAGCTGATGACAATGCTGATATGCGTGATTATGTCAAGCGATTGTTAAGCCAGCACTATGAAGTGGAAGCAGTGCCCAATGGTTTAGCTGCTTTGAATTCTGTTCGGGAGCGTCTGCCAGACTTGGTACTGACGGATGTGATGATGCCTTTCTTAGATGGCTTTGGATTGTTGCAAGCATTACGAACCGATCCGCAGACAAAAAAAGTTCCGATTATTCTGCTGTCGGCACGGGCAGGAGAAGAGGCACGGGTGGAAGGGTTAGAAGCTGGAGCTGATGATTACTTGATTAAACCGTTCTCAGCCCGTGAATTGTTAGCACGGGTAGAAGCAGCCTTAAAAATGGCTCGTTTGAGACAGGAGACAATGCAACGGGAACAAGAGCTACGGTTTGAAGCGGAGGTAGCAAAAGCCCACTTGGAGACGGTGTTAGCTGGTATCCAAGACCAGTTCTATGTATTGGATAGCGAGTGGCGCTACACCTTTGTCAACCAGCGCGTAGCAGAAGTTGTGGGCTTTTCCAAGGAAGAGTTGATGGGTAAGAGCATTTGGGAGATGTTTCCAGATGTGGTAGGAACTGAATTTTATACCCAGGTTCATCGGGCGATCGCCGAACAGACTGTGGTTCGTTTTGAATACTTTTATCCTAAATGGAATCGCTGGTTTGAGAATCGCATCTATCCCTTTGCTGAAGGTGTATCAATTTTTGTTACAGATGTCAGTGATGTCTACGAGGAACTACGCTTACGCAAACAAGCCCAAGAGGCACTTCGTGAGAGTGAGGAACGCTTTCGGCTAATGGCAGATTCGACACCAACATTAATTTGGATGGCTGGGGTCGATAAGTTATGTAATTATTTTAACAAAACGTGGTTGGACTTTAGTGGACGAAGTATAGAGGAAGAGATGGGCAATGGTTGGACTCAAGGAGTGTATTCGGAAGATTTACAATATTGCTTAGATACTTATGTAAATGCCTTTGATGCCCGTCAAGGGTTTCAAATGGAATATCGACTCAGACGCTTTGATGGGCAATACCGCTGGATTTTTGATGTAGGCGTACCCAGGTTTACTCCCGAAGGAGACTTTTTAGGCTACATCGGTTCGTGTATTGATATTACCGAACGCAAGGCAGCAGAATCAGAACGCGATCGCCTGCTGCAACTAGAGCAAGCTGCCAGAACCGAAGCCGAAAGAGCCAACCGCATCAAGGATGAGTTTCTAGCGGTGCTTTCCCATGAATTGCGATCGCCCCTGAACCCGATTCTGGGTTGGGCAAATTTGTTACAAACCCGTGAATTTGACCCAGCTGCACTTAAAAAAGCGATCGCCACCATTGAGCGTAATGCTAAATTACAAGCTCAGCTCATTGAAGATTTGCTTGATGTCTCTCGCATCTTACAAGGCAAGCTCAACCTCAATATGTTTCCCGTCAGTTTAGTGCTTGTAATTGATGCAGCATTGGAGACAGTGCGTTTGGCAGCAGAAGCTAAAAATATTCAAATTCATAAAACCTTCGATAGTTCTGTAGAGCGAGTTTTGGGCGATTCCGGCCGTTTACAACAAATAATCTGGAATTTGTTATCGAATGCTGTGAAATTCACCCCTGAAGGAGGAAAAATTGAGGTTCAACTCCAGCACGTTGAGGCTTATGCTCAGATTACCGTCAGTGACACAGGCAAAGGGATCGCGCAGGAATTCCTTCCTCACGTGTTTGAATATTTCCGTCAAGCTGACAGCACGACAGCCCGAAAGTTTGGTGGCTTGGGGTTAGGCCTAGCAATTGTCCGTCATTTGGTAGAACTACATGGGGGAACGATTTGGGTAGAAAGTTTAGGTGAAGGGCAAGGAGCCACTTTCACAGTCAGATTACCGTTAATCAAAAAAGACTTAAGTAAAAAACAAGACAACAACATTACTGTCTCCCATGCTTCCCCCTCAACTGAAATTCTTACAGGCACCCAAATTTTGGTTGTGGACGATGACACAGATACCCGTGAATTCCACACATTCGTTCTCGAACAGGCTGGAGCAAAGGTGACTGCTGCTGCATCTGCTTTGGAAGCACTACAAGCCTTGGCACAGTCAAAGCCGGATGTTCTGGTGAGCGATATCGGAATGCCAGAAACAGACGGCTATATGCTGATGCGCCAAGTTAAAGCATTGCAGGCACAGGACAAACAGATTGTAGCGATCGCTTTAACTGCTTATGCAGGCGAAATCAACCAGCAAAAAGCCCTCGAATCAGGATTTCAAAAGCATATATCTAAACCCGTGGAACCAGACGAGTTAGTCAAGGCAATTGCGACTTTGATTGGGAGATAGGAATGGAGGGTGTTGACTGAGGAGTTAGGAGTTAGAAGTTATTCTCCTTGTCTCCCTTGTCTCCCTTGTCTCCCTTGTCTCCCTTGTCTCCCTTGTCTCCCTTGTCTCCCTTGTCTCCCTTGTCTCCCTTGTCTCGCCAGTCCCCAGTCCCCAGTCCCCCATCATCCCTTGGCGTACTTGTCGATGATATTAGCTAAGTCTGGTACCGCTTCTTCGACGTGTTTTTTTGCTGAACCGCGAAGCTTTTCATAAGTTCCTCGCACGATTTGGCGTTTCACAGTTTTCAGCCTCGCGTCAGTTACGCTTAAAAGTGCATCTGCTGTATCTGATGAATTTGCAATCACGTACCCCACCGGATCGCCCTTCTGGACGCCTTCATTCCAAATGGGATCGATGGCCGTGAAACACTGGGGCAAAAGTTGTTCAACGGCATAGGGTATGTATCCAGGTTTGATACCCTTTAAAGCCCCAAAGGCAGCTTTCAAAGCCATACCGCTGATACCTGACTTAGAAGCAACCTGTGTTTCGAGTAGGTTGCAGCAGTCTTCTACGACCATAGCTTTTTTGTTTGGGTTCAAAAGTTCGTCGCTAAGTCCCATTTCACTCCTCCTGAGAAATCCAGTACTTAATTTTCATTCGACTAATTTTTTAGCAAGCAGGAAGTTATAGAAAATGGTATCTGAGATGCCATTATTAGTCCTAAAGATAACCTTGCTGTGCTGTTCAATGGTAGTTGTAAAGTTAGCTATAACCTAAATTAGGTAATCGTAGTATCACATAATGAGTTTAAATTTAAGTAAATACAATTAATTTTTACCATTAGTTAAGAAATTTTATACTAATTAACCAATTTGAGGTCAAACAGCATACAGATGCTTAACCAGCTGTTGAGAATTCTAGCAATTACTGGTGCGATCGCAAATACTACATTGTTTTCAAACTGGATCACTAATTAGCTATAAAGCAATATTTTGCTATAAGTATCATTTGTTTGTGTAAAGTACTTTAAAAAAAATTACTCTCATGGTAAGTCTGTGCCAATAGCATATACAATTTTTACTTAAAATTTAAACGATGCTAGACAATGTGTGAGCAACAAGTATCACTTTACTTTTGTGATTTCTAGTTAGGTGTAAGGCTTTGACACTCTCCGGGCTAAAAGCCACGGAGATTCTAAGAAGTTGTTCCGAGGGAGGCTAAAGCCGTCGCTCTCCACTTCTCCAATTTAAGAAGATTAATCCTTCTAGGCTGGGTCAATGCAGCCCTAGACACTCTGGTAAAGCCATCGTGCTTGCTTTTCCTCCCAATATTCAGTGAACCATTTAAATCCGCATTAACCAAATGTCCATCCTTTGTCCTGTACAATCCGCGTTTAATTCGTTTGCCAGAAAACTGGTATTCTTTGGGATTGTCGGCGTTGTAAACAGGTATCTTGTCAGCATCAATCGCACTTGCAATGCTTGTGTAAGATTCCTCTTGTTCAATGTAGTTCAATCCGTATCTTTCGCACATTGCCTTCAACTTAGAACGCAAACTGTGAAAAGGTATTTGGACAAAATTTTGATTATTGCGTCCACCAATATTGATTTCTTGTTTGATGCCTGGGTTGTACCCAACAATCAAGTTAGCAATACTATTGGCGATGCAGTGGTTCACAATAAATCGTGCTGTCTTGTTCAGGTAATCTCGAACTTGATTATTGCGTTTTGCCGTGAGCTTCACTTGTTGATTAGTGATACCCTTAATACACTGCTTGTCCTTAATGGATTGCAGTTTTGCATTACGCTTGTTGAACCATTGGTTAATAGATTTGATTGGCTTACCATCCACAAGAAAGGATGCCCCATTGGTATCAACGCAAGCAGCGAAATTGTCAACTCCCAAATCAATACTAATAGCACTATCGTTCTTAGCTTCTATAGGTTCCGGATCTACTTCACTGATAAATTCAACTTCAAAATATCTAGCATTATATTTTGGGTGAATCCTCACTTCCTTGATTTGATTGATGTTAAGTCTTTTTGGAAATGGAATCCAAACTTCTCCAAATTGCTTTTTAAAAGCATTGGACATTGGGACTCTAAACTTTCCATCCTTAACAACAATTCTAGGAATTATCAGCAAGAAATAACCATCTTTCGGCAGGTAATTAGGGAGTTTCACTTTTTGCTGATAACTTCCGCTTTTAACTGCACTAATCAATCCGTAGAAGCTTTTAAAAGTTCTGTCTACTACCTTCAATGTTTGCTGTGCAATATCTGTATTGAGAAATTTGTAGTTCTCGTTGGTTTTGCACAGATGGTAAGCAGACTCGTAACGCAAGTGTTTACGCTCCTGAAAAAAGTATTGCCGCACAGTGTACAAACCTACGTTATAAAGGTTTTTGCTCAGTCGGCACAACTCACCTAGAGCCACAAATTCAAACTTATTTAGTTCTCTGATTTGGTTCTTCTGTGTCAGATACATCAAACAACTTTCGCTATCGAGTTCAGCTTACAGCGCAAGTCTAATCTAGTCAACAAGAGAAACTGTGGGCTAAAGCCCACCGTGTCGTTTTTCCTCCCAGGGCTAAAAGCCACGCTCGTTCCAAACTCCCGTGAGGTTTTTTATGATTTCTCAAGATTATGATGCAATTTCCGTTGTCGATGAACTGCTGAGAAAAATTAGAATCAAAGAAAGTCAGCTAAAAATAGCACAAGAATCTGATATGGTGAACGTAGTTACAGCATTACAGAGTCAACTGTTAGAATTACAGCATCAGTTATCAGAATCACCAGACTCTGAATTACAAGCATTGATGAGTTTGTTGGACGATTGAATGTTTTAGTTAAACTTCTACGGGATGTTGCCCATAATAAGGCAAAGCCTCAGACCAATGAGGAGACTTGCCGTGCTGCCAATCTAGTTCTGCTAGTTCCAGAATACTTGTTACTGTTGCTGCTAACCCAGATTGGGCTTGAATCAGCTGATAACTGGTGTTCCAATTGGCTAAAGTTTCCTGCCATATTTCTGGTGTCATAACTGTATCTGGCAATAAGGCTATTAGCTCAGAGGCATCTGGGATAAATTGATAAATAGCAGCAAAAATTTGACCTCGTTGTCCTGGCATTTCCACAGCAAGAGTTGTTGTATTTTGATTTTTGCTTGCCTGCGACCAAGCTACCGCAGCCAAAGTCGAAATTGCAAATACAGGAATAGATAATTGTTGCCCCAAAGTTCGGGCAGTGACGACACCAATACGAGTTCCAGTAAAGCCTCCGGGGCCTTTTGCAACTGCGATAAAAGACAAATCTGTCCAAGTTTGTGGTTTGATAAATTCAATTAAATATTGATGTATTAAACTAGATAAATCACGCCCTAAATTCCAAACTTGAGAGCGATTATCGCCAGAAAAATTACTAATTGCTATACCCAATTCTGGCGTCGTGGTATGCAGTGATAAAGCGTATTTTATTGTGTGAATTTTCGTTGACATAAACTATAAATTTGAACTATAAATTTATACTAAATTGAGAAAACCAGGATTTTGTAAAGAAATCAAGCGATCGAGCAGACAATTCTGCATCCTCTTTGCTGCTTCAGTTACGAAAATAAGTAATCTTAAGCATTAACGCTGCTACCAGTAATAGCCAAAACATCGGCAATCCAAAGTAGATTCCTGCATAAATGGCGTTAGTGGTGCGCGTCTTGATAGGCTCTACAGAAAGCCAAAGATTCATTATTGCAATATTAATTACTCCAAGAATAAAGTGTAAAACTAACACGAAAATTGTCAAAGAAATCGCAGAGACAGGTTGTAAGTTCAGGTATTGCCCCCAAGCGATCGCCACTAGAAACAGAGTGCTAGCAAGACCCAGCCAGCGTATGCCCGCAACAGGAAAAAAGATAATAGCTGCTTCATTGGCCTTCATTCCAGGATGTGTAAATGGGGACATAGGCAATGACCAAAAAAAGAGTAAGGCGGTACTGGCAAGTGAAGTAAACCAAGAACCCCAGAAGAAAGCTTGATTCATGAACTTTAAAATTTGTGCTAAATATTACCATTGAAGAAGGCAGGAGGCAAAAGACAGGGGAGGCAGGGGAAGCAGGGGAGAGAAAAAAGCTTGACTGAACGGTATTGGTCTATACAGCGCTTACAATTGCGAGGGGTCACCAATCCTCTCCCAATTGTTCCTCCTGCCTCCTGCCTCCTGCCCCCTGCCTCCTTCAATTACCTGTTACAGGGGCATCTATGCCATCAGTTTTCAGCTGACCATCTTCCATATAAATGATGCGATCGGCAATATCGAGGATGCGGTTGTCATGGGTAACTAGCAAAATCGTACAGCCTTGCTCTTTGGCTAACTTCTGCATTATTTCCACGACATCGCGTCCGGATTTTTTATCAAGTGCAGCAGTGGGTTCATCTGCTAAGACAATCTTAGGATGGCTGACTAAAGCACGAGCGATCGCCACACGTTGTTTTTGCCCTCCAGATAGTTTTTCTGGATAGTAATCTACCCGTTCTCCTAAACCGACAGTTTCCAAAATGGCGATCGCTTTAGCATCGATATCTTGATTGAGAAAATCTTCATGCAATTCCAGAGACATTCGCACATTTTCTTTAGCTGTCAAAAAAGTCATCAAATTATGTGCCTGAAAAATATAACCAATATTACGGCGAAGCTTCGTTAACTGTTGTTTTTTAGCACCGCGAATTTCCTCTCCTAAAATTTTGAGACTACCATCCTGGGCAGAACGCAATCCACCCATTAGCGTCAATAGAGTGGTTTTTCCCGATCCTGAGGGGCCAGTCATAATGACGATTTCCCCGGCGTTAATCTCCAAATTAATATCGAATAATACTTGTTTGCGAAGGGCACCTTCACCAAAATAGTGGTTAAGGTTATTCACACAAATCACAGGTTCTGAAGCAGAAAATATCGAATTGGAATTTAGTGGTAAAGATTTTTGCAACATAGAATTTTATAGAAAATAGCGAATGGGGATTAGAAGAATTCCTTCCCAGTTTCAAAACTAAAAAACATCAGCAGGATCGGCAGATCGCAGCTTTCGCATAGCGATCGCCCCAGAGAAACTACACATGATCAAGGTTAAAATCCAGACGGATATCGCTCGTTCGAGCTTCATAAAAAGAGGCAGCATTGTCGCAGTGTAAGCAAGTTGATACAAGCCAGCAGAAAGGATTAATCCAGGAATGAAACCTAAAATGGCTAAAAACAATGCTTCTTGAAATAACACTCTTAAGAGATAGCCATCAGTGTATCCCATTGCTTTGAGTGTGGCATATTCTGGCAAATGGTCAGAAACATCTGAATAAAGGATTTGGTAAACAATAACAATACCAACAATGAATCCGACTCCCGTACCTAAACCGAAAATGAAACCAATGGCAGTACCGGCTTCCCAGTATTTTTTCTCGATTTGGGCAAATTCTTCTGGGGTCAGGACTTTGACATCTTTAGGTAGTGCTGCGGCAAGTTGCGATTGCACTTTCTGGGCATCGACACCCTGTTTGAGAGTGATTAATCCCACTGTGATGCGATCGGGTTTACTATCTGGGAATAGTTGCCCAAAGGTGGAGTCACTGGTGATGACATTACCATCGGCAGCAAAGGAGGCACCATCAGTAAACAAACCCTTAACGGAGACAAGTTTATCATTCAGTTCTGTCTCAAACTTGCCTGTTTTATTAAAAATATCGGCAACTGTTCCATATTCCGGACGTCCAGCTTGGTCAAACAGAACTTGATACAACTGTTTGAGGTGATGCTGATTTTGTTTGATTTCGGCAGATTTGAAGGCGGGTTGTGTAGGATCGATACCCCAAACTAAGATGGTGCGATCGAGACGTGTTTCTGAATTTCGCCACTGTGCGCTGCCGATGTAGACAGAATTCACTGACTGAACGCCGTCAAAACCCAATGTTTGGTACAGCCGCTCTCTGGAAAAATTTTTCACCGAAAACAGAGTTTGAAATTGGGGATTAATCAAAACTAAATCCGCCTGTAAATTGCGATGGGGTTTGATGGCTGCATCAAACAGCGCACTTTCAAATCCTAACTGAATGAACATCAGTAAATCGGCAAAAGTAATACCCGCCACCGCAACAGCCAGACGCGTTTTTTCTTTCATCAACTGCCGCCATGCTAGGGGCGTTTTACGAAACATTTTGGAAAACATATTATATTGAATAAATTTTTAGTAAGCTACTATGTCAGCTTGCTGTTCAAGCTGGCGCTGTCGCATTAACAGAAATAAGGGAAGACCTAAGGAAACGCCAACCAGAAGATTACAAGCAACATAAATCCAGAGATTTTGCATTTTCAGGCGTGTACCTTCCGTAAATACAAATGTCCACAATACTAACGATGAAACAATAAGATCCATGCCAAAAAATCCAGAAATTTTGTTAGCAAAGAGTTGTTCAAAAAACAATTTTATATCAAGGCCATGCTCTAAGAGAAATGGAACAAACTGTGAGTAAGGTAGAACGAAGCCAAGGATACAAAGCAGAAGGTATATCGCTTTAATCATGATTGAATTCACCCAATAGAAAATACATAGCACTAGCTTCACCAAATCAAATAGGAGTCCTATATATTCTGAATTCTGACTCCTGAATTCCGCTATATTTCGATTGCTGTCTGTACCTGTAAGTTGGTGAAACCTGCAACTCGCTTACTGTCTTTGGGATTGAGGCGAATTTTCACTTCAATGACTCGGCGATCGAGGTTTTCACCAGGCTGGTTGCTAAAAACGTTTTGTCTAATGACTTGGCGGCCAATTTGGGCAACGGTTCCTCGCAGTTCTCCAATAAATGCCTGACCGGTAATCACTGCCTGTTGTCCTAGTTTCACTTTAGCGATGTCGCTTTGATAGACTTCTGCTACTGCCATCATTTGGTCGTTTGGCGCTAACTCTGCAATGCCAGACTCACTAATTTTTTCTCCGACTCGCGTGTGAATTTTGATGATCTGTCCGGCCATTGGCGCTTTGATGTAAGCTCCGGCTAACTCGGTTTCGGCATGTTTGAGTGTGGCGATCGCATTTTCAACTTCTGTTTTGGCAGCGACGACATCCACATCTCGAACTTCTGCAATACTGGTGAGTGTGGCTTTGGCTTCGCTGACTTGTTTGTTACCTGTGGCGTTGGTGCGGGCGAGTGCTGCTTTAGCTTCGGCCAGTTGTTTGCTTGCGGTGGTGTTAATTCGGTTGAGAACTGCTTTGGCTTCGTCTAGTTGCTGTTTGGCAGTTTCTACAGTCAAGTTTTTAGTGTCATACAAAGAACTAGAAACTGCTCCTTGGGAGTATAGCTGCTGATAGCGTTGATATTCAGCTTCCGCATTTTTCAGTTCTGCCTCTAGCTTCTTAATGGTTGCTTCTTGGGCGATTTTATCTCCTTCCCATTGTGCTTGGATGCGGGCGATGGCTTCCTGTTGTGCTGTGATATCTCCTTGGGACTGGGCTTGCAGGCGTTCAACACTTGCCTGCTGGGCTTTGATTTCTCCTACTTTGGCTCCAGCTTGGACTTGAGCGAGTTTAGCTTGGGCGACTTTGACTTGTTTTTGCGCTTGTTGGACGGCTGCTTGCAAGCGATCGCGGGCGTCTAAAATTGCGATGGTTTGTCCGGCTTGAGCGCCATCGCCTTCTTTGACTAATATTTGGGCAACGCGATCGCCATCCAAAGCCAAGGGCGCAAACAAGCTAATTACCTCGGCTTCTGGTTCTAGTCGTCCTAAGGCAGTTACTTTTTGAGTCTCTGGTGTAGTTTCTATCGGCTCAGATGAGGCAGTTTGATTAACTTGTCCAAATTGAGAAATTCCATAAAATACAATTCCACCTGTAATTGCAGTAGCCGTAATTACTAATGCAATTAATCCTTTATTCCCGGCTTTAGATGATACCTTTTCAACCATCTCTTTTGTTCTCATAAAAATTTGTCTTTCCCAGACAATTTTGGATTTTAGATTTTGCGAAAACTTAGAGCGCCGATTTCCGGTGTTCTGAAATTTTCAAGACGAATAAATCCGGACATTTATACCATCAAGTAATCATTGATATTAATCACTAATTAAGATAATTAATTGCTAGATTGCGGCAAATATGCCGTCAGCATTTTGCCTAACAACGCACATTGTTCAATGAAATCAATTGTTTCATCACCCCATAACTTCTCCAGAATTAAACCATTGACAAAACTCAAGACAAAGGAAGCTAGCACTGGATCTTGAACGCCTAAAAAATCATATACAGCCTGCTGATACTGCTTATTAGTATGTTTAAAAACACTATTTTTCTGTATAATATTAGCCTCTTGATGCTGGCAAAAATCAATCCAAATATAAGTCCACTTCACAAAATAATCTTCATTGTTCACTAGATATCTTCCTAGTGCTTCCATTGCCTCTTGTAGCGTTTGCGCTCCTTCCAATTCAGCTAAAGCTGCACTTACATCTTGTTCGCATATCTCTTGAGCTAGTTGCTCAAATAAACTTTGTTTGCTAGGAAAATAGTGGTACAACGTCCCCGTGGAAACCCCTAATCCTTCAGCAATTTGCCGCATAGTAATCGAGCCATAACCTTTTTCGGCAAATAAATCAAAGCACTTTTTGAGCAGTTCTTTACGATACTGCTCATGGTCAACAATTTTAGGCATGGCTTAATTTATATCGAACGGTCGTTATATTTTATATAAACAAATTTATCCCCCCTATGTCAAGTTATGACTGATTGATTTAAATCGAAGATGGATTACAGTTTAATCTAGTTTTGTACTATATGTAATACTCATCGCTATTTTTGTCCTCACTTATGCAGACAAGCAACAATTATATTAATTTTTTTTATATGGTAGTGTAATTTGATTCATAAAGGGTAAAAGGCAATAGGCAATAGGTAAGAAGTCTCTTTAGCCGCTACTCAGTAGATAGTTCTTAAAAATAAGGGTTTGACGGGATATTAAGCAGTATCTGTCCTACAAAAATTGCGATCGTCCAGCCATGAATAATATTTTTTGCTCAAGAAATATTGTCTAATTTGCAATATTGATCGAATATACAGGACTTGTATTTGATTAGATAAAAAAATTACCTACAACTCGAAGAGGCTTATTGCCTATTGCCTATTGCCTCTTGCCTCCTTATAGCGCTTCGCGCACCACGTAAATCAATTGAAAAATCTCAGGTTAAATTATAGTATTTTATATGTTGATTTTACGTAACATATAATTGACACTCTAAGTATATACACAATACAATCATTATTGTTAGAGCTAAAGATAGAGTAAATTAAAATAATTTACCCAGAAAATAAAGACAAGCAATATACAAATAATTTGGATAAAAGAAATGAACACCAAAATTATTGCTTTCTTGGGAATTACGGCTGCCTTTGCAAGCTTAGGAAGCCAAGTTTACGGGCAGTCATTACCATCAAGCCAAAATACCCAACAATATACAATAACTGGAGATTCTCTAGTTGGGATTGATAATAGAACAGCCGAAGATGACTTTAGAAGCTTTTTTGAGCAAACTAATTCATCCAATTCCAACAATAATCGCACAGACAATAAAACTCGGACGCGAATACGCTTTAACGAATCATTATCAGTGCCAGAAAGTTCAGTTTTTCTAACACCTGCTCAGTCTGGAAATGATAATGATGGATTGCAAGTACAGTTAGATCTAACCGGAGAATAGTTGAGTATAAAACTTAACTATATAACCCTCGTAATTTGTCAGCTACCAACAACTAATGACCAATGACCAATGACTAATGACTAATGACTAATTTTAATAATCCGCTTTCTGTAGTAGATAATTGTGCAATCATTTTGCAGTAAAATTAGTCGTCTAGATACAGGAGGGCTTTTTGCGATGACTCGTGTCATCATAGTACGTCATGGTCAAAGCGGTTATAACACCGAGCGGCGTATCCAAGGGCGCACTGATGCGTCAAAATTAACCGAAAAAGGTGGTAACGATGCCAGTAAACTAGGCAAAGCCCTCAGTAATCTTTCATTTAATGCGATTTACAGCAGCCCCCTCCAACGAGCGAAACATACAGCAGATATTATTCATAGTGAGTTAGCTTCTGGTGGTGGACAGTCTGCGGTAGTGCAGGTTTCTGATTTGCTCCTAGAAATCGATCTGCCTTTATGGGAAGGAATGCTGACAGCGGAAGTCAAGCAGGAGTTAGCCGAAGACTACCGCACTTGGCACGAACGGCCCGACGAACTGCGGATGCTGCTCAATGACGCACAAGGAACAAGAGAGCATTTTCCAGTTCTGGCTTTATACGAACAAGCGCGGCAATTCTGGCAAGAAATTTTGTCCGAGCATCAAGGCGAAACCGTTCTCATAGTGGGACATAACGGTATTAATCGCGCCCTGATTAGCACAGCATTAGGAATTCCCCCAAGTCGTTACCATTCAATACAGCAATCCAACTGTGGTATCAGCGTCCTAAATTTTGCTGGGGGATTGGGGGAACCAGTACAGCTAGAATCTTTGAATCAGACGCAACACACCGGAGAGATTATACCCTCCTTGCGACCGGAACATCAAGGAGTCAGGTTGCTGCTAGTGCGTCATGGGGAAACAGAGTGGAATCGCCAAACGAGATTTCAAGGGCAGATTGATGTCCCCCTCAACGATAACGGCAGACAACAGTCGCAAAAAGCAGGTGAATTTCTCCAAAAAATAGCGATCGATTATGCTGTGAGTAGCCCAATGCTACGACCTAAAGAAACAGCAGAAATTATCTTAAAACAGCATCCTAACGTTGAGTTGGAATTACAAAGTGGTTTAAGAGAAATCAGCCACGGACTTTGGGAAGGAAAATTAGAAACAGAAATAGAGCAAGAATTTCCAGGAGAGTTACAACGCTGGCGGTTAGTCCCAGGCGAAGTTCAAATGCCTGAAGGGGAAAATTTGCAACAGGTATGGGAACGTAGCGTTGCAGCTTGGGAATCAATTGTACAGACAGCATTAGCTAACGAACGGAAAACCGTTTTAGTAGTAGCCCACGATGCTACGAATAAAACCTTGCTTTGTCACATTCTCGGTTTACCCTTAGAAAATTTCTGGAACTTTCGTCAGGGGAATGGTGCTGTTAGTGTTATTGATTATCCTTGTGGATTAGATGGTTTACCAGTACTGCAAGCAATGAACATCACCACGCATTTAGGTGGAGGCGTATTAGATAAAACAGCGGCTGGGGCGTTGTAGGAGTACTGAGTTAATAGTTAGGAGTGAGGAGTTAGAAATAAGTTAGGAGTGAGGAGTTAAGAGTTGGGAGTGAGGAATAAGTTAGGAGTAAGGAATCAAGTTAGAAGTGATGAGCAAAAAACAAATACTTACAACTCCTAACTCCTAACTCTTAACTCCTAACTCATAATTAAAGATTTTTATGATTGAACTGCTGCAACAAGTACGGGTAATTGACCCGGTTTCTGAAACTGATGAAATATTTGATGTCCTGATTGCTGATGCTTATATCCAAGCAGTAGCTTTGCGTATTTCTGATATCAGTTCGGATACTCAAATCAGAGATTGTCGGGGATTAGTTCTTGGTTCTGGGTTAGTGGATTTATACAGCCACTCTGGCGAACCAGGGTTTGAAGAACGGGAAACTCTTGTGTCTCTTTTGCAAGCTGCTGCTGCTGGCGGCTTTACTAGAGTTAGTCTATTACCCGATACATCTCCAACTGTTGATAATCCTGCACTGGTGGCGCAGTTGCAGCAGAGGGGAGGACGCGGGGACGCGGGGACGCGGGGACGCGGAGATGTTATTAATAATCTCTTTGCGTCAGAGCGTCTCTCATTCCCCGCGTCTTATTCTCTCCCTCTGCTTCATATCTGGGGTGCTATTACCTTGGATGTGGCTGGGAAGCAAATGACGGAATTGGCGGATTTAGCGTCGGCTGGGGTTGTTGGTTTTACTGATGGTAAGCCTTTGGAAAATTTAGCACTAGTACAGCGGGTGTTAGAGTATCTCCAACCGTTAGGGAAACCTGTTGCATTTTGGCCTTGCGATCGCCAATTAGCTGCAAATGGTGTAATCAGAGAAGGTGCCCAAGCCCTGCGTTTAGGTTTACCACCGATACCAGCCAGCGCCGAAACAAGTGCGATGGCTGCAATACTTGAATTAGTTGCAGCCATCGGCACACCAATACATATCATGCGCGTCTCCACAGCCCGCAGCGTGGAATTAATCGCAAGAGCTAAAGCTGCTGGTTTACCCATCACCGCCAGCACTACTTGGATGCATCTATTACTTGACACAAAAGCAATTAAAAGTTATAATTCTAGCCTGCATTTAGACCCGCCTTTAGGCAATGCCAGTGATGTAGCGGCGTTGCGTGCGGGGGTGCGTGGAGGAGTTATAGATGCGATCGCCATTGACCATGCACCGTATACTTACGAAGAGAAAGTCCAGGCTTTTGCTGAAGCGCCAGCTGGAGCCATCGGTTTTGAATTAGCATTGCCTTTGCTGTGGCAATATCTTGTGGAAACTGGGGAATTTACAGCTTTAGAATTATGGCGTGCATTAAGTAGTAATCCAGCAGAGTGTTTGGGGCAGAAAGTAAATGCAATTAGCCCTCATCAATCGGCAGAATTGACTTTATTTGACCCTCAGCAAACCTGGAAAGTTGAAAGGAAAAATCTGCATACACTTTCACAAAATACACCTTGGTTAGGACAACAATTACAAGGTCGGGTTGTACAAACTTGGTGTTAAGTAGATCGGTGTGAATATTTATCATTGGGATGAGGCAGGAGGCAGAAGGCAGGAGGCAGGAGGGAAGAGGATTTCAGTCTATTGAGGCAGGAGGCAGAAGGCAGGAGGCAGGAGGGAAGAGGATTTCAGTCTATTGAGGCAGGAGGCAGGAGGGAAGAGGATTTCAGTCTATTTAATTTTTCTTAACATAGTTTGGTTTTTTCACATCGTTCTACTTAGTTGCGTTCAATCCTGTGAATAGAAATTCTCTGAGTAATTTGTCAATATAGCAAGATGAATGGATAGAAGAAATAAGCCAAAGCTTTTTGCCTTCTGCCTTCTGCCTTGTTTTTTGAAAGAGGGATATGCTTAGGAAAGCAACTTTAATACCAACCAGTGAGTAAAGGGATGATTCAACAAAAATCGCCTATATTCCCTCTTGCACTTAGGAAATGGGAGGCACAATTGTTGTAGCGATCGCTTACTATGAAATGGCTGAGGTGTTTAAGGTTTTAGTTAATTGTAGTAGAACCAGTTATTTTAATGGGGTTAGTCATTTTCATCGGCAAAGTTGTTTTTCGTGAAGGATATCATTTGGAGTACATGTTGATTCCGACACCGATTTGGTCTGCTTTTCACCTGTGACAAACGGGTGCAATGGTTTTACTGTATTGGCAAGTTATACAGCATCGCCTTCACCGGCAGCTTGTAATTGTAAAGGCTGGGAGTTTACCTCGCCATTTTCGTGCAATCGCCATCGCTTGTTGGGTAAGAAAAACATAGTGGCAGATTTTAATCTTTTAATTATGCTTCTTGAGGTAGAAAGTATTCGTTCCCAAATGTCTGTTTTAAACCTTCGATAGACAATAACATTACGTGCTTGGTTAATCTTACGTGTGTTATCAATTAGGTTGATTAAAGCATCAAAGATAGCCCTGACGATTGATTTTGTTGTTACCTCTTTTGGCGCAGCAAGATCTTGAGCAGTTTGAATTAGGTTGACGAGGTGTTCGCGCATTTGATTATCTGGAATTACACCTACTTTATAATTGACAACAACGGACGCAGCTTGTGGGTTAGCACGGACATTTATAACCCTGTTGTCAGATTCCATCACCAATTTAATTTGATTAATATACTCAGGATCTCTGGCTACTAGAGGAATACGAAAACGTATGCGCCCAGGAATTGCATGGACAATGCTATATGATATTTTTGGGAATGGCATTGCTTCTTTTGCTACATTTTTAGATGCCTTTTTGGAAGGTAAATGCAGATTAAAATTAGCACTTTTGTCAGAATTAGGTAGTTTTCTAGAAGTCATAGTATCGTTTTATAATTTAAAAAAAACAGAATTAAAACTTATAAAGTTATCTATATGATGTTCTAAGTAAGTCAATTTAATTAAACACCAAAAAATAGTAGGATGCCTTGCCACCAAGGGCTGCACAATCTATATATACTTTATGGGGATGCGTTAGCTGTTCTGCCATAACACACTTTAAATGTTACGTTTTTTTTGATTGAACTACTTAAAAGAGCTTTTTATTGAACTGCGTTGACTTTACTTTAGTTATAACTATTCTTCTGAGTGAAAAAATCTATCTCAGTAGTGAATGTAGCTCTCGCTGCTATTAGGTTGATTAAGCTGATTTAAAACTGTGGTTCGCTAATAATAATAATAGAACAATTAATTGGCATTTTCTACAAGCTCTGCAATGTGTGACGACAATACCCTTTGTGTCTACACATTCCCAATAGATGTAAAGAAACATTAACAATATTTTTGATGAAATCAGTTTGCACTTGCTGACAGCCTCGCCAGATATAAGCCTACACACGAACAAACTTGCTTCTGGCTTCCTCTGCTTGAAACTGAGCTACTTGTTCATTAATCTCTCTTTTGACAATTTGGCGATACTCAACGAAATGCTCGATTTGAGCGCAAACTGACAGATAGCTACTTAAACCGCCTGGATTGTAGCGATACATATTCCAAAGATTACGCCAGAATTGCCACCGAGTGTTACGAAGAACACCTTGCCGCCAACATATAGTTAATAAGGCACGAATTGTTACCCAATTCATCGGTTTTTTGGCATTTTTACCTTTCTTGGGATAAGTCGCCTCACCCAAAATTAGGTAGTGACGATAAGCACGATCTAAGAACTTTGCCGGCTCATATAATTGCCAAAAAGCCTCCACATACTCGTTGGCGATCTCCTCCAAGGGACGAGTCGGTACGTAATTCATCAAGGTGGTTTGGTTGATGTTAGCTGACTTAGTGCGGAGTCGTCCTTCTTTTTCTAGGCGATGCCAGAGGGCTGTATCAGGCAATGCTTGTAACATACTAAACAACGCTGTCGGAATTGATGTTTGTTCTACAAATTGCACGATTCTCGCGCCTGCGCCAGCCTTTTCACCATCGAAGCCAATAATAAATCCTGCCATTACCCGCAAGCCCGATTTTGCGATCGCGTTCACTGCCTCAGTCAGAGAATTCCTTGTGTTTTGGTGTTTTTGGGTGAGAGTCAAACTAGCTTCATCTGGTGTTTCAATGCCCAAAAAGACAGCGCCAAAATTGCATTGCACCATCCAATCCATTAGTTCTTGGTCGTTTGCCAAATCTACTGAGGCTTCTGTGGCAAAGGAAAAAGGATACTGATGTTGCACCATCCAAGGTTTTAGTTCTTTGAGAAACAGTTTGACGTTGCGTTTATTGCCAATGAAATTGTCATCCACCATAAAAATGCTGCGTCGCCAACCCAACTCGTAGAGGCGATCGAGTTCCTTAAGTAATTGCTCTGGTGTTTTTGTGCGCGGCTTGCGGCCGTAAAGCACAATAATGTCGCAAAACTCGCACTGGAAGGGACATCCACGCGAAAACTGTACCGACATTTCTGCATAGGCATCGAATTCCAACAGGTCAAACCGGGGAATGGGCGTATAGCTTACATCTGGCCTTTCGCCATTGGCACGGAAGATTCCAGATCGATCGCCCTGTGCGATCGCACGGGTAAACAGGGGCAAAGTGATCTCTCCTTCATCCAAAATCAAATAGTCTGCCCCTACTTCCATCACTTCTTGAGGTAATGCAGTTGCGTAAGGCCCACCTACTGCTACCCGTTTTCCTCTACGTTTTGCTTCCTGGATTTGCTTTAATAAATCTTCCTTTTGCACGATCATGGCGGATAGAATCACCAAATCTGCCCAATCCCATTCTGCTTGGTTAACTTCGCGCACATTGCGATCGACTAGCTTAAATTCCCATTCCTGCGGTAAGATTGCGGCAACCGTCACTAACCCAAGCGGCGGCAACATTGCTTTGCGATTGAGCAATGCCAAGGTCTTCTCAAACGACCAAAAGCTTTTGGGAAAAAGGGGATACAGGAGCAAAATATTCATCAAAAACCTCTAATAAACTGTATCCCTCGCCGAGACTGAATGGTGTATTCAACATACCACTATAACTTAGTACCTGGGGCTTGGTACAAGCACGACATCTATGATTTCGCCCCATACTAAACCAAATCCAGTTATGACTGTTAAAATTACTAATGCATTTAGTTTGTTTAAACCAGCAAGACGCATTTCTAATTCTGCTAAAACAGTGGTTGCTAGCGGGACGATAATGAGAATTCCTAAAATAGGGCTATTTACTGCTAAAGCCAATAGTAATACAGCACTTTGCGGAACGGTTAGGTACAAGAATTTAGTACATCAAATGGAAAATTAAGATATAACCTGTGTCAGATAGACGCGCAAAGTGCTGTATATATATTGATGTCAATATTCTAGAAGACATCCCCAGCCAACAGTGGCTAGATATCTCTAAACTGCAAAACCTTCAACCAAATGAATTTGACCGTTTTGGCTTAGGTGAGGTTTCCCAAAAACAAATACCAGGTATGCGAGCAGTCGAAACTTACTCCAAGCTCAGGGTGCTGGGTAAACCGGGAGTAGGTAAAACCACCTTTTTGCAACATCTTGCGATTCAGTGTAACCAAGGCGTAAAACCAAGAAAAATTCCAGATATGGTGGCAGGCACACTCTTCAGCTTGGATTGAACAATTAAAAATGACGGTCAATAATTATCGTAATATTAACCACCATTGGCAATTTAGCCAACAGCAACAGCAAGTGCTACAACGGTACTATGATGCCAATCAGCTACTTCTCGATTGCTTGGATAGCAATTGTGAGGTGACAGCTGCTATTAGGCAAGAAATAGAAGCAACTTTATTGTTGCCTCAGAAGGAACTTGAAGATAGGGAATGGCAATAGGCATTGAGATGAAAAATAAGTATCAGTTATTTAAAGAAAAACGATTTCTCACCAGTCGTCGCACCGGATTTTACTTTCGTGTTTTGCAAGAGGGCAAAGTTGGAGCCGGAGACACGTTGGAGTTGGTGAGCCGGGATGACAACAAGATCGCTGTTGCTGATATTACTCAACTTTATGTTCGAGAGGAACACAATCCAGAGTTACTGCACCGCGCTGCTCAACTAGAAGCTTTACCTAAAAGTTGGCGAGACTACTTCAGTGCGCTTAAGTAGGTCGGTGTTGAAAATTTTCATTATGACAAGGCAGTTCCGATGAAACAAGTTTCAAAAGCCTTGCATGAAAATGTGATGTGAGACGGATCTATATAGATACTCATCGAAGGAGCATTTTCAAGTCAGCGGATTTAATTAAAGCCAGTCGTACTCGACAAACTGTAATAGCCAGCTATCAACAGAGGTAACAATGGAAATGGCAGATGTAATTGTGATTGGAAGTGGTCAGGGCGGAGTTCCACTCGCGGCTGACTTTGCATCATCAGGTCGAAACGTCGTTCTATTTGAGCGCGATGCGTTGGGAGGCAGTTGCATAAACTATGGTTGCACACCTTCTAAAGCCTTTTTAGCTGCTGCCCATGCCGCAGGCCGCGCTCGACAAGCCGCAAAGCTAGGCATACACGCCCAGGTTCAAGTCGATTTTTCCACAGTGATGGAGCGTGTGCGTAGTATTCGTAGCCAGTTTAACCAGGGTACTAAGCGGCGATTAGAAAGTGCAGGGGTTAGAGTTGTCTGTGCTGAAGCAGCTTTCACCGAAGAACGAACTGTGAGCGGAGGAGGTGTGACTGTGCAGGCTCCGATGGTTGTGATCAACACAGGAACATCCTCTAATATTCCTGACATTCCTGGTTTAGCTGGAACGCCTTATCTCACCAACCGAAATTTCTTTGATTTGCAGCAGATTCCGCCCCGGTTGCTCGTGGTCGGTGGGGGCTATATTGCCCTAGAGTTAGGGCAGGGAATGGCGCGTCTAGGGAGCCAAGTCGAATTGATTGTACGGGGCGATCGCTTGCTGGCTCAAGAAGAATCCGATGTCAGTGCTGTGCTTGCTGATGCCTTTGAGCGAGATGGAATTGGACTGCATTTCAACGTGACGGTTCAGCAGGTTGCTTATACTAACGGTGTGTTTACCCTAACGCTGAACAATGGTGAAGTACTTGATGGGGAAGCATTGCTGATTGCGACTGGGCGCAAACCGAATACTGGGGCATTAAATTCTGCGGTGACAGGCGTTGAATTAGATGCACAGGGTTTTATTAAAATCGACGATCAATTTCAAACGACTCATTCTGGAATTTATGCGATCGGGGACGCTGCCAAGCAGCCTGCTTTCACCCATGTTTCTTGGGAAGACTATCGGCGCTTGAAAGCCATTCTGTGTGGCGAACACCGGACACGCAACGATCGCGTATTAGGCTATGCCGTCTACACAGAGCCACAAGTGGGTCGGGTAGGAATGACGTTAGAGCAGGCTCAGAAACAGGGCATTGCTGCCCGCGAAGTCACTCTGCCGATGGCTCACATCGCCCGTAGCATTGAATGGGGGCACGATCTGGGTTTCTACCGCATGGTCATCGACACCCACACAAATTTGATTTTAGGAGCAACGCTGGTTGGATACGAAGCGGCTGAAATCGTGCATGTCTTTTTATCACTTATGGAAGCTAAAGCAACGTGGCACTTACTCGAACAATCGGTTCACATTCACCCAACTTACGGTGAGGCTTTGCCCAGTCTCGCAAGGCTACTCGTTGGAGATGATATGCCAACCTGTCCCAATATGTAATACCGTTTCGCTTTAAAGTTGATACATTTAGGCAAGCAGAGGGGCAGGGGAGAAATTATTTGTATCATTCATTGGGTGAATTGGTATAACAAAAAAGCAACCAATAACGGCTTTGTTACATGAAAGAAAAAAAGACAACTTTTAATTTCTGTGCAATAGTTTAATGACTTCATTGTAATCAGCGATCGCTCCTTGATAATCTTTCAATTGATAACGAACAAGACCCTTTCTAAGGTAGGCTGAAACCAGGTCAGACGAATCAAATATAAAGTGTGAATTCGAGCTAGAAAGCAGTTTAATTGCTTCATCAAAATCTGCCAACTCACTCAACTAGTAGTTAACCTACTCAAAAACATAATTTTGAGCCACTTTCCAATAACGCGAAAACCTCTTCAAATCAATATAGCCATCATAATCAAAGAATGGCTCCACCTCTAACACTTCCAATTTTATGGAACGCTCAATTTGATTGCAGATATCACTAAACCGGGGACTCGGACTATCTACTGTCACCACTAAGTCTGCTTTTTGTTCTTCAGCAAAACCCAGAATTTCTTGTAGCACGTCACCACGGCGAATGACGACGGGTAACTCTAGCAAACATTCGTAAATAAATGTCAAGCGTTTAAGACTGAGTTGCCATTCCTCTATTAAAGCCTCGTCCCAAACCCAAATAGCAGGAGTATCAGGGTATTCTTGTAGCGCGGGATTATATGGACTGAGGCAGTCTCCATGCACCCAAATAATCGGTTTAGTCATTAGTCATTATTTTTTAACAAAGGACAAATGACAAAAATATCAGGCGTTGTTGGAAAGACTAGGGCTGTTACCGTAGCGTCTGTGAAAAATAATTGCTGCCAAATTAGTTAGCAAACAGCTGATTGCTAAAGACATCAAAATATAAGTAGGAGCCATCACCACGCCAATCATAAACCAAGTGTATACGTGCAAGATCATTACGGAAGCGAAAAAACTGGCAATTGCCGCAGACTGCCAAATTTGATGTGATGGGCGACGTAGTGCTGTCAGAACCATTGTCAAAATTGTGACTAACAAATTTGCTGGTACAAGAAATGTACAAATAGTCACGCAGTTGGCGCGAGAGAATTCAGCTAAGGTGTTGAAATCGAACATTAAGATCCTGGGGATAATGTTAGCAACTTATAATTTAATGTAACTTATTTCTAAATATCGAAATCTACCTTAGCATAGGTAGAGAGTAAGAAAATTAAAAATTTAACATTATTTAAACAATTCAATTAAGTTCTTATACTAACAATAGTGAATCTTAATGAATCCTAAAAATTTTGCATAATTAGGGTGGGAAACGCCCACCCTGACTGAATTAACCGGGCAAAATCACTGTATCGATAACGTGAATTACACCATTATCCGCTTCGATATTTGCTGCCAAAACTGTGGCATTTTTAACTTCAAAACCATCAGAAGAACTAATTTTAATCGGCGAACCTTCTACAGAATTCACCGTACCGAGTTGTGCCAAATCTGTCTCTAAGAGCTTTCCAGAAACGACATGATATTTTAAAATCCGCGTTAGTTGCGGAATATTTTGTAACAGAGTTTGAATGGTTCCGGGTGGTAACTTGGCAAAAGCATCGTCATTGGGAGCAAAGACGGTGAAAGGGCCAGGACTTTTTAACGTTTCTACTAAACCAGCAGCTTGTACAGCCGCTACTAGTGTTTTGAAAGACTCAGCATTAACAGCAATATCAACAATATCAGCCATATTTGGTACCTAAATCTCTGCAAATGATTTTAAAGGATAATAAACATATTTTAAGTTTTATGTTTCAAATGCAGACGAACGAAGTGAGCGCCTATGTTGAATACAAGCAGACTAATGTTTTTCTCAATTACGTGGCAAAATCAGTAACATCTTCTTGGATGCCTTGCCTGCACTACTCTAAACAGGGCTTTGTGCATCCTTGAGTCAACGCGATCGCCTATCATACCTGAATCATTATTTTACACCACATCTGTTAGCCTGACTCAACAATGGGGAAAGATGTAAATAAGAAATTATCAGCCTTCTTGTAGAGGATAATTTGCTCGAATTTCTTTCTTTTGTGATTAGCAAATATATATAGGAGAGGGATTTGATTACTATATGATTTTTATACCAAAGTATATTCAGCTATTCGACCGTTAATGAAACACATATTTTAGGCAAAATTAAATATGAATAAAAAGCAATTAGTAAAGATAATAATCGGGGATTTGACTTGGCAGAGATTAATGAAATCTCTAATTTCTATTTATGTATTTTTTGGTGTCTATGTCTATTTCAGAGCAGACAGCATGATTTTTCTTCCCCAACCGTCTAGTTATCAAGATAATCAGGAAATTATCAAGTTAAGAACTATTGATAATACAAAAATTTCTGCTAAATATTTGTATAACCCTAAAGCTGATTATACTATTCTTTATGCTCATGGAAATGCAGAAGATTTAGGTAATATTAAACAAACTCTAGAGCAATTATACGCTTGGGGTTTTAGCGTTTTGTCTTATGATTATCGTGGCTATGGTACAAGTGAAGGTGTCCCCACAGAAAAGAATGCTTATCAGGATATTGATAGCGCTTATAACTATTTGACAAAAGACTTAAAAATATCACCCCAAAAAATTATAGTATGGGGGCGTTCTGTTGGGGGTGGTTCTGCTGTCAATTTAGCATCACAAAAACCAGTAGCAGGTTTAATCATTGAAAGTACTTTTATTTCAGCATTTCAAGTAATAGTACCATTTCGGATTTTACCTTTTGATAAATTTTCTAATATTGAAAAAATTAAAAATATTAACTGTCCTGTATTAGTAGTACATGGAAAAGCGGATGAGATTATTCCTTTTGCTCATGGAGAAAAATTGTTTGCTACCGCATCATCACCAAAACTTTCTTTCTGGGTTGAGCAGGCTAGTCATAATGATTTATTATGGGAAGCTGGAGACAAATATCAAACAACTTTAAATAAATTTCTTAAGATATTGAATAAGAATTGAGAACCCCAGATTCAGAATTAAGCAATCTATTCCGTGGCAAAAAACTGCTAAAATTAAGCAGAGTTATATTTACTATTGCCTATTGCCTATAAAATAATAAATCTTCAACCCAATATGATATTACACACTTCTGAAATTATGTACTGATACTTAAGTATGTATATATATTCGTAATAACCATACAGATGACTGAGACTGGTCTAAAGGTGTAGAAATGAAATGAATTTTGAGTGATGGCGAGTAACGTTATCTTGAACTAGGCGAACACAGAGTTGAAGACCTGCTTTCAAGGTAATAATTCAGCACTCAAAAGCGGCCACTGCGTTGGAAAGGTTTCCAAGGTAGTCCTTTGGGTGGTCAATACCCGAATTTACTAGCAAGATTGAATACAATAGCTACCTAATACACAGGTCGCAATGCAAATTCTTAAAGTACTAACTAGAGTCTATCTTAGTCCCATAGACTTGGATGAGGCGATCGCTTTCTATGAAAACCTCTTTACAGAAAAATGCTGGTTGTGGTTTCAATATTCCGAAACCGAGTTGGAACTGGCTGGCGTTGGTTCTATTCTTTTAATTGCCGGTTCAGCCGAAACACTCTCTCCCTTCAAAAGTACACACGCAACATTTCTCGTTGACTCACTCAATGATTTTCGAGAAGCACTGACTCAGCAAGGTGCAATAATTCTGACCGAACCTAACAAAGTCCCCACCGGAGTTAATATGCGAGCTATGCATCCTGATGGAACAATTATTGAGTATGTTGAGTTCGTTTGATTAATTTTTAGCCCAATTAGTGGTGCGCTTAAATCTGCTGCTTGATTCTTGAAAGAGTCTATGATAATATCCGTGCAAATACAAAATACTGTAATCCTATCGACTTACCGTAAATAAAAGCCGATCTGGATTATCCGATACTTGCAAAGCTGCTTAATTGAATTAAACGGCTACAAATTTCATATAATTTTTCAGCCAATTGTCATTAGTAAAAAGGGCAAATATTTAGTGCTGAAAAAACAAAACATTCAACACTTCCTAGTGCATTATGGTAGAAATATCCAGCAAATCTCGTTTCAAGCAATTTAATTACTTTCTACTATTCTTAGTAGGTGGAGTATTCACGTTATCGACAAGTTTAGTTAGTTGTAAAGCGCCAAATATACCAGAGCAAGCTGCTAACGCTTCTAATAGCACTAAGACTAGCACTAAGACAAAAGTCCTCCAGATGGGCTATATGACAGCCGGAGATCTACTGAAGATTAAAGGAGTGTTAGAAAAACGTTTAACTCCGCTGGGGATTAAAGTTGAATGGTCAAAATTTGCTGCTGGGCCGCAACTTCTAGAAGCAATGAATGTGGGAAGCGTAGATTTTGGTTTTGTGGGTGAAACTCCGCCTATTTTTGCTCAAGCGTCTGGCGTACCTTTCGTTTATGTTGCTAGCAGCAAACCTGGAACCGGTGAAGGAACTGCTGTTGTAGTCGATAAGGATTCACCCATCAAGACAATAGCTGACCTCAAAGGTAAAGGACTAGCCTTTCAAAGAGCTACAGCACAACAATACTTCGTCATTAAAGTTCTGGAAGAAGCAGGATTAAAACTTAGTGATATTAAACATATCAACCTCACACCATTAGAAACTCGTGCAGCATTTGAGCGTAAAAGTGTTGATGCAGCTGTCATTGGTGACCCGCACCTTGCCCTATTTCAGAAAACTAGCAGTATTCGTGTTATCCGAGATGGTAAAGGAATTACGACCCAAGGAGGCTATTGGTTAGGCTCGCGTAATTTTGTTAAAGATAACCCTGAGGTAGTAAAAATTATTTTGGAAGAAGTCAACACCATCGGCAAATGGGCTGAAGCCAACCCACGAGAAGTTGCCACACTGATTTCGCCAGAAGCAAAAATTGATGTTCCAACACTAGAACTCGTATCAAAACGTAGGTTTTACACATTAAGACCTTTGAGTGAAGAAGTCTTATCAGGACAGCAAAAAATTGCTGACTTGTTCTATGAGCAGAAATTCATCACTAAGAAAATTAATGTTAGAGAAGCAACGCTTTCTTCTGAAGAATATACTGCTGTGACTCCTTCAGAAGTTAAACCTTGATAATTTAAAAAAAAATACAGTCTTCAGCATTCTTAATTCAAAATTAATTAGTGAAGGATTCAGAATCTTCACTAATTTTATACTATAAAATTTTTAAATTTGTGTAGTTTTTCAGCCTTTGTTTATTTACTAGATACACAATCAAATTGGAGAATTATGGTGAATGATGCCAATATTGCTGTTTGATTAAACCTGAGAAGCTGAGTAGTAAATTATAACTACAGCCCTACTTACAGCAGTTTTCTTTTGCATGAAGTACAAAGTCACTGGTTTTGAGGCAGGAGGCAGAAGGCAGAAGGCAGGAGGCAGGAGGTAGAAGAATAATTTGATTTGTGAATCCTTGGTTCTGTACCTCATTTAGTTGCAAACTGCTGTAATTAAAGGAGCACAGAAAATCGGCATCAGAGGTATTTAGATTAATCGTTCCAGAAAAACTCTCTTACAAGATATCTGTATTCTAAATATTCAAATATCTAGCTTGAGTGAGTTGCTTAAATTGTATTAGTATGTATAGGTCGCGGTAACGCTTCAAAACTATTAAAAATAAAGGATTTGAGGTTTAATGATTTCCTGTTACGGAGCTAGGAATTGCTTAGATTACTTTTCGTAACAGTTATAAAAAATCTGCTTAAATATTTACCTACTATGTAAGAATAAAAAATGAGAATTGATTCGGTGACCTTGTTTGTTTTTATTATTGACAGGCTTTTTCCTTTTGGTATTCACAGACTTTTCTCCGAAATCTAAATCTCTACAACTCTATGATTTTGGAGACAGTTTATGTCAATTTATGTAGGCAATCTTTCTTATGAAGTTACAGAAGAAAGTTTGAATGCTGTGTTTGCAGAATATGGTTCTGTAAAGCGGGTTCAGTTACCTACCGATCGCGAAACAGGCCGTATGCGTGGCTTTGGTTTTGTAGAAATGGGCACAGAAGCTGAAGAAACAGCTGCCATTGATGCTCTCGATGGTGCCGAGTGGATGGGACGTGACCTGAAAGTAAATAAGGCTAAGCCCAAAGAAAGCAGAGGTTCCTTTGCTGGTAACCGGGGAAACAGTAACTTCCGCAATCGTTACTAAAATTTAAAGATTTAGAACAATGTAAAGACGTTGCATTGCAACGTCTCTACAGGTCTATGGTTCTCCAAAAAATCTTTAACTGAACCGTATTGAATTATGGCTCAGGCAGGAATGCTTGAGCCTTTTTGCTGCAAAAATCGCTCGCTCAAAAGTTATACCAATTCAATTAATGATTGCAACACATCCTTGGGTCAAGACGCGATGAATCGCGTCTCTACAAATGGTCTATCCGTTGCATTCTTTTTTGCAATTGGTATTAGGCGATCGCCACTTCGCGATCGCTAACTTTGCTAAACTGATTTACCGGACGAGGTAAACCAAGATTTTCGCGTAAAGTTGCTGCTTCATACTCTGTACGGAACAGACCCCGGCGTTGCAGTTCAGGAATCACCAAATCCACGAACTCATCTAAGCCTCCGGGTAACCAAGGGGGCATAATATTGAATCCATCCGCCCCATCATTGACAAACCAATCTTCTAACTGGTCGGCAATTTGTTCTGGTGTACCCAAAATCTGACGATGCCCACGCGCACCAGCTGTCCACAAATACAGTTCTCGAATGGTTAAATTCTCTCTTTTAGCCAAATCAATCAACAGTTTCTGGCGACTTTTACCACCATTTGTCTCTGGTAAATCTGGCAGTGGGCCGTCCAGAGGATAGCCAGATAAGTCAAATCCGCCAATCATCGTTCCGAGCAAATTTAGACCGACCACCGGATCGATCAATTCCTGAATGCGATCGAATTTGTCTTTAGCTTCTTGTTCAGTCTTGCCAATTACCGGGAAGACCCCAGGCATAATTTTGAGATGGTCAGGGGAGCGTTCATATTGAGCTAATCTCCCCTTCACATCTGCATAGAACTCTTGGGCTTCTGCAAGGGTCTGCTGGGCAGTGAAAATTACCTCCGCGGTTTGAGCAGCCAAATTTCTACCATCTTCAGATGACCCAGCTTGAATGATTACCGGGTAACCTTGGATGGGACGGGCAACATTCAGCGGCCCACGCACTGAAAAATGTTCGCCTTTGTGGTTGGGAATGTGTAGCTTATCTGGATCGAAATAAATACCCGACTCTTTGTCATGGAGGAAAGCATCATCTTCCCAACTATCCCAAAGCTTTGTTACCACATCTACAAACTCACGGGCACGCTCATAGCGTAGCGTATGCTCCATGTGGTTTTCCCGATTGAAGTTCAGCGCTTCCGCTTCAGTGGCAGAGGTGACAAGATTCCAACCAGCACGACCACCACTGAGATAATCTAGCGAGGCAAACTTCCGGGCGAGGTGATAAGGCTCGTTATAGGTAGTGGATACTGTTGCTGTCAAACCGATGTTTTCAGTAACTACGGATAAAGCTGACAACAAGGTCAGGGGTTCAAACTGCACGAGTTTACCATTACGGCTAAAAACGTCAGGTTCTTGATTGCGAGCGCGGACAGCTACACCATCTGCAAAAAAGATCATGTCAAACTTACCGCGTTCCGCCGTCTGTGCCAGCCTTTTGTAATGTTGGAAATTCAAACCACCATCAGCCTGTGCTTCAGGATGCCGCCATGAGGCTATATGATGACCACTGCTTGATAAAAATGCACCTAGCCTGAGTTGACGTTTTTTCGTACTCATTATTTCTGTTTCCCCTATTTAGAAGAATTAGTAACCAATGCGACATGCCCTTTAAACAGGCTGTGGTTTGAGTAAATCTGTTTTGGTAACAAATTCGCTGAATGTACTTGCAACTTGTTGCGGTAATGCTAACGCTGGCGTTTGCACTGGTAAGCGGGGAAACAATAATTCTGCGACTCGATAGGCTTCTTCTAGATGCGGATACCCTGAAAATACAAAGGTATCAATACCTAAATCGGTATATTCCAGCATTCGCGCTGCAACTGTATCTGCATCTCCTACCAAGGAAGTTCCAGCGCCCCCACGCACTAAGCCAACACCTGCCCATAAATTGGGGCTAATTTCTAAGTTTTGGCGACTACCGTTATGTAGTTGCGCCATGCGGCGTTGTCCTTCTGATTCCGATTGAGCAAATCGGCGATGTGCAGCAGCGATGGTTTCATCATCCACATACTGAATCAATTCGTTAGCTGCATCCCAAGCCTGTTGCGTAGTTTCCCGGACTATGACATGCATCCGAATCCCAAAACGTACCGTTCTACCTTGTTCTGCTGCTAGTTGGCGTACCTTGGCAATCTTTTCGGCAACTTGATTTGGTGGTTCACCCCAAGTTAAATACACATCAATATGTTTAGCAGCAACTTGGAGAGCAGCATCGGAAGAACCGCCAAAATATAAAGTCGGATAAGGCTTTTGTACGGGAGGAAATTGCAGTTTTGCACCTGCAACTTTCAGATGGCGACCATTGAAGGTTACCTCATCACCTTGCATTAGCGATCGCCAAATTGTTAAAAATTCATCAGTCAGTTCATAACGCTGGTCATGATCTAGAAAAATTCCATCTTTAGCTAATTCTTTCGTATCGCCACCAGTCACCACATTTAAAATAATTCGACCATTAGAAATTTGGTCAAAAGTAGCAGCCATCCTCACAGCTAAAGAAGGCGACATAATTGCCGGACGAAAAGCCACAAGAAACCGCAAACGTTCGGTAACTGAAATCAAAGAACTAGCTACAATCCAGGTATCCTGTTTTTGTCCAGTACCAATTAACATGCCGCCGTAACCCAATTTATCAACAGCTTGGGCGATTTGCTGCATATAAGGATAAGTCGCTGGACGCCTACCAATTGTAGTGCCTAAATAACGCTCATCTCCCTGTGTAGGCAAATACCAAAAAACTTCCATAATTCCTCTGTTTTAAATTTAGTCATTAGTCATTTGTCAATACTGCTCGGGTTTTGCATTTTGAACTCGGAATTTGGTTTGGGGAAAAGGGAAAAGGGTAAAGGGTAAAGGTTTTTTCTTTCCCCTTTTCCCCAAAACCCGACAAGTATTGATATCATGTCTGGTTGATTAGTTACTAAAACCAAAGAACCCCACCCCGCCAAAGCTGTGCTTTGTCTCCCCTCCCCGCTTGCTCTTAGGGGATTAAGGGGTGGGGTCTAATGATTACCGAAATCATAACTAATTACCCGGACATGATATGAGTCATTGGTCATTAGTCATTAGTTATTTCTCTCCCCATCTCCCTATCTTCCCCAGTCCCCAATCCCCAGTCACTATCTAATGCTGCTTTGAGTAATAGTTTCTGGTGTGATAGCTGCATATTGTTCAGTAGTCAGCATCGCTTCCTGAATATTTATAGATTTAGGAATTATTTTTTCTTTAGCGAATAAATCGGCAATTTTCTGTTGATTTTGCATAATTTCTGGAGTAATTGGTCTTAAACCGTAATTTCGCCTTCCAACCATTGTTGTTAAAATATCTTCATCAATTTTCAAATGAGGAGCAATAAGTTTTACAGCTTCGGCTCGATTTTTGTCAGCCCATTGACCTGTGTTATCTACTTCCTCAAGAATTAATCGCACTAATTTGGGATTTTCTGTAGCGAATTTTCGCGCTGCCATGTAATATCCACCTTGAGTTGAAATGCCGCTAGCATCTCTCAAAACACGGGCGTTTGCTTTTTTTTGTGCCACTGCTAAATAAGGATCCCAAGTTACCCAAGCATCAATTTTTCCTTGAATAAATGCATCACGGGCTTCTGAAGGAGGTAGACTTAAGGCTTGAATATCGCTATATTTTAAACCAGCTTCTTCTAAGGCTTTTACTAATAAATAATGCGATGCAGAACCTTTTTGAAAAACTATTTTTTTACCTTTGAGGTCAGCTAGAGTGCGAATAGGTGAATTATTTTGAACTATAATGCCGCTTCCTTTACCAGTACTGGGTTTATTGCTAGCAATATAAACTAAAGATGTACCAGCAGCTTGAGCAAATATCGGTGGAGTTTCGCCTACAGAACCAATATCAACTCTACCCACATTCATCGCTTCCATCAGTTGTGGGCCGGCAGCAAATTGCGCCCATTCAATAGAAACACCTAAAGGTTGTAAACGCTTTTCAATCAATCCTTTGAGTCTGACAATATCGCCAGAACTTTGATATCCCATGCGAACAACTTTGGCTTGGATACCAGTAGTTTTATTGTCTGCTTTTGGGGTTTCGACTGAGCAACTAACTAAGGTTGTTGAGATTGTTAATAATCCAGGTAATACGAATAGGGAAAACTTTTGAAAAATTTTCACTCGTGGCTGTTTGAAGGCGGTAATCATGGGTGTGATACTTAATTTTTATTGGCTATGTTCATTAGTAGGGACGCCAAGCTCTGTGCGTCCCTACAAGCTATTGCTTCTAACACAAAAATTTAGACAGTTTGCAACTGAAGATTCTTTTGGAACAGTTCTACAACGTTTTTCCAAGCATCAGCAGCAGCTTCGGGATTATAGCTAGCGCGATGGTTGCAGAAAAAACCATGTCCTGCTCCCTCGTAGCGGAAGATTGCATGGGGAATTTGATATTTCTTTAATTCAGCTTCAATCTGTTGTGTGTGTTCTAAGGGAATTCCTTGGTCTTCAAGACCAAAGAATACATAGATGGGGCCTTTAATATCGGGAGTGCGTGTGATGGTTGGTTCTCCACCGCCGGGAGTTGAGTTTGTAATTCCACCACCATAAAAGGAAGCTGTAACTTTAATATCTGGTAATGTGGCAGCTAAGTAAACGACGTGACCACCAAAGCAGAAACCAATGGAACCGATCGCATCCCCTTGCACATTTGGTAAACTTTTCAAATAAGCGATCGCAGCCTGAATATCGCTCAATATTTCCTCTGCTTTGGTTTGCTCCTTATATTGTCTCCCCTTTTGGATATCTTCAGGATTGTATCCAGCCTCGAAACCTGGAGCAGTGCGTTGAAATAAAGTCGGAGCGATCGCTATATACCCCTCTTTGGCAAATTTCTCCGCAACTTCCCGAATGTGTATGTTTACCCCAAAGATTTCTTGAATCACAATCACCGCTGGGAAAGTTCCTTTTTGTGCCGGTTCCGCTAAATAAGCGTCGATTTGTAAATCACCGTTGGGGACTTTAACCTGACTAGTGCGAATTTCTGTGTTTGTCATCGTTTGAGATTAGCTTCCAATTGCTTTGAGGTAGGGATCTTTTTTGATAAATTCAGTAAAATACTTAATCTTTACCGATTTACCGTATTTTGTAAGTAGTATTTCACAAACAATGTGCAAACGCAAGTCCTGATTTGGGAAGCAAACAGGGCATGAAAACTTGTTCATCTCTACACCCTGTTAGACAGTTGAGTTAACGCTAGCAATCTTTTTCAGTGGTGATGACTAGCATCGTGCCATTGAGTCTAGAATCTAAAGTGCGATCGCAGCAATTCTTACTCTGTGCCCTCTGTCTTGAAAAGTTCTGATGGTCGGAAACCTCCGCTCAGACTTTTCGCTGCGCCTCTGTGGTTCGTTTTTTTACTCCTCAAAGTGACTTGACAGACCACTAGATCGCCTTGAGAACACTTCAAGAACCCTCTTTGAGCTAATCTGAATTCAGATGAAATGAAAAATTTGCTCAGGAGCAGGAAAGGAAAACTCAGATGGAAGTTTTTTTAGCTGATATTAATCATCTTGAAACTTTGTCGATACTGTTTGATAGATATCGCATTTTTTATAATCAGACATCAGATATTGAGGCTGCCAAAGATTTTCTTAAAGAGCGTTTTCAGAATAATGATTCAAGAATATTTGCAGCTAACGACAATGGAGAAATCATCGGTTTTACTCAGCTTTATCCGACTTTTTCTTCAGTGTCGATGAAGCGAGTATGGATATTGAACGATTTGTATGTGAAAGAATCACATCGCCAGAAGGGAGTTGCAAGCTTATTGATGAATACTGCACAAGAGTATGCAAAAGCTAGTGGAGCAATTAGAGTAATATTAGCGACTCATATTTCTAACACAAATGCCCAAAAACTTTATAAATTACAAGGATATATCAAGGATGAAGAGTTTTATCATTACGCTTTAAGATTACAGTAGTGCGTAAAATTTCCTATCTTTGGCTTGGGAGGTGCGCGTGTAAAAACATCGCTCGATAAGGGGTAAATATGAGGATTTTGAATATGAATTGGGAGAAAGCTAGAGATTTTTTCATTTCTAGAGCATACGGAAACAAAAGCTACAATTTTGTAGTTGCACTAGTATTCATAGCCGTTTTAATTGCTCACCTCTATCAGTTAGATAATATACCAACTGGTTTATTTATTGATGAATCTGCTATCGGTTACAACGCTGCTCTAATTGGTCAAACGGGAATGGATGAACATGGCATCTACTTTCCCACATACTTTAGAAGCTTTAATGATTACAAGGCTCCTATTTATATCTACACTGTTGCTTTGATATTTAAGTTGTTTGGAATATCAGAATTCAACTTAAGATTCACTAGCTTTACTTTTTACATTCTGTCTTTAATTTTGACGCTGATTCTGATTTATAAGATATTTGAAGGCAGCAAAGTTATTTTGCTTTATGCTCTTGTATCCTTTGGATTCTTACCACACTTCTTTACAGTATCTAGGATTGCTTTTGAAGTAATTTCTCAATTGACCACCATTTCTGCAACTGCACTTTTTGTGTGGATGATATTTCATGAACGCCAAGAAGGGAAATTGAATTACTTCAAGGTGTTGCTTTGCGGGTTAGCTTTGGGTACTTCTATATATACATATCCTACTGCTCGGATCTTGTCATTCTTGATGTTAATTTCATTATGGATTGTTTACTATGAGCGAAATAACATCAAGAAGCTAATAGGTATTACATTAATATTCTTTATTTGTTTGATTCCATATATCCTATTTTTAGTTAATAACCCAGGCGGTTTAACAGCGAGATTTAGTAAAATTTCTTATATTTATCAATCTATACCTATTTTTGATAAAATACTCATATTTATTCAGAATTATATTAAATATTGGTCGCCAGACTTTTTGATCCAAAGCGGAGATACAAATTTACGACATGCAACTGGGTATGGAGGAGTTATTTATAGCATAACTTGGTTTCTCTTTTTACTAGGTTTAATAAATATTTTGATGAGCAAAAAGCTAATTCTCAATAAATTTAATATATTCATTTTAATTAACTTAGTTTTATCACCTGTAGGTGCTGCACTAACATCGGGAATTTCTCCTCATGCGTTGAGAAGTTTGTTGATAAGTTATTACATCTTATTGATTTCTTGCTATGGTATTCAATTTATCCTATCAATTAAAAATTATTATCGAAAGCAAGGGCTAATTACCTGCATAATAATCTTTCTGATATTTGAAATAATTGGTTATCAGTTCAATTACTTCATATTTTACCCACCTAATAGTGCCAAAGCTATGGAAAGCTTGAATTTTAAAGAGTCTCTCCAAGCTGCTGTAGATCGAAATCCTAAGGAAGTTATCTTTATGAATGAACCTTCGTCTCTAAACTATATACATCTGAAGTTTTATTCATACCTGATTGATAACCCCAAGCAAATCCCAATTAAAGAGGTTGAACACCCTGTCCCTAGCTTAGATAGTTGTCTACTATATTATCGAAAGCATGAGGCAAAAATAGCTAATTCTAAAGTTCACTTTACTGAATATCAAATCAGTAAGCCTCTCAACCAGATTCAAAACGTTATGAAAGCCAAAAAATACCCGGAGATTATAAAAGTAAGGTGTTATAATCATCTAGAATAAAAAATCGTTTTTCTAGGTTATATTTATATTTCATCTCCGCAAATCCTAGAAAAAACTAATCAATAAAAAACTTCAGTATTTTGAGACATTTCAAAGCCTTTATTTGGTTTAAAACTATTAAAGCTATATGAATAATTTAAATAAATTTATATTACAGGATGCAGGCTACATAGCAATAAGACTAGCTCAAAGTGATGAAAAAATTCTTCAGCACCTTTTCGAGCCATGATATGAGAGTTTCACAGAAGGAACAGAGAAGAGATTTAAAAAAGCAAATTTCTCTGTTTTGTCTTCGCTGTAGCAGCTTCCGGGTTGGCGTTTCCGTGTTACGCGCACCCTGTAGCAACTTCCGGGTTGGCGTTTCCGTGTTACGCGCACCCTGTAGCAACTTCTTCCTTGAGAATAGCTATGAATATCAAATGGGTGGAGGTATTTGTAAAAGCGATCGCAATTGATGAGAAAAACTATCTTACAATAACTTGCTTGAATTCATCGCACTGTTAAAGCTTCCAGATTCAGGTCTTCTCCCCAGTCTAGTAAACCAATTTCTGCTTGTTATTCCGATGGAGTCTGGCCCAGCCAACAGTGTCTGCCAAACTCCTATCACCACTTTGCAATCCCTATTTTGGCAACTTGCTACTTCTCTTAACTCCTGCCCAAACGGTAAGCGGTTGTCCGACTTTTTTGTACAGCAGACTCTCTAAAATCACGCCGTTATTATTGGCTGTCAGAGTTTTATTCGGCTGACGCAGAGATTCATAAAAACCGTTGTACCAACCATCTTTTGATTTGAGGTTGGTTTGGACGAAATCAAATAACTGCTGTGTGTAAGCAGTGTTATAAAGTACATGCCAGCCTATAGATGCCTTAGCACTTAAAAAGCGCAAATCATTACGCTGTTGGCGAGTGTCTGTGATGGTAGCCCAAGCTTCTCCGTTGACAAACAAACTGCTGTAAACAAAGTAAGGAGGTCGATCTAAGTTGTCTTCGGTGACGGCAGTTAATTGTTTTGTCGCTTGATAGCGAGATTCTTGAGCAGCTAAAATTCTATCGGCGTAGGCTTTGGGCAAAGCTTGAAACCCAGTTTCAATACCGTCTAATATATAAGGCTCGCTCAAAACGTAATTATTAGCTTCAGATTTTTTATAGTCACGTCGGTCATAAGGAATTCCTTGTCCGTAAAGATTTACGAAGGCAGTATGGGACTGATAATCTAAGGCTTTATTAACATCCAAGCCCCAAAGATTCAAACCATAGGCAGCATAATTCTCGTAGCCCAAGCGACCTTCTTGGTTGTACTGTTCTCTACCTTTGATGACGCTAGTACCGTACATTCGCCCATTGTTGGTAAGGCGCTTGACTTGCCAATGTTTCCAAACGTCCTTGGAGAGCGATCGCATTTCGGGATACTTTGCACCAACAATCTTCAGCCAAATAGCCATCCGCCCCAAATCAATCGCAGACCAACCAATTTCTTCGCGTTTTTCTAGTTCGCCATAATTAACGGGTATGAGGGTTTTTGGATTGTAGACTTTGTTGGGTAGTTCTTCTTTGTATAAGGGCAGAGATGCCAATGTTTTCAACATTTTGGTCATTTTGACATCAAATTCCGCCGCAGGCACGATATTGAGTTCTCTAACACTCACTAAGGCGGCGATCGCTGCTGCCTGATCCCACATAGTTACGGAGGCAAAGCCATCAACGGAATTAACTAAGCCAGTTTCGTCATTCCAGTTGCGCTGGAAGTATGACCAAGCCTGATGGGCAGTTGCCATTTCCTCTTTTGTTAACGATCCTGCACCAGGAGCAACATAAGGAGTGATGGCTATTGTTAATTGATTGGGAGGAATGGGTTCGCCTGGTAAAACCACAGATGTAGCGTCAAGCTGAGCTATTGTTTCAGCTTCTTGAGCAGTAAAAGGAGCGTTTTGTACGGGTTTGTTTGGTTGTAAAGCAGTTTGGGATGTTGATATTTCAGATTTTTCAACAGAAGTTGGCGAAATTTGTTTTGACCAAAAATTAAAACCAGCGATCGCGATGACAGCAGTCATCACTCCTCCAACGGAAGCCAGGATGGACAAGCTTTTAGGTGGGGGTTGAAAATCAGAACTCATAGGGATTAAAGCCTCATTTTATGAATTACAGTCACTTGCGTAATCTCACCAGACTTTATTCTTCCCAAATTTGAAATCTGATTAACTTATGGCTGGGGATTGGGGACTGGGGACTGGGGAAAAGACCACTTTCATGTAAGGCTTAGAAACTTGCTTCATCTGGACTGCCTTCTGCCTTCTGCCTTTCCCAATAAATTAATCTCACCGGCGACCTTTAAAGGGATTGATGTAAAGTTGGTCTTGGCACTCCACCCCCACCTCGAACTTACAATCTGAGCGAGGATAGGCAATGCAAAGTAAAACATAGCCCATTGCTTCCTGTGCAGATTTGAGGGCGATGGCCCCAGACTGATCGACTTTGCCCTCAATTAGACGCGCTGCACAAGTAATACAGCCACCGTATCGGCAACCCACTGGTAACCGCAAACCCGTGGCTTCTACGGAATCTAATATGTATTGGTTTTCTGGTACTTCTACAATGAAGTTATTGCGATTCACAAGTTGCACTCGGTAACTTTTCATACAAATAAGTGCGTAGGTTGAGTGTTGACGGTTATCAGTCATATCAAGTTCGGATAATTACTTATTATTAAAATCTCTTTGCGTCCCCGCGTCATATCATGTCCGCTTGATTGCTTATTAAACCCGAAAAACCCCACCCCCAACCCCTCCCCGCTTGCGGGGAGGGCAGGGTGGTTTCATACAAAGAAAGAAAAAACCACATCGAGTTGATTGGACAAAGCACGTTGTGCTTGGGGAATAGTACGGAAACCAAAAAAGCGAGCGTTCGTAATAAAGAAGTTGTGCAAAATAGCCCAATTGACGGGTGCATTCCCGCCACGTCGTGGCGGGAAGTCTTCGGAAAAAGTCACATCTTTTACCCAATGCAATCGGTTTTCAATTCCCCAATGCCCCACAGTGTCAGCCAATAACTGCTGTGCATCACTAATTTGACTGCTAATATAAAACTGTTGTTCATGACAAGGTTTACCATCACGAATGCCAGTTGTTTCTACGACAACAATTGCCTTGAGTCCAGCCCATTGTTGTGAAATACAGCAGTTTGCAACTAAATGAGGTACACAATTAGAGAAGTAAAGATAAAAATTCTTCTTCTCCCTCCTGCCTTCTGCCCCCTACCTCCTGCCTCAAAACCAGTCAATTTGTACCTCATGCAAATGAAATCTGCTGTATGGTCACGGACGGCAAAGACCTTGCATCGGCGTTGAATAGTTCGCGAATGATATTTGATTGTTGGCTCTAAGCAAAGTAGTTGTATCAACTTTTGTCTGTGTACGACTGTAAAATCTTCAAGTGGTCTGTATCCCCAATATCCTGTCATCGCTCCTAATAGTATCAGCAACAACACCAACCACAACT
>JAVRCH010000009.1:0-63210 GCA_034530795.1 Nostoc sp. DedQUE12a
GGGAGAGAGATTTCTTCCCCATCCTCCCACACCTCCCATACCTCCCATACCTCCCACACCTCCCACACCTCCCACACCTCCTGCTTGCCCTATGCCCTATGCCCTATGCCCTATGCCCATGACTAATTGTGGTTTTCCCCAAAGGATAGTCTCTTGCTTGTAAATTGCAATTCCGGGTTTTGCACCTTTAGGTTTGTAGACGTGTTTTAGCTGAGTGTATATCACTGGTACTTGGTCGCTCTGACGGGCACGACTGTAGTAGGCTGCAAGATTAGCAACAAATTGCAAATCAGTTTCTTCTGCAACAGTACCGGGTTCAAGGCGTAGTAGTACATGGCTACCCGGAATTTCTTGAGCGTGGAACCAGAGGTCATAATCTCCAGCTACACGAAAAGTTAATTGGTCATTTTGGCGATTGTTGCGACCGATTAATACTTCAAAGCCGCTGGGAGTACGGTAATGATAAAAGTTGCTGATGGAGTTTTCATTGCTGGGGCGATCGCGGTACTCTGGATCTTGTAAATACTTTTGCCCAATCAGTTCTTCACGAATTTCTTCTAAAGCTTGCAAATCTTCTGCTGTTTGGTAGTTGTCTATCTGGTCAATGGCAGCTTGTACTTGCTCTAAATAATCAATTTCTGTCTGCACTTCTAAAAGTAGCGGTTCCACAGCAGAACGAGCGCGTTTAAGTTTTTGGTGCTGTTTGTAAAGACTTTGGGCGTTTTGGACGGCATTTTTATCCGGTTGCAGAGCGATCGCTACTGGCTCGTTACTATCAAAATCTGGGATAATTATCTCTTTCATCCCCGGTTCCCAGTTTTGCAGGTGAGCCATTAATAAATCAGCTTTTTGCCGATATTCATCAGCTCGATCTGATTGCTGCAACCGTGTCTTAAAGGTTTGAGCTTTGTTGTGTAATTTCTCCAAAATATTATTTAATTTCTGACTCAACTGATGGCGCAATTGGGAAAATAACTGTTGATTGAGTTGGTCAGTGTAGTAACGCTTGAGTAATTCTTGGGTGTCTTTGGCGCTTTCCACTCCACCCCAACCCATTACTGTGTAGCCGTCTTTTGTCCAAGCAGGTTGAAATTTATTTGAATCTAAAGCTTGCAGCCATTCTTGCCAACGCTCAAACAAACTTTGCCAATCTTCAGGTTTGAGGGTATCGGTTGATGTTTCTGATGGGATATTTGCCGCTAACAACATTGATTCTAGCAGGGCAGCACTTAAACCACTATAACTTTTGAGTAATTGCCGCTTGATTGCTCCTGGCACTAAACTTACCCGTTCTTGCCAGCGTTCTTGAGATTCACTCAAATTCGGGAGAGTCCCAGTCAGTTTAGGTGGTGTTTCGTAAGGTTGTCCGGTTTGAATGGGACGGACACTAGATTGTTGCTGACTGACTTGGTGTGCAGGAGCGATGGTTATATTGCTAGCATCGGTGAGAATGACATTGCTATACTTGCCCATAATTTCTACATACACATGATATAGGGCACTTTCACCGGGACGCCGAGCAAATTGTAAATCAATAACACGTTCCCAAGGAGCGATCGCTTCAATTCCTACTAAGGCCAAACCACCCAATTGGTGTATCAGTTGTTGGCTGAAGGTGAAGGTATCAGGAATTCGTGGTGGCGGATCGCCGATGCAAATATGTGCAGCTTGAGGATGCCAAGAAATCTCTAGCCAACCCCGCTGTTTCAAGGTGCGTAATGCTATGACAATAGTATAGCGATCGCGCTGGTAAACTTGCTCTGTCCTAGAGGGTAGCCAGTTCGTGCGTAGTTCGCTACAAGCAGCTTTTAGGGTGGTAAAGTCAACTGGTTGCACAAAAATTAATTATTAACCTTCAAATATCGATGCCCAGTATATGCTATCGTGTCTAGTCCAGACTGGCATGAGATGAAAAAGCAGTAAAACTTTTTAGCAGTGTTGAAGATGTAACACGCTACATAATATAGTAGGGTAGCACTCCCGTGCCACCCTACTATTAATGATTATGGGTTACTTATTCACAATTACCTATTACTAAAAATATTAGGTTATGTGGTGAGTAATGCTGGTTCTGGTTGTTCGACTGTTTGTCCCAAAATCTTGTTGTAGAGTTCGCCCAGTTGATTTGCGACGCCATCCCAACTAAACTTAGTTTCGACGCGCTTTCTACCAGCTTTACCCAATTCATCTCGCCATTCTGGATTCAACAGAATTCTATCGATCGCATTTGCAAAAGCAGCTACATCTTGCGCTGGTGCTAATAAACCTGTTTGTTCGTTAACTACAGTAAACTGAAGTCCTCCAACATCACTTGCCACCACTGGTGTACTGCTGGCCATCGCTTCAATCGCCACCAATCCAAAGGGTTCGTAGTGACTGGGAACAACGCAAACATCAGCTGCTGCGTAATAAGTTGGCAAAATATCTTGACTCAAACGACCAGGAAAGATGGTCAAGTCGCTTATCCCTAATTCGTTGACAATTTGCTCAATGCGATCGCGCTCAATTCCGTCGCTGTTACCTGGAGTGCTACCACCACCAATAATTAGCTTGAGGTTGTTGGACTCCCGCAGTTGAGACTCATTGACTGCACGCACTAAGGTTTCTATACCTTTGCGTGGATCGAAACGACCGACATACAATACTATTTTGGCTTCCGGAGCGATTCCCAATTCTAATCTAGCTGCGTCTCGTCCAATGGAGCCAAATCGCTGAATATCTGTACCGCAGGGAATGATATCGATATTACCTTTTGTGGAAACGAGCGATCGCATATGTTGATGTTCCTGCGGACTCGTGGCTACAATTCGTTCTGCTGTCTCCAGCACTTCTTTTTCCACTGCCAATCGCTGACTGGCAATCAATGGAATATTATCTATCGTGTTGTATTTTACTGCTCCTAAAGAGTGGTAGGTGTGAACCTGTTTAACTCCTTGGATTTTCTTCAATTCCATCCCTACCCAGCTAGAAAGCCAGTAGTTAGTGTGAACTAACTGGTACTTGATATCATTTTTTATTTGGAATTTGAGGAAATTCTCCACAAATTCTGGTAAATATCCAAAAATCTCATCTCTGGGCACAAACTCCAAGGGGCCTGCTTTTAAACGAATAGTTCGACAATTCTCGCTATGTTGAACGATTGAGTCTTGCTCCAGACCAACCTTGCGGGTAAACATATCAACTTCCCATCCAAGCTGCGCTAGCGCTTCACCCACATGGCGCACGTAAACATTTTGTCCCCCAGCTTCTTCTTTCCCTATTTCAATCGCCGGGTCTCCGTGGACGGAAATCAAGGCGATGCGTTTTTCGGTGGTAGAGTTCATAGTTTGTGTGTTGCGGATTGTAACAAAGTTTTACTAGGTTCCAAGTAGGCGTGCCTCATAGCACGCTTTCCTGAATTATTTAAGAACTTTGATTATTATTGATTTTAATTTAATATCTCTAATATTTTTTTACATCTTCTGCCAGAAGTATACTTTTAGATTAAGTATATGTATTTAATACTTTTATATGTAAATGACAATTTATATCTAATACTCCTGATAGATGAAATTCTATTCTTTGTCTTGTTCGGAGAAAGCGAATTTTATAGATACGTTTATTAATTAGGCAATTACCTTGCTTATACTGCTATAATTCATAAATTAGTTATTTTTTATACTTCATTAAAAATTGTTGATATGATAATGCTATAGCTATAATGCTCTTTTACGATGCTTAAAGATATAATTTCATTAATAATTTGAAAAATATACAAGCAAAAGTTTAGTGTAATTTAATACTTTTACAAAATTGAGATAATCTACTTAAGTTTATAAATTTCCAGACTTAAGAGATATCTAAATATTCAGTTTTGGTTTCTAATTTCTTTGAATTGAGTATATTAAACTTTAATTTAAAATTAATACAAGCTTAATTTATATAGTATTTTTATACTCAGTAATATTTGCTGTTGACCAAAAATAAAACTTGATTCTAGATTTGAAATATCTCGAATTTGCAAACAAAAATATCCAACGATTAGAATTCACACATGAGTTAGTTCGCTTTTCCTAACCTCGATGCTGAGTTATGATTTAGGAAAAAAGTCGCAAAAATTTAACTCCCCCAGTTTTACCCACTGAAGGAGTTTTTGTATAGGGTTTTTCCTTTATCAAAGATACAGGTGAGGATCTATCTAAAATCCTATACTTTGGGTTGTAACAAGATACGGTAGGGTAGGAAACCAAATCTAATATTAAGCGTTAATTGTTGGGTTACGCTAAGCAGTCTCAGGTTCTTCAGTCTAACAGTGTACTAATCCAAATTCCAAATGCTTATCACGTTAGCATCTAATTTTTGATAGCAGTCCTAAATCATTTGTGAAAATTATATATCTCTTTCTTCTTTCTTACCTTTGCGTCCTTCTCTAACGAGACGCTGCGCGTTGGCAAAGCCTTTCGTAGAGAAGGCGTTCTTGGCGGTTCGTTTCCTTATCGATATTTTTCACAACTCATTTAGGATTGCTATAGCAAGCTTTACAATTAGGAAAATAGTAACTATCTTTTTCGGCGTGTTTTAGCACTATCCGATGGATACTTGAAAAAACAAACCCTCACTGTAACTGGTGGTTTTAGTAAGGGTAGGTAACCTGCTTCTCAGTAATGACTATATGTAAATATAAGATTCAAAAGGCAACCTGAAAGTAGGGTTTCTACTATAAGAATTACAAAAATAGCTGCAACGAGCTTTTAACTAAGCAGCTAGATAACAATTAAAAATTAAAAATCAAAAAAGTAATTCTGATTTTTAATTTTTAATTTTTCTCCCTTAAGGATTAATTCGTAGTTTGTGCAGCTAACATTTGTTTGAGCTTTTCTAATTCGGAAGCCCAACGGGGATCTGGACGAATAGCGTCTGATTCCGTAGTGGTGGTGCTTTCACGAGAACTGCCGCCACCACTGCCACGACGAGGCTTCTTGGAACCTTTTTCACGACGACTACCTTCTTTGTTAGCGTTAGGAGTAGGGTTGCTACTTGCAACACTAGCTGCTTTAGGAGCTTGCTCCTCGCCCTCCTCACCCTTTGTACGAGGTAATGCCTTTTCTAACTTGATGGGAGTGTCTTTAAACATCTGACCATTATACTTTTCAATTATTTGGTCAGCTTGTTCGTCATTGTTGACCGTCAGAAAACCAAAACCACGGCATTTGCCGGTTTTCCGGTCTTTAATTAATTTAGTAGTTACAGCATCACCTTCAGCTGCGAACACTGCTTGTAGATCTTGACGATCGATTTCTTCTTTGGGCAAATTACCTATATATAGGCGAACGGACATGAACTATACCTCCAGAAATAAATGAACATGGCAAGGTGAGAAAACCATTACTTGGCTTTGGCTTTTAAAATAGATGCTATTGAGAAAGACTGCCACCAACCAATTTTTTTGCTCCAAACTATCAACCTATACAATACAGTTTTTCGTTGGGATCAAGCTTATTTAATCCAAGGGCCCACACTACGATGAGCTAATAACACCTTAATTCTAAGAATTGTAAATTTAATAGCCTACTGTCTGCCAAAGTACACGCTTTCTTCAATGCTCTTTTTCGCAGAATAAAATACCATCCTTTACATTACCACGGTATTTTCTACCTAGCTAGTTTAGCGCACACATTTTCGACTTTAGTATTATCGCATCGTAGCATAAAACACATTTTTTATTCAAGGCAGGATTTTTTGAAACAAAAACCAGCCAGTGGCTGGTTGATTTGCTGCTGTGTTGGGAGGATGAATATGGTATCGAGGGCGGAAAAAGCATCCGAATTGATTACAAAGCTATGAAGCTGAGTTATTTCGGTTGCTATTGTTTGTGTAAATAAATGTAACACTTGAGAATAAAACCTGCAACTTTTGTTTACATTTCGGTTTGTCATTTGTCCAAAGTAAATTACTAATGACTAACCAGTGAGAAAAACGTATGCACCCCAAGCCTGGGCTGCAACTGCTAAAGCAGTAGACCAAATGGGATGAGGGCTATGAATGGTTTTACCACTTTGAGTTTCTAGGGTTTGGATATCAATCCAAGGTGTTGCTCCTCGTCGGAACCAACCTGTGACGATAATTTGCCGACCAATCAAATCTTGATGATTGACTGATTGTCCTAGCCAAGAAACATGATGTAATTTCACTAAGCCCGCGCTTGATTGTAATATTAAATCTTGGGCTAGAGAGTTGCCAGTGCCTTGACGACCTAATAATTTGCCCACAAGACGCACACTGATGCTGTCAATGGGTAAAGCAGACGGGTCAGCTAACAAGTGAGGCAGACTGTCATCAGTTTGCACAGTGGGCGGCTTAATATCGGGAAAGAAAGAATTAATCCGGATCACTGTACCAATACTAAAACCAATCAAAAGACAGCCTGTAATGAAAGACCAATCCTCATAAATCCACTTGAGATTTAAAAATTTAAGTGCGAATGCTAATTGCCACGCTAGCCACACCAAGCCTGCAAACAGAAGTCCGAGAGGAATTCCTAACCAGGGAGCAATTTGTAATAAGAAAGACTGACGCTTAACTTTTAATGGTTGTTCGCTGGGGAAATGTAATTCGGTGTCTAGATGCCAGTGACGGGCTATTTGGCAGAGGCGTTCGATGCGATCGCCCACCAGAGGATGGCTATTATTAATCGTAAACCATCGGCGATAGGGATTGACAACATCCCATTTCAAAAAAGATTCAAAAGAAAGATGACTAGCAATTGTGCCTAAAGAAAGACTCTGTTGGTAACCGATCGGTGCGACGATATTTAAGCTTTCCAACTGCCAACTGGTTTGTTCTTGTTTTTCGATATCAGTTGCAATTCCAATGGCAATTTTCAACAAGCCACGAATCAAAGCATTGGGGTTACCAGTAATTTCAGCTGCGGTGCGATCGCTATAATAAAGCCGCAACCGCGACAACCACAATGCAGTCCCAGTCAGCAAACACCAAACTCCATAAATCAAACTAGCGACAATTGTCACAGGAGTGCGCCAAATTTTTCCTGATATGTTGTCACCCAACTTCGATACCTGCTCGTATACCTTATAAGTTGGTAGTGTCACCAGTAGTACCAAAGACATGACAACAAAATCCCACTGAGCAATATGCCCTAGCTGGGTGGCATAAATAACGGCAATTTCATCGTCTGTTAGTTGTTCTAACAGTCCTTTACTGACTACAATTCTCGCGTTCCGTGGTAAACTACCATATGTGAAAATAATTGGCGCAGCCATTGGCAAAATTCGCAGCTTCGGTAAAGACCAACGCCGTTGTTGACAACAACGTTGTAATACCCGAACAGCTTCCCGACTGTGGCCGTTCAATACATCTTTAGCTAGTTCTCGTTGACCATACAAGTTTGCCAGTAGCAAATCTAGTAACCAAGGTGACGCCGCGATTAAAATTACTAACGCTATGAGCAAAAATCGTGTCGGGTCATTGTATAAAACTTGGAATGGCTCTACATAGGGAAGCTTGACTAAAGCGTGGTTGATGAATCCCAATACTAACTTGAGGATTTCTCGAATCACCCAAAACAGGGCGATGAATGTTCCCGCAGCCAGCAACCGCAAGGGAATTAATTTTGGTTTGCGTAGGGGTTGCCATGCCTTAGCGCGTTGTGCTTGTCGCCAATAAATAACACCGAATAGTTTGGCTTGGGTGCGGGTGACGGAACCCATGAAGCCATTAAGGGGCGGTGGCGGCGGTGGTGGTATGACACTAGCTTTGGGTTTAGCTAATGGCACCATCGCAGGGATGTTTTGGTTGTTGCTTTCTTTTATTTCGTCTTTCGGTTTCTCCTCCGATTTAGGAGTGTGTGAGGGGGAATTTTCAAAAGCAACAAATCCAGTTTCGACATTTTTTGATTCTGGTTCAGGTTTTTGACGTTTTGTCAAATGTTCGAGAGCGCGTTTTGCCCACTCTTGAACTTGAGGGTTGTTACTCTCAATGAGATTTTGGCAAAAGGCGATCGCTTTGGAGACTTCGCCAGTGCGGGCATAAGCCATCACTAAACCAACCCTTGCTTGTAAGTTAGCAGTGGCATTACTTTCGCTGCTAGCAAGAGGTTCTAAGTGAGCGATCGCTGTTTGGTAATTTCCCTGTTTGAGGGCAACTAAACCAGCCTCCAAAGACGATTTGGCATGTGAAGGCATACAGATTCTGGCACTCCAATCTCTTCTAAACGATCCACGTCTGGGCAAAAGCGCGAACCTCAGATGCCGTGGAAATCAACTGTGCCCAGCTAAGTCCAACTGTGAAGGAATTCTGTATTCTTCTTCATTCCTCCACTGGTTGTTGACTCGAAAATACTGGGGCGATCGCGCTTAATTTCAACTCTGGATGGTCGCCCTCTAACTGTTGGCAATTCCATTCATTCCGAAATAGCAACACTGGGCGTCCCATACTGTCTTTGACTGTAGTGGTATTGAATAAACGTCCCACTTTATTTAATGCTTCCCAACCACCTTCAACCCAACGGGCGACACTGTAGGGTAATAAATCTAGTATGGTTTCTACACCATACTCGTTTTGTAAACGAAACTGCACCACCTCAAATTGCAACTGACCCACCGCCGCTAAAATTGGATCGCGCTTGGCTTCATCAATTGAATACATAATTTGCACGGCACCTTCTTCGCGCAATTCCGCAACGCCTTTTTGGAATTGCTTAAACTTCGAGGGGTTGGGGTTCCTGAGAGTTGCAAACAGTTCCGGCGAAAAATACGGAATCCCTTCATATTCGAGCTTTTGCCCCGTGTAAATTGTATCCCCGATCGCAAAAACACCGGGATTGTTCAAACCGATCACATCGCCAGGATAAGCTTCATCAATGGATTCCCTCTCCTGAGCAAAGAGTTTTTGCGGACGGGAGAGACGGACGAGTTTACCAGTGCGAGCGTGATTCACCATCATATCTTTTTCAAACTTACCGGTGCAGACCCGGACAAACGCGACGCGATCGCGGTGTTTCGGGTCCATGTTTGCTTGCAGTTTGAACACAAACCCAGAAAACTCTGGATATGTGGGGGGAACTTCGCCAACACTGCTGACATGGGAACCAGGTTTCAAGGCATAGTCTAGGAAATATTTGAGGAATAACTCTACCCCAAAGTTTGTCATGGCGCTACCAAAGAACACTGGCGTCATTTTGCCTTCGTGTACCAACTGCAAATCTAGCTCTGGGCCAACTCCTTCCAACAGTTCTAGATCGTTTTTCAGTTGATAGTACAGGTCTTGTTCTAGCAGCTGTTCTATTCTCGAATCACCTAATTCCACTATCGTATCACGGGCTTCTCGGCTACCGTGGGCGCTGCGCTCAAACAGGTGAATTTGTTGCTTGTGTCGGTCAAAAACACCTTTAAAGCGATCGCCCATGCCAATTGGCCAGTTTACTGCATAGGTTTGCAACTTCAATTCTTGCTCAATTTCATCCAAAAGTTCTAAAGGTTCTCTTCCTGGGCGATCGAGCTTATTGACAAATGTAAAAATCGGGATACCCCGCAGTTTACATACTTCAAATAACTTCCGGGTTTGGGGTTCTAAACCTTTTGCGGCATCAATCAGCATCACTGCATTATCGGCGGCGGCAAGGGTGCGATAAGTATCTTCACTGAAATCTTGGTGTCCAGGTGTGTCTAATAAATTTATTTGACAGTCCCGGTATGAAAACTGCAACACCGTGGAAGTAATAGAAATACCCCGTTGTTGTTCCATCGCCATCCAGTCTGACGTAGCCTTGCGCTGTGCCCGTCGCGCCTTGACTGCCCCAGCTTCATGAATTGCGCCTCCGTATAACAGTAACTTTTCTGTCAGCGTCGTTTTCCCAGCATCAGGGTGAGATATAATTGCAAAGTTGCGACGAAGTTCAACTGCGCGATCGAGTTCAGAATCAAGTTCAATTGACATAACTGTATTTGTTTGTAACTTAACTTAATTTTTTTCCACTTTGGTAAGTCTTTTAATCTTAAGACAACGATGCTCGTGATAGGGTCGTAATATAACCAACAATCTGACTAAATTAGGAGAAAGGGATGTACGACACAGACAAGCGAAAGCTTTTATCCGCCTTGTCTCATGGAGCCATTTTTTTCAGCACAGCTGTTATATCTATCGGCATACCTATTGCCGTACTGTTCGTATCTGACGATCCTGTTGTTAAAGAAAACGCTAAAGAATCCATCAATTTCCACTTTAATGTCTGGTTCTATGGAGCGATTCTAGGAGCATTGTTTTTTCTATTCGGTTGGCTGGTCTTACCACTATTATTACTGGGGCCACTAGCAGCTATTGGCTATTTGTTGCACTGGGGACTAACGATTTGGGCAATCACTAGGATTTTTAGCAATCCTGATATACCCTTTCGCTATCCCTTTATTTTACGAGTGTTTTAGCTTTAATTATGGGCATAGGGCATGGGGCATGGGGCATTGTTAATTTTTGTCGGTTATTTTTTTATATTGCTGTTGGGCTAGTAGTTTGTACACAACTAATAGTTAGAATTTTGCCAACAGAAGATGTGACAATTTTCAATTGTGAATTGTGAATTGTTTATTGTTATAGATACAATGCCCAATGCCCATTTTGTATATTGTTTTTCTAACTCGTCGGATAGATGTCAATCAAGCTGTAAAATACAAAATTGCCCTACAGCTTGATTCAGGTAGGGCAAATGTCAGTTAAGCACTTTTTGTAGTCTGTCTGATGGCAGGAAACTTTTCCCCTGCTTTTGTGACGCTTTGTTTTGTGTCCATTGCGTTGTTTTTCTTCATAAAATTTTATGTTTCCTACACATCGCCCCCGCCGCCTGCGTACCCATCCACAACTGCGCCGGATGGTTCGTGAGACTGTTTTGACAACAAGCGATTTCATTTACCCATTATTTGCCGTACCCGGTGAAGGAATCGCTAACGAGGTAAAATCTATGCCTGGAGTCTACCAGCTTTCGGTAGATAAAATTGTCGAAGAAGCCAAAGAAGTTTATGACTTAGGAATTCCTGCCATCATTCTATTTGGTATTCCCGCTGATAAGGATGTAGATGCTACTGGCGCTTGGCATGATTGCGGTATTGTCCAAAAAGCTGCGACTGCTGTCAAAGCAGCAGTACCAGATTTGATAGTAGTTGCTGATACTTGTTTGTGTGAGTATACCAGTCACGGACACTGTGGTTATTTGCAAGTAGGGGATTTGACAGGACGGGTTTTAAACGACCCAACTTTAGAATTGTTGAAAAAAACAGCAGTTTCCCAAGCAAATGCCGGTGCGGATATCATCGCACCTTCCGGGATGATGGATGGCTTTGTGCAAGCAATTCGTCAGGGTTTGGATGAAGCTGGATTCCAAGACACACCGATTTTGTCTTACGCTGCTAAGTATGCTTCGGCTTATTACGGGCCATTTCGCGATGCAGCAGACTCGACGCCGCAATTTGGAGACAGAAGAACTTACCAAATGGATCCTGGTAATAGTCGCGAAGCAATTAAAGAAATTGAATTGGATATTGCCGAAGGTGCTGATATGCTCATGGTCAAGCCAGCCTTGGCATATATGGACATTATCTGGCGGGTGAAGGAAGCAAGTAATTTACCAGTTGCGGCTTACAATGTTTCTGGTGAATATTCGATGATTAAAGCCGCGGCTCTGAATGGTTGGGTTGATGAAGAGCGTGTGGTTTTAGAAACTTTAACTGGTTTTAAACGCGCTGGGGCAGATTTGATTTTGACCTATCATGCTAAAGATGCGGCGCGATGGTTAAAGTAGGGTGAGCCATTGAGTAAGAGTTGAGAATCTCATGCAGAGAGAAGTTTGAGCGGCGGAAGCCGCCGCTCAAAACTTCGGTGAGCGCAAAGGCACAGAGTTGTGTTTTGGTGTTCAAGCGTGAGATTGTTGTGTTTGAGGTTTAGTTGACTAAAATTTAAAATTTAATCAAGCTACTTTTATGCATATTGCCCCCGTGATAATACATAAACACGGGATTCTCGTGTTTGCAACGGGGGGAGGCGATCGCTTATAAAAGAAGTATAGTTAATAAATTTTCCCCAATTGCCATTTAATGTCAATTGATTTAATAAAAGGTTTCAATATTTCCGAGGAGAGCATGAAATATGGATATGCAAGTCCTGAGAGAGCGTGCTGGTCTTAGCCGTGCGGAGGTTGCCTTCAGGCTTGCAATCAGCGAAACTAGTGTTCGCAACTGGGAAGCTGGGCGTACTGAACCTACAATGACACCAAAAAAATATTTAGATGCTTTACGCCTGTTCAAATGTACACCTGAAGAGTTGGCAGCGGCAAGTGAAAAGTCAATTAATCAGCGACATAAACGCAAACCAGGTAGACCGAGACGCTTTCCAGATACTCAAGTACCTCAAGTAACTGACTCCCCAGTTTGTAGCTGAGAAATTGCTGGTAAGAATTCAGGAGCCAGAATTCAGGAGTCACAATTTAGAATACACAACTAGAAAAAGTTTGGTTTTAAAGCAATGTTCAGAGGGTAGCAGGCTCACTAGCGCTGCGCTCAGTAGGTAGACATAATTAAATGTAAAATACAAAAGTTTAAAAGCCTGATAGCAACTGACTTTTCCTTTGTGCGTTCTGTTTTCTGCTTCCTGCGTCCTGCCTTCTACTTATTACCCAGTCATACTGAATTCTGTTAGCGCAGCGGGGCGTAGCCCATTCTGAGTCCTGAATTCTAGATTCTTCTTGATAAAATCTAACTTAGGAATGTAGACTTACTGGTTTGCAGCTCATAATCTAAGGTGCGTTAGCTGTCTTGCTAACTTAATGTTTCTCAGGTATTAGTGCGTTAAGTTGATAATAAGGCAGCATTAGTCAGGCATTTAACCATCAGCAACTAATTGTGTCTCTGGTATGGAGTTATAGTTTGACGTTTGATTTTATTCCAGTGAAGAGAGTTCCGCTTCTACCACCACTGGAAAGATCGGGTTTCGATCTTGATTGACAAAAGTTCTCACACCTGATAAGTAAAAAATCAGCACTTTCCTTGGTCTGTTTAATAGTTGGTTTCTAAGGCATCTGCTACCGTATATTTACCTAAAATGTTGAGTTGGGTAACAATTTTGATATAGTTGTCTCGGCGATTAGTTCCTGCTTAGAGGGAAAATAGCAATTAAACAGACAGCATAGGAGATGAGAAATCAGAAACAATCAACAAAGAAACTTTTTCTCAATTCTTGGGGTTTATGCCTGGGGCGGTTCGTTTAAATAACCCAAACTCTAACCAGTGCGATCGCTCACGGTATTTGCCACAACCGCACGATAAAATTCTAAAACCATAATCGTACTAAAGGTCTAAATGGCAGAAACACTATTCTTCAACGCCTTGCGTGAAGCCATTGATGAAGAAATGGCGCGTGACTCCAGAGTATTTGTTCTCGGTGAAGACGTAGGACATTACGGCGGTTCCTACAAAGTTACCAAAGACCTGTACCAAAAGTATGGCGAACTCCGAATTCTAGACACCCCCATCGCTGAAAACAGTTTTACTGGCTTAGCAGTGGGAGCAGCTATGACTGGGTTGCGCCCCATTATCGAAGGTATGAATATGGGCTTCTTACTCCTAGCGTTCAATCAAATATCCAACAACGCTGGGATGCTGCGCTATACTTCTGGCGGGAACTTCAAAATTCCGATGGTAATTCGTGGCCCCGGAGGTGTGGGACGGCAGCTAGGGGCTGAACATTCCCAGCGACTAGAAACCTACTTCCAAGCGGTACCAGGGTTGAAGATTGTTGCCTGTTCCACACCCAGAAACGCTAAAGGACTGCTAAAATCCGCTATTCGCGATGATAATCCGGTATTGTTCTTTGAGCACGTTCTACTTTACAACTTAAAAGAAGACTTACCAGAAGAAGAATACCTGCTCCCCCTGGATAAAGCAGAACTTGTGCGTCAAGGTAAAGATGTCACAATTATTACTTATTCACGGATGCGCCATCATGTGTTACAAGCGGTAAAAACCCTTGAAAAACAAGGATACGATCCAGAAGTTATCGATTTAATATCCCTCAAGCCATTAGATTTTGATACCATTGGTGCTTCAGTAAGAAAAACCCATAAAGTTATTGTTGTGGAAGAATCCATGCGAACTGCGGGTATAGGAGCAGAAGTCATCGCTTCAATTAACGATCGCTTATTCGACGAATTGGATGCACCAGTACTGCGGCTTTCTTCCCAAGATATCCCCACACCTTACAACGGCAATCTGGAAAGACTCACAATTGTCCAACCAGAGCAAATAGTAGAAGCTGTGGAAAAAATGGTAGCTTTGCGGGTTTAACAGTTAGGAGTGAGGAGTTAGAAGTTAGAAGTTAGGAGTGAGGAGTGAGGAGTTAAAAATTTGAAAGTTGAGTTTTAACTTCAAACTCGAACTTTCGACTCCCAACTCATAACCCCTAACTCATAACTCCCAACTCCCAACTCATAACTCCTAACTCATAACTCCTAACTCATAACTGCATAAAAGAGCGCTATTATAGCCTTTGTCAGTTGCGAGTTATGGTATGCAAAGACAGCGATCGCTATTAATCTTGATTTTAGTTCTGGTAATCGCCGCAATAGCGGTGATTGCTACAATTCCGATACCTCTTGGACTTGACTTGCGGGGAGGTTCACAACTCACAATTCAGGTGAAACCATCAGCGGAAATTCCCCAAATCACCGATCGAGAATTGGAAGGTGTGAAGAAAGTTGTCGAAGGCCGGATTAATGGTTTGGGTGTTTCTGAACCAGTGATCCAAACAGTCGGCACAGATAAAATATTGGTACAATTGCCAGGGGTCAACGACCCAGAGCAAGCTGAACGGGTGCTAGGAGGTACGGCACAGTTAGAATTTCGGACACAAAAGCCAAATACAGAAACTCAACTTTTAGCTTTCCAGACATCGCGGGCTGAATTGAAGGTAAAGCAAGAAGAATTGAGAAAAAGCAAGGATAAAGCAGCAATAGCCAAAAATCAAGAAGATTTACAGAAAAATAGTCAAGCGATCGCTGAATTGTTTGAAAGCACTAACCCACCGCTAATTGGCAAATACCTCAAGGATGCCTATGGCGAACCCACTCAAGGTAACAATTGGAATGTTGCCATTCGCTTCGACCAAAAGGGCGGTGAATTGTTTGCTCAGCTGACAAAAAATCTTGCTGGTACTGGACGTAGTATTGGTGTTTTTCTCGATGATGAACTGATCAGCGCTCCTACTGTCGGTATAGAATTTGCTACCACTGGTATTACTGGAGGCTCCGCAGTGATTACTGGTCGGTTTACCGCACAACAAGCGAATGACTTGGGCGTGCAGTTACGCGGTGGCGCATTACCCGTACCAGTGGAAATTGCAGAGATCCGTACTGTCGGGGCAACTTTAGGTAAAGACAGCATTACTAGCAGTATCTATGCTGGTATCGGGGGTCTGATTTTAGTATTAATATTTATGGTGGTGTATTATAGACTACCAGGAGTAATTGCCGATATAGCACTATTGATTTATTCCTTGTTAACCTGGGCTACTTTTGCTTTGCTGGGTGTCACCCTAACCCTACCAGGAATTGCCGGTTTTATTCTCAGTATTGGTATGGCGGTAGATGCGAATGTACTCATTTTTGAGCGGACGCGGGAAGAATTGCAAGCAGGCAAATCCCTTTACCGTTCTGTAGAATCTGGTTTTTACCGGGCATTTTCCAGTATTCTAGACGGCAACGTAACTACAGTCATCGCCTGTGCTGCACTATTCTGGCTAGGGGCTGGCTTAGTGAAAGGTTTTGCTTTAACCTTGGCTTTGGGCGTAGCAGTGAGTATGTTTACAGCAATTACCTGTAGTCGCACCTTCATGTTTTTGGCAATTACAATTCCCGCACTCAAAAAACCAGAATATTTCTCTCCTAACCTGCCAACATCGAATAAGGCAGAGGTGTCTCAATGAAACTGAGTATTAACAAATCGCGATCGCTGTGGTGGGCTATTTCTAGTGCCATCATCCTGGCTGGTATCATCTCAATGGTGATTTCTTGGCAAAACCCCAACATTAAAGCACCCCTTCGTCCCAGTTTGGATTTCGTCGGTGGTACGCGATTACAGTTTGAACGGGATTGTACCAAACCCAGTAACTGCGATCGACCCATTGATATTAACGTCGTTCGAGAAGTCGCTAAAGCTCAAGGACTCGGCGATAGCAGCATCCAAATTGTCACTGACAAAAACACTCGTGCAGAAAATGGTATATTGATTCGCACAAAAACCTTGGATCGCGAGCAGCGTACAAACTTGCAAAATGCGTTAACCGAAAAAATCGGTACTTTTGACGACCAAAAAAATCAATTTGATACCGTTGGCCCGACTCTGGGGGGAGAACTGTTTAGATCTGGGGTAATAGCTCTGATCGTTTCGTTTGCAGGTATTATTATTTACTTGAGCTTCCGATTTCAGTTGGATTATGCGGTGTTTGCCATCGTTGCTTTATTTCATGATGTGTTGATTACCGCAGGGATTTTTTCCATTTTGGGATTAGTACTAGGTACTGAAGTCGATAGCTTATTTATCGTTGCTCTACTGACGATTACAGGTTTTTCAGTTAACGATACAGTGGTGATTTACGATCGCATTCGAGAAACCTTGAAAATCAATCCCAACGGAGCGATCGCTGACATTGTTGATGATGCTGTCAACCAAACCCTAGCCAGGTCTATCAACACCACCTTAACCACGATGCTATCATTGTTCGCTATCTTTTTGTTTGGGGGAGAAACACTGAAAAACTTCGCCTTAGCTTTAATTATTGGCTTTACCGCCGGCGCTTATTCAAGTATTTTCATCGCCAGTACTCTCTTAACTTTATGGCGAGAACGCACGGATAGATCTCAGACGTTAGTTAATGCTGAAATTGATACATCTGCTGGTAATTAGTCATTAGTCATTAGTCATTAGTCATTAGTGAATAAAAAGGACAAAGCGCAAAGTCTGAGCCAAGGCTTCCTTGGATCGGAACTTTGTAAGAGAGGACAACTGACAAATGACAAAAAACAACTGACAAATGATAAAGAACAAATGACCAATGACAAAGAACAAATGACAACTGACCCAGCATTTGCTCAACAAGTAGAAAGGCTATATCAGTTAACAGTATATGGTAGATGGTTGTTTGTGAGCTGTCTATGGCTCACCATTGCGCCTCTTTCCTTATGGGGTCTACGTTCAGAAATTTCCTTGTGGCAACAATATTTTACTTGGGTAGCAGTGCGATATGGACTGTTCTATCATCCACTGCCTACCTTTGGTTTAGCTTTTTGTATTGGGATGACTGCTGCTGTTTTAGTTTGGCAAAGTCGCAATATCTTACTGGGATTACCAGAGCAAGAAAAACAACGTTTAGAAAAACAAGTTTATCGAATACGTCAACAGGGGCCAACTCATCCTTTATGGAAGTGGGTTTGTTACTGAATATTGACCTGGCTAACTAAATTTTGTCTCTCGTTGCATATAGATATACACATTCAACAATTTTCAGCAAAATATGACTTAGCAATAGCTAAGATACCGCCAAAGTGAGTGCAATACATGAATAATCCTCAAATTCAATTTAGCGATCGCAAATCTGAAATTGACCTTTATCAACTCCAAGAACTGTTAAACATTTCAGCTTTCTGGGCAAAAGGCCGCAGTATTGAGGATTTAAGTATAGCCATTACCAACAGTGAACCAGTGATTTCTGCCTGGGATAGTCAGCGACTCATTGGCTTTGCTAGAGCAACATCTGATGGCATATATCGCGCTACGATTTGGGATGTCGTGATTCATCCAGAGTATCGAAATAATGGTCTGGGAAGTAATTTAGTGGAAACTGTTTTGAGTCATCCCCGCATGAGATGGGTTGAGCGGGTTTATCTGATGACTACTCATCAACAGGAATTCTACAAAAAGATTGGTTTCCAGCCCAACACAACTACTACGATGGTGTTGTATAACTTAGCTAACCTTAATTTGCTTCCTGATACAGAAGTTGAGCTTGAACAATCACCGAAATAGTCGTGTGTGCTGATTGTTAGCTGTTAACCGTCGCTTCGCTACGCGTAGCTTGCTTCCCCGTGGGATTACGCTTTTGAATCAGCACTCAGCACTACCAGATACAGGAATAGAAATTTGTAGTCTGGTTAACTGCTGCGGTACTTCCTTGGCAATTGAAGAAGGCAAAATTTCTAGTTTTCCTCCCATAACTTCTACCAGAGTTTGATTGATTAATAGCCTCATGCCTGGAGAAAGAGTAGCGTTCTCTAGGTAAGCTTTACTCGGCTGATTTTCAGATTTAATCGAGTCAATTGGCTCACTCAAAGGTATGGTATTCGCTGGTACATCCACCCAAATATTAACAAAATTACTTGTAGAGACGGTGCTGCTAGAAATATAGATGCTGCCTTCTTCCATCTGACTAATGGCAGTGTCTATTAAACTGATTAATATTTGGCGGAGCCAGAGATGATCTGCCAAAACATAAATTTCTGGGTCGGCGGGTAACAAGTGCAACGGGAAATTTCGATTTGCCGCCAGCATATAAGTTAAGTTATAAACTTCCTCCAAAATATTAGCTAAGGGTCTGGGCTGAATATCTAGTTTATTTGTACCATGATCGGTTCTGGCAACGTTGAGAATTTCATCCATTAGCTTCAGCAGTTTTAACGTTCGCTCATGAGCTTGGACAATAAATTCTCGTTCTTCAGCGGGACTTTCACACAGATCTGACAAAATTAACTGATGTAAACCAATTAAACCATTCAGAGGCGATCGCAATTCATGGGTCGTCCGTGCTAAAAAACCAGCTTTAAACTGGCTCATTTCTCTTGCCATGAGGTATGCCAACTGGGTTTGCTGCATTTGTTGTGATATTGATGGCATATCCTGTTGGTCTAATGGCGCTACCGGGGATAAGCTAGATGAAGAGTTTAGCGATGCCTGGCTTGGGCGTAGCCATCGCGCAAATAATCGACGAAAACCTAGACCTAGTGCTATTCCTGCTCCTAAATATATCCAGTTACTCCAATTCATATTTTGGCAATTATTAACTTGTTAATTGACCACAGCAACCCAAATTAAAGTTCCGCATTTTTGGGCTATTGAAACTAGGGAAACAACATTATAGCCATCTCTAGCAGTTTTCAATAATTTGGTAAATTTTGCTGCCCAGACTGTTGGCTGTTAAATGTTAACATTCAACAGCTACCACTGATATTTTAGACCTCTTGCAAAAGTGCTTTTTGCAACAGATGGGAAAAGGGAAAAGGTTAAAGGTTAAAGGGAAAATACCAAACCTTTCCCCCTTTCCCTTTCCCCTTTTCCCGACTTATGCAAGAAGTCTTTTTTACAACTCAAATAGGATTGCTATATTTATTTATCAATCGATGAATCTAACTTTATTGCACCTTGCCGGAGAATCTGCCAATTAATTCCTGTCCATTTGGCAACGGTGGAAGGTATACCCAGTCCCGGTATTTCATCTTGGGATTCTGTCGTTGCCATCAGAACGTCGGGAAACTGAGCCGAAATTTCAGCCATCGTTTGCAAAGGCGGCTGACCTGATAAATTAGCACTAGTGGTGGCAAGAGGGCCTGTTTGCGCCAAAATAGTTAGAGCGATCGCGCTGTTTGGTACTCGAATACCAATTGTTGTCGGGTCAGTAGGATTCATGACTTTTGGCAGCCGCCCAGAAGCTGGTAACACTAATGTCAGCCCTCCCGGCCAATATTTATCTGTTAATTCTTGCCAAATTTTATACTCGTTCTCACTACCTTTGACATAAGGCCACAAATCTTCAGCACTAGCAGCCATCAAAATCAAAGGTTTGTCTTGACTGCGTTGCTTCGCCGCAAAAATTAATCCGGCTTTTTCTGGTATCGCTGCCAGCGCAGGAACCGTGTCTGTGGGAAAGCTTACCAACAAACCAGCGCGTGCGCCAGCTATGAGCTTTTCTAGAGAAACTTGGGTCATGTTTATGAAACAGTTAGAAGTTAACAGTCAACCTGGGTTCTATTAAATTTGTCGCACCCAGTACCTTAAAGGCTTACTTCCGCAGCTTTGGACTGATATTGGAACAGAGTGATTCTCTAAAAGAAGTGGTTCATACCGACCCTATGGAACCAATAAACTTGGAAGCAGTTAGTCTTCAAGGGCCATTACCACTCAATTCGCCATTTTACGTCAAGCGGTTGTCCATTGAACCTCAATGTGATAAAGCAATTTTGAAACCTGGTGCGCTTATTCGTATCAAACCACCTTGGCAGATGGGCAAAACATCATTAATTGCTCGGATATTGAATCGAGCCAGGGAAACAGGTTTACAAACGCTGCTGCTGAGTATGCGCTTAGCAGATACTTCGTTGTTCAGCAATCTAGACCGACTGCAATACTGCTCGGTTAATCATTTTTAACTCGGCATTGGGTTTGGGGAAAAGGTTAAAGGGTAAAGGTTAAAGGTTTTTTCTTTCCCCTTTCCCCTTCCCCTTTTCCCCTTAACCGACAAGTATTGAGACCGACTGTTGTATTGGTATTGTGCAGTTATAACTCGTGATTTAGGATTGTCCAATCGTTTAAAGGACGAGTGGACGGCGACTAATCTGGTGATTGGTACTAACGTCCTGATTTAGTTTTATGTCTTTGGGGTGAGCAAATATTTGCTTACTCTACGACCTGCAATTAAGTTGCATCGCTCTGCAATTGAGTGGCATCGACCTGCAATTAAGTTGCATCGACCTGCAATTAAGTTGCATCGCCCTGCAATTAAGTTGTATCGCTCTGCAATTAAGTTGCATCGACCTGCAATTAAGTTGTATCGCACAATTTGGAACTGATCGTTTGGGATGATGGCTCAAGCGATCGCTCTTTAGAAATTGCCATTTGGGCAACTGAGTATCACTGCTGTTGGCACTGATACCCAAATCGCGATCGCCAGTACCAATGAAGTACTAGCAATTCTCACCGGAATCAATCCGAGCGCAATTAACACCAGCGATTTGATCAGCGTTTAGCCAGCAGTAGACTTCTTGCAGAAGTCGGGGAAAGGGGAAAGGTTTGGTATTTTCCTTTCCCCTTTAACCTTTTCCCTTTTCCCACCTCTTGCAAAAGTGTTTTTTGCAAGAGGTCTACTGGTTAGGGCAGCGCTAATCATACAGCAGAATTCAAAATTTATAAGCTACGGCAAAACGTTCAATTCCAGCTAAGTCAGCGTGAATTTGAATATTGCCATAGCTTCCTTGATTTTGCAAAAGTTCTCGCACTGTATCTGCCTGTCCCGCCATCATCTCAATCAGCCAGACACCGCCAGATTGCAAATAGCTAGGAGAAATTTCTATCAAATGGCGGATGCAATCTAAACCATCAGTACCACCATCCAAAGCTAGATGTGGTTCGTGGTTGAATACTTCTGGTTGCAAACTAGGTAAGTTACTGGTGGGTATGTAAGGGGGATTCGACACCATACCACTAAACTGACCTTTGAGGAATGTCAGTGGCTCCCACCAGGAACCTTGATAAAATCGAATGCGGTCAGCCAGACCTAAATTATTGGCGTTGGTTTGGGCGATCGCCAATGCTTCAACACTGTAATCAACAGCATGAATTGTTGCGTTTGGCAAGGCATCTGCTAGTCCGATGGCGATCGCTCCACTGCCAGTACCCAAATCTGCCCAGTGTCCGGAAGCATTGCCACCAGCGGCTACAGCCAAATCAATTAAGCACTCTGTTTCAGGTCTAGGAATCAAAACCGCATTCGATACGGCGATTTTAAACTGACGCCAAGGTGTAGCTTTGGCAATATACTGCACTGGCAAGCGTTCATTTAATCGCCTTTGCCACAACCGATCTAACTCTGCCAGAGGCAATTGCATCTGAATTTGCGGCCAATTTTTAAAAGACTCCAAACGAAGTGCCAAACGGTCTAAACCAGCTACTTCTTGGAGTAACCAATCTACTTCTGTTGGTGGGACATCAGTGGCGCAAGCTGCTTGAGTTGCTGCATTCCGCCACTGCCAAAGTTCTAAACCAGAAACTATCAGATGTTTCTCCCCCATGCCTCAACCTTGGAGAGCAAATCGGTTATTTTTTCGGAGCGGGTGCAGCAGCAGGCTTAGCAGCAGGTGACTGATTCGGCGCAAGCGATCGAATAAAATTGATAGATTCCCGCGATGGATATAAAACAATTTTATTGATACTAGGATCGTTGCTAGTATTAAGAGCTTCCATCACACCGTACAAATCCACCACCTGAATTTCAGTGTTTTCTGCTTCCTTGGGCACAGCTTTTTTAAATTCATCTAACAGAGCCACTGCTTGTTCTTTTTCAAAAAAGAAAGGAATGTAGCGTTCGTTGCCTTTTGCCACAGGAATAGTCAGATAGCTATTATCTTTTTTGAATTTGGGCACAAACAAGGGAATACCATTGAATTGCTCAACTTTTTTTCCATTTGCGTTCAGCATACTTGTTGCTGACGCTACCTGTGCTTGGGTCGGAACTAAAGTATAAATTACTGAGTCTGACTTCTTTTTGCTTTCTAAGACTATTTTATAGTAGTCTGCCAAAGACAAAGGTCTTACTTGTAGGGTGCTTGCAAGTTGAGGATTTTCTTTTTTCAGCCGATTATCAAGGAATTTTTGAGCATCTTGCTTGCTAATAAAAAATCCCACTTGAGAGACGGTCTTAGATTGGTTATTCCTTGAAAGAACTACGAATTCACCTTTAGGATTTGTGAGGGTGAATACGGGTACTTCCTGTAGCTTTTTCACTACCTGATCTTGTGGTAAAGCTACCGCCTCTAGATTGCCTAGCCCTGGTAGATTACCTATTCCTGAAAGTCCTCCTAAAAAGACACTCCCAGCTATACCTAATGTCGCGCCCCAACGAACCAATGATTTCATGACTGCTCCTCGCATTAATAAGACAATTAAGTTAAACAAATGGTTGGATTTGCACAGCACCAACTAGCTTCAGTTATATAGCAATCTATTTTAGTTGTGAAAATTTATTTGTAAACAACTCATGGTGTCAGTTGACTGTTAAAAGTCAACGCTGGAAGTAAAATAATCGCAACTATTTAAGATTGTTATGATATCGCCTTTACCAATAGGCTGTGCTAAAGTTATGTTTTTGTCAATTTTACTTTGCTGTGCGTTGCTAAATTCTGTAGATGTCTATTTTTTGGCTTGTCAAACAGTGAAAAGTCTCTTTGACCCTGAAAATAATAAATGCCATTTTATTGACTTTCTCTAATATTCGGTGACGGCATGAGTTTATCAATCGTTCCATATAGCCATAACTAAATATCTTCTTAGATTTATACAAAGTACAGTATCATGAGTACCTTATTTATCAAAGACGAAATTTAGCTAACATCGTTCAAAAGCTAGTCCAAGACCAAAAGAACCAAATTAATTTTCTGCGTAAAAATATGCAATTTTATTGCACATCTTAGCAACAAAGCTTTAGCCTATTTACCCTAAATGGCAGAAATTTTTGAGAGATTTTCTGGATTTATTTAATTGTTGAGACAAAAAACCTTAACAAATATAGATATCTGGTGAAATTAATTCTGCCTGACCCAAAATCCTTGTAGAGACGTAGCTACGTCTCTACTGTATAGGCGTGTGTAGGGATTGGCTAACAAACAGTTTTGGTTGGCGATCGCAATGTTAGTAAATTTGGATTTTTTAATTTCGCATCTCAACCAAACCCAAATTTATCAATAAGTATAGGTTTGATTAATATGTCTTAACTAAATCGGGATGACAGGATTTGAACCTGCGGCATCCTGCTCCCAAAGCAGGCGCGCTACCAAGCTGCGCTACATCCCGGCTATACCTACCTACTTTTTCCCCTTGGGTTATGACTTATTAGGGAAGCCATTGCCCTTTCGCAAAAGTATTAAAGATATCATATCACATAATACCGTTGATGCATAATTTTCTTTCTTCCCTGTAAAGACCAGATAGATAACCTCTTTAAATTAATAAAGGTTTTTGTGCCGACTGAGTTTTACAAGACATAATATTTGCCTGTTTGTCGGCTTAACCTTCCCAAACCATATCAAAACAATAGATCTTTACTAGAGTACCTGATTTTATTGTGCAAATCGGGTTTTATTTGAATCGACTGTTAGTGAGGATACCAGAACATACCTTTAATACCTTCTGGATCTGGCATAAACCCCATAGTTCGGTAGAAATCTACAACATGAGGATCGGCGAAGAGAGTGACATTGCTAATCTCTTCACTCCTCAGTTTTTTGAGGACGTATTTCATCAGTGCCTTGCCCAGTCCTTGACTTTGAAAGTCTGGGTGAACCACCACATCCCAAATAGTGGCATTAAAGGCATGATCTGAAGTAGCGCGGGCAAAACCAATGAGCCGTTTTTGGTTTCCTCTTACCTGCCACATTGAGGCGACAAGAAAACTATGCTCAATGGCTTTTTTGACTTTTCTTAAAGGACGGCGCGACCAACCAACTGCATCACAGAGTTCTTCTAGTTCATACAGGTCGATGTCTCGCTCTGTACTGAAGACGATGCGAGCCTCCTTTGAAGAAGCTTCGCTAACACCACTGGGGCCATTGCCTGCGGTTTCCGCTGTATGTTCTTCAAAAGGGTTTGTTCTAGTTGTCGCTACAGACTCAGGAGTACTAAACCAAGTTTTCCAAAAACCCATGCCAACGAGGTTCGGGTAATATAACTAAATTGGCTTCCACTCTCACGAGTGTTGATTCATGCTTAACGTAGCTAGGCCCATTTACTACCCCTAACACTCAAAATTCTTGGGTTGTTTTCGAGATTTGTAATGGTAACAGCCAGTGAGGGCACGTTTCACACCAATCATCTTCAACTTTAGCATTTTGTTGTAAACCCTAGTAAAAATTCAGCAAAAGGGAAGAATATAAGTAATTCAAAATCATACCCTGTTGAGATTCCTCTGTCTGACTATGTGGGAAACGACCCAAGCTGCTTGCGACTTTTCTGGAAATAAATAAAGAAAACCCAATTCTGGCAAAGATCCTGTGAATTGTTCGTATGCAGCTTAAATGCAGGTTAGCTTAGGAGTGAATGGTATATCAGGGATTTGAATACCGGGAAAAATTTTCCCACTCCCCAGTTCCCAATACCCAGTCCCTAGTCCCCAGGTGACGAAAGCAAGCGAGTCTTACCCTTAACAATGGCTTCTGGTTTAAAATCTTCGACACTGGAACTCCTAAAGCGCTTTAATCGAGCGTTTCCCCAGTTTTATGAGCAATTCGTCAGCAGTGAGATTCAACTGCAAAATTTACGGCTAGCCTACCGTCTCTATAAAACTAGACGCGCTGTTATTGAACTGAAACCGGAAGGTAGCAAAAGTGCCTTGCATTTTGCCTACCGCAACCAGTCTTTTCTACTCAGCGATATTTTTGGTGTACTAGCAGCTTATGGTTTAACAATCCACGGTCTGAGTCTATACGGTCAAATCCGTCCGCCGATGTTAGTTTTTATCAAACTGTTAGTCTCTCGTGGTAGTAAAGCCTTGACCGATAAAACCGCAGAAAATGTTTGCCGCGCCATTCGCGAAGCTTTAGGAGGTCGGTTTGAGGTAGAAGAAATGCTGGCAGTGGAATTCAATCTTGACACTGGCTTAGAGCAGGTACAAACTGAGTTCTATGTCGATCCGGTTTTTCATCTCCCTGCCCTAGTGATTGAAGCCGATAATCAACCAGGATTATTTTACAAAGTGATGTACGCCATCTGGCAGGAAGATCTGCTGGTAGTTAATGCCAATTTACTCGTTTGGCGCGGACGTACACGGCTGATTCTCTACTTGTTGGGGCCCAATGAAAGCTTGATTCCTGAATATCTGGGTCACAAAATTGCTGAAGGGGTGCGACAGAGGTTGCTGGGGAAATGAAAGTTAAGAGTTAGGAGTTAAGAGTTAGAAGTTATTCCTCACTCCTAACTCCTCACTCCTAACTTCTAACTCCTGATACTTCGTATTTAGTCGCACCCACCCTTAGGGGTACGATATAAGTATGGCAACTATTGAAATCTTGGGCGTTCCACACGCATACGAGCTAACGGCTCCCACTTCCTGCCCCCACGCTTTAGTATTTATCCACGGTTGGCTCAATAGCCGTGGATACTGGCAACCTGTGATTTCCCGCCTATCAGATGATTTGCAGTGCCTGTCCTATGATTTGCGGGGTTTTGGTGAATCCCAGTCCCAGGTAAAAACTGATTTTAGTCGGGCACAAACGTCTGTGAATCTGACGCCTCTTTCCAGCGGTGGGGTTGGTTCACCTTTCGATTCTCTTTATACACCTGCTGCCTATGCTCAGGATTTAGCAATTCTTTTGGAACAGCTAAATATTACCAATGCTTGGCTAATTGGTCACTCTTTAGGAGGTACGATCGCTCTATGGGGAGCAGATCGAATACCTGAGTGTGTTAAGGGAGTTATTTGTATCAACGCTGGTGGTGGTATTTACCTCAAAGAAGCTTTTGAGCAGTTTCGCTCAGCAGGGCAGAAATTTTTGCAAATCCGTCCGCGTTGGCTCTCCCAAGTGCCTTTAATTGATTTACTGTTTACCAGAGCCAGTGTGGCGCGTCCTTTAGAGCGCTATTGGGCACGTCAGCGGGTGATTGATTTTGTTGTGGCTGACCCAGAAGCGGCACTAGGAACTCTGTTAGATTCTACAACTGAAGAAGAAATCAACCGGTTGCCTGAGCTAGTATCCCAACTTAAGCAGCCAGTTTATTTTTTGGCTGGTTCCGAAGACAAAGTTATGGAACCGAAGTATGTCCGTCATTTAGCTAGTTTCCACAGACTGTTTCAATATTGTGGTGACAATGTTTTAGAAATTCCTAATTGCGGGCACTTGGCTATGTTAGAGCAGCCAGATGCAGTAGCCGATTACATCCGGTCGATAGTTAGGAGTCAATAGGGAAAGGGAAAGGGGGAAAGGGGAAAGGGAAAAGGGAAAAGGGAAAAAGTATGAATAGTTTGCCCACAAAAAAGGAGGTTTTGACCTTCTCCAGAACACAAGGATTATCTCGTCTATAAGGGGCGAGGTTTTTATCTTTTCCCCTTTTCCTCTTTCCCTTTCCCCAGTCCTTCACCTTCAGCATTGATACAACTTCATCACCTGATTCAGGGCTAATCTAGATTCAACGCCCAGTGTCAAGGGCGATGTATGACCAGAGGATAGATGATTGGCGGCGGCGCAGCCAATCATGGCGGCGTTGTCAGTACAGAATTTTAAAGGCGGAAATAGGACGCGTAGGTTATGTTCAGTGGCGGCGGCTTGGAGATGTTTTCTCAAACCGCTATTGGCTGCTACGCCGCCTCCAACGGCAATTGTGTCTAGGCCATAGTCTAGGGCACAGGCGATCGCTCTTTTGGTTAGCGATCGCGCTACAGTATCTTGAAAGCTAGCTGCTACGTCTTTTACTGGCACTTGTCTGCCATCTTTCTCTAGCTGCTGTACTAAACGCAATACAGCCGTTTTTAACCCGCTAAAACTCGCATCATAACGATGAAACCCGCCCCTAGGTAAAGAAACTTTTCCTTCTGGTAAGACAAAGGCTTGGGGATCTCCCTGTTGTGCGAGTTTGTCAATTACCGGGCCGCCAGGATAACCCAGCTTTAATAATCGCGCGACTTTATCAAAGGCTTCACCAGCAGCATCATCACGGGTTTGTCCTAGCGTTTCGTAATTACCACAATCTTTAACATAAATCAAGCTTGTATGTCCGCCTGAAACCAGTAAGCTAAGAAAAGGGGGATTTAAACTTGGCTCGCTCAAGTAAGTTGCGTAAATGTGACCTTCGAGATGGTGGACTCCCAAAAAAGGTTTGTTATGTACCATCGCCAGGGTTTTGGCAGCAGTTAATCCCACCAACAATGCTCCTACGAGTCCAGGGGCGCAAGTGGCGGCAATTCCATCAATTTTATCCCAGTCTAGTTTGGCTTGCTCTAGAGCTTGAGCGATCGCTTGATTAATCGTTTCCAAGTGCTGGCGGGACGCTACTTCTGGCACTACCCCGCCATATTGCTGATGGACTGGAATTTGCGAGGCGATAATGCTGCTGTAAACTTCACGATTATTCACAATTGCGACAGCAGTTTCATCACAGCTAGTTTCTATTGCTAAAACGGTTGTCATTGAGAGGGGGTTATGGGGAATTGAGGATGGGGAGTAGGGAGTTCTAAGTCCTGAGTTTTGAGTGGCACAGAGAAAATCGTCCTTGCTTACTACCCTACTACAAGAATTAATATACTCAGCAGTTCTTACTCACTAGTCCCTACTCCCCATTCCCCACTCGCCACGCGATCTTGGTTGAGAAGCTTTAACTTTTATTTACTGAAACTTTACTCGGTTCCCACCCAAGAGTATGATGACTTCCTAGTTATGCAAATAAAGACTGTACAAGCCGCTTCGTTTTGTACAAAGAACTTTTTGTTTTGTAATAAAAGGAAACACTCTATGCGACGATTGTTTGCTTTGATTTTAGCGATTTGTCTTTGGTGCAACTTTGCCTCCCCAGCACAAGCTCTAGGGGCTAATTTGACACCTTGTAAAGACAATCCCGCTTTTCAAGAGCTAGCTGCTAATGCCCGTAATACCACTAGTGACCCAGAATCAGGAAGAAAGCGATTTGAGCGTTATTCTCAAGCGCTGTGCGGCCCTGAAGGTTACCCCCACTTGATTGTTGATGGTCGTTTAGATCGTGCTGGTGATTTCTTGATCCCCAGCATTCTATTTTTATATATTGCCGGCTGGATTGGCTGGGTAGGTCGTACCTATCTGCAAACAATCAAAAAGGAATCCGATCCCGAACAAAAAGAAATCCAAATCGATCTAGGTTTGGCACTACCTATCATGGCTACAGGCTTTACTTGGCCGCTAGCAGCAATTCAAGAATTAACCTCTGGTAAATTAGCAGCCAAAGATTCAGAAATTCCTGTTTCCCCACGCTAAACCAGTTTCACTAATTCATTTGTTTGGAGACTAAATTCATGGCAGATAAAACCGACAACTCATCCTATTTGGTTAAGTTTATTTCCACAGCGCCAGTTGCAGCTACTATATGGCTGACAATCACAGCAGGTGTTTTGATTGAATTCAACCGCTTTTTCCCAGATCTACTTTTCCACCCACTGCCATAAGCGGAAAATGAAATTCTAGGATAATTATCTGAAATTGTTTAGTTAGTCCCAATAGACTAACTAAACAAAATTTTCACCTAAATAGGCAGCAAAAATAGTTTTTTGAAACTCGCGATTTTGTTTATATATCGCGAGTTTCACAGCTTTCAAATTAGCTAAATTAATTTTTCTAAATTTCCTAAGCAAAAGACATCTTTAGCTACAATTATTATTAATATAAAAATGCCACCATTTTAATTCAAAGGCGAACATAATATGGCGCAAGCAGTAGATGCATCCAAAAATCTCCCCAGCGATCCCAGAAATCGCGAAGTTGTTTTTCCTGCATTCGGTAATCCGCAAATAGGTAACCTAGAAACTCCGGTTAATTCTTCTCCCTTGATCAAGTGGTTCATTAATAACTTACCTGCTTATCGTCCCGGTTTGAGTGCTGGTAGACGTGCGCTAGAAGTGGGAGCAGCTCATGGTTACTGGATATTTGGCCCCTTTGCTAAATTGGGCCCACTGCGGGATACAGCTAATGCTAATTTAGCTGGGTTATTGTCAGCGATTGGTTTAGTTGTTGTTTTGACCGGCGCTTTATCTTTGTATGCCAATAGCAATCCTCCAAAAGCGCTCAAGAGTGTTACTGTACCCAATCCTCCCGCAGATGCTTTTAACTCTAAAGAAAGCTGGAATAACTTTGCCAGTTCTTTCTTAATTGGTGGTATTGGTGGTGCAGTAGTGGCTTACTTTTTAACCAGTAACCTGGGATTAATTCAAGGTTTATTCGGTTAATTTGGTCATTAGTCATTAGTCATTGGTCATTAGTTATTGATTAGTAATTACTAACAAAAAGCGATCGATAACAAACGACAAATGACAAAGCCCAAAGTCTAGCTAAGCCTTCCTTAGATCGAAACTTTGTAAGAAAAGACAAATGACAAAATGCAAAGTCTGAGCCGAGATTTCCTCGGCTCAGACTTTGTAAGAGAGGGCAAATAACAAAGGACACAAAGCTTTTTCTTTGTATACTTTATTGATTAATACTAGCGGTGGGTATGTTGTTAAAAATGCTATGTTATCCAAATAAAGCCGCTTCGATGTCATTTAAAGCAGTTTTAAAATCGTCATTAACGATTTGAATATCAAATTCATCTGCGGCCTTAATTTCTTCTTGGGCGCGTTGCAGACGACGGGCGATCGCATCTTCAGAGTCTTGACCGCGAGAGCGTATGCGTTTCTCCAATTCCTCAAAGGAAGGCGGTAAAATAAATATGCTCAAGGCACTGGGGAAAGAAGCACGAATTTGTCTTGCTCCTTCTAACTCAATTTCTAGCACTACCAACTTGCCAGAATTAATTTGGTTAAGCACAGCTTCACGGGGAGTGCCATAATAATTACCAGCAAATTCCGCCCATTCTAAAAATTCACCTTCAGCGATTAATTGTTCAAACTTAGTACGGCTAATAAAATAATAACTTTTGCCATCGGTTTCCCCAGGACGGGGAGAACGGGTCGTCACGGATACCGAATAATAGAGTTCCGGATGACGCTGTAGGAGCGATCGCATTAAAGTACCTTTACCAACCCCACTGGGGCCAGTTAAAACAATCAATCTACCTAGATTTGGAGATTCTTTGGTAGTAGCGCGACTCTGGATGGGTAAAACTCGGATCATCCGTTTAACCTGTGAATTAATCAATAGATATTATTTATTACTCTTGTATTCGTGGCCAAGCCCACCATTGACTACGGGATTTGTAATATTGGTGGCAAAAAATTGGTCTAATTCACATGGTACTGCCGATAGGCTGCAAATAGAGTAAGGTTTTTAACCTACTGCTCGTCAATTATCTACAGTCTGATGATCGCGGGAAATCACAAAACGATTCGCTACCGTTTCCGGCTGAATCGCTGACAGAATTACGTGGCTGGAATCAGTGATAATTACAGCCCTAGTGCGTCGGCCATAGGTTGCATCAATCAGTTGACCTCTGTCCCGTGCATCGGTAATAATCCGCTTAATCGGGGCAGACTCTGGACTGACAATTGCAACCACTCGGTTGGCAGACACGATGTTGCCAAAGCCAATATTGATTAGCTGAATGTCCATAAAAAAAACTAACTACAAACGCAGTTTGAGAAGCTTGTAATAAACTTATTTCCATGTTATCGCCAATAAATGGGAGTTACAACGCTTAAATTCACGCCAGCCTTAGTTTTTTAAATAATGTCTGCTTTTTTAGCTGTTTATCACCTAAAATTACCAAAAATCTACCTAAAGATATAGTGAAAATCATACTTGTATCAGCTAGTCGATTGATGTACATTTATTTTTTTTCAGCTGACGATTAGAGATTGCAGATTAAGGGCTAGGAATTAGGAAAAAGTTTTTCTAAATATGTAATAGCCAATACCTAACCCATGCTGAGGTAGGGTTGGGTAGTTAGAGTATTTATGTCTTAGTTGCAGCAGCACGAGAGTGTTTTAGTAATTGCGTTTAGTTTTTAAGCGAACAAAATACGACCGAGGGCAATTACGCACCTCATTTATGAAACTGCGATCGCTACTAGATGCAATACTGCTAGGGTTTTGCATTTTGAACTTGTTGCCAGTAACTAATATTTTCATCAGTAATTGCAGTTTGATTAGTACTTTCAGGTTAGGGCTGGGGCGATCGCGCACTTAAGTTAAGTTCCGATTGTCTCCTCGCTTGTTGAGACTACAGCCCTAACCCATCACAATTATTCCTCATCAGATTTATCTATCATCGGTTTTTGAGCAGCATGTCGTACAAACAGAATCTCAACACTATCATTAACGATAGTAAAGAGAATCCGATAGGCATTTCTTCCCTTTCCATAAAGCAATTGTCGGATTTCTTGCTCAAAAAAATCATTCTCAAATGCTAGAGAACAACGGGAAGGCATTTTTTCTAGAGATAAAATAGCTTTATACAATCCTTTTAACCATTGTCTAGCTTTACTAGAAGAATCATTACTCAACCAAAAATAGGCTTCTTCTATTGCTTTTTGTGCTGCGGGTTGTATGATGATCTGATATTTCTGACTCATTGAGAACTGTCTAGTTTATCAAACAGTTCATTAAAAAAATCTTCCGCTTTTTTCCCTTTTCCTTCCTGCATTTGTTCCAAACCAAGTTTAATACCCTTTAAAGTTTCTACTAACTCAGCAGCATCTAAAAGTTCCTGATAAGATTCTGCGTCTTGAACAACTAGCTCCGCTTTTCCATTGATAGTTAAAACCAAGGGATGTTTTGTTTCCTTAATACGTTGCAAAAACTCAGTCGTATTACGTTTAAACTCGGTGAGAGAATGTATGTCTTTTGAAAGGTTGATCATGGAGACAGCATTTAATAAGCATCTAATCAAATGCTAATAATAAGTTGCTAATTTTGTCAACTGATATTTATCAGCAGTTTCCTTAATTACTTTGCCCGATCGCCACTCCCCTTTTTCAAACCTTGCCAGCTTTCTCGCAATCGCTTCAAATTAGGCGGATGTCCACCATAACGCCAGCTAACATAGGCTTGACAAATTTCATCTATGACCTCAGCAGTTGTTGGGGGATGATGTTGGTATGAAACTTTGGCATACTCTAGCGGTGTTTGTGCCGGGTGCTTACCCAAACCTTTTTGCGCCGTCCATTGCAGCATTTGTTGATAAAGGCTTTCCATCGCTGGCAATTTCTTTAACCATCGACGATTGCGCCATTGGCGCCACTGTCCCCAGCCCAGCCAACCAAAGAAAGCGATGGTAGTACCCAAGATTAAGCCAGTCAATACACCCAACCAACCTTGAGTAAATAAAGCTAAAAACCAAGCGATCGCTCTACCGATCCAGTTAAATATTGTCCCAAATACATTATTCAATAAACCCGTCACCGGAGAAGGTAACCATCCAGCAACCCACTGCCAAAATTGTCGCAGCACGCTAAAAGTTTCAGTATCCTCAATCGAAGGGGGTATCAACGGATGATTGGGAATTGGATCGAAGGCAAACCAGCCAAATTTCGGGAAATACACTTCCGTCATCGCGTAGGCGTCTGTATTACGGACAACATACATCCCTGTGAATGGATTAAACTCTCCCGGACTAAACCCCGCCACCAACCGCGCTGGGATGCCGAGAGAACGCAGCATCACCGTGAGAACTGTGGAAAAGTGGTCTGGATAGCCTCCTTTGTACTTGAATAAAAAAGCTTCTACTAGGTCTTCTTTTTCATCCAAATAAGGAAATTCTAAGGGATTTTGCGGAATAGAGTAGTATTGCTTCAAGTATTGAGCTAAGTAAAGAGCCTTTTCATAAGCTGAATCTAAGTTTTTAGAAGACTTTGCTACCCGGTTTTGATTGTACTTAGCGAGGATTTCTTCGGTGCGTTGCCGGACTTTTTCAGCAATTTCGGGCGGAATTTGCAGGTAATGGTTTTTAATATTTTGGGGATATTTAGTAGAAGTTTGACCTAACAAAGTCCGATTGCGGTGTGGCACTTCGGAAACTACTGTATAAGTCACGCCTTCTGATAATTCCACAGGCGATCGCAACCCATTTTCTTTATCAACTGCGATCATTGGTGTGGGAAAGTAAATTTCCTTGGGATTAGCCATCGCTGGAATTAAATTCGGCAAATCCGACACCACTGTATAAGTTTGTACTACTTCTTGAGTTTTACCAGAAATCAGAGGTGGGGGAATAAAAATTTGGTAAGACCAAGGCGGCCGCCTGATGGTGGTAACATCATCTTTACGAGAAACTTCCCATCCTTTACCTGTATAACGGTCAAATGCCAACACTCGCCAAAAACCTTCAGCTTGCGATCGCACCCGCATCACAACTTTAGGTTTCATCTCGCCCCGGAGATTTTGGTTCATTTCGCTATTGAAACCGTAGTAAAAATTATTATCTACTTTTCCTGGTTCACCAGTTTTGCCCTGTCCTGTACCATCGCCTTGATTATTGCCATTACCTTGGCGGACATAGCCGCGATTAATAATGCTACGTCCTGTAAAATTGCCTTTGATTTCCATTGGAGGACTTACAGGAAAGGTTCTTAATTGGTAGCCAGGTAACCTCGGTAAAACAGCAAAAATTGCCAGTCCGAGACCGACAACTACAAAAAAATTAACAATTAAAAATTTAAAATTTAAACTTGAGAATTTATCCTTTGGGGTCTTTTCTTTTTGTATTTTTAATGGTTGCAAACCCAAGCGCGAGCGATAATCTAATACTAAAGTTGGGAGAGCGATCGCTAAAAACAACAGCAACACAGGTGCAAATGCTAAAGTCTGACTCAGCGTTGCAGCCACACCCAATAAAATTAATCCGATAACAATTGAATAACCCAAATTTTTGCGACGGGGTGTGTCAAAGCTGTGCAACACCTGTAGTTGAATCAATAACTCTGCCAAACCCAACCGCGTATCATTCAACTCTGTCACTAACCGCCCAAAGAAAGTACCCAGCGCTATTAACATACCGATAGCGATGCAGAATTTCACCGCAACATTAGTATCGCGGCGACGATAGTAACTCCAAACCGCACCCACTACACTTAGGGGTAAAGCCCAAAGACTGAATGAAGTCTCGGCGGCGATATCCGTCGCCACAATTCCCAAAATAACCAACGCTAGCACCAGCACCCGCAAGGAAATCGAATTTTCCACTTCTGCCGAAGGCGAACCCTGTGTATTTTGCTGCTTGAAATTACCTGTAGAGAGACGCCAAAACCGATTCATCCTGGATAAGTTAAACATTTCGAGTCTAAGGTGTAGATCCGACGGAAACAATGGTAAAGACGGAACTAGCCGCCCTACTATCAAGTATTCCCGTTGGGGGAAGTTTTCTTATCCTGTTTTTAAGCGTCTATAAGTGAAAAAGTGATGGCTTGGTAAATATAGAGACGTGGCTAAATCAACACAACGCAGTGGATTAACTCCTTCCCCAGGCTTTGTGACTACTCAATTTTCCGCGAGAGGCTGCGCCAACGGGAATGCGACACGCTGCGCGAACGCCTACGTTTGTATGGCGCATATTCTATCCACCAAGGCTTTTATAGCAGTTGAAGCATACTTTAAGACATCAACCGATCCTAAAACCCTGACGCCAATAGACTCTGAAGGCTGTTGCCTATTGCCTATTGCCCGTTCCCTGCTATAGTCCAAAATTGGTGTTATCGGGTGAGTCTACACCTACCCAAGATTTGGCAACCTACATTAAGTAAGCACCCTGTTTTTAGTAGTCTTCAAAGAGAAACAAAGCCCCGAAGCAACAGCTAGGGGAAAAGTTATCTTAAATATATATTCAGTGTTGATTGATGCAGTGTGCTAGCGGTAGCAATTTAGACTACATTGTGGGACTAATTACAAACAACAAAGGTTGTTCGTCTATTTCTGGAAACTCAACTTCTAAGGTATAAATTGGGTTAAGTTGCTCGCAGCCTAACTCTACACTTAGGTATCCGGAACTTGAAGATGTTGTCATTGCTAAGGTACCACTTCCCCGCAATGTCAAAGTTCCTTTAACGGGTAAATCAGCTTGAACGAGTAACTTCGTAAGTTTACCTAGAGATTGGTACTCTACTTTAATGTTTAAAGTACCGACACTGGTTAACCATTGTCTTTCTACCACTGGACTAGTTGCTGAAAGTGGTAGAGTCAGATTTTCCAGCAATTGTTTTGCCGCCAGCAATGACAAAGCCATCTGTTGACGGGGTTGTAAATCTGAATAATCGCTCTGAATATCCGGTATTTTGTCCAGAGTATTCACGGAACGATAAGTGCTTCTTAGTACCAACCCGGCTATATCATTTAGTGCCTGAGATTCATTGGGGAAAAAGTTCTCCACCACTTGAACTAATTTTGCCCCCAGCGGCACTGAAGATGTAACCAACGCCTGACATTGTTCTAGCAATTGCCGGAAAACTCTTTCTGGCAGTGGAATCGGCAGATTCAGCTTCGACTGCTGTGCCATCCATCCCCAGCTAGGAACGAGTGCCATTGACGGCTCATCAACAAAATCGGGATACTCGGTTAATTGTGTTTCCCAAGGAAACAAGGGTGGGTGGTCTTGGATTTGGATTTGTAACCGACGCTTAAGGACGGCTTGGAAACGATCTTGCACAGTAGGAATTTCTCCCGGTAGAAAGGCCTGGGGTGTTCCTCTCAGTTCTGACTCACTGTTTTTTGAAGCAGTGGCTTCCTTGAAGAGGTTTTCTACCCCGTAATTTTCCTTACATTCTAACGAGGGATGCTCATTGTTTTTGACATTACCTGTCAATAACCAATAGAGACACTCGTCTTGTAAGGATTCTGAGTCACTATTCATGAGTAGATGCACTAGATCCGGACACTAATGAGTTACGAATTTCCCAAGCTTGTTCGAGAATCTTAAACCAACGTTTTTGCAGTTGTGCCATAGACAGCCCTAAAGTTTTAGCTATTTTTTCATCGCTTTGCCCTTGTTGCTTCAACTCTAGTAAAGACCGCTGTTTGTTGTCCAACTGTGCTGTGTATGCTTGCCATTGCTGGGGAGTTAAGCCCAAGTTGGTATGCAATGAAGCTTCTAGCCATTCGTGAACTAATTCCCAACGGTGTAACAAGGCGAATCGAATTAGATGATATTTGAAGCGCTGCTGTAAGTAATCTCTCTGACGAGGGGTTAAACCCAAAACTGATTCAATTTCTTGTGCTGATAGATCTTGAAGGCGAAGCGAAAAGTAATCAGCACAGTCAGATTGTTGTCGTTGTTCGAGATAATTCATTAATTCCGTAATCACAACGGAACGCAAGGTGTCTTCTTCAGGTTCGGCTTCTGTTTGGGTTGCCATTGTGGAGCGCAATTGCTGAATGGCTGGCTCTTCCCAACCGTCGCCATCACTATTGCTACCTTCTGCGGCTTGTTCTATGTCTACGCTGGTTTCGGGGGGTTGCTGTTGGGAGAAAGTTTGCGCTCTGAGGATAATTAGCTGTTGCTGACGACCTGGTAAAGGAATTCGTCGCTTACCATAGCGTTCGGTAAATGCCATATACTCAGCCAATTCCAGAAGCGTTTGTGGCCGATAAGTGGCACCGAGTTGATTTTCTCGCCGGAAAGCGTTTAATGCTTCTAGATAAAAACTTTGTAGAAAGTCTTCAATTATAGTCAGCCGCCCTTGATAGCTCAATTGCTTCTGAGGAGGATTAATGTAACGATAAATAATAGCACTCAAAGTACTGTGTAATTCTACCCTGCCTCGATTTGAACCTAATTGATAGTACCTAAGACACTGTTGCAGCCGATGTCGGGCGAGGGTGAGTGCCGAGCTTTCTACAGCCCCGGAAGCTTGGATTCGCTTGCTTTCACTGCAAATCCGGTAGACTTCAGTGGTAATTCGTCTTGCTACATCGTGGCAATTCTGTTCCGAAGCTTTGGTTGACTGCTGAAACTCCCTGGACAGGAGTTGAAAGATCGCCTCCACACCAATAGAATTTTCTAAGAGAAAAGTTGCAGATGGAATAGTTGCGGTTGCGGCTGAATTCATAGTCTCGGTTTTCAAAAGACCTTAAGGTATTTAAATACAACCTGTACGACCGTGGGTGTTGGCTTTTTGGGTTTTGCTTATAAGCTAAATGCAGGCCCTACCTACGTTTGAGATATGCCTGATTTTATTATTCCCAAATTTAATGGGATTGTTCACATTTTGTAGATGTTATTGCCATTACCCAGGAGCCGTATACAAGTCATTATGGATTTAGAAGCACAAATTCAATTGCTGATTGACAATGCACCCCGCGATGGTATTACACCAAATCTGATTTCAGCAATTTCTCCTGCCTTGAGAGCGATCGCTCAGAAATTACGTTACTCCCAGTACTATATTCTCCAAAGTTCGGAGGGTAACTGGGTTTTAACTACGTTGAGCAATCGTACTAATCCAGGATTGTTCAAGCGAGTGGTTTACGCTTTTCCTACCATACAGGATGTCTCCCTAATTTCCACTGCTGGGCTTGACCCTCAAATGCTAACTAAAATTGTTCCCGTGACCCATATTTTGTTTCAATTGGTGGCATTAGAACCCGTAGATAGTATCGTTTTTTTGGAAACGCCGGGTCAGACCACTCATACCTTTGAAGTCCGGCGCAACGAGCTAGAAAAACTCATGCAACAACAGCTGCGAAAGATGCGATCGCCAAAACACATACCCCCTGATATTGCATAGAATAATTTGGGAGGTGAGATTTTTTCTATACAACGCAATATCTATTTTTAAAATTTTTGAGCGCCAGAAATAGCGCTCAAAAATTTTTCAAAGATTTTCAATTTCTAATTCGCTTGCAAAAATTTACTCTATTAGGAACCTATTTTTTCGCCTATCACTTTGGAATATCTAAAATTGATTAAAAAACAGTTACCAGTGAACAGTTATCAATTTTTTTGTTTAAGTTCTGCTGATTCGTGGGTTAGATTTCAACTTTCTGAAATATCTAAAATTGATTAAAAAACAGTTACTAGTGAACAATTCTCGATTTTTTTAACTTCTGCTGAGCTACAAATCCCTATCCAAGAATAGTTGAGTAGGTTTTATTTAGACAAAACTTACGCAACTAAGACATATCTGTTTCGTGCTGTGAGTTAACACTAAAGGCAAAAACCCTGCACGAACAGACATTTTGAAATTTTAGATTTTTTTAATTATTTAATCAAAAATCCTTCTTGAAAAGCTTTGCTCGGAGGGAACCTCCCCACCCAGCGGGATCTGGCTACAAACTTTTGTCTGCGACACGCTACGCGAACGCAAAATCTAAAATCATTTTTTAATAGAGCCGACTCAGCCCATAATCAGCTATGTTAATCAATGCCTGCTGGGAGTCAGAGGCTGGCACAACTGCAAGATGTTCAATTGCCAATTTAGTATGATGAGCAGCTAATTCTCGCGCTTGCTGTATACCTTGACTATCCTGAATCAGCGCTAATGCTTGCTCTAAATCTCCTTCTTGAGCAAATTCTCTTTCAATCAGCACTTCCAAGTATGGTTTTTCGGCTAAAGCAAATAAAACGGGTGCAGTTAGATGACCACTTTTGAGATCCGACGCCACTGGTTTACCCAAGGTGTCTGTTGTACTAGTGAAATCTAGAATGTCATCGACAATTTGAAATGCTATGCCCAGATGACGACCATAGCTGTACATATGCTCAACAGTTTCTCGCGACACTTCACTGAGTAAAGCAGCAGCTTTGGAACTGTTAGCAATTAACGAAGCTGTTTTGTAATAACTCTTTTGAAGGTAAGTTTCAATGGAGATACTGGCATCAAAACGATTCAATCCCTGCTGTATCTCCCCAGTAGCTAGATCCATAATCACTTCTGAGAGGAGTTTCACCACCTCCAAATTGTCCAAGTTTGCTAAATACCAGGAAGATTGGGCAAAGAGAAAATCTCCTGCTAGTATGGCTATGCGGTTACCAAACAAACTATGAACGGTGGGAACACCTCGCCGCACGTCTGATTCATCTACCACATCATCGTGTACCAAGCTTGCTGTGTGAATCATTTCGGTAATTTCAGCTAAGCGGCGGTGACGCGGGGTAATTTCTTGGTCTAACATTGTTGCCCGCGATATTAGCAAGACAATTGCTGGCCTGATACGCTTTCCCCCAGCTCCGAATAAATGTTCGGCGGCTGCAAACAAAATGGGGTGGCGATTTCCAACTAGCTGTTTGAGGTTATCTGCTAGTTGTCGCAGGTCTGCTTCCACAGGGGTAAACAGGGAGGTGGCTGGGGTCATGGATGGGCGGACTCTGACTTAGGTTACGAAAGTTTACATATCCTTCACTCATTTTAAGATAACCCTGTGCCAGCGCAAAGTTTTCATCAGCTAATCCTATACTCTTGAGTTTATCTATGGATATATTAAAGAAGCATTCTGTCAATAAGCAATTATGCTTAAAATAATATATTCTGACAATATAGGAAAAGTGTTTCCGGAAGGTCGTGTTACTGAGCTATTGTGAAATTTTTCCTGAGTGTAGGGCAATACCTGGAATATAAAAATAAGGCTTTAGCAATACCCATTCCACAAAAATTGCAATTTTTTAAGCTGGTGCAAAATGTCAGGGTATCTACTTGCGGTATTTGTACGTTGACCCCTACAGAGAAAATCAAAAAAGATAAGTATTATTGCTGATTGACTATCTTGGTAAATTTTGTTGTAGATTGGGTAGCATAGGACTAAATTGTTTTCTAGATCGAAGTCTAGCTATTGAAAAAATTTGAAATTTAGCAGACGAGTAGGCTTAAAATTCAGGGCTGTTGTGTTACGCTAAAGTATAGGAATTTTAAATTTTTAAAATACTCACACACCAAAAGTTAAGTCACCTGTTAGTTGATTTTACGGACATGGTGGTTGTGTGTATAAAATAACTGTTCGTTGGTGATATTAAGGGAATAAATTCTTTGATTTTTCCAACGAGATGCGAAACTCCTAGTTTGGAGCTATGGGATATCCCTATGGGAAGTCCTTCGGGTAACGCTCCTTCTCTGCGAGACGCTAAACAAATGTCGCTAACGGTAGGCTACGTCAAGTAGGTTATAAAGTTTTACTTATAACTAAATTGGCTCAAAGCTACACGACTTTAGTGCATGTTGAGCGCGAGGGTTACTCGTGTCACAGTAATGTGAGCAGAAATAAGGCAGATCGAGTAGACCGCTGAGAATTGCAGTATTAGGTTGTCTATTGGCAACTTAACTGCTGTGGTATTTATGGTCTCCTAAAAATTGCATTAGATAATAGATTATTTGTCCGTAGAGAGTCTTATCTCTATAAGTAGATTTACCATAGCAAACTACAGTCATCAAGAACGTAATTGGTTGGCTGAAGTTCTACTAATTTCATGAAATTTTGTATTTGTTGCCAAGGGTGCTAGTAGAACAATGATTTACGGAAGTGTGCCTATGATGATTTTTATTTTAGCGTCTGGATATTTGTTCACAGTCTACCTGTTATTAGCACTAGCAAAACGGACGGGTACAAAGACTGCTCCAAGAAGTTTTGCTTCATCTGTTGAAGTAAAACACGAGCAGGAGATATCAGTTCGGACAAATGTGACTGAAGCAGTTAATAGTCAATAGTCGATAGTTAGGAGTGAGGAGTGAGGAGTTTGGAGTTGTTAATTCAAAACTCTTAATTTTTAACTCCTAACTTTTTAGATAGTTTTATTGGGGTTGGGAAATAGCGATATCAGTGAAGCAAACCTGTCCAACCAGGGGTGTATAGCCTAGCCACTGGACTGCGGACTGAGAAAACTGTTGTGGACAACCACTGACAGCAAAGCGAGTTGGTAGTGCTGGCTGGGTAGTTCTTAAGCCTAGCAAGTCTAGTTCTTGGGCACAAGCAGCGACAACATGAACAGCTGGGTCAACCAACTGGACTTGAGAGGGAAGGAGCGATCGCAATACTGGTGCCAGGAGCGGATAATGAGTACAGCCGTGGACTAAGGTGTCAATTTCCTGCTCTAATAAAGGCTCTAGATAGCCTCGTGCAACTTCAGCAGTATAGGGGTCGTGAATGCGGTTTTGCTCAATCAGTGGCACAAACTCTGGACATCCAACTTGCCAGACTTGGACATTTGGATTGATTTCGAGTATGGCGTGCTTATAAGCATTACTCTTAGCTGTGGCGGGGGTAGCAATTACACCAATGCGCTTTCCTTGCTGGACTGCTCCCCTTGCTCCTGGTAGGATTACTCCTAGTATGGGTATGCTAAATTCTTGACGCACAGTTTCTAAGGCTAGGGCAGAACTGGTGTTGCAAGCCATAATCACCATTTTTACCTGCTGTTGTTGCAGCCAGGTGAGGATTTCACGCGTAAATTGTAAAATTTCTGCTTGTGAACGAATTCCGTAAGGAAGCCGAGCTGTATCCCCAAAGTAAACAATTGATTCATTAGGGAGTTGGCGATACAGTTGTCGCAGTACCGTCAGTCCTCCGACACCACTATCAAAAATACCAATTGGGGCATGTTGAGGTTCTTGATTAGAAAAATCGTCAAGATATCCTTCAAAAATGGAAGATGAATACACAGGCAGATATTGATTTAGGTTTTTGGATATAAAATACAGAATTTAGCAGAGAATTTACAAATTTACCACTAAATTCTGTACTAAAAACAAGTCTAAATACCACCTCTTAAATGAGTAATTTTTACTATATTACCTTTGGCGTAAGTATTTGAGGATGCCGCTAGCGATCGCTTCTGCCATCTGATTTTGATACTCTGGCGATCCTAATCTGGGATTATCCTCGTAACCACTCATATAGCCTGTTTCCACTAAAATCGAGGGCATAGAGCTTTTCCTAAGAACGTAGAATCTAGCTTTGCGGGTTCCACGGTCTTTAATGGTAGGGATGTTTTGCAGAATCGTATTACGAACTACTTCAGCTAGAGCATAACCACTTTCGTAATAATAGACTTCTAAGCCATTGACAGTAGGACGATTATCAACTGAATTACCGTGAATGCTGACAAACAAAGTCGCATTAACTCGCTCGGCAATATCTACTCGTCCCTGAAGTTCTACGAAAAAGTCAGCGTCCCTTGTTAGTACTGCTTGTACGCCATTTTGCTCTAAAATTGCTGCTACCCTTCTACCAATAGGCAAGACTACATCTTTTTCTAACAGTCCGCCTAAACCGGGGGCACCTGAGTCCTTACCACCGTGTCCTGGGTCGATAACTACTAGCAACTTTCCATTAGGAACCGGAGGGCGTGACTGTGACTGGGATATAGGAGGACGATTATCTGTAGGGTTGGGGAACTGACCTTGGTTTGGTGATGGTAGTGGAGGTAAAACAAGAGGGGGTATATTACCAGGCCGTCGTAATTCTAAAGCTAAAAGCTGGTCGCCCACTTGGTTGAGTTCGCCAATTTGCACTCCGGCTGCTGGTTGAATTAAGACGGTGACAGTGTTGGCTGGTTGTGGTTGCAGGCGAACGCGGAGGATAGGGCTATTAGGATTAAAAGTTGGCCCTTTAACTTTAGGAGCTAATCGAGCATTGTTGATGGTGATGCGGAATAGACCAGAGGTTCTATCCCAGCCTCCTGTGGCAGATAAACTTTGGTCAGCTCTAATTAACAGTTGTGTGCCATTACCAGCTAGTTCTACAGACTCAATGGTGGCAGGTGAATCGTTCGCAGATGGTACAGAAGGTGGAGTATTGTTGCTTGGTAACTGGGCAATACCACGACTGGGGAGAACCACGAAGCCACCAATAGTACTGGTAGTTGCCCGCCAGTCAGAACCATTTTTGTCTACCTCTAAGGTCATGCGAACAACAGACGGGCTACTTTCCAGTTGGGAAAATTGGATGCGACTGACTCCGTAGCGATTAATTGGTACATCTCGCTGCTGGAGATTTGGTGAGAGAGTTGCACCAGCGATATCAATATTAATTAGCTGGCGATCGCTGCTACGATTTACTTTAATCTGAGGGTTACCGCCACTGGTGACCACGAAAAAGCCATCGCCTGTAGTTCGTAAGCTTTCAATTTGAGTAACTCTAGCAACAACTGTTGCCCTGTTAGGTGGATTAACGGTGCTGGTTGTCACCACATTATAAATATTTCTTGGCGATAACGCTGGTGTAGGCGCTTTTGGTGGAGCTGCTGTTGCTATTTCTTGCTCTGAAGTATTCCTTGCAGGTATATTTTCGGGTTCTGGTGTAGGTAATTGCACTGTCCAGCGATCGCGAAGTGTCCCCCCAGGGGATTCGCCAGATGTACCTACAAATTTTACTAGTTTAGGATCTAAAGTATAACCAGGGGTCAATTCGACAACTATGCGTGTTGTTTGTTCGTCAAATTGGCCGATACGGATAGCGCTAATTGCACCACCGACTTGTTGGTTTAGCTGCGGACGCCCAAATGTCGTTCCTGGCAAATCAATTACCAGCCGAGTTGGATTGAAAATTAACTGTGCTTGGGGTTGAACATCTCCCAAAGTATTAATTTCCAGTTTGTTTTGATTGGCATCAAAGCGCCAAGATTCTAGTCTCGCGGCCATTGCCGGCGACGACAGCATGAAGATAGTTCCAATAGTACTGGGTAGTAACCAGCGTAATTTCACAGTCCTTTCTCCTAATTCACATTCATGGGAGCCGTCAACATCTCAACATATTGGCAAATCCTCACACCGTCACCGCCTAAACTTGAGTTTTGCGCTGTTATTAAGACACAGCTAATGGCGTAAAATATAGCACGCTCATCGGATTTTGCCATGCCATTAGCCCATATATAGGACTCCTATTTGATTTTTGAACTTACTCGTAGATTCAGGCAAGAGGCAAAAGGCAAAGTAAATGAAGTATAGTTTCAGACATAAAGGTATGTAAAATCCTGATATCAAGCAAAAAGTCGGAGCGGTGGCTACCCTTCTTTATCCAAAGACGCTGCGCCAACAGGTTCTCCCCCGAAGGACGGCTTGTCGTCATACATCTGTTAGCAACGTAGTAGCGTCACTTTTTAAGACCGAGACTTTCAAGCTTGTTTCCTGTTATAAAAATTAATTGCCTTTTGCCTTTTGCCTCTTGCCTTGAGATGTACGGTATTTTTTCACAAATTAAATTCGATTGTTATAAATTAGACGTACAAAGCATCAGATGACAATAACAAACAAGCGACTCTTGTCCCGCCGCAAGAATACCTAAATTTTTTAGATAAAGCAGGAAAAGAATAAGTAATTTTCTACCTAAAGGAGTAATTAGAATTGTGCCGATTGGGAGTTTGATGTTGCCATGATTCCAGGTGAAGCGAATTTGTTCTCAATACCAGCAATATCCTCATTAAATTGGATAAATTTAGTAATCATTTAGATTTATAGCAGTTGAAGCATAGTTTAGGACACAAACCAATAGTAAAAGCCCGACATTAAAAGACTTTCTTGGCCTGTTGCCTATGGTCTATTGTCTGTTCCCTGCTATATTGACTCAATAGTTTAGACAAAATTACTTATCTTCTCTTCAGGTATTGCAGGATGCCACGAGCGATCGCTTCTGCCATTTGATTTTGGTAAGCTGAGGTTCTGAGCTTAGCGTTATCCTCTCGACCAGTCAAATAACCTGTTTCTACAAGAATCGAAGGCATGGAACTTTTTCTGAGGACATAAAATCTGGCTCGCCGCACTCCCCGATCTCTGACATTTACATTTTGGAGAATACTGTTATGGACAATGCGAGCTAAACCCAAACCACTGTCGTAATAATAGGTTTCCAAACCACTGACATCCGAACGACCCGGCCCTACAGCATTAGCATGAATACTAACAAACACATCAGCATTAGCTCGCTCTGCTAATTGCACCCGTCCTGGAAGGGTAACAAAATAGTCAGAATCCCGCGTCATAACTACTTGGACGCCATTTTGCTGTAAAATCTGAGCTATTTTTTTACCAATAGGCAAGATAACATCTTTTTCCCGTACTCCGCCAAGGCCCACTGCTCCAGGGTCTTTCCCGCCATGTCCTGGGTCAATCAGTACTACCACTCGTCCATTAGTAGCTGGGCGTTGTGGTTGTCTTGGGGGTTGGGGATTGGGATTATTTGGGTCTGGGAATGGCCCCCGGTTTATCGGTGGTAGCGGAGGTACAGTATAAGGGGGTCTTCCAGGAAGTGTGACAACTCGACGAGAGCCTTGTATCGGTAGGGCTAAAAGCTGGTCACTGATGCGATTAGGTTGACCAAGTTGCACTCCAGCTGCTGGTTGAACTAAGACAACAACTGTGTTAGGTGCTTGGGATTGCAGGCGTACCCGCAGAATGGGGCTATTGGGAGCAAAGGTAGGGCCCGTGACTCTGGGAGCTAACTTAGCATTGGGAATTGTGACGCGGAATAGACCAGAGTTTCTATCCCAAACTCCTGTAGCAGATACTGTTTGGTCAGCTCTAATTAGCAGTTGTGTACCATTATCAGCCAGTACCACCGACTCAATTGTAGCTGGTGAGTTGTTAGCCAGTGGTCGGCTGGGAAAAGAAACGGGTTCTGAACCATCGTCAGAATTATTATCTCCAGGTAATGTAACAACACGAGTAGGTAGAACTACTAAACCATCGTTACCACTTTTAGTTGCTCGCCAGTCTGGGCTATTTTTATCTACCCGCAAAGTTAAACGAACACCAGGGGGTTGACTTCGTAGTTGGGTGAATTCAACACGGCTAACCCCGAATTTGTTAACGGGTTGATTACTTTGCTGTATTAGCCGTGGTGATAAAGATGCGCCAGAGATATCTATAAAAACAGTAGCGCGATCGCGGCTGCGAACTACCTGAACCGGAGGATTTGCACCGCTGGTGCGGAGGAAAAATCCATCACCTGTGACCTGTAGGCTCTCAATTTGAGTCGCAGCTCGTGGAGTGGTGACGACTCTTGAGAGTTGGGGTTGAGGACTAGAGTCTGGGGTTACTACACTGTAAATATTTGTTGGAGGTGATGCTGTTCTATCAACTTCTGGTCTGGGCAATTGCACTGTCCAGCGATCGCCAGTTGTTCCCACAAATTGTACTCGCTTAGGGTCTAAAGTATAACCAGGGGTCAATTCCACCACTATGCGCGTTGTTTCTGTGTCAAACTGCCCAACACGGATATAACGAATACCGTTACCTACCTGTTGGGTAACCTGGGGACGCCCAAACGTCGTTCCTGGCAAATCAATGACCAACCGAGTCGGGTTGAAAATTAGTTGTGCTTGGGGTTGAACATCCCCCACAGTATTGATTTCCAGTTTGTTTTGATTGGCATCAAAGCGCCAAGATTCTAATCTTGCCGCCATTGCAGGCGACGATAGCATCAAGATAGTTCCAATAGCGCTGGGTAGTAACCAGTGTAATTTCACAGTCCTTTCTCCTAATTCACATTCATGGGAGCCTTCAGTAGTGCTGAGTATATAATCCAAAGTTACTAAAGTTCAGATTTCAACAAGCTTAAATCTCGTGTAACTCTTGGATTAAATCGCCAAACAATGGGTATTTATGTGCTTCATTTGACTTATTGTTCGTATTTATTGCTCAGCACTGCTTTAGTTAAGATCTCAACTCATTGGTAAATCATCACACCGTCACCACCTAAACTTCAGCTTTGATGCCTTTTTGATTAAACTGGTATAAAGGCACACTTCAACCAATATGATTTAACAGTAAACGATTGTCAGGTTTGATATTGGGATTTAGATCCAGGGTGAAAGGTTTCACCTAATAGATAGAGATAAGCTAATAATCTGATAAGAATCTGCTTTCTAAAATCGTAAATTTAACTTTGGTAGGAAGTAGGGAAGAAAAATTTATAAATTACGCTTCTGGATATAAATTGGTATGAGGAGCAGGGGAAAAGTGGAAATAAGTAACATTCCGAATACTAGTAGAAACTATAAACAAACGACAATTTTATAATCACACGGGACGGAGATTTGGGGAGAGAAGTTTCCAATGTCAGCACAGAGATGGGGCAGAGGGGCAAAAGAGTAAAGGGGCAAAGGGGAGAATTCTTAACTCAGCACTCTCAATGCCCCATGACGCCACTTGCTCCACATTTGGAAACCAAATTACCGCAGTGGCTTCCCCATGCCCTGTTTGGCCAATGCCCCAGCGATTAACTATCGCGAGATTCTGTAGTTCCTTCTGGCACTGGTATCTTCGACTGGGGTGGTTCGATTACCAATGATGTTCCAGAAGCACCATCTAAACCTAGTTGCTCTGACCCTGCGGTTTTTGGTTCTGGAAATACAAATCGTAACAAGGGAGGAGCTAAAAATGTGGTTAAGATAACCATCATAATGATCGCTGCCCCCAGTGGTTTGGAGAGAACGCCGCTAGCAGCGCCAACACCAGCAAATACTAATCCAACTTCGCCTCTAGGAATCATCCCCACACCGATCGCTAAACGGTTGATTTCCGGTTGACCAAACACGCTTAAGCCTGTGATTACTTTACCAATGATGGCTACTATAATCAGGAAAGTTGCCATAATTAAGCCTTCTCGATTATCGGGAATCCCTGGGTTTAAGACTCCCAAATCGGTTTTTGCGCCAACGGTGACAAAGAAAATCGGTACCAGCATATCGGCAATGGGGCAGACTTGCGTTTGCAGTTCTTTACGCTTATCTGTTTCTTCTAGGACTAAACCTGCGGCAAAAGCTCCCAGAATTGCTTCTAAGTGGATGACAGCGGCCAGATATGCCATAGTAAGGGCGAAGACGAATGCCGGTATCACTACTCCACCGCGTGTTTTAAGATGGTTAGCGATCGCCACAAAAGACCTATTGAAAACATTCCCTAGCAAGATTGCTCCCAAAATAAAACCAGTGGCGCTGATAATCAAATAAATGACTTTGCTAACGTCTACCACGCCATCTTTAGCTAAACTGGCAACTACCGCTAAGACGATGATTCCTAGAACATCGTCAATCACGGCAGCACCAAGAATAATCTGCCCTTCTTTAGAATTGAGTCGCCCCAGTTCTGATAGCACTTTGGAAGTAATCCCAATACTAGTAGCAGTCAAAGCCGCCCCCGCAAAAATCGCCGGGACAGCGCTGATACCAAACAAAGTCATCAGTCCCGCAGTACCAGCGGCAAAGGGTACTGCTACCCCCACCACTGCAACGACGGTGGCTTGGATGCCCACTGCCATTAAGTCTTTTAAGTTGGACTCCAAACCGATTTCAAACAGTAGGATGATCGCGCCCAATTCTGCCAAAACGGAAACCACCTCAGACTGTGCTGCAAACACCGCTGGAGTGGCTTCGGGAGATAAACCAGATGTAGTTTGCAAAAAGGTCATAATCAAAGAGTTAGAAGCCTCTGTGCCGCCTTCTGGAAATACCAAAAGATGCAAAACAGAGACACCAACTACCACACCACCTACGAGTTCGCCTAAGACGGGCGGGAAACCCAGTTTGTTGGATAACTCGCCACCAACTTTGCTGGCGAGGTAAACGACTACTAAGCTCAGTAGCACTGCTGCTACTACCATTGAACTGTCTGCGGCTTCTGTTGCGCTAGCCAGCAGAGGAAAAGAGAAGTTGATTGGATTTAACAAATGCATTGGGTTCTGTGAAAATCCTTCTCTTTGATTTTGACGCGTTTCTGAAAAACATCTATCTTTCGATACGATATTTGCAGGTTGTAAGACTTAATCTGTGCCATTTATCAAATCAATTAAGCGCTGCCAATAGACTTGAGAAACCGGGACTACAGACAATCTCGGAAGTCGCAGCAAGTCAAAGTCTGTAAATTTTTCATCCTGTTTGATTTGGGCTAAAGTCACAGGTTGCTGTAATCTTTTTACTGCCCGCACATCCACAACTACCCGTTTGCTATCGTTGAGTGCTGGATCGATATAAGGTTGGCTAATTATTTCTGCTATACCTATAACTTGCCGTTCTTTCCCTGTGTGATAAATCAACGCCAAGTCACCAATGAGCATGGTACGTAGATGTTTGAGCGCTAGAGGATTGTTGACTCCATCCCAAATTGTACTGCCGTCCCGTTCCAAATCGAAGTAAGAATAATTTTCTGGTTCAGTTTTCAGCAGCCAATACGCCATACCCAAATCTCCCAAAAGATTAATGTAATTTTTTTAGTTTCCAAAAATGTAACCATTCCCGCTTTTGATTCTGGCGGTGTCAAAGTATAAACATACAAATCGTATCTAGCGATCGCATTTGAATTATGAAAAACTTGTGGTGGCTGTTAACTTTCAACAGTCACCACAGGATTGCTACATACGCTTAATTAAAAATATTTGTTCTGAGGAGTGCAAATCTTATGACTAGAGCCGCTTTACCCGGTTCACTGTTTCCATCTGCAAATTTGTGGAAAATACTGTCTTTAACTTTGCTTTTATGTACAACTTTTACACTACCGCCTGCGTTTGCACAAGAAAAGGAGAAATTGTGGCGAACCTTGACTGTTAATGGTCGGGGAACGCAAGAAATTCCCACAACCATATCCCAAGTCAGTTTAGGAGTGGAAATTCAGGCTAAAACTGCACAGGAAGCACAGCAAGAAGCTGCCCGCAGGTCATCGGCTGTGGTTGCGTTTCTGAAAAACCAAAATGTGGACAAATTACAAACCACTGGTATCCGGCTCAACCCAGTTTATAGCTACAACAATAATGTACAGCGGATTACAGGCTATGCTGCCAATAATACCGTGAGTTTTCGCATTTCGATTGAGCAAACTGGTACGTTATTAGATGGTGCAGTGAAAGCTGGTGCAACACAAATAGAGGCTGTTAGTTTTGTTGCCAATGATGAAGCGATTACTAGGGCGCAAAATGATGCATTAGCAGAAGCTACCCAAAATGCTAGGCAGCAAGCTAATGCCGTTTTCAGTGCCTTGGGTTTGTCACCAAAAGAAGTGGTAAGCATTCAAGTTAATAATGCCACCCCTCCTCCACGACCTGTGTTATATCGTGCTGAGGCTGCTAAATTGCAGAATGCAGCTGATGTTTCCACCCCTGTAGTTGGTGGCGAACAGGAAGTAGAAGCATCTGTAACGTTGCAAATTAGTTATTAGTCATTAGTCATTAGTCATTAGTCTTTTGTCGTGACTAATGACTATTGAGCAATTAGAAATTATCTGGCGAAAAATCTCCGCCCCCTTCGCCATCGCGTTTAGAACCTAATAAATCTAATTGGTCTACTTGGATCACGGGTGAAGAACGGTTTGCTCCAGTTTGGCGATCGCTCCATGTGTCAAACTTTAAAGAACCTTTGACTGCAATTTGTCTACCTTTACGTACATAATTGCCTGCCACCTCTGCCGTTTTTCCCCATAGTTCCAAATTAAACCAATCAGTATGTTCGCCTTCCTTAGTACGGCGATTAACAGCTAGTGTCAATCTACACTTAACACTACCAGATTCAAAATATTTCATCTCTGGGTCGCCGCCTACACGGCCAATGAGGGTGACAACATTGATACTCATGTGCGTTACCTTTTAGTACAATTGTACTTATTAATCTAGACTCCCATCATAGCCAATTGTCAAACTATTGAAAATAATGTGTTAAAGAGTTAACAATATGATTGAATTGAAAAATTATACATAAAACTGGGAGAAACACATAAAAGTATACGGATATACTAAGTCAACAAGAGAATATCAAAAAATAGATGCCTGAGACATAGTAAATATTGCTGGGAATTATATAAAAATATAGTCTAGTTTACTGGACTCAGGATAGAAACGAATAGCATATAACACTATTAACTCTTACTGTTGTAGTCAAAAAGTAGCACATAGGGGGCTTAGAGACGCGTGGGTCTTTTCAGGAACTTTCGCACATCATGGGATATGGGTATCGACCTCGGTACCGCTAACACCCTTGTTTATGTATCTGGTAAAGGTATTGTACTCCAAGAGCCTTCAGTGGTTGCCATCGATCAAAATGAAAAGGTGGCTCTGGCTGTAGGAGAAGAAGCCAAGAAAATGCTCGGTCGCACGCCTGGAAATGTGATTGCTCTCCGCCCCCTGCGCGATGGCGTAATCGCTGACTTCGAGGTTGCCGAGCTGATGCTCAAAAGCTTTATTCAACGTGTAAATGAAGGTAGATCTCTGATTTTACCGAGGATTGTCATTGGCATTCCCAGCGGCGTCACAGGAGTAGAAAGGCGAGCTGTGATGGATGCAGCTCAACAAGCTGGCGCAAGGGAAGTTTACTTAATTGATGAGCCTGTAGCAGCGGCAATTGGAGCAGGACTACCTGTTACTGAGCCTACTGGTAACATGATCATTGACATTGGTGGCGGCACCACAGAAGTTGCAGTGCTAAGTCTTCAAGGTACGGTGCTGAGCGAATCAGTACGCATTGCTGGGGATGAACTAACTGAATCAATCGTTCAGTATCTGAAGAAAATGCACAACTTAGTGATTGGTGAACGTACTGCCGAAGAAATCAAGATTCGCCTTGGTTCTGCGTATCCCACTAACGATGATAACGATCTGATGATGGAAGTCCGGGGCTTACACTTACTTTCTGGTCTACCACGAACTGTAACAATCAAAGGCCCAGAAATCCGTGAAAGTATGCTCGAACCCTTATCGGTAATTGTAGAAGCTGTGAAGCGAACATTGGAACGCACCCCTCCAGAACTAGCAGCAGACATTATTGACAGAGGTATTATGCTGGCTGGTGGTGGTGCTTTGCTCAAAGGGATAGATACCCTGATTAGCCATGAAACAGGGATTGTCACCCACATTGCCGCCGATCCTTTAAGCTGTGTTGTGCTGGGGACAGGTCGTGTGTTAGAAAACTTTAAGCAAATGGAACGAGTTTTCAGCGCTCGCTCTCGCAATATGTAGCGAAAAAATATCAGACTTGAGTTCTATTTGAGTTCTATTTGGGTTTTATATAAATAGAATCCAGGTAGAACTTAATTATTAAGTATATAAAGGTATATATGGTTACAGTACGGCGTTGGTGGGATAATAAAGGGTTGCAAGTTGGGGTGTTAGCTTTAATAGCTGGTAGTGCTTGGATGTTGCGACAGACTCAAGGCGAGTTGGTACTTGAAACATACTACACAATTACCCGTCCGTTGCAGATGTTACAGTCAGGGCCAACTCCAGAAGAACGTCTCAGAGATGCTCGGATATTAGAGTTACAAACTCGTATAGTAGATTTGGAAAGTGAAAAGAAAAAGTTACAAAATTTATTAGGCTATGTGGAAAAAGAACCACTAGCATCAAAGCCAATTCCAGCGCGGGTGGTGGGACGTAGTGCTGACCAGTGGTGGCAACAAGTAACCTTGAATCGGGGTACTAATTCTGGGATTCAGGAAGGCTATATAGTCAAGGCGGATGGGGGATTAGTTGGTTTAGTGGAAAGTGTAACTCCCAATACTAGCCGTGTGTTGTTAATCAGCGATCTTAAGAGTCAAGTAGGTGTGACAATTAGCCGCACGGCCGCTAAAGGTGTTTTGCGAGGAGATTTTTCTGCGGACGCGGTGCTGGAGTTTTATGAAAAAGTCCCAAATGCAAAGGTAGGAGATTTAGTTTCCACATCTGCTTATAGCAAGAAATTTCCATCCGGGTTGGCAGTAGGACGAATCAAGTCGCTGGATTTAAAGAAACTTCCAGCTTCAGTAGCGAAAGTTGAGCTTTTTCCGCCAATACGCTTTCTAGATTGGGTAGCCGTATATCCAAAGCTAGAAAACCAAGATGTGGAAACCGAAAAGTCGGCACAGCAAAAGTCTAAGTAAATTCTTCCTTGAAAATCAACACAAAAATGAAGATTCCTGCATTTGTTGGCAGCAGACAGAAAAAGCCAAAATCGCCAAAGCGAAAATCTAAAATCCAAATTCCACCGCTTTCTCGTTGGCATCCTGCTGTACGTCAGTTGATGGGTTGGATGGTGACAGTTGGGTCTGTGGTGTTATGTTTACTATTGTTGCCAACCCGCCTGCCAGGTATGGAATTATTGGGAATTGGCCCAAACTGGTTGTTAATTTGGGTGGTGGCTTGGAGTGTGAAGCGCACAATGTTTACCGGAGCATTGGCGGGGATAATTTTGGGGCTACTTCAAGATGGAATGACATCACCATTACCTACTCATGCCCTGAGTTTAGGTATAGTGGGATTTTTGACTGGTTTGCTCCAGAAACAGCGCTTTATGGAAGAGGATTTTATTTCTATTGCTGTAATTGTCTTCGTGATGGCAGTTTTGGGAGAAACTATCTTTGGTTTGCAATTAACTTTCATGGGTGATGTCTACGGTGGGCACAACCTACGCCAAGCCGGAGATATTTGGACATACTACCAACGTGTCGCCCTTGCTTCAGCGATTCTTAGTAGTCTCTGGGCACCTGTGGTTTATTATCCGCTGAATCTTTGGTGGCAACGGATGAAATTGTTGGAGCAATAGTTTGACTGTTAACTGTTGGCTGATGACTGTTAACGGTTAACACTCATCAGTCTGCGTCAAATACCATCTCTAAAAGAGGATGGAATGAGCTTAACTTTTTCTTTGAGAAAAGCATCAAAGGTCAGCCTATCTGGTAAGGAAGTTTGTGCGCCTGATTTTGTGGCAGCTAAAGCGCCTGCTGCTGCACCCCAGATAACTGCCTGATGTAAGGATATTCCTTGAAAAAGTGCTGCTGCTAAACCGCCGTTAAAAGCGTCGCCAGCAGCTACTGTGTCAACTACATCAACTGAAAATGCTGGTACAAAAAACTTTTCATGGGCAGTTGCACAAAAAACACCTTTGGCTCCCAATTTAACGATCGCACATTTCACTCCCCGTTGCAATAGAATCTCAGATGCTTTGGCTGCTGTTTCTTCTCCATCCACAGCAAAACCCACCAACTGCCCAGCCTCCACTTCATTCGGTGTGATAATGTCTATCAATGGATAAAGTTCAGCAGGGAAATTAGATTGTGCTGGTGCTGGGTCAAGAATGACTTTGATGTTTGCGTTTCTGGCTGCTTTCGCTGCTGCAACCACCGCAGGAATCGGAATTTCTAACTGTAAAAGCAGTGCTGTAGCTTCTGGTAATAAGCTAGATAATCGTTGCACATCTTCTCGATCTACGCGTCCATTTGCACCAGGAATTACAACAATTTGATTTTCTCCAGTCTGACTTACAATAATTATGGCGACTCCAGAACTAACAGTTTTATCAACGAAAACATTGTTTGTCTGCACGCCAGATGCTTGCAAATTCTTGAGAAGTTCGACACCAAAATTGTCTGCACCAACACGCCCGACCATTTGAGTAGGAATTCCCAATCTGGCTAGGGCTACAGCTTGATTGGCTCCTTTACCTCCCGAAACTTGAAAAAAATCTTCTCCGAGTAAGGTTTCTCCGCCGACTGGTAAACGGGGTGCTGTGGCTACCAAGTCCATATTGATGCTGCCAAAAACGATAATGCTCATGCTGATTTTTGGTTAGCTTAAAGTTATTTAGCCTCATAGTATAGGATGCGATCGCAGTGCTTAAAACTACAAATATCTCTAAATTTTTGACGATTATCAGCAGTATTTAGCCTATAGTTTCAGATATTGACGCAAAATGCTTTGCGCCTGTTCTAGTAGTTCTGCTTCTAGTTCGCCCAATCGTTGAATCAAACGCATTTTGTCAAAAGTCATTGGTTCAACACATACCAAAAGACTATCTACAGACAGCCCATTCTGCGCTGATGAAGATACTGCAACCACCGCAGGCGAAATCCGAGAATCATCTGGTCGGGCTGATGTAAAAGGTAAAACGGTCACCTTGGTTCGCTGAGCATTGAATACTGTACCAGAAACTACTAATGCTGGCCGTGTTTTACGAATCTCAGTACCTAAGGATGGATCGAAAGTTACGAGCCAGATGCTTCCCAGTCGGTAATCGCAACGTTCTGCCATTCACTTTGCCAACCTAATTCCAATTCATCCACTAGAGAACAAGCTATTGCTAGCGCAGCATCTTCTTGTTCTTGTCGCCATTGTTTCAAGAGATTTTCAATTAGCGCACTGCGGTTTTCAACTTGTTGGTCGATGTAAGTTAATAATTCATCCGGTAGCGAAATAGAGATTTTAGCCATGTCCTACCTGAAGTCATACTATAAGTAGTATAAACTTTTAGCACTGACCTTAACAAGTGGGACTGTCACCAGACTTTTATAACGATCGGAACAAGCTATACTGCCAAATAGCGCTTAACAAATCTTAAAAACCATCATTGCAAACATAGGATATGCAAAACACAGATGTAGTTGTCATCGGTAGTGGTATTGGCGGTTTAAGTTGTGCTGCTCTTTTGGCACGGTATGGCTTTGATGTAATAGTCTGCGAAAGTCATTCCATACCTGGTGGTGCCGCCCACACTTTTGAGCGCAATGGTTTCAAGTTTGACTGTGGCCCGTCTCTCTACTCTGGACTTTCTTACAGTCCCTCGACAAATCCGCTGCGCCAAGTCCTTGATGCCATTGGCTCTGAATTACCATGCGTCACCTACGAGACTTGGGGCTGTTATCTGCCGGAAGGTTATTTTGACACGTCAGTTGGAGCTGAGCAATTTTGTGAAGTGTTAATGAAATTGCGCGGCCGTGATGCTGTAGCCCAATGGCAGCAACTCCAACGGATTATGGAACCACTGGCGAGTGCAGCAACGGCTATGTCACCGGCAGCATTACGCTTTGATTTGGGTGCAGTTCAAACTGTAGGACGATTTGCCCCTTCTGTGGCGAAACATATTGCAAGTATCATCAAGCTAACTGGGCCTTTCAGCCGGATTATGGATGGTGTTATCAAAGACCAATTTACGCAAAATTGGCTGAATTTGTTGTGTTTTCTGCTTTCTGGTTTGCCAGCAGACGGCACGATCGCCGCAGAGGTGGCATTTATGTTTGCTGACTGGTATAAACCAGGGGCAGTACTGGATTATCCGATTGGTGGTAGTGGTGCTTTAGTTGACGCCCTCGTCCAAGGGTTGCAGCGTCACGGTGGTAAGCTCATGCTGAGCGCACATGTCGAGCAAGTGTTGGTGGAGGGTAATCGGGCGGTGGGTGTGCGTTTGCGCGATCGCCAAGAAATCCGCGCCCGTAAAGCAGTAATTTCTAATGCATCTGTTTGGGACACGCTAAAGCTTTTACCCGAAAATGCAGTATCAAAACAGTTCCGCGCTCAAAGACAAGGGACGCCTGAGTGCGATAGTTTCATGCATCTGCATTTAGGTATTAATGCCGAAGGATTACAGCCAAATTTACAATGTCATTACGTTGTGGTGAATAATTGGGAAGCGGGGGTAACAGCACCTCAAAATTTGGTGGTGATATCAATTCCTTCAGTTCTCGATTCATCTCTAGCACCACCGGGTAAGCATATGATTCACGTTTATACTCCGGGGAATGAACCGTATGCTATTTGGCGGGGGATGGATAGAAGAAGTGAAGAATATGCCGAACAAAAGCGATCGCGTGCAGAGATAATGTGGCAAGCGCTAGAACGGGTTATTCCAGATATTCGTTCTCGTTGCGAAGTCACGCTAGTTGGTACACCTCTAACCCACGAGCGTTATCTGCGTCGTCACCAAGGTTCATACGGCCCAGCAATTGCGGCTGGTTCTGGTATATTTCCCGGCCCCACCACTCCCCTACCAGGGTTGTTGTGCTGTGGAGATTCGACGTTTCCTGGTATTGGTTTACCAGCAGTCGCCGCTAGTGGGATGATTGCTGCCAACACTCTTGCACCTGTTAACAAGCATTTAGAGATGCTTGAAGATATTAAATGCATTTAAGAAGAATTCAGAATCCAGAATAAATATGGATTTTTGATATTTTGATTTTCTTCAAAATATAAAGCTTGAGTATCAAAGTCTTCTAAGTTCTGAATTCTAACTCTTAAATTCTGACTCCTGAATCCTGAATTCTGAATTCTGACTCCTGAATTCTAAATGTAGAAAATCTAGCTGCCAATAGAGCCGCACCCGCAGCCAAAATTGCTAAGGCGCTTCCAGGTTCGGGTACGGCAGCAACTTGAGCATCGATTCGTGCAGTTCCAGCAAACAATCCTGCCAAACTAGAGTTCCCAAGTGCTTGAGCAAACTCTGGAGAAATGAACAATTGGACATCAGCCAGAGTTAGAGTTAAATTTTGTTGGTCAAATATCACAGATTGGGGAGCGCTCAAATCAAACAAAATTGGATTTGCAGACGAAATTGTGTCTCTTAAAACCAGTCCGCTGGCATTAGGAATAGTACGTCCGGGAGCAAAACCAATTGAAAAGTTACCAACAGTAGTTTGCTCGTTGAAGGTAACGGTACCAATATGCTCGATTGTACCGAAGAGTGGAGTAAAACCGCCTTCGTCACTGAAGGTGAAGTCGGTAGCTGAGTCGATTTGAAAGCCAACTAAATAATTGCTGGGAATTGGTGGGACTATATCCTGAGTGCCTGTGATAATTAGCCCGATATTTCTGAGAATATTTTCGTGATCGCGATCGATACTGGTGACTCCAGATTCCACTTTAAAAGTTGCAGCTTCTACTTGTATGGGTGCAATCGTTATGAAAGCTGCTGTTGTACAACCAACAATTCCTGCAATGTGAGAAAAACGCATATATTATCCTCATTATTTTATGTGCTTGATTTGAGATAATTCAAAGATTTTGTTGAGATTGCATTTTCAAATCCAACAACTTGAACGGTATATTTGCATTTTTACTTTGTTTGTTGAATTTCTAAAATTTTTGTTTATTAGTTTGCAATGGAACTTGATTCTATTTTGCACAACAAGTTTGATTGCTAGTTTAATAACAAATTAAAAATTTATGAGAATTCACAAAGCAAGCTTAAGACACTCATTCTCCAACCAGAATAGCTGTAAAGTTCAGCGTCTTATACATGTTTAATAGGCTAAAAATTATTATGCTTGTGTCTCTAATTGCTATAAATTCACTGATTCCAGATTGTAAATTATAGATTTTTACAAAAAAAACTTTTTCATTTAACTATTTTAGACAATCAACAACTTAGATAAGTGTTTAGGTGACTACTGTTAAGAAAATACACAAATAGAATTTCATGATGGTTTGCATCAACATTTCTAGATACTTGTCCATTCTTTTTATAGAATACCATACTTTTTTTTAAAGTCTATTGTTAAATTGTTACTTCAACCTTGTAAGTGGCTATTGTTGCTTATAAATTAGTCTACAAAGAGCAAAATAATATTTTTTTTAAAGTTTAAGTAAAGTAATTGTCAATTCAATAGCATCTTTTAATTCATACATTTAAAAATTAAAAGTAAATTGTATAGGCGTAAATAAACATCACTGATAAAACTTGAGCTTAAAGCTTGATAAATAATTTATTAGACATAATATAGTATAAAAATATAGTTATGTTTAATCATGCCTAATTGCTATTAGTTAGCTCTCAGCTTACTATTGTGATTTAATCAAAAATAAGTCAATCTTTAATTTATTTATAAGTTTAGGTTAAGAAGTAAAGCGATGTCTGATAGTTGAGTACTAGACTCATAGGGCTAGCGATCGAGGTAGACTAAATACACTAGCGCTTCTGGCGTTGTCGAACTGAAGTGATGAGTGAGGAGTTAAAAGTAGAGACGCGATTCATCGCGTCTGTACAAGAGTTAATAATTATTCTCCTTGCCCTCACACTCCCCCATCTCCCCACTTTCTACTCCCTTTTATTGACAGACAGTCGCGAAAACGATATACCAGATAGTGCATCATACGCAAACCGTTGTTTTATGCCTAGTGTTGAACTTGACGAAAACCGAGAGCATCGCATTCAAACTGAGATCGTTGTAGATGCTGAAGATAAAGAAGATCGGGCCATGGGTTGGTACTACTACCTGGAAGAAACTCTAAATTTTCCGTTTATGGCTAAATGGACTAAGAAGAACCGTAAATCAGGTTCAGTAGAGGAGAAACCAGTTGAAGTCCTGGGAATGGCGCCAGATGATGAGTGCTTAAAAGATATGTTGGTGGAAGTGGCTTATATTAATGGTAAGGATGATGATGTGTATTCTGCTAAGTTATCTGAAATAGTAGCCATTGATGCTGATAGTGAAACGATTGAAGCGATCGCAGACTGGCTCTATTGGATTGGTAGAGGGTATAAATTCTAAGATAAATTCCGAATCACGCGACAAGGATTGCCAACAGCAATAACGTTTTCAGGTATATCTTTTGTAACTACACTACCAGCACCAATGGTTGTATTATCACCAATAGTTACACCTGGACAAATAATTGCATTGCCACCAATCCAGACATTATTACCAATCTTAATTGGAGCTGCTAATTCTCTACCAGAAAGGCGAATTTCCGGTTCTGTAGGGTGATAAGCAGTATAAATTTGCACGTAAGGAGCGCATAAAACATTATCGCCAATGTGAACTGTATTACAGTCTAAAATTACACAGCCATAGTTTAAATATAATTTATCCCCAGCAAAAATATTACTGCCATAATCACAGTGAAAAGGTGGTATGACTGTTACTTTTTGACCAATTTTTCCAAATAATTCCTGCAAAATTTGTTGTCGTTGCTGTTGCTGTTCTTCAGTTGTAGAATTGTACTTTCGCAACAGACGACTAGCTCGTTTATTTTCGGCAGCTAATTCGGGATCTTCTGCCAGATATAACTCGCCTGCGAGCATTTTCTGTTTTTCGGTTTTTTCCATAACGCATTTATAACCAAGCAATACCAGAGTAATTTTTGCACATTAGTTAAGAAATAGGGGTGTCAATACTTGTCGGTTAAGGGGAAAGAAAAAACCTTTACCCTTTACCCTTTACCCCAAACCAAATTCCGAGTTCAAAATGCAAAACCCGAGCAGTATTGATAGGGGTGTAGGCGAATCCCTATTCATAAATTACAGGACTTACGCACAAGTCACGGAAAATCGAACCACAGAGAACGCAGAGGACACTGAGGAATAAGAGTTTGAGAGGTTTCTTGCGTAAGTCCTAAATTAATTCGCTTTCAACTTTAAACTTTGGAGCTATGTTACTCTTACACCCCCATACCACCCCAAAAGAGCTTGGTCAATATTAAAATATCGCATAAGTAGCTTTTCCTTGGCGCTTAGCTCGGTACATAGCAGTATCGGCATCCCGCAGTAGGGTTGCAGGTTCTTCATAGCTATTACAATTCCAAGCAATACCAATGCTGGCTGTAGTATATAGTTGATTTCCGTCGAGGCTAAGGGGTAACCTGAGGGAGTCTTGAATACGTCTGGCAACGTTGGTAGCGTCAGTAACGTCTCTAATATCCTCTAAAAGAACGGTAAACTCATCACCACCAAATCGTGCTACAGTATCGCCACTACGTAAGCATGACTCTAAACGTCTAGCGATCGCTACTAAAAAATCATCCCCTACTCCATGCCCAAAGCGATCGTTAATCTCTTTGAAGTTATCTAAATCTAAAAACAAAACTCCAAAATAATAATCGCTTTTGCGTTTACTACGTTCAATTGCTTGTTTTAGTCTGTCTAAAAATAACACACGATTTGGTAATTCTGTCAATCCATCATAAAACGCATTGCGGATCAGTTGTGCCTCTGTTTCCTTGCGTTTAGTAATGTCTTGAAAAACTAAAACTGCACCAGTAATATTGCCATCTCCATCACGGATAGGTGCAACGTTATCCTCTATTGGTATTTCTTTCCCTTCTTTGGTAATTAGTGTACAGTTTTCCGGGAAATGGAAAATTTCACCTGCTTCGATTACGTGTATGGCTAAATTTTCAATTGTTTCTCCTACATCTTTATCAACTAAGCTAACAACTTCTACTAATTCTTTGCCTAAAGCTTCGCTTTGTTTCCAACCAGTGATAATTTCTGCTGTTGGATTCATCATTTGAATACAACCATTAGCATATGTCACAATCACTGCGCGGCCCATACTGTTAATAATTGCTGTCAGTCTCTGTTTTTCCTCCTGTAATCTCTTTTCACTCTGATGTTTATACAGAGCCATTTCAATGACAAAATGTAAATCACTTTCAATAAATGGTTTTATTATATAGTTAAAAGGCTCAATTACCTGATTTTTTTGTAATATTTTATATTCGGAATTCTTTATGATATAAACCACAGGTAGATGGAAATTATTTTGGATAATATCCGCTAGTTGCATACCGTTAGTTTCCTCAGTTAGGCAGATATTAATTAATACTAAATTTGGTTTAAATTCTGCTACTTTTTTTATTGCCTCTTCACCAGACTCCGTTATTTCTGAAACGGTATAGCCTAACTTTTGTAAATTTTTTTTGATATTTGAGGCTAGGGTTTTTTCATCCTCAACAATTAGTATTTTGCGGGGGAACATGTTACGATAGCCTGTTTGCTAAGGTTGAGATTTCGGTGTTACCATCAACTAGATCTAAAGTTCGATAATCTTATCATAAACAATCTCTCAATACCTTGCTAAATAGCAAACAGCAGGTTATTTACATCTAATAATTTCTGTGTTTTCTGAAGCTAATCTCATAATAATATACAGCTAATATCAAGCTATTAATGTGCGAAATAAATTATGAGCAATCAAAAATTGATCTTCAGAAACATAGAATAATTATCTTTATAATAAAGTAAAGTTATTTACTATAGTATTTATCAAAAAAATAATCAAGAATAAAACTTGATAAATTCACAGCAGACTAATCTCTCATTTCCTTGTTTTGAAGTGTGTTTAGAGAGGAAAACTTTTAAGCAGCCAAAAATTAGAATCAGGGCATGAATAATCTAGAACTCGGTTATTTTAAGGCTTTAGGTTTTTGAGAACGAGTGAGGGGACAAGGGGAATAAATGGCAGGAAAAATTCTGTTGTTCAGATATTTTCACACTCCACCTAAACCCCCTATTTTTGCTAGTTTATGGGTGTCGATCTCTAAAACACGCTTAGTATTTTAGAGATCGGACTTACTTTTAGTCAGTTCAATGCTGATTTTGCCACTAAAGTCTGGAATTGGTGCGCTAGGTTTGCTGAGAGTGACTTGGACTTGTGTGATGCGATCGTACTGTTGGAGGATAGAATCTGCAATCACCGTTACCAGCTTCTCTACCAAAGCGAACTTAGAAGTTTTGACCAGATGTTGTACTAAGCTAATGACGCTGCGATAATCTAAAGTGTCTTCGATCGCGTCAGTCTTAGCCGCTGCGGAGATATCCAACCATAACCTCACATCAACCTCAAACCATTGTCCTAGCACCTGTTCTTCTTGTAGATACCCAGTGTAGCCATAGCCGCGAATTCCTGTTAAATAAATGCAGTCCATAAAAGTTTGAGAGGAAATTGTGTGCATTTTGTAGAAAGTGTAGTCACTAGACTTCTTGCAGAAGTCGGGGAAAGGGAAAGGGGGAAAGGTTTGGTATTTTCCTTTCCCCTTTAACATGAGTCCCTTTTCCCACAAGAGTGCAAAAAACACTTTTGCAAGAGACTCCATGAGCTGCGCTCACAAGGAACAATAAAAATCAATCTTCTCATGCCCAATGCCCTGTTTGGCCAATGCCCTATTTTCAAGGCAGGTCTA
>JAVRCH010000010.1:0-98355 GCA_034530795.1 Nostoc sp. DedQUE12a
AACAGCCACCTTCCGGATTGACGTGTTACCTCTTTCATAAGCATCTACTATTTTTGAACGCAAATCGATGGAGTACGCTTTCATTGTCATTCTCGATGCACTAATACTTACTGTACCTCATTTACCTCGAAACTGCTGTAAAAATTTAAATTAGCAAATTGGTCTTATAATTATGTGTAGGTTGAATGCCTAAATAACAATATTAAGTCAGTGAGTCTAATTAATAAATAATCGGTGCAGTCAAACTGCACCGATCGCTAGCTACGCACAATTTAATTATTAATTGCACCTAACATTTCCCTCACGCCAATGCTGAAGCTTGGGGTTTGGCAAAAATCATCCGCCCTGCTGTAGTTTGCAAAGCACTGGTGACTACTACTCGGAGTTCACCACCCACATAGCTGCTGCCTTCTTCAACGACTACCATTGTGCCGTCATCGAGGTAACCAATGCCTTGGCTGGGTTCTTTGCCTTCTTTGAGAATCTTCAAATCTAGGTTGTCGCCAGGTAAATAACTGGGACGGACAGCGTTTACCAAATCATTGACATTTAAAACAGGTACTTTCTGAACGCTGGCAACTTTAGATAAGTTGTAGTCATTGGTTAGCAATGTACCGCTAATTTCTTGGGCAAAACGGACTAACTTGGCATCAACTGTGGGAATATCTTCGTAGTCAATTGGGTTGATGAGGATGCGATCGGGGTAAGTTTCTTTAATGCGGTTGAGAATTTCTAGTCCTCGCCTTCCCCGCACTCGTTTTTGATCTTTGCTAGCGTCGGCTACTTGTTGGAGTTCTTGCAAAACAAACTGTGGTACGAGAATTTGTCCTTCCAAAAACCCTGTTTCTAGTAGCGCTTCGATGCGACCATCGATAATGCAGCTAGTGTCTAAAACTTTGGTATTGGCGGGTTTTAGCGTCCCTTCCACAATCAAAGATTCTACGGTGTTGGGATTAATGAACCGCAATAAACCGCGTCCGTGGGTATCTGCCAAATTCATACCAGTGACAGACAGGATAATACTGCCAACAACTGCCACTAGTGGTTTAATAAATCCGAAATCTGCGGGTATGGGTAACAAAAATAACGGCGCTAGCATCAGGTTAGCTAGCAATAGCCCAATCACTAAACCAATGGCACGAGTTAAAATGACTTCTAGAGGCATTTCTTTGACTTGTGCCTCTAAGCGACGATATGTAGTCTGGAAACTCAAGCCGATGGCACCACCAATAATGGCGGCAAAAACGGCAATAATTAAGCGTAAAGCTTCGACATTTGTCACCTTCTCTAAGGTGCCATTGGGTAGTAGTTCGATGCTGTAGAACCCTATTCCCGATGCTGCCAGGATGAATGAAAAAATGATAATGGCGTCAAGCATGGTTATCTTGTTTTCCTACAACTGTGTTAACCGATAAAGTTAAGTATTCTTTATTTCATCGGTAATATAGACTAATCAATATTGAATTACACTAAGGGTTTAGGCAAACAATATCTGCAATTATTATAACCAAAGGCTTTTATCTTCATATTTTTCATTGTTTCGTTGTAAAACGATAAAAAATTGTAAAAAAACTAATTATTTTCACGATCGCTAATTGGCAATTGGACTAACTTATATTCTTTCTTAAAATGAATCAAAAATTTGATGTTTCTGGAATTGTGAGTTCCGCTTATGTACATATTCCCTTTTGCAGACGGCGGTGTTTTTATTGTGATTTCGCGGTGTCTGTTGTCGGGGATCGCTTGCGGGGCGAAACATCTGGTACTATCTCCCAATATGTTGAGGTGCTATGTCAAGAAATTGCCATTACACCAGCATTTGGTCAACCCCTAAAGACAATTTTCTTCGGTGGCGGTACTCCTTCGCTGCTATCAATAAACCAGTTACAACGCGTACTCACACAATTAGAACAGCGTTTTGGTATCGCTTCTGGGGTAGAAATTTCAATGGAAATAGACCCAGCGACCTTTGATTTAGAACATTTAGTAGGTTATCGTAGTGCAGGCGTCAATCGCGTTAGTTTGGGCGTACAAGCCTTTAGTCAAGAATTATTGCAAGTTGCAGGGCGATCGCACTCGGTCGATGATATTTTTGCAGCTATAGACTTAATCCACCAAGTCGAGATTCCCGAATTTAGCTTAGACTTAATTTCGGGATTGCCGCATCAGTCTTTGGATCGATGGCAAGATTCTTTAAATAAAGCCGTGGCAGTTTCACCCACTCACATATCTATCTACGACCTTACCATCGAACCAGGTACAGCCTTTGGTCGTTATTACAAACCGGGTGACAGTCCTTTACCGACGGATGAAAGTACAGTCAAAATGTACGAAATGGCGCAGCAGGTTTTGACTGATGCAGGTTATGAACATTACGAAATTTCTAATTATGCTCAGCCCGGTCATCAATGCCGACATAATCGAGTGTATTGGGAAAACCGCCCCTATTATGGTTTTGGCATGGGTGCGGCGAGTTATATTGAGGGAAAACGCTTCACTCGTCCGCGTAAGACTAAAGAATATTACCAATGGGTGCAAGCTGGCGCTGTGATTGATTGTGAAGTGACCCCCCCAAAGGAAGTATTGTTAGAAACATTAATGTTGGGGTTGCGTTTAGCGGAGGGTGTAAACTTGGCAGCATTTGGGCAAGAAAAGGTAGAAGAAATTTGTAGATACTTGCGATCATATTTTGATAAAGGTTGGGTGGAAATTGTAGGAGAAAGGTTGCGTTTGACCGATCCCCAAGGGTTTTTGTTTTCTAATGTAGTTTTGGCAGAGTTATTTGAAAAGTTATAAGAATCGGTTTAGGGGTGTTAGGAGTGAGGAGTGAGGAGTTATTCTCCGTGATTTCCCTCATCCCCCTTGTCCCCCTTGTCCCCCTTGTCTCCCTCATCCCCCTTGTCTCCCCAGTTTCTTTATGCAAAAACATCAAGTTAAAAAAGCTGTAATTCCAGTAGCTGGTTTTGGCACTCGTTTGTTTCCGGCTACGAAAGTTGTGAAAAAAGAACTTTTCCCAATTATCGATGGAGATGGTAGGGCAAAACCTGTAATTCTGGCAATTATTGAAGAAGCGATTAGTGCTGGAATTACCGAAGTAGGAATAGTGGTACAGCCAGATGATAAAGAAATATTTGAAGATTTATTGAAAAAGCCACCCAAAAAAGAACTGTTCGCCAAACTTTCACCGCAAAATCAAGAATATAGTCGCTATTTACAAGATTTGGGTAGCAAAGTTACTCTCTTATTTCAAGAGGAGCAATTAGGCTACGGCCATGCTGTATTTTGCGCTAAAGATTGGGTACAAAATGAGCCGTTTCTGTTAATGCTGGGCGACCATATTTATGCATCTAATTCGGAAAAATCTTGTGCTAGTCAAGTTTTAGATGTTTACGAACAAGTTAATCAAAGTGTTGTTACTTTAACTACAATGTCGGCAGAAATGCTTTATAAAGCAGGATGTGTAACAGGGGTTTGGCAAGAGTTAAACTCGATTCTCAAGGTTACGCAACTGTATGAAAAACCTACGATTGAATATGCACAAAGGCATTTGCATGTCGAAGGTATGCCAGAAAATCAATTTTTATGTATGTTTGGCTTATATTTATTGACACCAAAAATTTTTGATTTTTTAGCAGAACACATTAATCAAAATTTCCGAGAACGAGGTGAATTTCAGCTAACATCCTGTTTAGAAAGATTGCGTCAACAAGAAGGGATGACGGGATATGTTGTTAAAGGTAAGTGCTTTGATATAGGTTTGCCAGATGCTTATCGCCAAACAATGATTGATTTTACAAGTGCTTTCTAAACTCAAAATTTGTTAAAAATTTTTCCCCAACCGGATCTCAATTTAATTTCATATATTCCCAGCAACACTGCTGCAAGCAGCAAAGGGAAAAAGTAGTATACTCCGCGATAAGCTAATAGGGAACCCAGAATCGCCACTGCCGAAATTTTGGATGACAAAAACAGCAATATTACAGTTTCAAAGACACCCAGCCCGCCAGGAATATTGCTAACAACACCTGCAAACATCGCTAGTAAATAAATTGCTAAAAAGTCTAGATAAAATAAAGATGTATTACTAGGAAATATTACAGAAAGAACTGCCGCAGCGAGAATCCAGTCAAGGCTAGAAATTACAATTTGAGCTAAGGATATTGGCAAGGAAGGAAAGCGAAATTCGTGTCGATGAATAATTAATGGTTGTTTAATTAAAATGCTTCCCAACAAGTATATAGCAATCAACAACAGAAAAATTATTCCGATGGGACGTACTGTGGCAAAAGGCAAATGTAGTTGTGTAGGAATTGCTAAAGGATTGGTAATAAATATCAATCCCGCAGTCGCAAACATTCCCAGCCAAAAAGTGAAATTAACGAAAGCAATAACTTGAGCGATCGCCACTGCTGACACTCCCCAATTAGTATAAAATCGATAACGAATAGCACTGCCAGTCAGCAAGGCAAAACCGATAGTATTGCTAAATGTAGAGCTAATGAAGTTAGTAAAACCAATCTTATTCCAGCTTAGGGAACGATTAATGTATTTAAAACCCAAAATATCGTACCCAATCATCACTAAATAGCCCAAAGCTGTCAGCCAAATTGCCAAACTTAAGCGACTTTTAGGAATTGCTGCTAAAGAGTTGAGGATATCACGATAATTATACTCATGCAATTCGCGAGCGATCGCCCACAAAGAAAGCATCAATAGCAACAAACCAAACAAAGAACTGAAATTAATTCGCAGCTTTTTAGACATCCTCAAGAAACTTATCCTAACTTTTGATTTTTAACTTACAAACAGTCGTACAGTTTCCATCGTGTTGACACAACATTGACAAATTACTTGCGTAAACTTTTGATTGCTAACACCAAATGTCTAATGTCCTTTAAAGATGAACTACAAAAAATCAAAAATGTTTTTGCTACTTTCAGTATTGGCCCTAGTTAGTTGTAATTTATCCCAAAGTGTCGTCGCCAAACCACCCCAACAGCAAAACTTACAAACAACGCCTTCCACTTTTCCATCCCAGCCTAATGCTAGTGATTTGCCTACTCCCCTCAGCTATAAGATTGAAACTTACGATAGTCAAATCATGGGTGCAAGTCGTACCTACGGCGTTTCTTTACCCTCTGACTACGAACAAAACCCAAAACGCAGCTATCCTGTAATCTTTCTTCTCCACGGTGGACACGGTAATGCTACAGATTGGTTTGTTGAAAATAAGGGACAAGCTCTTAAAACTCTCAAACAACTTTATATTACAGGTAAGTTGCCACCCAGCATAATTATTACACCAGATGGCAACGACAAACGCGGCTCTAGCCCCTACCGAGACCCTGAATATATCGATGGCGCAAACGGTAAAATTTCCACAGCCTTGGGAGATGAATTAGTAAAAGTTGTACAAAGCCGTTATCGTACAATACAAAATCCAGATTTTTGGGCCATAGGTGGTTTATCTTCTGGCGGTTGGGGTGCTGTTAACGTAGGATTACACAATTTGAATCATTTCTCCATTTTATTTAGTCATAGTGGTTATTTTCAGGATAAAAGTGGCCCGATAAATAGCCCAATAATTTATATCAAAACTATTCCACTACAAGCGCAAAAACGGTTGAGAATTTATCTCGATTCTGGTAAATCTGATGTTGAAGAAATTGAAGAAGGCGAAAAATTTAGTCAAGTCCTTGCAAAACTCAAAATTTACCATCTATTTCGTGAGTTTCCTGGCGGTCATACTTGGCAATATTGGCGGGAACATTTAGCCGATTCTTTGACATTTGTGGGCGAACAATTCAAATTATCAGAAATAGCACATCAAGCTGATAACCAAAGTTTTAATTTTAAAAAATAAATAATCACAGAAGCTTCTCAAAACCTTGATGGTCAAATTTAAATAGAAAAACTCTGAGGAAAAATTTTACTGGATTAAGTATATTAAATTTTAATCGAGTAAAGTGAATTTTTTGCACTAAAAGTATATGAAGATTTCTAAATTTTTCATTAGCTTGGTAGGAGCGATCGCACTCTTAACCGCCGTCGGTTATTATTATGTATTTATCTTAGGTGCGCCGCAACTAGACCCACCCCAAGAAGAAACAAATACTGGGCTAAAGTTTCAATTAACAAGCTTCAATTCCCAAGCGATGGGTGCAGTCCGCAACTATGGCGTAATTTTACCTCCAGGCTATAACAAAAACCAGCAAAAACGTTACCCCGTGATATTCTTACTACATGGAGGACATGATAATGCTCGTGCTTTTGCTGATAAATATGCAATTTTAGATGTATTGCACGAACTTTATCAAACTAAAAAATTACCGCCATCGATTGTAATTACACCTGATGGTAATGATAATCGCGGTTCCAGTCCATTGTACGATCCTGATTATTTTGATGGGCCAAATGGCAAAATTGGAACTTTAATTGGTTCGGAATTAGTAGAAGTTGTCAAGTCACGCTACCGCACTTTAGAACAACCCCAATTTTGGGCGCTGGGAGGTCTATCTTCTGGGGGATGGGGAGCTTTTAATATCGGGTTACGCTATCTCAACAACTTCCATATTCTGTTTAGCCACAGCGGTTACTTTACTGATAGTAGCGGTTCGCAAAATAGTCCTCAACAAATTGTGCAACAGCTATCACCTGAAGATAGAAAGCAATTGCGTGTTTACCTCGATGCAGGCGCGAACGATATTGATTTACTAGCTTCTACCAAAGCCTTCCATGAAACTTTAACTCATTTAGGCATTGTTCATGTATTTTATGCTTTTCCCGGAGGTCATGGTTTATCTGGTGCTGATGTCGGCTGGAACTACTTCCACAAACATCTCAAAGATTCTCTTTCCTATGTAGGAGAACAGTTTAAAAAATTAGGAGTTAGGAGTTAAGAGTTAGGGATTTCTAAATAAATAGGACTTACGCAAAAACTCTTTGAAACTCTTATTCCTCCGTGTCCTCTGTGTTCTCTGTGGTTTGATTTTCCGTTACCTGTGCGTAAGTTCTGATAAAAAAACATTAAAAATTGAAAAATTCTCATTCCTAACTCCTAACTCCTAACTCCTCACTCCTAACTCCTAACTCCTAATAACTAATGACTAATAAATTAAAAACTCAGATTTTACTTTGGAGTGCAGCGTTCCTTACAGGTTTAGTTGGGGTAGTAAATTTATTATCAGCAGTGACACCTAACCTGTACGGACGAAATCACTGGTTAAAAGAATTTTTACCATTTGAAATTCGTGCTAGCGGTCATATTTTTGCCGCCCTAACTGGGTTTGTTTTACTTACACTTGCTACTAATTTATTACGCAGAAAAAAAATCGCTTGGTTACTTACTATTGGTCTTTTGGTAATTTCCATCTTCAGCCACTTACTGAAGGGATTGGACTATGAAGAAAGTCTACTATCTGGAGTTTTGCTAGTGCAATTAATTCTGATGCGCCATATTTTTACCGCGCAATCAGACCGTCCTTCCATTGCACAGGGAGTCCGAGTACTTATCGGTGCTTTACTGTTTACTCTGGCATACGGAACTATTGGATTTTATTTGTTAGACGGCAAGTTTTCGGAAAATTTTAATTGGCGTGAAGCTGTACTTCAGACTTTGGCGATGTTCTTCACTGAGGATAATTGGGGACTGCAACCAAAGAGTCGATTTGGAGATTTTTTTGCTAATTCTATCTATATTATTGCAGCAGTGACTATTACATACGCAATGTTTATGCTGTTACAACCTGTATTTTGGCGTAATTTAGTAACTGCAAATGAAAGACAAAAAGCTAAAGAAATTGTCGAACAATATGGATGTTCGTCTTTGGCAGCTTTGACACTATTAAATGATAAAAGTTATTATTTCAGTCCCTCTAGTAATAGTGTAATCGCTTATGTTCCCAAAGGACGAGGTGCGATCGCCTTAGGAGATCCCATAGGGCCGGTTGAAGACCGCAAAGAGACAATTGTCGCTTTCCAGCTGTTTTGTCAACGCAATGATTGGTATCCTGCTTTTTATCAAACTTTGCCCGATGATGTTGAACTTTACAAATCTTTAGGATTTCAGGTGCTTAAGATTGGAGAAGAAGCGATAATTGATTTGAAAAGTTTTACATTACAAGGTAAAGCTGGTAAAAACTTTAGACCATCAATCAATCGTTTAACAAAATTAGGATATCGAATTAACTTTTATCAACCACCAATTGATAATGATTTATTGCACTTACTCAAACCTGTGAGTGATGAATGGCTAAAGATGATGCAAGGTTCGGAAAAACACTTTTCTTTAGGTTGGTTTGATGAAGCTTACCTGCGAGAGTGTGAGATTGCTGTGGTGTATAGTCCAGAAGGTCAGATTAGCGCTTTTGCTAATATTATCCCAGAGTATCAGCTCAACGAAGCAACTATTGATATGATGCGACACCGCCCGTCCATCGAACATGGGACAATGGACTTTTTATTTATTTCCATGCTCCAGCATTTTAAAGAAAATGGTTTCGATAGCTTTAATTTTGGTCTTTCTGCCTTGGCTGGAGTTGGAGATAATCCAGAATCACGCCGTTTAGAGAAAGTGTTGCATTATCTTTACGAGCATTTAAATCGCTTCTACAATTTCCAAGGACTACACGCCTACAAAGAGAAGTTCCGCCCCCGTTGGGAACCGCGCTATTTAGTTTACCCTAGTTTAGCTGCCTTACCAGATGTAGTTGTAGCATTGATTCGTGCTGATTCAGGCGATCGCCTTTTTGATTATTTCAAACCCGGAGCCTAAATGTACGAAAATAATGCGTTGATTCACAAAATTGGCAATAGACATCTTGCAGAAGTCGGGGAAAGGGGAAAGGGAAAGGGGGAAAGGTTTGGTATTTTCCTTTCCCCTTTAACATGAGTCCCTTTTCCCACCTGTTGCAAAAGTGTTTTTTGCAACAGGTCTAATGATTTTGACGAAATTGCTTTGCACGGCCAAGAAGCTTGGAATCACATCACAACAGTTACTATCACAAGTTTCTACCTAAACAATTACCATTAGACTTTTGATAAAAAATTAAGGGACGATTTCCATAGATGAAATCGCCCCTCCCAATTTATAAAAAAAAGTATTACTTATCTGCTTACTCGTGCGGGTTCAACCCACTCATCCCAAGAACTATCGTAGCCATCATAAGTAATTTTATAAAGATTATTACTAACATCTAAAATGCGCCCTTGATACCATTTACCCTTCCACAGAATTCTCACAGCATCCCCAACTTCAAATGATGCCCGAAAACGCGAAGTTCCAACCCACTCATCCCAAGAACTATCATAACTATCGTAGGTAATATAGCACTGATTATCATCAACATCTAATACTGTTGCTGGATACCATGTATCTTTCCAAAAAACCTCTGCTTTTTGTCCCACAGAACAAGGTGAAGCAGCAAAAGCACTGGGGATTAATGTTCCTACCCAAGTTGCCATGAAAATGCCAGCAAACAATAGTTTATTTCTCATTACTTTGTCTCTATTTAATCAGTAAAATCTAATTTTGATGATTTGTTTAAATATCATCGAATTTGCAACTTTCTGTTACTAATTTTGTGCGATTCAGTTGGCGATCGCCTCAGCAAAATTTATGATTTTACACCGCAGCTTGTGAAGATATTGCTGAACGATACCGTATTGAAAATTAACAGCAGTTTTCGATTTTACTTAATTGATATCAATGCTAGGCATCACGACTTGACATTTATATAGTACAAGTGTATTATATAAGTATGAATATCCGGTGAGTAGAGAACCTGGAAATACCCAAAGTTTGAACAAAACGTGTTTGGTAGCTAGTTCGTGAATGTAATGCGATCGCGCAATATTTGTGCCTTATGTGCCAATTTTAACATATATTTGGCATCGGTTTTTTGTACGTTTACTCTTCAATTTTTTACAGTTTAAACAGCATATTTCAACTTAGCTTTCATGGAAGGTGGCAAGATGAAAACTAATCAAATTTCTTTAGTAGAACTCCTCCAAATTTTTACAGAATATCGTAACAATATTATTGTCAACATCAAGCATCTGCAAGAACATTATCAAAGAACAAGTCTCAAGCGTGTTAGAGGTGTGAGAGGCGAAAACGGAGAACTAATTCAACCTTGGTTGCAAACAGAAAATATAGACAATGCTGAGTATGTTGGTATGGGCGAGTTTCACTTTAATCGCAATACCGCTACTATTAATATGCTGATTAAACGTAAAGTGAGACTTACCAAATCAGCAGACCAAACTCCCACTCTTGAGGTAGCAGGTTTGCTAGTCAATGACCTCAATAGTTTTAATAATTACACCATTGTTAGGGACGGCAAAATCAACGTCAAATCGTTACAAGTCAAAATTAGCAGTAAAAAAGCTTTTGGCTTGCTTAAAGAAAAAGGTGTGTTGAATGCCAAAGATTTTGACTTTCGTACTGAATATACTATTGAGCTAGATAGCTTGCCGCTTGTACCTGCTGATAGTCATTACAGCAGCATTGATGGGCTATTCAATCAACTCGCAGAAATTAAAGTACTTACTAGTATTATTTCTGCTCACTTGAAAAAGGAGTCAGATGTATTTGTAGCGGAACAATTAGATGAATTTAAAAAACACTATCTATCTAAGAACATCTACATCAACTTCCCGACAACTAATGAATACGCAGATATTCATGAAGCTTTAGTTAATGGTACTCTTGAATCAAGATTGAGCTATAAAATTGATATCGGTAGCCAAGACATTCTTAACTTTAGCAAGTTGCATTCGGCTAACAAATTTCTGAATAGAATGTATCGCCTTTATGATAAAGATACTAGAGAAATTATCACCAAGGCGAGTTTTGAGATGGCATTTAACCAGAATCTCGCTGTTAGAGAGAGGCTAATTTCATCACGCACCAAGATTACAAAAGTAGATGAGTTGATGAAACCGATTTTTGATGATTTTCTTGGGCTTGAGCAGAATGGCACAGTTGCAGCTATTTTGAAGAAAGTCGGTGCTGATACTTTGGTACAGTTGTTGCAGGATAAACAAGCTGGTAAGCAAATCAATAAAGAAAAAATGATTTCAGCATTAACAGTAGCAAATACCAAACTAGAGGAATATACAGAAAAAATCTACCAAGACAAAATTTCTCCTTTGGTATTTTATATCGGCTGTACTGGAGTATTGCCAGAACAAATGTCAGCAAAAGCTATGACTGCCCAAGAAGCTGCTGCAAAATACCCAAATTTGCAATTTTCTAAAAATGAGCAAGAAGGTACTTTTTTTGCAGTTGGTGATAGTATTATCAGCATTTATACAAAAACTGAATATTACACCAAAAAGCCAGCAACCCTAAATTATTTGTAAACAACAAGATCCCCGACTTCTCAAAGAAGTCGGGGATCTGTGACTAAACGTATTGGGCTAAAAATTTACTGATTCTCCCCCAAGCATTAACCGGATAAGTAAATCAGCAATGCCACTAAGTCCTATCCCAAATTCTGGAATTATAAATAGAAGCATCATCGCAAAAAGTCCGAAGTGGGTATTTTCTAATGGCTTTAACTTAGGGAAAATTTCACTGAAGACATGAAAGCCATCAAGCGGTGGAATTGGTAACAGATTAAACAGAAATAACGTCAAATTTATCCGAGCCGCTAGATAAAGAAACTCAGCACTAAAGAGTGCTGAAAAACTTAAATTAGCTAGAAGTTTAAGCACTAAAATAAATATAATGCCTAAAGTCAGATTTGATAATGGCCCAGCTGCGGATACTAAAATATTGCCTAGCTTGGGAGAGCGAAATTTAGAAGGGTTAACGGGCATTTGTCCCCAGGCTATACCCATGAGACAGAGAAAGATAATTGATTCTTTGCCCATATGAACTACAGGATTGAGGGTGAGATGACCAGTTTTTTGTGGAGTGTTATCTCCCTGACTCATTGCAGCCCAGCCGTGAGCAAGTTCGTGTAAAGTGATGGAAAATATGACAATTATAATGATTCTGAAAAAATAAATTGGTTCTGTAAATAGTGTTTCAATAAACATATATTCTGGTTCGTGGTATGGTAAAAGCTAAAATTTGGGCTTTTTCAGGGCTAAGTTAAAAGGTGCATCTCACTTTTGTAGATCGATCTATATCTACAAACTCGGATTGATGCTTTTCGCATTCTTTCAGAGATATTTTTACTAATGTCATGTTTAAGTCAGCTTTTCTCGCATTAATGATGAATATTTCGTCTATATTAAATACATATTTTTAGTATAATTATTTACTGATTTTTAATAATAGTTACTTATACAGCAATCCAGCCTGATAATTAATGTTATTAAATTAACTAAGTAAAAAGCTCCAGTAAGTTTTGGTATTTTTTTAAATAAAAAAGAACTTAGTTTGATTGCGACTAATAGCTGGCATAGCCTACAAAAAAGCATTACATACCATTTGTCGATGTTGGTATCCTGGTAATTAGTACGTAAATATTTTTAAATATTTGGTATAGGAGTTATAATTCAGATTGCTGACTGCTGACTGCTGAAGTGTTTGTTAATAAAATTTCACAGTTGGAGAGGATTTATTTTCACGGATTAACTGAGTTTTTTTATACTTAAAGTTAAATATTATTGACTAAATATAAAAATTAATACAATACTATACAGCATAATAACGGCTTCTTGGTATTATTTTGATGCACTGATGAAGTGATGATAAAAAACAATGGATGAAGATCAGCGCCGTTCTTATTGGCGTGCTAATACTGCTTTAATTCGTAATCTTTTAATTGTCTGGGCATTGGTTTCCCTCGTTTTCAGTATTTTGTTAGTTCAACCTTTGAATGCAATACGGTTTTTTGGCGTACCCTTTGGATTTTGGATGGCCCAGCAAGGGTCAATCCTGACATTTGTGGCATTGATTTTCATTTATGCGTTCCAAATGGACAAGCTAGACCGCAAATACAATCGCAGCAAAAAAGAAGACGAATACAATCTCAGGAAGTGAGGAAAAACTGTGTCAGTTGAAATTTGGACTATTGTAATAGTTGGACTTTCCTTTGTCGCCTACATTTATATTGGTTGGCAATCACGAGTTGAAAGTTCAAAAGATTTTTATGTTGCAGGTCAGGGAGTACCTTCAATTGCTAATGGTGCGGCTACTGCTGCTGACTGGATGTCCGCAGCTTCTTTTATTTCAATGGCCGGGCTGATTTCTTTTTTGGGCTACGACGGTTCTATTTTTTTAATGGGCTGGACTGGTGGCTATGTACTACTGGCATTATTGCTGGCTCCTTACCTGCGGAAATTTGGTAAGTATACAGTGCCAGATTTCGTAGGCGATCGCTACTACTCTAATATCGCTCGTTTGGTGGCTGTAGTTGCAGCTATTTTCATTTCCCTCACCTACGTTGCTGGACAAATGCGCGGCGTGGGGATTGTTTTTAGCCGCTTCCTCCAAGTAGATATTAATACAGGCGTGATTATCGGTATGGTAATCGTCGGCTTTTTCTCAGTCTTAGGAGGTATGAAAGGCATCACCTGGACACAAGTAGCGCAGTATGGAGTATTGATTGTTGCTTACCTGATTCCAGCGATCGCGATCGCTTGGGTTCTTACTGGTAATCCTATTCCCCAGCTAGCATTTACTTTCAGTAATGTTGCTGACAAACTCAATCAAATCCAGCTTGACCTGGGATTTAAGCAATATACTGAGCCATTTGTTAATAAATCCATGCTAGATGTGCTGTTTACCACCATTGCCCTGATGGTAGGTACAGCCGGGTTACCCCATATTATTGTCCGTTTCTATACAGTACCGAGTGTGCGTGCAGCCCGCTTTTCTGCTGGTTGGGCACTGTTGTTTATTGCCATTCTTTATACAACTGCTCCCGCCCTCTCCATGTTCGCTCGGTATAACCTGATTGATACCCTGCACAATCAGACAGTTACACAAGTGCAACAACTAGACTGGGCAACCAAATGGGAAAAAACCAAACTGCTAAGCTTTGATGACAAAAATAAAGATGGGCGTTTCCAGTTGACTCCCAACAAAGACACCAATGAAATTAACATCGACCGAGACATCATTGTGCTTTCCACCCCAGAAGTAGCTAACCTTCCTCCTTGGGTGATTGGTTTGGTAGCGGCTGGCGGCTTAGCTGCTGCTTTGTCTACAGCATCCGGTTTATTACTGGTAATTTCCAGTTCCATCGCCCACGATATCTACTACCGCATAGTAGATTCCAATGCTTCAGAACAAAAACGGGTGTTTGTCGGACGCATCATGGTAGGTTTTTCCCTCGTTCTCGCCGGATATTTTGGAGTGAATCCGCCGGGATTTGTGAGTGAGGTAGTTGCTTTTGCCTTTGGTTTAGCCGCCGCTAGCTTCTTTCCAGTAATTTTTCTGGGAATTTTCGACAAACGCACCAATTCTGAAGGTGCGATCGCTGGGATGTTGGCGGGTTTAATTTTTACCATCATCTACATTGTTGCGGTGAAATTTGGCGGCGTCCAACCCTGGTTTTTTGGTGTTTCTCCTGAAGGAATCGGTACTTTAGGCATGGTTATCAACTTCATAGTTACCCTAGTAGTTTCTCGCCTAACACCACCTCCACCAGCAGAAATTCAAGCATTGGTAGAAGACCTTCGTACACCAATTATTGAAGAATAGGGCATTGGGCAAACAGGAGTGTGGGAGGGGTGGGAGGTGTGGGAAGAGACGGGGGCATAAATTCTCTTTCTCCCCACACTTCCCCATCCCCCCACACTTCTTGCAGAAGTCGGGAAAAGGGGAAGGGGAAAGGGGGAAAGGTTTGGTATTTTCCCTTTCCCCTTTAACCTTTTCCCTTTTCCCATCTCCTCTGCCCCATCCCCCCACACTCCCCACTCCCACTACTGTGCAAGTTCTTTAATATTTCTTGTCACTTGTTGGTACAAATCATTGTTACCTTGAGTTTGAAAGATGTTTGCTGCTTGTTCTAAGTCCTTTAGTGCCCCTTCCTTGTCTCCATTCTTAGCGCGGGCATTTCCTCGGTTATTGTAGGCAGGGGCAAAGTTAGGATTGAGGCGAATCGCTTCATTGTAATCTGCGATCGCTCCTTGAGGATCTCCATTGGCAGCACGGGCGTTTCCCCGATTATTGTAGGCAATAGCATATCTGGGGTTGAGGGCAATGGCTTGGTCAAAATCATCTAGCCCTCTGTTTTGTTCTCCTAATGAAGCGCGGGCGTTACCCCGGTTGTTGTAGGCTTCGGCGTAGTTCGGGTTTAGGCGAATCGCTTCACTGTAATCTTTAATTGCTTCTCGGTTATTTCCTTGTGAAGCGCGGGCATTTCCTCGGTTATTGTAGGCTTCGGCGTTGTTGGGATTGATACGCAGTGCTTGATTGTAATCTGCGATCGCTTTTTCCTTGTCTCCCAAATCAAAATAGGCTAATCCCCGGCCGTTGTAAGCAGCGACATATTGAGAATTTTCATTAATTGCATTGCCGTAAGAAGCGATCGCCGCTTGCAAATCGCCGTTGACATGCTGATTTTTTCCCTGAACATAAAATGCCTCAGCTTTCGTTCTGATAGCCGAACGGCGGGTAGGTGGATTAACTCCAACTTCTGTGATTAATACATTGTCATTCTTACTACAAGAAACGCTACTAATTGCCGTTAATGTAGTAAAAATAGCTATGGTAAATACTTTATTTACCCTTGTTCGTTTTTGCCTAAATAAACGCTGTATCATAAGTTAAGATAAACTGCCTTTAAGAAGAATTTAGAATTCACCAATTCAGAAGTCATAACAAGAAGATCTGCTAACTGACACCTTTATTCTTTCTTGAGAACACCTGAAATAAACTAATCCCAAACTCTAGATTTTAATTCTTAAGCAGAAAAATTATTCTAACTTTTGATACAGCTTTTAAGAAATTTTATAAATTCTACGACGAACCCTTTCAAGGCATATAAAAATTCTTGAAGATAAATTTCTTTATAACCTCTTCTCTCTGTGCCCTCCGCGCCTCTGTGGTGAAATAAATAACTTATAAACTACAGAGGCACAGAGATGCCTGCGGCGGGCTTACGGCTACACAGAGAGAAATAAAAAGATTTTATAGTCCTTTGTAGAGACGGCGATTTATCGCGTCTCTTAATCATTTTCCGTTTCAGTATCCTGAGTTTTGGCAGTTAGCCGCCAAGCGGTAATTTTATCAATATCTACAGACAATTGTTCTAGATTTTGCCCCAAATCTTTTTGGAGTTTCTGAGTTAGTGTAATGGGAAAATCTAAATCAAGACCTTGGTTTTGTGCTAGAGTTGCCAATTCTGTAAACGTAGTTTTGATTGTGGTACGCTCATAACTACTCAGCTTATAATCAGCAGTTTCATATATATTCTGGGCTTGCATAGCTTTTTTTATACGCTCTTGCAAATGCTCAAATTCTGAATTTAATAACTTGTATTGCTGCTCAATTTGCGAGTATCTAGCACTGAGTATTGTTAAATCTTCTGTTGCAGGTTCGGGGTTAGCTTGGGCTTGTAATTTTAACAAATTCGAGTGGATTTGAGCCAGATAAATACAATCTAGGTAAGCATACTCTATTTGTTCTTCAGTCAGAGGACGTTTTCCCCAATCGCTTTGTTGTTCTTGTTTGTCGATATTGTTAAAACTACAAAGTGCAGTAGCTATAGTTTGGAGTTGGTAATTTGGCAATGGCAAGAGATAATAAGGAATTTTCTTTGCAATCTCCAAAGTACAAGTAATATTTTTTGCTTTTTTATTACCGAGAAGTTTAAGATCGTAGCTGGCATTATGAAAAACTTTTTCAATAGTAGGATTTAACATGATTTCTTCAATAAATTCAGCTATAATGTCATCTTGTTCTAAGACATCTAAAAGATAAACGCGATCGCCACTCATATCATCAGCATCGTCCAATACCTGAATCAGCGACAGCTTGGGATTACGGCTTTTATAGTCAGCCACTTCTGTATCTATCCACAGCGTTTTAGCATGAGTATATTCAGCGACAATGGTACGAATTTTGCGGGCAGAAGTAAGGTAGGGCATTGGCTAATCTTTCCTGGTATTTTGGGCATTTTAAGCAAGCCATAGTTTTTTAAAGTAACATTTTTGTTGGTAATTTTGCTGGCGAGAATTGCAAAAACGCTGAAATTTTGAGTCGTATAGACGAGGTTGTAGATATCGCCAAATTTCTTCAAATCTGATAACATCAAATCACTACGATATGGCAGCATAGTCTCATTCCAAGAAAGCTATTTAGCATCTACCTGAAATTGACAGACAGCTAAAGCGTTATGTAGAGCTATACTAGCCAGCAGCCCTAAAGCAATTGAATTGGTGCATTCTCCAAATTTTTTAGTCATTAGTACAGACGCGATTAACCCTTGTCTGTACAATATTCATTGGTCATTAGTCGTTAGCAAAGTACAAATGACAGAAGATAAATGACGAACAAAAAATAAGAAATTTTTAACATTTGCTCCTCACCACAACATACAGCTTAATTAATCGCTTCAAGTACTGAATTCGGAGATAAATAATGAAAAAGCTAATTCCATTTGTAGTTAGTGGCATTTTGGTAATTGGTACTGTTGGCTGCCAAGAAGCTGCTAAAACTGGTTCTCAAACTCCTAGCACTACCAATGAAGCGTCTCAAGCACCAGCAACACCAGCTTCGGCAACAAATCCAAGTGTTGATAAAACTGTTAAAATTCCAGCACAACCAACTTTTGTTCCAATACCTACTTCACAGACTAAAATTAAAATCGATTCTCCAAAAAACGCAGCAACAAAAGCTGGAATTGATTTAAAAACTGAAGTCAGTAAAAAATTGAATAAAGATTTACCAGGAAATAAGTTACAAGTTGAAAATAATGAGGGTGAAATTATCCTGAAAGGCACGGCTACTTCTGTTGATGAACTCAAAAAAGCTGAAACTTTGGCTAAGGAAGTTCAAGGTGTGAAAACCGTGAAGGTAGAAGCAAAAGTTGAAGCTGTGAAAAAGCCATAGGACAAGATAGCTGTCCTAAATTGTTGACTTTTGGCTGTAAGAGAAATCCCCGACTTCTTAAAGAAGCTGGGGATTTTATTTTTTTCAACTGGTTTGATGAAAAATAGACCTCTTGCAAAAAACACTTTTGCAAGAGGTGGGAAAAGGGAAAAGGTTAAAGGGGAAAGGAAAATACCAAACCTTTTCCCCTTTCCCCGACTTCTGCAAGAAGTCTAATAATCAGCAATATTTTTAAGAACTAAATAATAAAGAATTGTCGCGTAAACTTGTTCTAGTGTTAGTGATGTATAAATGTTTGCAATTTCTTCTGGAGTTTGAGCGCGGTGGATAAAATCATAAAGTATGGTTTCAATTCCTACTCTTGTACCTTTGAGTCGAATATCATCAAGACGTTGAAAGTCAAAGTAATCTTCTAGTTGCATAATTTACCGCATGGTTTGTCTATTCCTACTAAAATCTTCCATACTTGCAAAATCCTTTTAGAAAAATTTGTGAATCAAATGCAAGCGATCGCCAAATACAGTTCAGATAAGTCTTTTTTCTCCCCCAGCCTCCCCAGCCTTCCCTGTCTCCTCTGCCTACCTCAACAGATAAATGCCGTTAACTGAACCGTATTGAGCGATCGCCCCCTTTAGCAATTTTGGATTTTTTCCCTGCTTACCCTGCTTCCTCTGTGGTTTAATAATCCTGAATTATCCCTACTTACCCTCTTGCGATTCTTGAATTAGTTGATAGACTTGTTCTTCATTAACCATTAGCCCAGTTAACCAGCGCCCTATGGTGCATATCAAGCGCGTGGAACTCACCAACTTCAAATCCTTCGGCGGTACTACCTCAGTCCCTTTACTGCCGGGGTTTACTGTCATATCTGGGCCAAATGGTTCGGGTAAATCAAATATTTTGGATGCGTTGCTGTTTTGTTTGGGACTCGCTAGTTCTAAGGGAATGCGGGCGGATCGCTTGCCGGATTTAGTAAATAATACTCAAACTGCTAAGGGACGCGCTTCTATTGAAGCTAGTGTGACGGTGACGTTTGATTTGTCGGATGAAGTCTCACGCAGAGGCGCAGAGGCGCAGAGGGAGGAAGAGGAGGAAGCAGGGGAAGAGGGGGAAGAAAATCTAAAATCCAAAATCCAAAATTCAAGATTGGCGGAGTGGAGTGTCACTCGGAAGTTGCGGGTGACTCACCAGGGAACTTATACGTCGAATTACTACATTAACGGTATCGCTTGTACGCTGACGGAGTTGCATGAGGAATTAAATAATCTACGGATTTATCCTGAAGGCTACAATGTGGTGTTGCAGGGGGATGTCACCAGTATTATTTCAATGAATGCGCGGGAGAGGCGGGAAATTATTGATGAGTTGGCTGGGGTGGCGGCGTTCGATCGCAAGATTAATCAAGCGAAATCTACTCTAGATGAGGTAAAGGAAAAGGAAGATAGCTGTCGGATTATTGAGACGGAATTAACTGCACAACGCGATCGCCTTTCTCAAGATCGTGCTAAAGCTGAGAAGTATCAAAAACTCCGGGCGGAATTCTTAGCGAAGCAATCTTGGGAAGCTGTTTTATCATGGCGTTCGCTGCAAGCACACCAAGAAAAGTTGGTTGGTGAAATTCAAAGTGGCGATCGTAATTTTGCCGAACTTAATACACAACTTACAACTTTAAATTCCGAGATTGTCCAAAAAACTGCCGAACTGGAAGAACTCAATGCCCATGTGAAAGTTTTGGGAGAAGACGAACTTTTGGCGGTACAATCTACCCTCGCTATCCAAGAAGCAGAACGCAAACAATTGTTGCGCCAGCAAACGGAATTACAAACGGCTTTTGAAGAAACTGCCAAGCGTCTGGCTCAAACTCAGCAGGAGATCGAACAACACCGTCATACTTTACAAGAAATTGCCGAAACCCAACTTGTAGAGACGCGATTAATCGCGTCTTCACAGCAGCAAAGAAATGAAACGCAACAAACTTTAGAAACCTCCCGCCAAGCCGCCGCAGAAATCGCCTCGGCTTCGGAGGCGTGGGTGCAGCAACAAACGGCATTTAACCGTCAAATTGAAACTTTGCTGCAAACTCTGGAACCCCAACGCACGGAACAAGCACAACTGAGGGAACGCAATAACCAATTACAGCAACTCATCCAAGAACAAACTCAGCTAATTGAACGTGATGAACCCGAATTAGCCGCAAAGCAAGCTGAATGTAGTCGAATTGAAACGGAATTTAATGCTTCTAGCGAACCCATCCAAAATTTAGCGCAAAATCTTTCAGCCACAGAACAAGAATTACAAATTCAGCAGGAAACCCAAAAGCGATTACTTGCCGAACAACGAGAAAAACAACGCCAGTTAGATAAATTAGAAGCACAAACGCAAGCACAACAAGAAGTCCAAGGCACCCAAGCGAGTAAGGTGATTTTACAATCAGGAATGCCTGGGGTTTGCGGCTTGGTTGTCCAGTTGGGACGAGTAGAACCCCGCCATCAGCTAGCTTTGGAAATTGCTGCTGGTGGACGTTTGGGACATATTGTGGTGGAAGATGACGGTATCGCCGCAGCTGGTATTGAATTGCTTAAACAAAAACGTGCTGGGAGAGCGACTTTTTTACCGCTAAATAAAATTTCTGCACCGAAATTTACTCAAGATGCAACGCTGCGTTTGGCTAGCGGTTTTGTCAATTATGCTGTGAACTTAGTTGATTGCGATCGCCGTTACAAAGATGTATTTAGCTACGTTTTTGGTAACACTGTTGTCTTTGGGAGTCTCGAACAGGCGCGGAAAAATTTAGGACTCTACCGTATCGTTACCTTAGACGGGGAATTGTTGGAAACCAGCGGTGCAATGACTGGTGGCAGCAACACTCAACGTTCGGCATTGCGCTTTGGTACTGGCGAAGCGGCAGAATCCGATGAAGTCATTGGTTTAAAAAATCGTTTGGTGGACATTGAGCGAGTTTTAGAGCGTTGTACTGAAGCGATCGCCACTTTGTCAAGCAGAGCCAAACAATTGACGCAAGAATTAACAGAAGCCCGACAAGCACGGCGCGAACAGCAGTTGCAGTTAGAACAATTGCACAAAGATATTAAAAATTTAACAACGCAACTAGAAGGAACGCGATCGCAATTAGTCCAAAACAGCGAAAAATTAGCTGCTGCTCAATCTCGTCTGGAAGTGTTGGATCGGGAATTACCAGGGCAAGAAACTCAACTACAACAATTGCGACACGCCTTAGCAGAATTAGAAGCCTCCCAAACCCCAAGTGAATGGCAACAAATCCAAGCAACCATTAAAATTCAAGAGCAACAATTACAACAACGGGAATCAGCCTTAAGAGAAGCCGAACAAAGATTAAAAAATTTAGAAAATCAGCAACAGCGCCTCCAAGAAAAAATCCAAGAAGCCGAAACCCGAATCGCCGAATACGAAACCCAACAAACCTCTTGTAGAGACGCGGTTCATCGCGTCTTGAACCAAATCACAACGATAAACGACCAAATCGCCCAAACCCGTCTATCGTTGAATCAAATGGAGCAAAAATTGGGCGAACAAAAACAAAAACGCGACGCCACAGAACATGAAGTGCGATCGCAACTTTTACGCCAGCAACAACTAGAATGGGAAATCCAAAAACTGCAAGAAACCCAAGAAAAACGGCGAGAAGAACTAGTTGCACTGCAAAATCAGTTGCGCGATGTGGCAGCAGAATTACCCAACCCACTGCCGGAAGTTCCAGATAAGGTAGACTTGGAAGAATTGCAGAAAGAATTGCGATCGCTCTCCAAACGCTTGCAAGCAATGGAACCTGTCAACATGCTGGCGTTGGAAGAATACGAACGCACCCAAAACCGCCTCCAAGAACTAACGCAAAAATTAGAAACCTTAGAAGGCGAACGCACCGAATTACTTTTGCGAATTGAGAACTTTACCACATTGCGGCAACTCGCTTTTAAAGAAGCTTTCGATGCCGTCAATGAAAACTTTCAATCAATTTTCGCAGTTCTCTCCGATGGCGATGGTTACCTGCAACTGGAAAATCCCGAAGATCCATTTAGCAGCGGTCTAAATTTAGTTGCCCATCCCAAAGGCAAACCAGTACAGCGCCTAGCTTCCATGTCTGGAGGAGAAAAATCACTCACAGCCTTGAGCTTTATCTTTGCCCTGCAACGCTACCGTCCATCGCCATTTTACGCCTTTGACGAAGTAGATATGTTTTTGGATGGAGCAAACGTAGAGCGATTAGCTAGAATGATCAAACAACAGTCACAACAAGCTCAATTTATAGTTGTTAGTTTGCGTCGTCCGATGATAGAATCAGCCGAACGCACAATTGGCGTTACTCAAGCACGAGGAGCTTATACTCAAGTTTTGGGGATTAAATTAACATCATCCAATACATCTGCTTGAGTTTTTGTTAATAATAGTGTATAGATAAACCGGATTCGAGATCAGGACTCGGTATAGAATGACCTCTGAACAAATAATTAGGCGTTCCGACATATTAAATACTCAGGTAATTACCCGCGACAACGGCAAGCGGCTAGGCATCGTCAGTCAAGTGTGGGTAGATATCGATCAACGAGAGGTTGTGGCTCTTGGTTTGCGAGACAGCCTGATCTCTATTTCGGGCATACCGCGCTACATGTACCTCAACAACATCAACCAAATCGGTGATGTCATCCTGGTTGATAACGAAGATGTAATAGAAGATATCGAAGTTGAAGCTCTCAGCAACCTGATTAACTGGGAAGTAATAACAGAAACAGGTGAAGTATTAGGCAAAGTTCGCGGCTTCAAGTTCAACGGCGAAACAGGTAAACTTGATTCCATAGTCATTGCCTCATTAGGATTGCCCCAAATCCCCGACCAATTTTTAAGTACTTACGAGTTCTCAGTCGATGAAATTGTCAGCACAGGCCCCAATCGCTTGATTGTGTTTGAGGGAGCCGAAGAAAGAGTCAACCAGTTAACAGTGGGTTTACTAGAGCGTTTGGGTATCGGCAAAGCACCGTGGGAGCGAGATGAACAAGAAGAATACGGCGGTTATACTCCACCACGCCAAGTAACCCCAGATAAACAACTGCCAAGTGGAGTGCCATTGCAGCCACCCAAGCCAAAAGTCCGCGCCCCTGAACCCGTAGCCGAAGAAGAATGGACAGAAGACTATGTGGAAGAAGTTAGGCCACAGCGCCAAGTGATGAAGGCGCGGCAGTATGAATCTATTCAATACGAAGAAGACGACGAAGAAGATAACTGGAGTGAAGCAACAGGTAACGACAGATATAAACAACCGCTAAAGCCTGAACCCCAGCCTTATAACAAGTCATACGCTGATGATTACGATGATTATGACGACGTAGAAGGCGATGCTTGGGAAGATGCGCCAAAGCCAGTGAATATTCCCAAGAAAGTCAAAGAAAGACAGCCAGAATACGAAGAAGAAGGCGGATATTAATTCGTAATTCAATTTCAAGGCAACTCTAGCCCTTTCCTTACAATAAGTAGGGAAAGGGCTAATTTTTCAATCGCAGTAGTGGCACAGCAAGCAATAGGCAATAGGCTTAAAAGTCTTTTGGTGTCGGTGTTTGACGCTCAGTTTCTGTCCTAATCTACCTGGCAACTGCTATACCAACTTGAAAATTGATTGCGAAAGATAAATTTACAAAACGCAGTAACCTTTTGAGTATTTCCGTCAAAAAGCTTTACCAGTGGTCACGCAATCTGAGAAGATCGAAATGTATCTTTTGTCAGGTATAACAATCTTAAATCATTGGAAAAAAAATTTATTGCCTATTGCCTATTAACGACAGTCGAACACTGACAAAAATCATCATAAATACACATAAAGGAAACAAAAGATATGGATGAAACCTCAGAACTAACAACAAATGATGTAACCACTCAAGACATAGCAGAAGTCATTGCAGAACTTGAGCAATATCGGGAACGTTTAGTTCAAGAAACTACAGAAACAGCAAAACGCGCTAAGTTGATGAGGGTAAGCGTCATGGCAAAATTGGAACCTGAGCTTGCCAAAATTGATGCTGCCCTCCAAGAGCTGCGTAATCAGCAAGCTACTCTCAGCGGAAGTAACTAGTACAACAAGGCAAAAGGCAAAAGGCTTTAATTATTCAGTTTTAAGCAATTTAAAACTGGGAAAACTTTTTACCATTCCCCATTCTCCACTCCCTAATTTACATGGTCAACTTTGAAACTCAGTCCGGGGAAAATCCAATTCAGCTATCCCACGCCGAAACAGATGCTTTACTTGCAGCAGTCAGCGAGCAATTAAATCAAAATACCTTCAACCCTGACGACCAAAAAATCCTCAAGCAAATGATTGAGAGTATGGGGGACTCACGGGGGATGGTACGTTTGAGTTTTGCAGAGGCATTGGGTAAAGTTGGTAAGCCTGTAACACCTTTATTATTGGAAACGGTGGCAAACCACCCAAATCCAGTTGTCAGGAGAGCTAGCACTAAAACTTTGACATTGATTGCTGACCCGATCGCAGTTCCCACCTTAGTGAACGCCCTCCTAAATGATGAGGATACCGTAGTTAAAGGTTCGTCAGTGGGAGCGCTGGCTAAGATTGGTGAGGCTGCTGTACCCGCATTATTAGAAATTTTAGCTTCATCCGAATATCCAGAAAGCGCCAAAGGATATGCGGTATGGGCGTTAGCATTTATTGGAGCACAGGCAAAGGAATATTTATATCCAGAAATTAACTCCGACTCCCCAGAAGTGCGGGCGGCGGTGGTGGGAGCGATCGCTAAAATCGCTGAAGAACGCACAGAAGCCGAATCATTTCAAATCTTGATTAACGCCCTCACTGATGCATCGCCAATCGTGCGGTGTGAAGCGGCGGTAGCTTTGGGTAGCTTAGCTCATCAACCAGCTATTCCCAACCTCGTTGAGTTATTGCATCATCCCGATTGGGAAACTCGAAAAGCAGCCGCTTTGGCATTAATGAAAATTAGTGATGGTATTGCTTTAGAGCCTCTGCAAACCGCATTGACTCAAGAACAGGAAGCAGGAGTTCAAGCGGTGATTAAATTAGCAATTTCTCAACTTGAAAACAATTGACAAAAGCAATAATGCTGGGGTTTTGCATTTTGAACTCGGAATTTGGTTTGGGGTAAAGGGTAAAGGGGAAAGGGGAAAGGGGAAAGGGGAAAGGGTAAAGGTTTTTTCTTTCCCCTTTTCCCTAAAACCCGACAAGTATTGATACTCAAAGGATTAGGGGCGATCAAAAGTTTCTTCCCAATCAATTCAACGGCTCCATAATGACTCTCAAGCCTTTGCTAGAAAGGGTTTTGAGCATTTCTTTAGCGTTATACTCACTGTCAAATACTCCTGCTTGCATCACTTTTTGACCTTGCCAAACTGTAGGAAAAGCACCAGGAGCAAGCGATCGCACTAAATCTCCATCTTTATCTGTTACTAATGTAACCACTACCCGATAACGTATACCGTACTGTGTCCGGGAGTTTCCTCTGTAAGACATGGTTGTAGAACTTGTTGGTACTTTTGGCAAATTGGGAGTATCGGCAACTGGCAACAGTGCTTCATTGCCCAAAGCAGTAGGCTCTAGTTTTGGTAATGACTGCTGTGTTTGATTAGCGGTGCTGGGAACTGCTGGCTGTGCTACAGAGGATGAATACTGAGGCGCACTAAATTCAATCGTGTTCGGATCGATCTGCACATAATTAAACTGCGGTGTCTTTGGTGGTTGTGCTGGGGTGGAAGTTGCAACTTGAGCGCTAGTTGATATTTGTCTGGCTGGGAAGTTGCTAGGAGTAGGAAATCCAGCGACTTGAGATTTAGGCGGTTGTTGATTGGATATGGGTGGCGAAAGTGGAACACTCGCTGGTTGCAACGGTAGCAGTTGACTGTTTAATTGTGCAGGAACAAGATTATCTGTTGAAATACTGTTGCTGGTTGGGGTGTTGGTGGTTTCTGGGACTCCTGGAGCCGAAAAAGTGATTTCCCTGGATGCTGGTATTTCTGGTGCGACATTGTTGGGCACAGGGGCGGGTTGAGAATTTTCGGTTGCTAGTGCTGTTGTACCGTTGAGATCTACATTACCAGCGATGCGATCGCTCCCCAAGTTATTACCAGCAGCAGAAATCACCTGTTTGGCAGCGCTGGCATTAATGTCGTAGCGGCCATTATTTTGAAATTCATTACCCCCAGGTTCGGATGCATTGCCTAAATCTGGCATTGCTTGGGCGATGGCTACTAAACCATCTTCTTTACTACCTTGAATGATATTATTCCGTAAAATCGGGCGGGCATTTGCTTGGACTATTATTCCAGATCTATTATTCTGAATTTGATTGCCTATGACTACAGGTGCAGCATTTTGGGCAATATTGATGCCAAAGCCTGTTTCATGAAAGACATTTTCCTGCACTTGGGGGCGGGAGTTACCAGAAATTGTGATGCCATTAGCGCCATTGCCATCGAAGTAATTTTTGCTAATGGTGGGTGCAGCATTACCACTGACGGAAATCCCATCTTGCATATTACCTGCAAAGGTATTTTCCACAACTACCGGATTGCTAGATTCAATCCACAAACCATAACCACGGCGGTTTGAGTTTGTCAGCGTTACCCCAGTTAGTACTGCTTGGTTTGCCCCAATAATTGTTACATTTTGACCGCCAAAACTGCGACTTAGGTAATCACCGCCTCCTTGAATGATGATATCCTTGCCGCGATCGCCAGGATTTCCTTGAATAGAAACACCTGGTTTGAGCATTAAAGGAAATACCTCTCCGGTTTCGGTGCTGTAAGTACCTGGGGAGAGCATAATTACAGTATTGGGGCTAGCTAATCGCAGCGCTTGGGTAATTGTTTTGACAGGAGCGGATTGGCTGCCATTACCTGTACCGTCGTCTCCAGCATTGGGATTGACAAACAGCACATTCGCTTGGGAATTGTTTTTTTCACCTATAGGTGCGGAATCTGGTGTCGATGGCATCTGAGCGATGCCTTCGGCGAGCTCCGCTAACGCACTATCCACCCTTGTTAGTTTGAAAGTTAAAGTAAAAATTACAACATAACAACTCAACACTAAAAGCTTTGTTGCTTCCAGAAACTTTCGCTTTGCTTGCAAAGTATTTATACTGCGGCAAGTAGAAAATAGAAAATAGGGAATCATATTTAACATAGCTCCTCGAAAGTATGAATAAATTCTTATACTCTTAGACACCACTATGCCGATAATATTACCCACATATTGGTCTATTGGCGACTAATAAAACAAGGAATTGAGAATTTGGCATAGGGAGTGTGGCAGGTGTGGAAAGAGTGGGAGAGATGGTAAGCTTTTTTATAATCTCCTGACACTCTGCCCTCGGTACAGACATGGGTTAATCGCGTCTCTACCGACTCCCTGTATTTCTTGAAGCATCGGCTCGACTGCAATGCGTAAAAATAAATCCACGAATCAGAAATCGGAATCGAGTTTCAGGTTGGAAAGTCAAGCGTGCTATGAGTTATTAATTTTTTAAATCTATTAAACTTGGGTATGAAAGTCTTCTTTCTTTACCAAGAAGGGGAAAAGGGGAAAGGGTAAGGGGTAAGGGAAGAAGAAAAAACTTTTCACCGCAAGGTATAAAGCCCCTGTTTTTAAATATGGAGAACAAAAAAGAAGATTGAGGAGATACATAGTGCGATAAAAATCAGCGTTCATGCCTTGAAACCCTGTTTTGAAATTGCTGGTTCCTTTCCCCTTTCCCCCTCTTTTTCATCAATTTTGTATTTTAAATTATGAATCTTGACTGCAATGATTATTCATAATCTGCAAATTCTCAACAAAAATCCCCCGAAGGATCGGGGGCTAAAGTCAGAAGATAATATTAAACCTAATAGTTGCAATGCTAGCGCTTACGTTGGTTGCAAAAACCTTTCAAAAGTCAGAATCTTGTTTAAAGAAAGATTGTGATAAATAATACAAATTAATGCAGCAATAACTGTTAACCCTTTTGATTTTTGTCTTGTACTCGTTCATTGTAAATTTATTGCAAAAAGGTTTAACAAATTGCAGAGCAAACGCATCTAAACATTGAAGATTAAGATGCGTTTACCTGAGTGAGACATCCACCGGAAAATAAGTAATGGGATATGAGTAGTTGGATATTTTGATTTATAAACTCTTGGGCTATTGCTGCTGCTGAGTGCGGATTTGCTGTTGTATCCGCTATTCCCAGTTCTTTGTCAGGCTGTAGTCTACCCGAAAATACTTGACTAAGCTTAGTGCTAAACTGTAGCCTCAAACTACCCCGATCGCTGCCTATGGGAACATGGGATAATTTAAAATAACCCTTATTTCTACGTCTTTTTGCGTAGATTTAGTCAAAATTGAGTCAAAAAAAGTAAATTAATTAACTTATGGTTACTAGGACATATGATAATTCACATTTCGATGAAAGTACTAACGGGGTTGTGGTAATGGTCGAGCCATACAGCCAAAAACAACAAATACAGCAAGTTGTTTACCGGATTTTAGACGCCAATTTAGACCGCGCTCGTGAAGGCTTGCGAATTATCGAGGAATGGTGTCGCTTTGGGTTAAATAATGCCCAGTTGGCTCTTGAATGTAAGCGTTTGCGACAAGAAGTGGCCAAATGGCATACCCCGGAATTGAGGGCGGCGCGAGATACACCAAGCGATCCTGGGACTGAGTTAACCCATCCTCAGGAGGAAGAACGAGCTAGTATAAAATCGGTGTTGCAGGCTAACTTTTGTCGGATAGAAGAAGCGTTGCGAGTGGTGGAAGAATATGGCAAGCTTTACCACCAAAGTATGGCTAAAGCTTGTAAGCAAATGCGTTATCAAGTATACACCCTAGAAAGTAATTTAATGGGTTATCAGCGCCATCAATTGTTATGGCGATCGCGTTTGTATCTTGTTACTTCCCCTAGTGACAATTTATTGAGCGCTGTGGAAGCTGCACTCAAAGGTGGATTAACCCTCGTACAGTACCGTGAGAAAACCGCCGATGATTCTTTGCGTCTAGAACAAGCCAGGAAACTACGGCAGTTATGCCACATTTACGGGGCTTTGTTTATCGTTAACGATCGCGTAGATTTAGCTTTAGCCGTCGATGCTGATGGAGTGCATCTAGGACAAAAAGATATGTCTATCAGCGTTGCTCGGCAACTACTTGGTTCCCAGCGCATCATAGGTCTATCTACCACAAATGCAGAAGAAATGCAACGTGCAATTGCTGAAGGCGTAGATTACATTGGCGTGGGGCCAGTTTATGAAACTCCCACGAAAGTAGGTAAGGCAGCAACAGGCTTAGAATATGTCAGCCATGCAGCGAAAAATTGTTCAATTCCCTGGTTTGCCATTGGGGGAATAGATGCAAATAATATTAATGATGTCATCGATGCAGGAGCTGAACGCGTCGCAGTAGTGCGATCGCTCATGCAAGCCGAACAGCCTACCCTAGTAACCCAATATTTGCTTTCCCAACTCAATCGTATTAAACCAGAAGTTATTAGTAATTAGTCAAAACCCTTCGGGTAGGGAAAAGGGAAAAGGTTAAAGGGAAAAGGGGGGATCTTACCTTTGCCCCTTGCCCTTTGCCCCTAGTCACCAATCCCCAATCCCCAGTCCCCAGTCCCCACTCCCCAAATTTATGTCTAATGAGATTACGGTTCAGATAAATGGTGAAAGCCGTAGCTGTTTGTCTGAAACCTTTTTACCTGATTTACTGCAACAGTTGGGTTTCAATCCCCGTTTAGTGGCGGTGGAGTATAACGGCGAAATTTTACACCGCCAGTTTTGGGCAGAAACAAAAGTGCGATCGGGCGATCGCTTAGAAGTGGTTACTATTGTTGGTGGTGGTTAATTAGTTTCAGTAAGTAGATCCAGATCCTTGAGGCTGCGTCGTGTAATCTCGATGCGGGCGGGTGCATCTTCTGGGTTATACATATCAAGGGTTGTTGCGAAATAGTAAACGTTTTTGTTTTGTTCTAAATAACCCACAAACCAACCAATATTTGGTTTGGAAATCGTTAACCATCCTGTTTTTCCCCGCAATGTGTAGTCTGGAGTTTGTTCGCGGATGGCGATGTCTTTGACTAGATTGATTGTTCGCTGGGAGAAAGGCAAATCCCCTTGATATAACTGTTGCAAAAACTTAATTTGCTGTTGGGGTGTAATTTTCAATGGCCCTTGCAGCCAAAAGCGATCTATGTCTGCGGCGGTGCCGATTTGACGATTACCGTAGCCTACTTTATTAATAAATTGCTGCATCTTTTCATATCCGATTCTACGTGCCAATACTTGATAGAACCAAACAGTTGAATCTTTAAAAGCTTGACGCAAATTTGTATCATGATTCCAAGCATCAATTTCTCGCCTAATTCCATCCCAAGTGAGAACCGCCACATCATCAGGAATGACACCTGTTTCTAGCGCCACCAGAGAGTTAAAAATTTTGAATGTGGAAGCTGGAGGAACAGCAGTTGCATTACGTTGAGAATTGTATTCATAAGTGCGCTTGTTGTTGGAGTCGTAAATCAAGATTGAGCCTTCACGCCCAAATTCTTGAAAGTGTCGCCTCAAATTTGACCTTTCCACATTCAGCATTGCTGGAGATTTAGATGGTGTTGCAGCTGGTCGATCCTGAGCGTACACTCTCCCAAAATTCATTACACTCAATACAGCAAAACATCCAATAACTGTGAAAATAAGAAATTGTTTTCGCTGAGTTAGTCGAACAAATTGCGATATGGTAGATAAAATATTTTTCATTACAAATTAATTAAATCACAAGCGTGATTCTACACCTCAATCTTGCTGAATTCCGGAAATATTTGTTTTATAATTAACAAAAATTTTTTATAGCAGTCCTAAATCATTCGCGAACAACAAGATCCCCGACTTCTTTGAGAAGTCGGGGATCTTAAGCTCCTCGATTTTCACAAGTCGCGCAGCGCACCTTTATTGACGTGCGTGCGTACAACTGTACGCCCCTAGTCAACGTTGATTTCACAAAATCGTGTTTTATGTCTCTGATTTGTACAGCGAACGATGAAGGGTTCTACGATTAGCTAATTCTTTACCTTTGCGGCCAAGTTGTTCGCGTAGCTGTTGGTTTTTGCACAACCTATTAAAAGCTTGAAAAACCTCATAACCAGAATTGGGATTCACGAGAATGCCATTCTCCTCGTGTTTAACTGTGTCTAAAACGCTACCTACACGAGGAGCAATTACAGGTTTACCGAAGTAACTTGCTTCTAAATAAACAATACCAAAACCTTCTAAATTATTATGTTTTGTATCTAATAAACCCAGCATAGCAAATATGTCACAGGCTGCATAATAACCAGCTAATTCGTTCTCTGGTACATATCCAGCAAAGTGTACCCGTTTATCTACGCGCAAGCGATGTGCGAGAGATTTTAGTTCTAATTCACAAGGCCCTTGACCGCAAATTATGTAATGGACATCCACACCAAAAGTTAGCAATAGTGGAATGTTATCAATTACGCTCTCAAAGCTTTTATGTTTTACTAACCTTCCTACCGAGAGAATAACTATTGCTGTTTCGGGAATGTTGTAACTTTGACGCACGCGCACGCGTAAATCATCCAGAGTAGCTGAAGTTGTTGCATGGCCGAATTTTTCTGGTCTGATTACTGGGTTGATAACATAGGTTGGTGTATCTAACCGCAAAGCACTTCTGAGATAGTTTTGTGTATAAGAACTGTTACAAACAATGCCTTCAGCTCTATGAAGTGTTAATTTAAATAGCGATCGCCACACCGGATTATGTAACGGAATCACAAGATCGTTGCCATGCAGATAGATAAAAAAGCGAATCGGTAAGAAATAGCTCAATAGCAACAGTGAAGGAAAATCATAGCCGTGGCCCCACTCAATATAGCGGTAGTGATAGCGAAAATAAAGTCTAATTGCTAGCACAAATGAGCAGACAATATTCGCCAAAGGCTTGAGAAAACTTGCTAAACAGCCGCTATGCCAGTATTTAGAATAAAACCAACGATATATAGGAAACTGTTGATTTTCGTCAAATATCTTATCTCCTGAGCAACCAGCAGTCAACACAATCACTCGTTCTGGATCTTGCAGACAACGATTGTAGATATATTCCCCAATGACAGCTTGTTTCGGTAGGAAGAACCGGGATATAACCAGAATATCTGGATGTGCAGTTTCGTCTCTAATTTTGGCTGTGAGTTGAGAAATATGTTCCATAATCAACTTGAGAACTCGATTTTTGAATATTTTTTGTATTTATTTACAATTGAGATGATTTTCCAAACCAGGATAATTATTGTTTGTTCTTTTGACGAATGCAGTAGATAAATTCTAAGCTGATTTGAGAACATTAGCCAGTAATATCAGTTTTGATTTATGTATATTTGATTTCATTTGGTAAATTTCTCATGACTTGAGAATTTTTGTCATTCGTCAACAATAGATATGAAGCTATCACTTGCAGCTAAATTCCTCAACGAGCAAACGTGGCGAAAATTTTCAAATTTAGCTACATTCAACAGAATATCTGAAATAGTCTCCACAGTTGTGCCAGAATGCCAAGATGTCTATTAGACATCTTGCAAAAAACACTTTTGCAAGAGTTGGGAAAAGGGACTCATGTTAAAGGGGAAAGGAAAATACCAAACCTTTGCCCCTTTCCCCTTTCCCGGACTTCTGCAAGATGTCTATTGTTTGGAGAATAGGACTTACAGACAAGGGTTAACCCTTATCTGTAGGGAGTGCGGTTAAAGAGATTTTGATGTCATTGGTGTGTAATTTTTTACAAAATTTTTGAGATTACAAGAAAATAATTAGCGTCAACTATTAAAAAAATAAGTCAAAATAATTACTAAAATTTCAAATTATCTGTATAATTCAAAACTGTAGTCAGAAACTGCTACTCGAATCCTAAATAATTTGTTAAATCTTACTATAAGCTGTTGACAGTCAACACTCACCACTGATAATTGTCACAATTCAAATTAGGATTACTCAATTACTAGATGGCCAATTTCTCTGATGGCAAACATATCCTTAGGTACGGTTCCCCTGTAGAGAAATCCCCCCAACGATCGCTGCCTACCCAAGATGGGACGCGGTAAAGTGAATGTGTAGCTTAATAAAAGTAAATGCTACAAATGGCAAAGGTTGTTACGGGCTGGCATTAGTCACACACCACAAGAAGAATCCCAAGAACATAGGGAAAAATCATAAAAAATTCCGTTTTTGAAGCGATTGTATTATGCGTAAAAAACTACAACAAATCATCAAACCGCTACTAAAAACCTTCCTAGCCCTCAGCCTGGTGTTAACATTGGCTCTAGGTCACGCTGATGGCGCCTTAGCTGCTAGTGGCGGACGAATTGGCGGTGGCTCATTTAGAGTCCCATCTAGCCGCACCTATACACCGCGTACCTATGCACCTCCAGGCGGAGGCGGATATTATCCCGGTGGCGGATATTATCCTGGTGGTGGTTTTGGCTTTCCCTTCTTGATTCCTTTTTGGGGAATTGGAGGTGGATTTGGCGGCCTATTTGGCATTTTAATTTTTTTGGCGATCGGTAATTTCTTGTTACAAAGTTTCCGTCGCGCTTCTAGCGGTGAAACACAAGAAGCAGATTACACCACCAGTTCTCCAGTTTCCGTGACTCGTTTGCAAGTCGGTTTATTAGCTCAAGCTCGTGATTTGCAAAATGAACTCAACCAGATTGCTGAAACTGCTGATACCAACTCCCCAGAAGGAAGAGCAGAAATACTCCAAGAAGCTAGTTTAGCTTTACTCCGCCATCCAGAGTATTGGGTATACGCAGGTGGTGATACTCAACAAGCAAGATTAAATTCAGCTGAAGCTCAGTTCAACCGCTTATCACTAGCAGAACGCAGCAAGTTTAGCGAAGAAACTCTGACTAACGTCAACAACCAACTCAGAGCCGCCCTCGCCAAAGAAGCTTTACCTCCGGCGGATGAAATCGACAACCCCACCCGTCTAATTACCGAAGGCCCTGGCGAGTACATTATCGTCACCTTATTAGCGGCGACACTAGGCAAATCTGAAATTCCAAAAATTAACAGCTCTGATGATTTGCGTCAAGCCCTGCGCCAAATTGGTAGTATCCCCAGCGATAGACTTCTAGCAATTGAAGTTCTTTGGACTCCCCAAGCTCAAGGCGATACTCTGACATCAGATGATGTGTTAGCAAATTATTCTGATTTGAGATTGGTTTAATTTTTTGGAGTCAGAATTTAGAATTCGGGGCGGGCAAGATGCCCACCCCACAAGGGTTTTAAACAGATGTAGAGACGTTGCAATGCAACGTCTCTATTTTGGTATGCAGGGTTTTTTGGTTTAACTTTTTCTCCAAGACGCTGCTAAAAGTTCGAGAATGACTCCATTTGTCCAGCCGAAACCAATTTCGTTAGAACTATATCCAAAGCAAATTTCATCGGAAACGTTAGCAGAACACCGTTCAACATCATATTTTTCAACTAAAGTGTTGTGACGCCCGAATTCCTTAACCACCATAGCCAGAAATTTGTTGGCAATGCGATCGCCTTCTGTATGATATCCATAGCGGTGAAGTCCTTGGACAGCGATTAACGTCAGCGGCGCCCAGCCAAAGGGGGCGTCCCACTGGTTCCCGGTGACACGAGTACTGGTAAAAATTCCACCTGGGGCTTCAAACAAAGAAAGATTTTCTACCACACGTTTGGCTTGGGATGGGGAAGCAATTCCCAACCAGAGGGGATAGAACGTTGTGGCAAATTCATAACGACGGCGTTTGCCACTCTGGAAATGATAGTCTAGATAAAGCCCGTGTTCTTCATCCCAAAGGCACTGGTCGATGCGTTCGCGGCGGATCTCTGCACGTTCGCGCCATTGTTGCACCAGATCTTCGTTACCAAAAATCTCGTTGATTTGGGCTAAGTCTTGTTCCATCTGATACAGCAAACTATTCAGACACACAGGAGCGTAATGGAGGATATCAGCACTGAAGGGGCCAAATCGGTTAGTGATATCAAAACCCGACTCGCGCATGGTACGATCGCCTTTATAAAATAGGCTGGTTAGTTCGTCTTTTTCGCGATTGTAGTAAAGACTGACATCATAATCATCAACCTCAAAGGTTTGGTAGTACTCCTTAACGCGATCGTAGTGGCTTTTTCCCTGCTCATCTCGCTCCGAAAACAAAACTTCTGGTGCAGGGCCTTCGCCAAAAGCATAAAATCTCGATAAACCCGTTGCAGCATTCAAGTGTGGCGGAACTACCCAGTAATAATAAAACTGTTCTAGTAGCGGTACAGTTGACCTGAGCCACTCTTCATCCTGGGTATGCTGGAATAGCGCCAAAACCATCATACTGAGAACCGGAGGCTGCGATCGCGACAGCATGTAAGTCCGGTTGGAATTGAGGATAGTACCGTAATGCTGTACTTGGTAGAGTAATTGGTCTACCTGACTTTGGGCTAGTTCCAATTCGCCATCGTGCAAAAGTCCCAATAATATAAAGTAGCTGTCCCAACCATACATTTCGTTAAAGCGACCACCGGGGACGACATAAGGCCCTGGCAGGTATAATAATCCATGCTCTTGAATTGCTTCGGCTTCGCTCGGCAAAGTGCGAATTTCAATTCTTTGCATATCTTTAGGAGATAGCGCCCGCTCTAACACACTTTGTACGTTAGGGCAATCTTCTAAAGGTGAAATGTAGACAATCCAAGGAGTATTTGATGTGTGGTCTAGCTTGCTATCCTTGGCAGATTGTAATAAATGTTCGTGCGATCGCGTTAAAGTTTTCCAGGTTTTTTTGATATGGGATTGCACAGCATCTATCTGCGCGGTGGTGAGTGATGAAGTAGTCATAATGTGGAGTGGGAATTATTTTTTAAACGCAAAGGAACGCCGAGGAAATCACAGAGGTACGCAGAGTTTTTCCAGCGTTTTCTCTGCGCCTCTGCGCGACGCCAGTTACTTCAAGTCGGCAGAGCCGCCCAACGCACTGGCTCCTCTGCGTGAGATTCTATTTTTTTACTCAGCACTAGTAACTAACAAAGCAACTGGAAAATGGGCGAGGGCAGATCCGATAGATAATGTTTCTTTGGCTTGTAATGGTTGCTGAGTTAAAACATTTTTCCAAGATGAGGAAGTTCCGGAGGGTAATTGTAGGCGCGTATCTTTCCAGACTGACTCGCCTAGCGGATCTTCTCCAGGCTGAATGAGGCGAGTGAAAAAGCGGGGTGCGATGGCGATCGCTGTTTGATTCCCTAATTGTCGCGCAAAGGCAATAATATGATTGGCATGAGTTCCGTGAATTTCTAACGGCAGATAATTTCCGTCTTGGAATAATGAGAGATAATCTTTTCTGGCTTTGAGTAATTGCGCCGTTAAAAACAGTTTAATTCTACCGTCGGTTTTGTATTTGAGCAACTCTTGAATCAATTCCAAAATATCGGTTTTGATTTGCTCTTTTATGGCGCTTAAATAACTCCGTCGTAAGTCAAAATCCACGGGACGGCGGTTATCTGGATCGACTAAACTTAATTCCCAAAGTTCCGTTCCTTGATAAAAATCAGGTACGCCGGGTGCGATAGTTTTGAGTAAAATTTGGGAAAGAGAATTGAACATTCCGTAATAGGCAACTCGTTGTTGAAAAGGATGAAAGGCTTCGAGAAATTCCCCAGAAGTTGCAGGATTCAACACTTTTTCTACAAAGGAAGTGCAAGCTTCTTCATATTCGCTATCAGGCCGTAACCATGCAGTATGCACTTTCGCTTCTCGAATTGATTTAATAATGTATTCCTTCACCCGTTCTACGAAAGATTCGTGTTCTTCTTCGGCAAAGGGAAATGCACCGATTAGGGTTTGATAGAGAAAATACTCATCATTGCGATCGGGCATGGCAAATCCGTGGCGAATCTGGCGATGTCCCTGATTATAATGACTCCAGATGTTAACTTTTTCTTCCCATTCTTCTGGCAATTCCGACAATACATTTAACCTTGCTCGCACGTCTTCACCGCGTTTGGTGTCGTGGGTGGCTGTGGTGTTCATGGTGTGAGGCCATGTTGCTTGGTGCTTTTGGTTAAAGTTGTGGAAGTCACCTACAGAAATGCCAAAATGGCTGGGATTTCCTCCCACTTCATTGAGTGATATCAGGCGATTGTAAACATATAATGTTGTGTCTTCTACACCTTTGGCCATAAGGGGGCCGCTGTATTGCTGCATTCGTAAGACAAAATATATCCACTGTTCTCGTTCTGTTTGCGAAAGAGAATTATCAAATTCTAGCAGCATCAATTTTTCAATAAAATTTAACTCATGCTGCAATAAAGGTGCTTGTTCTTTTGCTTGACTAATTACGTCTTCAATGGTGAGTTTATCGGTTTCCCCAATTCCATCGGGAGTAATATAAGTACGGTAAATTGGGAACAGTGTTAAAATTTCCGCGATCGCTCTTTTGAGTCCATTGATGGTAAAGTCATTACCATAGCGATATTTGCTGGAAATATTTTTTAACAGGAGCGCTAAATTATCTATGTCACCTGCTAAGTTCTTTTCTAGGATTAGCTGCTTTTTCTCCTTTACTAAAGTTGCATAATCTACCTTATTGCTAATAAAAGCATGGTAAATTTTATCAAACCAAAATTCTATGTCAGTTTGACAAAACACACCATTTACATAATTCAAAAAGTCATATCCCGAAGTACCTTGAATTTCCCAATTTTCTGGCAAATCTTCCGTCAGTTCTAAAATTTTCTCAACTGTAATGTAAACATCTCCAGTTTTTTCTCGCAGCCGTTCGAGGTACTGATTTGGGTTATAAAGCCCATCTATGTGGTCAATGCGTAAACCTGTAAATTTACCTTCTTCAACGAGCTTTTGAATCAAACTATGAGTGTTATTAAAAACCCGCAGTTCTTCAATTTTTACAGAAATCAATTCATTGACAGTAAAAAACCGTCGATAGTTCATTTCTTCCGCCCCGACTTTCCAGAAGGCGAGACGATAAAATTGGTCGTTAAGTAAATCATCTAGCAGATTAAAGCTTTCAGAATTACCCGGTTCGCCGTTAAAAGTTTTGAGGTTTTCGTCAATGAACTCGCGGATTGAATCGTTTGTATTGTAGAGTTCCCAAACTAATCCTTTGATAAATGCAATTTGGTCTTGTCGCTGTTTACCTGCAACTTCTGAAGGTACATTTTTGAGAATGTAGAGAATCCCCAACAACTTAATAAAATCGGGATGATTGCGGCCTAGCGTGCGCGTGAGTTTGCCGAGATTGTAGGTGAGAAATTTTGTGTAAGACTCTAACCGCAATGGTAATTTTAAACTGTAATAGTTTACAGTTAAACCGTTTTGTTCGTATTGCAGTTGAATGTGTCCATTTTCCAAAGATACACCATAGAAATCTCCTAGTAGAGGAGCGAGAATTCGTTGCTGGCGATCGCCAAATGGTACATTCCAAGAAAGGTCGAAGTAATCAGTATAGCTGGAATCTGGCCCGTGTTCCAAAATATCCATTAAATACTCATTTTCGCTGCTATAGGCCATGTGGTTGGGCACAATATCTTGTAACCAACCCATTTCCAGAGATTGTATTTCACTAATTAATGCATCAAAGGATTCATTAGTTCCTAGTTCTGGGTTGAGTTGAGTCGGATCTACTATATCGTAGCCGTGGGTACTACCAGACCGCGCCTTAAATATCGGCGAAGCATATAAATCCGAAATGCCTAAATCAGACAGATAAGCAGCGATGGCTTTTGCATTTTCAAAGCCAAACTGAGGTGTAAACTGAATTCGATAAGTTGCTCTTGGAATTCGCATACTTGTTTTTCGTGGGAGTGATGATTATTGAATGTTGACTGTTGACTGTTGAGCTAGTAGTAGAGACGCAATTAACCCAAGTCTTTTTAAGAGTTTGAACATTAAGCCTTAAAGCTTGAACATTAAGCCTTAAAGTTTGAATATTAAGCCTTAAAGCTTGAACATTAAGGGAACTCCAGAAAATACAGCGTTTTGCAAGTACATGAGGTACAACCCTCCCCAACCCCAAGGCATCGGGGAGGGTGCGCGATAGCGCGGGTGGGGTGTTTGTGTACCTCATTTACCTGAAATCTGCTGTAATTTATGCAATTTCGCTCCTTCAAAACTACCTGCTTTCTACCCCACTGCCTTAAAAGCGTTCGCGTAGCGTCCCGCAGGGATGGGATATTTATTTGGAAGTCCCTAAGTTATTACTCTCCTCCCTACCTCCCCTTCTCCTCATCTCTTCAGCTTCCCTACTCCCTTTCATACAGTACTAAACTAATGGGTTGCAATTTCACTTCTTCTCCCGCAGACAGATATTCAGGCGCTTGGGAACCAGGCCCAGACCATGAGGTGTCTGCTGAATCTAATAGTTTGTGAGCCTTGCTTTGAATTGGCAGAGTTACTGTTACTGGAGACGAATTAAAATTCAATACAAATGTGATTTCACTCGTTTCACACCAACGACGAACAATAACTAATTGCTTATCTTCATCGCTAGTCGCTTGGATAGAATTGCGGTCTTGATTAAGAAGTGCTGGGTGGGTTTTGCGTAAATTAATTAATTGACGATACCAATTCCACAAAACTTTGTGGTTACCTTCGTGGCGTAATTCCCAGTTGAGTTTACTCTTTAAGAATGTTTCTGCGGATTCGGGATCTGGGGGATCGTCTTCATAATGAAATGCTTCAAATTCTTCTTTGCGTCCGGCTCTAACCGCTTGAATTAAATCTGGGTCGGAGTGACTAACAAAGTAAATGAAAGGTGCGGGTTCGCCGTATTCTTCTCCCATAAATAATAACGGCAAATTAGGTGATAGTAACACAGCACCAGCGGCTAGTTTTAATCCTTCAAAAGAGATGCGTGCTGTGAGGCGTTCGCCTTTCATTTGGTTGCCAATTTGGTCGTGATTTTGGCTGCAAACTAAAAACTGCCATAAAGGACGATCGCTGCAAGATACGCCATGATATCGTTGGCGATCGACTGAGTATTTCCAATCATAAACAAAAGTGTCTTGATAAGCTTTTGCTAAGTCAGCAAATGTGCCAAAATCCTGATAATATCCTTGGCGATCGCCTGTTAAAAGTGTATGCAATGCATGGTGAAAATCATCACTCCATTGAGCATCTAGACCATATCCACCCAATTCCGCCGGACGAATTATTCGCGGATTATTTAAATCACTTTCCGCAATTAAATGCCGTTTCCATCTTTGCCCTTGTTGGGAAAAATGATGAACTGCTTCTGCTAATTCCCACAAAAAATGCTTTGCTCCCAAGTCATAAATTGCTTGAATTGCATCTAAGCGCAATGCATCAATGTGAAATTCGCCCAACCAATAAACGGCATTTTGGATAAAATAATTTCGCACGCCCATACTCAGGGCATCATCGAAATTCATTGCATTGCCCCACGGCGTTTTATAGGTTCGGGTAAAGTAGGGCGCAAACTGACCCATATAATTACCTTCTGGCCCAAAGTGGTTGTACACCACATCCAGCACCACAGCAATACCGTTTTCGTGGCAAGCATTCACCAATTGCTTCAAATCTGCTGGGCTACCGTAGGAATTTTGTACGGCATAGGGGTAAACGCCATCATAGCCCCAGTTACGGTATGCTAAAGCAGGCTCAATATGGGTATCTCCGGGAAACTGGGAAATGGGCATGATTTCAATAGCATTAATTCCCAGTTCGCGTAGTTCCGGTAGGCGGGGAATAATGGCGGCAAAAGTGCCTTCAGGGGTGAATGTCCCCACATGAAGTTCATAGAAAATCATCGATTCCACAGGAATACCAGACCATCCTTCGTCAGTCCACTCAAACTGAGGATCTATGATTTGAGATGCGCCATGCACGCCTTCAGGTTGATACCGTGACGCCGGGTCAGGAAAAGCATTTTCCTCGTTCAGCACATACTTATAAAGCGTACCTGGATAGACATCATTCACCTTCGTTTGCCAGTATCCCTCTGCTTGAGGCTTAAGCGCAATTACTTGCGGTTCTGGCGTCAAAATTTGCACAGCAACGCTATCTAACGTTGGAGACCAAACTGTAAATTCACACTCTCCGTTACCCAAATAATTTGCACCAATTCTCACGCAGATTCACCTCTTCAATAATGTTTTGTGCTAGATTTTGGCGTCAAAGTAATTTCATGTTGTTACACGATCTTTACAAACACGCCAAATAGGATCATGGTGGTTTTACCAGACTTTTTACTAGTATCGAAGGGCTGAATTTATTACTATAAAACTCTGTCTAATGATTAATATTAGTGACTCTGCCTGAGTTGTAATGCTAAATGGAACAGGGAACGGGCAACAGATAACAGGTTAACAAATAACCTGAGAAAATCAGTACAGGGGCACAAAGAGAATTTCCTGTATTATTCTCTTTGTGTCCCCGCATATCTATATTCTCCACAGCCATCGATTCCTACGGCTTGCAGCTGCCATCAACACAGTATGCTGATTCATAAGTACTAGAACGCTTGCCAAATATAGTGTAGCGGTTATCGCGGATTTGTTCGTAAAAGCGATCGCCTGCCCACTTCACCCCCGGTAACGCCCGATAAGCGTCTACAAATATACTTCCTAATGGCAATAAGCGCCCAATTTCTTCTGCTGCATTACTACCTTGCCAACGTCTTTGAGGCTCATTACCATCAATTAAAATCATTCCCTGTTCGCAATCTTGGGCTGTAATTCCCCACTGTAAAACTTTCTGTTCATCTTGCATGGGAGTGTATTGAAACAGCTTTCCTCGATCTAAGGTTTCTAACAATTGTACTAAGGTAACGCAGAGATTACAATTTCCGTCGTAGATTACGTAGTAAGACATGGAAATAAAGGTCAGTTTGCAATGATATTTTTAAACTAACATTTTTTACTATGTTCATTTATTTTTGAATTTTGAATTGTTAATGGCTTTGGCTGACTTAGTTCTTTAGTAATTGGGGAAGCGATCGCTACTTACTTGCCATATCGCTATTCACCAACGGCTAACAATTAATATACCCTGGGATAGAAGGAAGAACTATACCTAAACAATTAGGATGCCTGTGAGCCTCAGAAATTGAATCTATTTATACATAGCAGTGGCTTAAAACAGTAAAGTCAGGAGATTTTTTCCATGCAAAAAATTCTATTAATTTTAAAGAATGCCTTTCGTTCAAGCTTCTTAATTGTTAGCTTGATGATTTTCATCAGCTTATCAGGTGCGTTCATTTTCACTCAGCAAGCTAGTTATGCAACTACTCTTGAAGAATTGAAGCTCATACCTCCAGAGTATAAACCAACTCCAGAAGAACAAATTAACCGCGCTAACGAATACGATCCAGGTGTTGGTGTTCAAGAAGAAGCACGACAAGAAGCTTACGAACAAGCAGTAAAAGATTCTCAAAACCTTGGAACTATAGAAAAAGCTTACGAAAGAAATTTAAAGGCTGAAGGAAATTCTGAGCCTAATTTACTTGATAAAGCTGGAGAGATAGTTGAAAAAGTGACAGGTAAGTAAAAAATAGTAGCAAAACTGGGAGACAAGAAAAATTTATATAGCAATCCTAAATCATTCGTGAAAAAATCTGTTGCCTATACTTCGACTTCTCTACGAGACGCTACGCTTAGCTTGCTACGCTCAGTACAAGTTGCCTGCCTCCACGACTAATTTCACAACTCAAATAGGATTGCTATATACTGTTTTGTCTCTTCATCATTTCTAAATCATTCATCCAAAAAAAGAATCCCGGTATATTGTGTATACTGGGATTTTGAGATATTTAATTATAAATCTCCCATTTATTGTTATTTAAACTCATCAATTGTGTCAGGAGTATGCTTTGCGTACTTGGCAATTTTGTTTTCGTACCACTCCATTAAAGGAGTTGCACTAATTCCATGTACAATTACAGAAACCACAATAGTAGTGTAAGTTATCCAGGAAATTTGTTCGGCAAGTTCGCCTTCTAAGCCTTTACCAAAGGCGTATGCAAGATAATATAAAGAGCCAACACCGCGAATGCCAAACCAACCGAATAACAAACGCGTTCCTGGGTTCAAGGTGCGGCGGTGAGAATATATAGGACGTTTTCCTATTGTACTAATCCAGACTCCTAAAGGTCGAATGATTACAAATAACAAAAAGATTACTAACAAAGATTGAGCGGCATAATTTAACATGGGCTTGACTAATAATATCGACCCCAATATCAAAATCGTCCCGATTTCTAAAAGCTTTTCCATTCGCTCAATAAATTCTAATTGTTCTAGTGGTTTATCAGGATTTCTGTAACTGCGTTGAACCACTAACCCAGCAACAAATACTGCTAAGAATCCATAGCCATTAACAATTTCTGTCAAAGAATAAGTTAATAAAATTGTAGCGATCGCCAAAAAATCTTCCATTAACTCATCAACCTGACGACGTTTTTGAATTTTTTGATCTAACCAAACTATTACTTTAGCTACAACAAATCCCATGACAATACCAGCAGCGATCGCCCAAATTAGATCGACTAAAACCCACTGTTTAAACCAGCTGCCCCAGTTATCATCTTTAAGGGCGTAAATTCCAAAATAAACAAACGGAAAAGCTAAAGCATCATTTAATCCGCCTTCAGAAGTTAAACCAAAGCGTAACTCATCTTTATCCTTGATATCAGTCAATTGAACTTCCGAAGCTAATACTGGATCGGTTGGAGCGAGAATTGCTCCTAATAAAATCCCTTCTCCCCAATTCATACCTAAAAAGAATTTACCTACAGCAGCTAAAGCAAAAATTGAAATTGGCATTAAAAATCCAATTAGTCTGGCTGTAATTCCCCAAACTTCTAGCCTTAGAGGGCGAACAATTCTTAAACCGCAGCTAAATACGGAAATAATTACTACGAATTCTGCGATTTTTTCTAGTAATTCAGCGTTGAATACTCCATCTCGACGTAGTTGAATCAGCCCAAAGCCATAAGGCCCTAAAAAAATACCAACAATTAGATAGATAATCGCAAAGGAAAGAGGTAATCGAGAAATCCAACCTGACCCTAAGATGACCGTTAGTAAAAGTAGACCAATTACAAATAGGTTAATAAAATATATATCTACCATATGGGAAAGTATATAAAAACTTAAGCGTTACTTTGTCAGCTTAGTTGGAATAGCTTCTAATTAGAAATCACCTGTAGGTAGATTTTAGGAAAAAATGCATTCAAGATACAGCAGATTTCAGTTCTGGGAAATAGACAACGATTCGTCTAAAAATCAGCAATTAAACCTGTTTTACTCCTCAATTCTGATTCATGAATCCTAAATTTTGCTGTAATTAAGTAGATTCAGCGAAAATTACGAAATCAAGCAAAGCCAAGCTGAATATTTAAAATATCAACAGTGAGTCCATAGGTTAGGCTACTAAGCAAGTCTGCTCGAATTTAACTAACTCAATCAAGTAAATAAATGCCATGAATGAGGAATTCTACAATAGGGGATTAGAAAAGGCTAAGCGAAAAGACTACGCCGGAGCAATTGAGGAATTTAACCATGCTTTACAATTAACACCTTATTTTATCGAAGCTTATTTGCAACGGGGTTTGGCATACTATGACTCAGGAGCATTGCTAAAAGCTGTTTCAGATTATACTGAGGCTCTGAAACTCAATCCTGAGAGTGTAGAAGCATATTATTGTCGTGCATTAGCAAGGCTGGCGCTAAAAAATTTGCCAGGAGCCTTGGAAGACGTTGAACGCGCTATTCGTTTCAATCTCAATTATGCTCCTGCTTATCAACTGCGGGGGATGGTGCGGCGCAAACAGGGTTATATCCAAGATGCGATCGCTAACTTTAAAAAAGCTGCTACGTTATATCTAGAGCAGCAAGACAAAGAGAATTGTCGCCTGTGTCTGGAACAAATTAAACAGCTACAACCCCAAGAATTACCTGCTGTAGAGCCATCCCATTCTGCAAATGCGCCGATTTTATCCACAAAAGAATATTTTACGCAGTTATTAGAAAAGGCTGAAAAAGGAGATACCCAAGAAGCACTAGCAGATTTAAACTGGGTATTAAAAGCCGATCCGCAAGATGCCCAAGCTTACTGCTGTCGTGGCGTTGTACGCTGTAAAATGGGCAATTATCGAGAAGCGATCGCAGATTTTAATCAAGCATTGCGGCTAAACTTTCAAGATGCCATTGTCTATCGCAACCGAGGCAAAGCACGTTCTGTCTTAGGAGATCATACTGGAGCGATCGCAGATCTCAATCAAGCAATCCAAATGCAACCAGAAGATGCCTTAGTCTATGTTGCCAGAGGTAATGCCTACCGGGCAATGGGCAACTATCTCGGTGCAATTCAAGATTACAGCCAAGCGCTGCAAATCAATCCTGACGATCCTCAAGCTTATTACAATCGCGGTATTGCCTATTCTTGCATAGAAGAAATGCAAAATGCTGTGGAGAATTATCAACGCGCCGCGAGTATTTTTTGCGAACAAGAAGACTGGGTAAATTATCAACAAGTCTTAAGCAGCCTAGAAAAAATCCAAAAATTTAGTCCACAATTTAAAAAGCAAAATTATAACCTGCTACGTCAGCGACTTTTGCGAATGGTGGGGGGATATTGGGAAATCGCCGAACGATTAATTGAGCAAAAGCAGGATTATTATCCTGGGATGTCAGAGGAGTGGTATTTACAAAAAGTCATTGAGGATTTAGAACGCGATCGTGGTATGTAGAAGAGAAATGCTACTATACACATAAATTCACCCGTATAACTATACGGGTGAAAATGCTAGCGATCGGTCGTTATTGTCCAAGAAAAGTAAAAGCACCTAAAATAAACAAAGTTCCAAAGTTGAGTTAGATTGTGCCAGTTTTACGGCGACGACGCAATCCAAACATGCTAACTGTTCCCAGTGCAAACATTGACAAAGTAACAGATGGTTCTGGAACGGTAGCACCGATTAAGCCTTTAACATTGGCTTCACCGACATCAAGAACAACGATAACATCATTAAAGTCACGGTCAGAGCCTTCGTTCGACTTACCAGTTGCAGAATCTACACCTGAAGCGTGTAAACCACCGTATAAATCCTCGAATGCCAGAATAATGTAGTTGTTGTAGGCATAAGCAACTGTGTGCTGTAGTCCATCAGCATTAGAGGCAGTGTCTGTACCAAAGATATTAGCAGAGCTACCACGGTTCACACCATCAGCTCTTAACCAGAAGTCCAGTTGAGTACCTGCGGTAAACTTACCAAGATTTACCCCATCACCCAGTTTGAGCGAATTACCACCCCAACCACCAACACAACCTTCTCCTTCACAAGAAATATCGTTAAAAACTAGCCCAGATTTATTAGTAGTTCCTGCGGCATCGAAAGCTAACTGGTTTCTATAACCAGCACCCTCATTGATAAAGTAAACAGAAACATTGTGGTCGTATTTTAGATTTAATTTAGTGGGGTCTAACTTAAACTGACCGCTGTTTGGAATTTCAATGCCTTCTGCTTGAACAAATTGTTGGAAAGGAGTGTCATTAAAACCAGTTTGAGACTTATTAAGTACTGTTGGCTGATTCCAAGAATCATTCCAAGTAAAACCAGAAGCAGATGCCGTTTCTACTTTAGATACTAATCCAGTCAATGTAGCTGTAGCAGCGATGAAAGCGGTGAATAAAGTACGTTTCATAACAGAGTCATTAAGTAGGGAAAACAATTTAGATAATGCTCTTTTGAGCAGCTATCTCTCTTATGTTGTCTCTTACTTCTAACAGCTACGATTCTCGAAAGTCAATCTTATTTTTGCGCTTTCTTACTATATTCAAATAGCTCTTTATTTAAAGTATTCTTACTGAAAAAAGACTATTATTGATTCGGTAATACACTGTTATTAGCACTGAGGGATTAAACTTATATACGATAAAAATTTGATGATAAGTTTATATGTTTTATGAAAACCAGATGTAGAAATTATAGAGTCAAAGGTTAAAACCTAAATCTCTAGCGATTTTCATTGGAACGAAGTACATAGGTAGAGTAGCAGCGTCATACGCATCAAGTTCAGTTATGCTCGATGAAACTCGCGGGTATACAAACAAAGTTTATCTCCGTACTTACGTTGAGAAACTTAGCAGTCCATCAAATTAACAAAATCTGAGTAAATAAGTTTGTACTCAGAAGTTTAGTCTTTGTTTGAAGCACTGAAGTGCTGACTACACACGACACTTTCGTTAACTTGAAGTAATCTACGTTGGCGCAGCCTTACGCAGGGTAGTGCTTGGTCAATATGCACTGGGGTATGATCAGAATCTGGAAGCTGTGCCAAAGATGGGGGCAATTTATGGGGTTGTGGTTAAAGATGACGGTGTTTGCTTGGACTTGATGAATATATTTTAAGGTTAAAATAATCAAGCTTTTCCAGAGCTACATCACCCCCCTCGCAGATAGAATTTATATTATGAACCCTACACAAGAAAAACTAAAAGTTCAGTTTGAGCAGGCTTTAGCCGCGGCTTTTGGCGCTGACTTCGTTGGAATAGATCCGATTTTGGTTCCTGCTAGTAATCCTAAATTTGGTGATTATCAGGCAAATGTAGCTTTATCACTGAGTAAAAAGTTAGGAAAGCAACCAAGATTAATCGCTTCTGCCATAGTTGAGAAATTAGATGTATCCCAAATCTGCGAACCGCCAGAAATTGCAGGGCCAGGATTTATCAATCTGAAACTGAAAACAGCGTACCTGGAAGCACAACTGAACGCGATTCAGACAGATCCCAGGCTAGGAATTCCAACGGCGAAGACGCCACAGCGGGAAATTGTGGATTTTTCTAGTCCGAATATTGCTAAAGATATGCACGTCGGACACTTGCGTTCTACAATCATCGGTGATGCGATCGCTCGCGTTCTAGAATTTCAAGGACATGATGTCCTGCGGTTAAATCACGTCGGTGATTGGGGTACGCAATTTGGTATGTTAATTGCTTATCTGCGGGAAGTATACCCCGAAGCCCTAACTACTGCGAATGCTTTAGATATTGGTGATTTAGTCACTTTTTACCGCCAAGCCAAACAGCGATTTGATGCTGATGAAGCTTTTCAAGAAACAGCACGCCAAGAAGTCGTCAGATTACAAGCAGGTGCCCCAGATACACTCCATGCTTGGAAATTACTGTGCGAACAATCACGCCAAGAGTTTCAATTAATTTATGATTTGTTGGATATCAAGTTAATTGAACGCGGCGAATCTTTCTACAATCCCTTACTCCCAGGAGTTGTGGAAGATTTAGAAAAATCTGGACTACTAGTAGAAAATCAAGGGGCAAAATGCGTTTTTCTCGAAGGGTATACAAATCGAGAAGGCGAACCTTTACCTTTAATTGTGCAGAAATCAGACGGCGGTTATAACTACGCCACTACAGATTTAGCATCCCTTTGCTACCGGATTCAGCAGGATGAAGCAAAGCGGATAATTTATGTAACAGATGCTGGACAAGCAAACCATTTTGCTCAGGTTTTCCAGGTAGCACGTAAAGCCGGATGGATTCCCGATGATGTGGAATTAGAGCATGTGCCCTTTGGGTTGGTACTTGGGGAAGATGGTAAGAAATTCAAAACTCGTTCTGGGGATACTGTGCGGTTGCGGGATTTGTTAGATGAAGCGATCGCTCGTTCCCATACAGACCTCAAAGCTAGATTACAAGAAGAAGAGCGCGAAGAAACTGAAGATTTTATTAATGAAGTTGCTAAGGTAGTTGGAATTAGTGCAGTTAAGTATGCAGATTTAAGCCAAAACCGCACCAGTAACTATGTTTTTAGTTACGACAAAATGCTGGATCTTAAAGGTAATACTGCGCCCTATATGCTATATGCTTATGCCCGGATTCAAGGGATTAGCCGCAAGGGTGAAATTAACTTTGAGGACTTAGGAAATAATGCCGTAGTCTTAGAGCATGAAACCGAATTAGCGCTGGCAAAATATTTACTTCAACTCGATGAAGTTATTAATACTGTAGAGCAAGATTTATTGCCTCATCGTTTATGTGAATATTTGTATGAACTGAGTAAAAAGTTTAATCAGTTTTATGACCGTAATCAAGGAGTTCGGGTGCTGGATGCCGAGGAACCCCAGCGAACATCGCGCTTGATTCTGTGTGATTTGACTGCTAAAACCCTAAAGTTGGGATTATCTTTGTTGGGAATTCAGGTATTAGAAAGGATGTAATATAGCAATCTTATCAAAAAAGGGAATAGGGAACAGGCAACGGGCAACAGTTTTCTGTTCCCTATTCCCGCTTTTGGAGAGTAAGAGATAATTTGTAAGCTTAAATAACCATCAAAAAAATAAATTATGCAGTAATAATTACCAGCTTTTAAATAGTGACAGAAGAGGGTTATGTGAATTTTCCTGAAGTGTAGATCAAAAATATTCTACAAAGCACCATTGAAAATTTGATTAGCAGTCAGGTTTAAATCTGGAAAAGTAGGGGATATAATACGTTCCAAATTCCTAAATTGAGCAACTTGATATTCTTCATCAACTAAATGATAAATAGAAATAGTTGGTTGTTTGGGGTTACCAATAAACTTTCTAGCTCCTAGAGCTGCATAATCAACGATCCAATATTCAGGAATTTTCGTAGTTTCATAATTCCCTAATTTGGTGTAATAATCATCTTCCCAGTTTGTACTTACAACTTCAATGACCAAAGGAATGGATTCACTTTGAGTCACGGTAGATTCTTTTTCCCACAATTCCTCATTTTGCAAATTAGCATCGTTGATTAATACAATATCTGGCAAGTAACCCGATGATTTTCTTGGTGGTTTTACTAAAGCTGTTTTGGGAATAAAGTATGGCAGTTTCAATCGCTTATATTCAACGGTAATTTCTCCTGCTAAAAATCCCGTAACTTTTTCATGCTTTCCACTCGGTTGAGACATTTCTACAATTATCCCATCGTGTAATTCGTAACGTTTTCCGGTGTTTTCTGGCAGCCATGCAATAAATTCTTCAAAAGTCAATAGTTTGGGTAAAGCTTGAGCCATATCAAAACCTCCGCTTGTTTTGACTTTACCATTGCCAGTGTCGGGACTAATCAGTTTAGCATTAATACTAATCTGCGTTCTATGGTTGGTTATTAGAGTAAAAACACAAACTTAATTAGGACATTTACCAGATGCAGCAGATTTTATGGGTAGGAATTGGCTGTAAACGGGGAACTTCATGGCAATTAATTGATTTGGCAATTGAGAAAGTATTTGAAGAAAATCAACTTTGCCAAAGTGCGATCGCGGGTATTGCTACTATCGATACTAAAGCCTCGGAAGTTGGCTTAGGAGAATTTTGTAATCTACGCAATTTGCCCCTAAAGGCTTTTTCTGCCGAAGTTCTTCGCAGTGTCTGGGTTCCCAACCCCAGCACAATTATCAACCAAGAAGTAGGTACACCCAGCGTAGCAGAAGCAGCGGCTATTGTTGCAGCTACTCAACTCAACTTTTTATTCACTGATTCTCTCTTTATTAGCGCAGAACAATTGCGGGTAAAATTGTTAGTTTCCAAACGAATTTTTCCATTAAAAGGGCAATCAGGAGCAGTAACGCTAGCTGTTGCCCAAGCTGCTTTCTTTGATTGACTTTTCTATTCAACAACTCTCAAAAGATAGTTAATAATGCTAGAAACAACTGCTAGCACGATTGAACCAAAAAAAGCAGGTAAAAAACCCTTAATTTCAAACCCAGAACCCGGAGTTAGGGCACTTGCTAGCCAAAGGGTTAAAGCATTAATTACTAATGTAAACAAACCAAAAGTGAGCAAGGTAATTGGAAAAGTTAAAATCCGTAAAATCGGTCTAATAAATGCATTAACTAGACCAATAACAATAGCAGCAACTAAGGCAGCTACAAAGCTCTTGATCAAGAATCCCGGAACAATATTAGCAGTAATAAATAACGCCACCGCAGTACCGAGCCAAGTTAATAAAAAGTGTCGCATAAGCTTTTTTAGAAGAATTAACCCTAAGTTAGGAGTCAGAATTCAGAATGGGCTACGCCCCGCCGCGCTAACAGAATTCAGTAACGGAACCGGAGAAACTCCGCCTCCGATCAGAATTAGAATAGCCTCCTGCTGGCATCGAGAAATACTTTATAATGCCAGTATCTTTATCGTATTCCACGATGTACCTAGTCAACTACCCAGTGATATCATGTTCGGGTGAAGGCTTATCATTAGGACTGACGCTCTGACGCTCTGACGCGGAGAAATTTTAATAATAAGTGATTATCCGAACTTGATATGATAATGCGATCGCATACAGCTTCAGTTGACAATTTGATTCCAAGACAAAAAGGACAAGGAAGAATTTACTCCCTCATCCTCCTCATTTAAAGAGTTGAATAATTATGATTTCGAGTTCCCTAACGGCGCAAAAGAATTTCCCAGGTAGCCCCGCCAGCTACGCCGTCAGGTTCTAAACCATAGCGCTTTTGTAAAGCTTTGACAGCAGCCTCGGTTGTCGCGCCAAAGTCTCCATCTACATCGCCTTTTAAGTAACCAAGCTTTTTGAGCTGTTGTTGCAATTTGACGACTTCGGAACCACGTAACCCTACACGCAAAATTGGTAATCCTTCTGAGGTGTATTGAATACCAGGAGTTCGCTTAGTATTTGTATTTGACTGAGTTCGGGTAGTTTGTCCACTACGTGTGGTTGACTGGGTTCGAGTAGTTGATGTAGTACGATTCGGCGTTTTTTGAGTTTGTCTAGGGTTAGCAGGCCTGGGTTCAGGACTGGTAGCAGCTTGTGTTGCAGCTTTTTTTGGTGGTTTGGGGCTTGTAGTAGCTTGTGTTGCAGCTTTCTTTGGTGGTTTGGGGCTTGTAGTAGCTTGTGTTGCAGCTTTCTTTGGTGGATTGGGTTTGGTGGGAACTGGGGTGACAGCCTGTCTTGGTGGGTTGGGATTTGCAACGTTGGTGAGGCTGTTAGCCTGGGTTGGAACGGGAAAATTTGTCGCTGAGTTAAATCTTTGTCCAGATGCTGGAACTGTTGATCCTACTACCGATTCTCTAGGAAAAAGTCGTTGCCATGTGGTGGCATCAACGATGCCATCTGGATTTAACCCAGCTGCTTGTTTAAATCGAGAAACAGCACTAGCTGTGTTTTCACTATATATACCGTCTACTTCGCCAGAGTAAAAACCCAAAAGTCTCAAAGCTGCTTGAAGTTCAGATACGCGTTCGCCTTGGCTACCAACTTTCAGTGTCGGACGGCTGATACTATCTGCGGGGTTTACTTGGGCTATTTTTTGTGGGGCTGCAATTGATACTAGAGCAGAAGAAGCAATGAACAGAGGTGTAGTGGAGAACAGGAGTATTTGAGTTGCTGATAAAGACTTAAATCTCTTTGTCCGCCAACCCTTTTGCCGTTTTTCCATTTTACAGCGATTTACAGTTGGATCTAGTAATTTTAAGTAACTCAAAATACTTGCTGTCAGGCTGCGTTGCATGGAATTTACTCCGAGAATATTCTGATGCTAATGGTACAGCCGCTTGGTGTAAAAAACAGCTGTTGCATAAAGCGATGTCTGCCTTGAAAAGTTTGAACCAAAGACAACCTCCGTTGCAACTTTTCGCGGTGACGGGCTACGCCTGATGCACATCATCTACCTTATGCGATCGCTCCATTGATTGCTGCTTCTTGGCCAACTAAAGATACATAAGGTTCTTTTAAATACTTGGAAGCCGCGGCGATGGCATCTTGGGCATCCACACCCGCAATCAGTTCTTGGAACTTGATGTCAAAATCAATTCCTAACCCCAAAATCTCATACCAACCGTATATCTGAGCAATTTGCCCGTTCGTTTGTTTACCCAAGGCGTACTGTCCCAGAATTTTGTTTTTAGCAGCTTGCAGGGCGCTTGGTGATATTTCGGTGGTAGACAATAAATCTACTTCTGTACGCAATCCTTCTAAGGCTGTGGTGGTGTTTTCTGGTGCTGTACCCATATAAACTACAAACGATGCTGGGTATAGCCTAGTTGAGTAAAAAGCAGACACCTCGTAAGCTAAACCTCGTTTTTCCCGCAATTCGACAAACAAGCGACTAGAAAGCCCATTTCCCAGGTAGGTACACAGCAACTTCAGCGGGGCATAGTTAGGAGAACTCACTGATGTGCCCATATAGCCAAGCATCACGATTGATTGTTGCGTCTGTTGTGGCTTTAGCGTTACCTGTGGTTCCACTCTAATTTCAGGTAAATTGAGTGTTGGCAGCGCTGCTGCTGGAACTTGCCAATCACCAAAAATATCTGTCACCAATGCTACTGCGTCTGTGGGTGTGACTCGCCCAGCAATACTAATTACCAGATTATCGGGACGGAAATAAGTTTGATGATACTGCACTAAATCCGCACGAGTTAAGCGGCTCATGGTTGTTTCATCTCCTAATACCGACATACCATAGGGATGATTTTGGTACATGACCTGCCGCAATTGTTCAAAGGCCACAGTGAAGGGTTGCTCTTTTTGCGAACGAATATCTTGTAGTGCTAGACGCCGTTCTAGTTCCACTTGGACTTCGGGAAAAGTAGGCGATCGCAAAAGCTGTCCTGCCAATGTTAAAATTTCGGCAAAATCAGATGTTACCGTCTTGAAAGATAGCAAAAAATAATCAGAGGCTGCATCTGCACTCAAACTCGCCCCCACAGACTCGACTTTTTCAGCAATTTCTAAGCTAGAAAGTCCATCGCATCCCTTTGTCATTACTGCTGATAACAAATGTGCTAACCCTGCTTGTTCTTGATTTTCATTACAACTACCAGCACGTACAAAAATTCGCGCCGCAATAATGTCCGCAGCCGGGTTTTCTGCCACTAGCACGACAATGCCATTGTTTAATACAGTGCGATGGATAGGCGACTTTTGCAGCAAGGTTGTCATTTGTTATTTGTCCTTTGTCATTGGGCATTGGGTATGGGGCATTGGGCATGGGGCATTGGGTATGGGGCATTGGGTATGGGGCATTGGGCATGGGGCATAGGGCATGGGGCATAGGGCATTGAGAAATAAGTTTGAGCGTTGAGGTTTTGAACTCGAACGTTGAGGCTTTGAACTCGGAAATTGCAGCTTTTTGCTGGAACATTGAGCCTTTGAACTCGAACCTTGAACCTCTGAACTCAAAACTTTCAGTTTTAACTCTCCCTCATCATCTTCCATACCCAATGCCCCATGCCCCATGCCCCATGCCCAATGCCCAATGCCCCATACCCTAAATATGAAAACCTGGCAGGCTGATTTTTATCGTCGTCCATCACCCGATGCATCTGGAAAAGCGTTATGGGAGTTGTTGATTTGTGATGCAACTCGCAGTTTTGAATATGAAGCTACTTGTCTTCAGTCGGCAGCAAATTCTACTTGGGTTGCGGCTCAACTTCAGCAAGCAGCTGGTGAAGAATTGCCAGATGTAATTCAAGTGTTTCGTCCTCAATCTTTGAGTTTAATTGAGGCGGCTGGACGCAGTTTAGGTATTCAAGTCGAACCGACTCGTCGCACTTTGGCGCTGAAACAGTGGTTACAGGAAAAGCAATATCCTTCAGTGTTGGATAAACCACCCCCAGCACCATTACCAGAAAACCTCTTGGGAGAACAATGGCGTTTTGCGACACTCCAAGCTGGGGAACTCCTGGATGCCTTTGCACAACGCCCCATTCCGATTTTGCACATACCAGAATATCTCAAACCGATCGATTTAGGTTTGGCGTCAACGATCGCTGTTCCTGCTGTGATAATTTATGGTGGAAGGCGATCGATGCAGTTAGCGCGGTGGTTACAGCAAGCCCGTCCTGTAGCATTGAACTACATTTCAGGCGCACCAGATGGCTTAATATTAGAAGCCGGCTTAGTGGATAGATGGATTGTTGCGACATTTGAAGATCCAGAAGTTACCACAGCAGCCCAAACATATGAAAAACGAAAACAACAAAGCCAAGGATTGCATTTTTTATTAGTCCAACCCGATGATTCTGGGATGACTTACAGCGGCTTTTGGTTATTACGAACAGAAGATTAGACTTCTTGCAGAAGTAGGGAAAAGGGGAAAGGGAAAGGGGGAAAGGTTTGGTATTTTCCTTTCCCCTTTAACATGCAATACGGTTCGGATAAGCATTTTTCATCTCTGATGTGGGCTGGGAAAAGGGTAAGCGGAAAAGGGAAAAAGTTTGAAATTACCTTTTTCCCTTTTCCCTTTCCCCTTTAACCGAACCGTATTGCTTTAACATGAGTAGCTTTGAGTAGCTTTTCCCACAAGAGTGCAAAAAACACTTTTGCAAGAGGTCTATTGATACATACAATTTAAGTGCGTTGCACGACAACGCACCTCATACCAATTTGAAAAAAGAATGCGACAAATAGACCATTTGTAGAGACGCGATTTATCGCGTCTTGACCCAAGGATGTGTTGCTGCTTGGGATAGTGTTGTTGGAGACGGCATAACTATTTTCAATATTGCTTCCTGAGCCACAGCTTTAACTACATTAATACTTACAGAATTTCCCAGTTGATAATAAGCCTTATCATCATGATGATGAAGTATAAAACTATCAGGAAAACCTTGTAGTCTTGCTGCTTCTCGCGGAGTTAGTCGCCGCACTCTCTGATTGTGATAAACTCCCAATCTATTAGCATCACTAGCAACTAACGTTACCGAAATTTTATTGGGATCTACAAATTTATAAACTTCAAATGAAAAGTTACCTGATAGAGGTTTATATTTATCATTAATCAGTTTTAAATATTTTTTGTTAACCAGTGAATTCAAAATTTCTCCAAGATTGGGATGTTCAAAAAAACTAGCTATTTGTTCCTGAGTTAATAATTTACCATCTTGCTCTTTTCCAAATTCTTTATTCCGTCTCTTTAAGATAAAACGGTTCATCAGTTCAATTTCTTCTTTACTACACTCGCCACGCAATCCTAAATCCCACGAGTGAATAGAGTTTCCACCCCGATAATCAATCAACCTGATGCCGTGTAAGCGATTTAAATCGTTATTAAATATTCGTTTCAATGCATTAACAAACTCTGGCGAACAATCATACTTTTCATGTGGGTTATTTTCTAAAATCTCGCCAACAGTTACAGATTTTTTTAGTGGGGAAAATAAAGATAACTGCTGAGGGTTATATGAATGAGAATCTTTTGGCCCTACGTCAGAAATTAATTCAAAAGTCGGAGAAGCATTTAAAATACCTACTAAATAAATACGCACACGATTTTGTGGTAAGCCAAAGTTTGCGCTGTTGAGCAAAAAAGCATCAAAGCTATAACCTCGTTTTTGGATTTCATGCTTAATCGTTGCGAGAGTTAGTCCTTTGTCGTGGCTATAAAGTCCTCGGACATTTTCAAAAATAAAAGCTTGTGGTTTATAGGTATCAATTAATCTTGTTATTTCAAAAAATAATGTGCCTCGTGTATCGCCAAAGCCTTCTTTTTTGCCAGCATGAGAAAAAGACTGACAAGGAAAGCCAGCTAATAAAAATTCGTGTTCTGGTAGTTTATCAATTAGTCGAATATCACCTAAGGGTATTTGACCAAAGTTTTTTTCATAAACTAATCGAGCATCTAGATTAATTTCACTACTGAAAACGCATTCACTTTCTATATTTAAAGAATCAGCAGCCTGTTCAAAGGCTAATCTAATGCCCCCTATTCCACAAAATAAATCAACAAATCGAATCTTCTGCATTTGCGTAGAATACAAATCATTCTAAAACACAATATATTGTGTCTTTATACCAATTCTTTATGAAGATGCATAGAAAAAACCCCACCGCCTGCGGCACCTCCCCAAAGCATCGGGGAGGTTGGGAGGGGTCAAAATAATGTGCAGCTTCACATTAAATTGGTATTACATGTGTAATATTTAATTGAATACCGTTGTAAATTACTTTGCCAGACAATTTTAGATTTTAGATTGGCATCACCAATAAATCTCCTTGCTCTGTATTATCAAGGAATAATTGGCCGTTTTCTACTTTGATTGCACCCGCGCCTGTTTCACCATTGCAATCAGAGTTTGATGAGCATCTTCTGAATCTACTAAAACATGATCAAACTCAATACGAACTGGCACATCTTCCCCGTTTACTTGTGCTGTTAAATCCATGCCCTGTGCATCAATTGACAGCATTTGGGCTGCTATTGCATCTGTAATACCGCCAAAAGTCTTAGCATAAAGAACCACAGCATCAGCATGATCTTCATTCATGTGGTTGCAGATACGCGAGCTAATTTCAGCAGAAAAATTGTTAGACATTGTGAGATAAAAATTTAGGTATACAGCAACACCTTAGATTCTAGGCTAACAACCCAAATTAAATTTACTGATTTTTAAATTGTCACAAAAATCATAGACCATATTGCGATCGCTAATCAAACTTATTCCTGACGGAATAATAATTAAATTAAAATTAAACTTTAAATTAAAATAAAGGTTATCCAGTGTTTTTACCTGTCATTGCGGAAACAAGACAGCTTAAACTGTAGCAGAAGTATTAGCGAAAGTTCCAAATTATTGTAGCCAAGAGACAATGAGCGAAACTAACCCCAGACGAATTGTAATTGGGGATGTACATGGTCACTATGAAGGTTTGATGATATTGTTGGAGGCGATCGCCCCCACATCAGACGATCAAGTCTATTTTCTGGGAGACTTAATCGATCGCGGGCCTCATAGCGCACAAGTAGTTAATTTTGTCAAGCGAAATAACTACCCGTGTTTGCTGGGAAATCATGAGCAGATGTTATTAAGCATTCTCACTGATGAAAGGGCTTCCTCCCCAAGGATGCAAGCATGGCTATACAGTGGGGGGCAAGCGACTGTAGCCAGTTACCACGAGGCTCCAATTCCAGATGACCATGTAGATTGGTTTAAGTCTTTACCTACATATATTGACTTGGGGGATACTTGGTTAACTCATGCTGGTGTTGACCCTTCTAAGCCAGTGATAGAACAGACGGCCGATCAACTGTGCTGGATACGAGAAGAATTCCACAGCATTCCCAAGCCTTACTTTCCCGATAAGCAAATTATCATCGGTCACACCATTACCTTTACTTTACCAGGCGTTTCTCCTGGTCAACTGGCACAAGGACAGGGATGGCTAGGCATAGATACTGGCGCTTATCATCCTCGAAGTGGATGGTTGACTGGACTAGATATTACAAACAATTTAGTATATCAAGTTAACATTTTTAGAAATTATCTGCGTGCCCTGCCTTTACGAGATTTAGCTGTCGCTGTTGACCCAGCAAAAATTAAAGTTAATCGCCGTGATAAAATGGAGCATTAGCATTATTGAATATAATTTATACAACTAACTTGACAAAACAAACTCTTGTATAATTTTGATTAGTATAGTAAAGAAATAAGTAGATAAACTTACTATAGGTAAATCAAAATGAAGCTTTTAGCTATACGTATCCTGAGATCAATCATAGGTTATGAAAATATACCTTATGTCAAAATGTTAGCTGCAAAATATGGATTAGTAAAGGACTTTAAAGCTCTTAACTATGACTATTTGACTGCAAAAGTTATTCAAAAAGTCTTGCAACCTGATTCCGTGGCTGTAGATGTAGGCTGCCATCACGGAATTATATTGGGTATCATGATGAAATATTGCACCCAAGGTAGACTTTTTGCATTTGAACCATTACCCAAATCATACGAGTATTTAGTTCAACAATTTAATAAGCCAAACATTGAGATACATAACATAGCATTAAGCGATAAACAGGGAAATGCAAAGTTTAACTACGTAGTTAACCGTCCAGCTTACAGTGGCTTACAAAAACGGGAGTATCCAACATCGGATGAAAAAGTAGTAGAAATAACTGTAAAAACCGATCTTTTAGATAATATCTTATTCGATAAGACTGAAAAAATCTCACTGATCAAAATAGATGTTGAAGGAGCAGAACTACAAGTTTTACTTGGGGCAAAAAATATTCTTAAAAGAGACAAGCCGATTATAGTTTTTGAATACGGTTTAGGAGCCGCAGAGTACTACGGAACTAACCCCGAAGATATTTATAACCTACTTTGTTTAGAATGCGGACTGAAAATTTCTTTACTTGATTTATGGCTCAATGGCGAAAAGCCTTTTAGTCAAGAGGAGTTTAAAGAACAATATTACACCCGTAAAAACTTTTTATTTATAGCTTATCCCTAAAGTTATTCCATCACCAGCACAGCTGCATCTAAAAGAAGCAATCGCAAGGTTTAAGATTGCTTCACTTCGCTCGCAATGACTATAAAAGCAACAGGCAACAGGGAACTCTTAAGGTTAGGATCTGGGTTTTAAACCCCGTCCAACACAATCGCCCCAAGGGGCGGGGCTTTTGACCCACCGATGGGCCCTTGGAAACTCAACAGCCAACAAATCCTAATATCTCAATCTACATTTTTACTGTTGCCCTTTGCCTGTTGCCTGTTCACTCGACCGAAGGCCGGTAAATTTTAGACTTCTTGCAGAAGTCGGGAAAAGGGGAAGGGGAAAGGGGGAAAGGTTTGGTATTTTCCCTTTACCCTTTAACATGAGTCCCTTTTCCCACCTCTTGCAAAAAGTACTTTTGCAAGAGGTCTATTTTTGTCCAACTACTTACCTACGTTGGAAAATTTAAGAAAAATCATCAAAGAAAGGCAGAGGAGCCACTGCGGTGGACGGGTTTCCCGGCATAAAGGAGGCAGTGCGTTGGGCGCGGGCAATGCCCGACTTGTTCGCCCTTGGCGTTCCCGTTCGCGCAGCGTCTCCGTTAGGAGAAGGGTAGCAACTGCCGTCAAGTAGCGTAGCAGAAGGAAGAAAATACAATTTTTATCCTCTGCCAAAGAGTATTATCCGTATAGCTCCACTCCTTGAGCTTGGCCTCAAGACTACTAGACTAACGGTCGAATATTGGCTCTATAACTAGCACTATCCAATCCGTAAGTTCCATTACTAGGTTGGGACTCTATGGCACGTTTAAGATTAGCAATGCGATCGCTGGTTCCAGGGTGCGTACTCAAAACTGTGGGGACAGAACCACCTTTTTTCAACAGCTTTTGCATAAAAGAAACCATTGCAGACTGAGCATAACCAGCCCGCGTCAAAGTTTTTAATCCTCTTTTGTCAGCATCATATTCATCTTGACGACTGCGGGGACGATTCAAGGCAAGTTCTACACCAATATTTACGGCTGTGCTGCGATCTAAACCAGTTGCGCTTGCTACACCACTAGCGATCGCTTTTTGGCGCATCTGTTTAACCAAGTGTTTTCCACCAATGTGACCAATTTCATGGGCGATGACACTTGCTAGTTCTGCTTCATTATCTGCGGCTTTGAGCAAACCCGTGTGGACATATACATAGCCTCCCAACGTCGCAAAGGCATTAATGGCATCATCTTCAACTACTTGGAAACTATAGCTAAGATTGGGGCGATCGCTATTAGCTGCTAAGCGCCGACCAATTTGTTCTACATAGCTATTAACTCCAGCATTCTTGTAAAGCCGAACTTGACCCCCTATTATTTCCTGATTAATCTGCTTACCAATATCAGTTTCCTGGCGATCGGATATATTAGAAAGCTGAAGTACCTGGACTCCCTGCAATATCAGAGGCAAGAATTCTAAACTTCTTCCAGGCAAGGCTGTACCCAGACACAGACTCAAAGCGACTACCAGCGAAATTAGTGGATAAAACCAGCGACGCCGCCACATGCGGTAACTCACAACAAAACCTTTCCAATTCAACATAATCTGTACTGAAGATAATTTCGAGAGAACGTAAAATGATAAGACAAATTATGAGACGGATTTAGAGTATTCTTAGTTGCATTATTAGTTCAAAACCAAACGGATTGTTATACAGCTAATACTTACGCAAATCTACCGAAGTTTAGACGGCTCACGATTCCCTCTAGAGATAGGCTTAAACATTAGATTTTATCTTTTGGGTACATTAGTTCCAATACGCAAAAATTTTAAGGTTAGCTGCCGCAGCTCTAAACTTACAAACTCGTGATAAACTGTCCAGCAGCCGATTTCAGTTATTACCAAATAGATAAAATTACCGTTCCCGTCGAAAAGATTTTTGCTACAATCAATTACTTCGCTATTACCTGGGAAAAGTTTTTATGGCTATTTTAGATTCAAAAGGTCGTTTGTTTGGCAAAATTAACCTCCTAGATTTAGGTGCTGCGCTGGTAATTCTGCTAGTTATATTTGGCATCTTTATCTTTCCTGGCACTTCTGGTTCTGTTGCCCAAGTTGGTGCCAAAACAGTACCCATAGAGGTGGATTTAGTAGTTCGTGGTTTGAATGTACGTGACCCAGAACAATTATTTGATAACGGATTAAAAAAAGGTGGTAAAACTAATGTGATTATCCGTAACCAACCTTATGGGCAGATTGAGATTAAATCAATTCAACAGCTACCAAGAACAGTCAATGTTTTCCAACCTGATGGAACTGTTAAAGAATTACCAGATCCAAAAAGCAATAATTTTAGTGCAGATTTTCTCTTAACTTTAGATGGCAAAGCCCAAGTGACTCAAAGCGGCCCTGTTCTTGGTAACAGTAAAGTTAAAATTGGAATGCCATTTGAGTTGGAAGGTTTTAACTACAATTTCAATGCTACTGTCATTGATGTCAGAATCAAAGACAAATAGTATTTGTAATAATTCAGAATTCAGAATCCAGAATTCAGAATTCAGAAGGCTTTGATACCAAGCTGAATCAGTTATAAAATTAATAAGTTGTAGGAAGTTTCATTTTCAAGTCCCACCCTTGATTCTGAATTCTGACTCCTGAATTCTGATATTAATTAAGCAAAGGCAAAAATTGACGAATTAACCCAATTGTGACTGCTGGTAATTCTAACTGCGGTGTTAAACCCACATCTTCCAATTGTTGAAAAAACCGGATTGCTTGGGGATTCATTTCGGCGAGGCGGCGACCAATTGCAGGGCCTGTAAATTGCGATTTTTGTCCCCAAATAATAGCCGCGGGAGTAGTCAATTGTTGAATATAAAGAGATAAATCAAAGCACAAATCGCCACGTACAAAAGATAGTGCTGCATACTCAGCATTCGGCTGTTGGGCAGACTCTAAATAAGCATCTACAATTTCTTGGTAGACTCGATTGGACTGAGCAAATTGTCGTTGCTCTAAGAAGCTGCGAATACCGCCACTGGTAGCAACTCCAGTACTATATAGCACGCGGTCAATAATAGGAACACTGATTAATTGAGCAAAAAAGCTGCGGGAATAGTCTTCGCCAAAATCGGAAAGTCCCGCGGGGGTAGTGAGAATTAAAGACTTAAATAATTCGGGATGAGCGATCGCTACTCTAATTGTAAAGGCTGCGGTCAAAGATGAGGCGATCGTTGTTACCGGGCTAGTACAAGTCTGCTGCAAAAATTCGCGAATTGTTGTCAAATAATCGTCAATCTTATAACTACGTGCGGGATGCTCAGATCTACCCCAACCGATTAAATCTGGTGCAATAACCCGATATTCAGCAGCAAAAGCCGGATAAACTTTCGACCACTCATAAGCAGAAGATCCACCACCAAAGCCGTGTAGAAAAACCAAAGTTTCCCGGTCATCTTTGACAGTCACATCGTTATGCCAAGGCGACCCAACATTAGTATAATACACCATCTTACCTAATGAGGTAATTACGGAGCGTTGTTCAAATCCTATTGGCTCAAACATAAATATTTTTCTTCACTTTAATGATTCATTAACACGGATAACACCAGAGACGGGGGATAGGGGGACGCCAAGAGAAGTCCGAACACGGCTTTGACTAATGGTAACTTCGGAACATACAAGTAATTCTTTGCGTCCTGTGTCTCCCACTCCCCACGTCCTCTTCCTTCTTTGCGTCCCGGAATCTCCCACAGATTTATTATCGGCGAACCAATCACTTTAAGGCTTCTGGCCAGCGTCAGATTAAGCAGATGTAAAACTACTGAAGAAGTTGTAAAGATTTGGTGTTTATTTTTTCATTTTAAAAACGAAATTAACCTTGTAATTACTATATTTAAAGTATCTTACGTAGTAGCAAGTATCACTACAGACATAGATACAGATGAGTTGTTTATGGTACTCTATGAAAAAACTGATAAATAATTTTGGGCTTCAGAAATAGCCAAAACGATCGTTTGAATCAGCTATTAGTTTTAGTTCTGCATCTAAAAACAATAGCTTTTGATATATTACTGATCTGATTATTCTCTAGGTAATGGTAAGGCGGAATGTCATGGTAAAGCAGGCTACTCTTCAATCAAATAAAGTACCAAGGATTGAAGACCCTAAATTTGCGCTTGACAATTTTAATATACAAAACCAAATTACAGCTTCATTCCGGCGCGATTGCGTTGAGCCACCTATTGACCTTACCAAACTCAGTATTCCTACTTGTATTTGTTTAGATTTTGAAGACTTGAAGTGTTTTGAAGTAGTAGAGCGCCAGTATGAACGCTGGGGAGTAATTTTTCAGAATTCTCTAGCAATACAGCCATCAAATCCAGCATTTCCAAGCTACTCAGGACTGACAGTCTTAATGGGAGCGCCCAAAAGCGGATTTTTAGAAGCTAGTTTCTTGTATCCTGTCAACTCGGTTAGTGCCTTTGTCACAAGTTCGCAGCGGCTAGTGCTTTCGGCTTACGATCGCGATCGGCAACTCCTGGGACAAACCGTACTACCCGGCGCCAATCTCGCCAATTCTGACTCAGCAATTTCTCCCAATACGTTATTATCTATAACTGCGAATAACATTTACACTGTTACCTTCTGTGCTTTTGACGGTCAATTCGTCCTTGATAACTTTCGTTTTTGTCTCTAAACTAGAAACGTTAAAAACTCAGTAGGAAAATTAAGCTTACTCATCCAAGTCCGGGTATTGTTTTAGAGTATATTGTTCATGGATCTCCCTAAGGGTAGAAACTAGGGTGTGGTTTGTAATCTCCTAGTATTTATACCAATTGGGGACGCTCCTTGATTTCTTCGTCTCTATTGAAGGAGGCAGGAGGCAGGAGGCAGAAGGCAGAAGGAGTAAATCAGTAGGGGATTCGACCCCTACTGATTTAGAGCCACTGAACTCTCGTGAGCGTGGGGGTCTTAAACCCTTGCTCCCTATGGTCGCGGCAGGAAACTCCGGGTCAGTTTTCCTCCAGCAAGAACAGCCCTCTGCCTCCTGCCTTCCTTGATAAAACTTTTACAATAGGTAATCTCGTATTCAAGTAGGTAAACACCGTGGCACAGGCTTCGTCTTCTTGGCAGCAATTGATCGAGCAGATCCCCAACTGGTCGCTTCCAAAGTTCAAGATAGGAGGAAGCTCAAAACAACAAACTTTTAAACGTTACTCTGGGCCTGGAGGCTTTCTTGGGTTCCTGACGATTGTCGTTGCTATGCTGTTGTGGAACTGGAAACTCCTATTAGCTCTGTTAATCGGTGTTGGAGTAATGGTATTAGTTTACTCAATGCAAGAGTGGGACTGGCAATTGCGCTGGTCTAAAATACGCGAGTTTTTAAACAGTCCAAACCGTCGGTTAGTCTTAGCAGTTCTCAGTGGTGGTATTGCTACTGTCAGCACTTACATGGCGGCTGCAATTTGGGTTGACTCTCATAGCAAGTGGATTGCGGCTGGCGCCATCGCCCAAGGTGCAGGAACCCTGTTAACTTTAATTTTATTGGTATGGCAACTTGTCAACTTTTATAAAAATCGAGAAGAAGACCACCTAGACCAGTTGTTAGTCAATTTAACGGAAAAAGATCCATTAAAGCGGTTAATTGCCCTGCGCCAACTAAATAAATCGATCGCCCGTAAGCGAGTTGATTCATCAGTGCAGCAAGATGTAGTCGAATGCTTGCACCTCTTACTGAGTCGCGAGGAAGAAGTTGTGGTTCGAGAGGCAGCTTTTAAGATCCTACAAACCTGCGATCGCCCACAAGTACTACCACCCAAAACACCCAAAACCTTCATACCCATATCAGCAAAACTTAAACAGGGCGTTTATTAGTCATTAGTCATTAGTCATTAGTCATTAGTGATTTGTCCTGAGTTAAACACAAGTCCTTTGTTAATTACCAATGCCCCATAACTATTTTCGAGACAACTTTCCATTGCGAACTTGCACTACTGGATGATTACACCGCCGCACCAATTGTTCATCGTGGGTAGTAACAATCACCGTAGCCCCAAAGGAATTTAACTTTTGGAGAATTTGTATAACTTGCCAAGAATTATCTGGATCGAGATTTCCCGTTGGTTCATCAGCCAGTAGCAGTGGTGGTGTACTGACAATCGCTCTAGCAATACTCACTCGTTGTTGTTCTCCTCCTGAGAGCTGATCTGGAAAGCAGTCAGCTTTACTCAGCAAACCTACCAACTTTAACGTTGGTTCTAAGCGGCGTTGAATTTCTTTACGGGTATACCCTTGAGCTTGGAGTACAAAAGTTACATTTTCCGCTACTGTCCGCTGGTTAATGAGTTTGTAGTCTTGAAATACAATGCCAATACGTCGCCGCAATAATGACAAGCGATCGCCCCTTAAAGTTGCTACATTACATTCATCAACAATTACTTCACCCTGTGTAGGTAACTCCTGTCCATACAGCAGTTTCAACAGCGTTGATTTACCAGAACCACTCGGCCCTGTGATAAACAAAAATTCTCCCTTTTTAACCTCAAGGTTTGCATCCAGCAAAGCATGAGAGCCATTAGCATAGGTCTTGGTTACAGATTGCAATTGCACCTTTGCAGCAGTATTGCTAATGTGCTGTTGAGTTTCACTGTTCTGTTTATCAACGGATTTCTCTGTCTTAACTTCAGTTGTTAATACTGGCATTGTTAAATTCTCCTCATACCCACAACCAAACACTTTGCCAACATAGATTCGACATTCCCCCCAAAATCAGAATTCCCAGGTTTTGCCTGGGAATTTCAAATCCAACAGAGAAATTTAAAATTTGTTAAAGACTTCAGGATTAACTAAGTAAAAACACCCGGAATTCAGAACTTAGAACTTAGAATTCAGCACTCAGCACTTATAGCAGTTGAAGCATAGTTTAAGACATAAACCCATCGTAAAACCCCAGCCCCAAAAGACTTTCTTTGCCTATTGCCTGTTACCTGCGATAATTGCACTCCTAGCAGTCCAGCGATAAACAAAGGCTTTCATCGCAAACTCTGGCAAAGCTAACATCCGCCGCCAGCGCCAAGGTTCTTGATACAGCCGATATAGCCATTCCAAATTATTATTTCCTAACCAAGCGGGAGCGCGAGTTTTAGTTCCCGACCAAATATCAAAACTGCCACCGACGCCAATCCAAATTGCTTGGGGGCACAAATGGCGATTTTCAGCAATCCATAATTCTTGACGTGGCACTCCTAGACCTACAAAAATCACTTGTGGCTGTAATTGGGCAAGAGTTTGTTGCAATTGTGCTTCTTCTTCTGGGGAGTGGTAACCTGAGTGAGTACCTACTAAATTCAAATCTGGAATTTGCTGCTGCCAAAACTCTGCTGCTTTTGCAGCTACTCCAGGTGCGGCACCATAAAAAAATACTTTTGCTCCTGTCTTATGTTGTCCAAGTTCTTGCAAAAGCTTTTCTGATAATTCAATTCCTGGACAACGCTGTACTTTTTGCCATAACAACCAGCGTAAATACAGAACAACCCCAGCTCCATCTGGAATCACTAGTTCGGCATTTTGAATGGTCTGAGCTAGGAGTTCGTTCCGCTCTGCCTGCATAGTCATTTCTGCATTGAGCGTTACCACATGAGTTCCTCTGCCTTGTTGCAAGCATTCTAACAACCAGCCTGGATAGTTTGTCATCACATGAACTGGTATTCCCAATACTGAAAATGCTTTAGGCGATTTAGACATAGTGCCTATTTTTGATTGATTTTACACCACGTTTCCTTGAATGTTAAGTTTATCAAATATTTTTATCAAAGAAGAATTTAATAGGAGCCAGTCTGGTTTCTGTCATGAGGTAATGGTAAGGCATGAAAGCCACTGTCTACTAGACCTGCCTTGAAAATAAGGCAGGAGGCAGGAGGAAAAGACATTTTCATTGTTCCTTGTGAGCGCAGCTCATGAAGTCTCTTGCACCAATGCAGAATTTGTCCTCATTCCCCAACCCCTTCTCCCACAATTGAGAGAAAGGAAGCAAATTTCAAAGTCCCTCCCAAACATGGGAGAGGGATTTAGGGTGAGGGCTTTTGATTCATGCAAGAAGTCTACTCTACAGTACGATCGCCTACCATCTCACAGAGCAATAGCTCTGCAACAATAGAAAGCATTGGCTGTGATGGGGAATTGCGGGACAATTAAGGGGACATCAAGTGGCCTTGATTGTCACGACTATGTTCCTTCTCAACGTAAGATTTGAGTTGCTCAAGTTTGAGATCTCTATACAAAGATGGCTTTAATCTGCGCCTCTTAAGACTTTTTAGTAAACTCGACTTTACAGTTAAGGTAGTGTAACGGGCTGAAGTTGGCTATGAGTAAAATTCGTATTGCTCTGATTGAAGATCATGACCTGACTCGCGTAGGTATTCGCACAGCACTACTACAAAAGGATGAAATTGAAGTTGTAGGGGAAGCTGCTAATGCCGCTGAGGGATTAAAAATGTTAAAAGTGCTACAACCTGATATCGCCATAGTAGATATTGGTTTACCAGATAAGGATGGCATTGAGTTGACACGGGAGCTAAAATCTACTACTAATAGCGAAGAGTTAAGCACAAAGGTGTTAATTTTGACACTGCGCGATAATCGAGAAGCGGTATTGGCGGCTTTTGCTGCTGGGGCAGACTCCTACTGTATGAAGGATATCAAATTTGATAATTTGCTGGAAGCAGTGCGAGTAACTTACAATGGCAACGCCTGGATCGATCCGGCGATCGCTCGAATTGTATTACAACAAGCGCAACAAAATCCCCAAAAGTCGGAATCGGCTTTTGTAGATACCAAAGCCGTTCCCCTTAATCCTGATTTTGCGGAAAATCTGGAAGGAATTGAACCCTACACCCTGACAGAAAGGGAGTTAGAAGTGTTACAGTTGATTGTCGAAGGTTGTAGCAATGCGGTAATTGCGGAAAGGCTTTACATCACTGTCGGAACTGTTAAAACTCACGTCCGCAATATTTTGAATAAGCTATGTGCCGATGACCGTACCCAGGCAGCAGTCCGCGCCTTGCGTTCTGGGTTAGTGGGATAAAAGTTAAATTCAAGTAGCAGTGAACAGTTATCAAGGTTTCAAACACTGATAACTGATAACTGTTGAGAATGATTAGTTCTAAATTTTCGTTGGTTATCAGGTGGGATAAACATCATACTATCTCGCCACTAAACATAGTTGAAAAATTAAAGTCAAATATGGCTGAGACAGGGGTGGACAAACTTAAGCTCATGGTGGTAGACGATGAGCCAGATAACTTAGATTTACTCTACCGCACTTTTAGGCGAGATTTTCAAGTGTACAAAGCCAATCATGCTTTTGGTGCCTTGGAAATCTTGGAAAAAGTTGGCGAAGTGGCTGTGATTATTTCTGACCAAAGAATGCCAGAAATGAGTGGCAGCGAGTTTTTTAGTCGCACGGTGGAACGGTATCCGGACACGATTCGGATTTTGTTAACTGGTTTTACTGATGTCGAAGATTTGGTAGATGCGATTAACTCCGGTCAGGTGTTCAAGTACATCACCAAACCCTGGAATCCAGAGCGGCTCAGAGCGTTAGTCGAACAAGCCACTGATACATACCGCTTGGTGAAGAAGCGTACACAAGAGTTGCGTCGAGCTTTACGGCGAGAATCCTTGTTTAATGCGGTAACAACAGCAATCCGAGAGTCTTTAGACTACGACAGTATGCTGCAAAAGACTGTAGCAACCATTGGACAAACCTTTGAAGCTACTAGTTGTTTGCTCAGACCAACAGAAAGCGATCGCCTCACACCAGAGGTATTCTCATACTACGATCCTCAATCAGATGTATTGGATTGTGCCTTCGACACTGCTCCTTTAATTGAAAAAGTTTTGCAAACTCGTCATCACGAACTTGCTCAAGAAATATACGACGGTAACCCCTGCCATCATCTGGTTGTGCCACTTAGTTACCAGCAACACTTGGTAGCTGTGTTGGCTCTCCACCAATGGGGACGCGATCGCCCTTGGGAAGATGAAGACATCCAACTGATTGCTGGTGTTGCCGAACAAGCAGCCTTAGCTCTCTCTCAAGCAAAACTCTACCAACGCCTCCAAGAAAAACAACAGCAGATTCACAATGAGTTAGAGGTAGCTCGCCAAATTCAATACAATCTGCTTCGCCAAAGTTTACCTGATATCAAAGGTGTGAAGGTGCAAGCCTGCTGCTACCCCGCACGGGAAGTTGGTGGGGACTTTTTTGAAGTGTTTGTTCATCCCAAAGGCGATTTGTGGTTGGCTGTGGGTGATGTTTCTGGTAAGGGCGTTCCAGCAGCTTTATTTATGGCTAGTGTGATTTCCGTCTTGCGTCGGGAATTATCTCAAGAAGCCCCAGCGCCACCAAATGTGGTCATGCAGAACCTTAACCACGCTCTGAGCGAAGACTTGATTAGCAATAATTATTTCATCACTCTTGTGTTAGCCTGTTATACCCCTAGTACAGGAGAACTCGTTTACACTAATGCTGGTCATATCTATCCACTCTTATGGTCACACAAAGCAGCATCAGCCGACAGTCCCAATTACCTCAAAGTCCGCAGCGTTCCCTTGGGAATATTGCCCAAATGGCAAGGACAGTCTGGTAGCTTGGTTCTCGCTCCTGGAGACACACTGTTACTAACCAGTGACGGCATTACTGAAGCAATGGTATCAAATAATGCATATAATGTAGTAAATACAGTGTCTAGCGTTGAGCCATGTAACCGTTCTATGCTGAATCAAGATGGCCTTTGGCAACTCCTACAACAAGAGGAAAAACCGCTTTCTCTTAACCATTTAGTAGCTCGCATCCAGGCAGATAACCACGTCCAAGAAGATGATCAAACTATACTCTCGCTGGAGATTTTGTAAGTAATGAAAAGTGAGCTTCATGTACCAAGTGATTTGAATTTTCTCAATATTGTCGAGAACTGGTTGCTGGGATGTTTGAAAATCCAGTTAGGAGACTCGGTAGATTGGTCGCGCCAATCGAGTCGTTTGAGATTAGCTTTAGTGGAAGCCTACTCAAACGCAGTACGTCACGCCCATCGGGACAAACCAAATTTGCCCATATTACTGCGTTTGGAACTCAAAGACCGAGACCTGGCCCTAGAAGTTTGGGACTACGGCGAAGGCTTTGATATGTCTACATACTATGCTCCTGACCCCGTTGAAAAACAAGAAGGTGGTTATGGTTGGCTGATTATGAATCGTCTCATGGATAAAGTAGACTACAAGTTGCAGATTAATGGTGCTAACTGTCTCAAGTTAGAAGCGACTTTACCCGAATTAGTCAAATGAGTAGGTTTTAAGCCACGATTAGTTACTTATTATTTTTGAGGGCGTAAAGATAGTAACTCTTGAGGTGAAGCTAAAAGTTTGACTCTAGTGTATAAAATTTGCTGTTGTTGGTTGAGGATAAATATCCACAAGACATTTACCCCACACCAAGAAGTTTGGGCCTTACCTGTCACTTGGACTTGGATCGTAGCGTTTTCCAAAGTGTCGCTTATTCCTGTATTGGGGTAAGCTTTAATGTTTTGGGCTTCTTGCTTTAGGTAAGCTGCGATCGCATCACATCCCACAATATCAGACTCAAGCGGTGGATGCATCACACCATCCTCAGCAAATAAGGCCGCAGTTTGGTCAAATTCTCCTGCATTTAATGTTTCAAAATAACGCAGTACACTTGTTTCTGTAATTCCTGGAATCTGGAATGCTGATGAAGGCTGTACTGGGGATATTTCAGCAGAGGTCATAAAATTACCTTTATTACGTTAGCTAAATATTTATTTCATTACAAAAATCCTTAAAAAAAAAGCCACTATTGAGATAGATTGGCACACATGTATAAATCTTTCTGACGATGGATCTATTGACTAGACCTCTTGCAAAAGTGCTTTTTGCAAGAAAAGGGACTCATGTTAAAGGGGAAAGGGAAAATACCAAACCTTTCCCCCTTTCCCCTTCCCCTTTTCCCGACTTCTGCAAGAAGTCTACTGTTGACGGTTAATACTCAATAATTTTGAATTCTCCTGTCTGAAGGTAAAATGAGTAACAAATGTTTATCAAAAAAATTACTAGATTAATGTATAATAATCATGCCTGTAGTTAGGCAAATTCAGATATAAAACAATGAATCAATGTTCCGTAACCAGCAGCAGTGTAGTGAAAGAAAAAGCCAGCGAGTTAGGCTTTCATAAAATTGGGATTGCTGCTGTGGACAGGGTGGATGTTACAGAAGCACAGAGATTGAAAGCATGGCTAGCGCTGGGTTATCACGCCGATATGGAATGGATGAGTAACCCAAAGCGCCAGGATATTCGGTTAGTGATGCCAGAAGTGCGATCGCTTGTTTGTGTAGCGCTGAATTATTACACACCACATCAGCGTCCCAAAGGCGAAGAATACGCCAAAATTTCTCGTTATGGCTGGGGAAGGGATTATCACAAGGTAATGCATAAAAAACTCAAGCAGCTAGCAACTTGGCTAGAATCACTTGATGAAAGCGTGCGAGCGATTTATTATGCAGACACCGGGCCAGTGCAAGATAAAGTCTGGGCACAAAAAGCAGGAATTGGTTGGATTGCGAAAAATGGTAATGTGATTACACGCGAGTATGGTTCTTGGGTGTTTTTGGGAGAAGTATTGACCAATTTGGAACTAGAAAGCGATCGCCCCCATACAGAACACTGCGGTAGCTGTACTCGTTGTCTTGAAGCTTGTCCTACCGGTGCAATTACTCAGCCTTTTGTCGTCGATGCGAATCGCTGCATTGCTTATCATACAATTGAAAATCGGGCAGAAGAATTGCCACAAACACTCACACCTCATTTGCAAGGTTGGGTTGCTGGTTGCGATATCTGCCAAGATGTTTGTCCTTGGAATCAACGTTTTGCTAAGACAACTGATATTGCGGAGTTTGCGCCTTATCCTGGGAATTTTGCTCCCCAACTGCTAGAATTAGCCCAAATCTCAGATGGGGAGTGGGATAAACGATTTCCAGCATCCGCCTTACGACGGATTAAGCCAGAAATGTTACGACGCAACGCTCAAGCTAATCTTGACGCATCTAGGCGAAACATGACCCAAAAAGTAATTATTTTCGATTTTGATGGCACAATTGCAGATACAGTAGATGCCCTTGTTAGTATTGCTAATCGTCTAGCTGTAGACTTTGGTTATATCCAAATCACTCCAGACCAATTAGCTTTACTCAAAAACTTAACATCTAGGGAAATTATTAAGTACTCTGGAGTTTCGCTGTTCAAGATACCTTTTTTAGTGAAAAAAGTTAAAGGCGAATTAAAAAACAAAATCCCAGAATTAAAGCCCATTCCGGGAATTAAAGAAGCATTAATAGAACTCCAAGCTCAAGGCTATAAACTGGGAATTATTACTTCTAATTCCAAAGAGAATGTGACGGAGTTTCTCAAAATCAATGATTTAAATTATTTATTTGATTTTATATATTCAGGAATTACGATTTTTGGTAAAAAAACCATTATTAATAATGTATTGAAGCAAAAACAACTCAAGCCTCAAGATGTAATTTATGTTGGAGATGAAACCAGAGATATAGAAGCGTCAAAAAAAGCAAATATTCAAGTAATTGCAGTGACTTGGGGCTTTAATTCCCCGGAAGTACTAGCTAAGCAAAATCCAGATTATTTGATTCATAGACCTAGCGAATTACTAGAAGTCATGAAGTGAGAATTCAGTTATTTGAGCTAGATTTAGATCCCCGACTTATTCAATAAGTCGGGGATCTGCGGTTGAAAGAACTTATTTTTTAGGTTGACCTTTTTCTAAAGCTTTTTCTATTAAATCGTCATCAATGCTAGTAACGCCCTCAGTTTTGGAATTTCCAACTTCCTTAGCCAACTCTGTATAATCATCAGGATTACCAGTTGACTGGCTGCTTTGTGTTGTTGTTTCTTTTGCTTGAGGAACTTTTTGTTGAGGAGCGGTTGCGGCTTCGGCTGCTGCTGCGCCTTGACCTGTGCGGTCAACTTCACTAACACTGAATTGTTGTGCAGCTGCATAATCAGCATCAAAATCTACTGTTGGCGCTTTTTCTTCACCACTAGCTATGTTTTCGGCAGCTAATTGAGCATCATGGGTGGGAGCTTCATTAACATTGGGTTTTATTTCATCTGGCATAATTAAAACCTTAGGTAAATTTTTATTACTGGGGCAATCATAGCAAAGCAATCCGCTACTTTATTACTTTCTTCCGAAAGATTTTTACCTCTATTTAAAGGTAGATTAATGTTGCATTTGATAATTAATTTAACTCCTTCTCTTGATAGTAGAATCTGATTCTCAAACTCTGGTAACTCTTAGTTTGGCCTGTTAATTAAATTCTTTTGGAGAAAAGTTATGACTACAAGTTACGATAAAAATATTTCTCAAGCTCGAAGCGATGAAAGTCAAAAAGTGGTAGATGCCTTTAACGCCTTAGATACCGATGCAAAATTAGCTTGGTTCTATTTAGTTTATAAAAAAATGGGTGATTCCGTTACTCCAGCTGCTCCCGCTGCTACCGATCCAGAATTAGCACCACTACTGCTAGGAAAGTATTTTGATTTATCAGATGACGAGCAATTGGAAATTATGCGGGATATCGTTAACCGCAAAGATACAGAATATTCCCGTGCTTATGGGGCGATTAAAGAAAACAATCAGTTGTTAGTTTGGTATGCTTGGGCAGTAGCTATGGGGGATAAAGTTGTTGATTTGCCAGATACCTATCAGCCAAGTCAGGCGATTAATGATTTGCTTTCCCAAATTGAAGGACTAGATTTTGACGAGCAAATTTCGGTGTTCCGGACAATAGCTGGTGAAATGGGCTACACCGATGTTAAACCAATTGAGACACAAGCACAAACTGGTAAAACGCCGAGTTTGTAAGGTAATTTGATAACTGTTGACTGTTGAGAGACGCGATTAATCGCGTCTCTACAAGAGTGAGGAATTTTTTCCTCTACTCCTCATCTCTGGACTCTGCATTTTTAAGTAAGATGCTGATGTGATAAATCGCACAAATAGTCCAGAAAAATATTTCTTTCCCAGTCAACAATCACACCTTCATCAAGACATTGCAAGCTGAGTTAAGTCAGATGGAGTCAGGTTAGAATGTACCACCTGACCATCACGGAACCAAACTATGCGCTGGGTTTGACGCGCTACTTCTGGTTCGTGGGTGACCATAACAACGGTGATTCCGCTAGCATTGAGTTCGCCAAAGATGTGTAAAACTTCTTGGGTTGTGCGCGAATCAAGTGCGCCTGTGGGTTCATCGGCTAGGAGTACTACGGGACGGTTGACAATGGCGCGGGCGATCGCTACTCTTTGTTGTTGTCCCCCTGATAGTTGAGTTGGTTTGTTGTTGAGGCGATTTGCTAAACCAACTCGTGTCAGTGCTTCGATGGCGCGATCGCTTCTTTCTTTGGGATTTACATTAGCATACACCATTGGCAGCATCACATTTTCCAATGCTGTGAGCTGAGGTAATAAATGGAATTGTTGGAACACAAACCCCAGCTTTTTGTTACGGATATGTGCCAATGATTTATCGTCCATTTGCGCCACATCAATATTATCTAAGTAGTAATGTCCGCCTGTGGGTCGGTCTAGGCAGCCGATAATATTCATGGCTGTGGATTTACCCGAACCAGAAGGCCCCATAATTGAACAATATTCGCCTTCGTGGATAATCAAATTCACATCGTTGAGTGCTTTGACTTCGGTTTCACCACTGCCATAGACTTTATATATATTTTCTAAACGAATGATTGTTGGTTTCGGTACAGGATTTGGAACTAGAGAATCGGTAATTGAGATAGTCTTTGCCATAAGGATTTTATTTATTAACTGTAGACGCGATTTATCACGTCTTTGGCTAGATAAAGACGCGATGAATCGCGTCTCTACAAGGTTTCCGTTCTATGATTTTTCTATTTACTTCTTATCTCTAGGATAATACTGGCGCTTAGTTATCAGCCAACCTATGCCAATAAAAAATAATGTGGCTAAAACACTCAAGAATAAAGATGCGTAAAAGGGATGGGGTGGGTTGTCAGGAGAGATTGTGGCTAAGGGTTGGTTGATGTTGTCGATGTGTTGGACGATGACGCCGGAGATAATTGCCTTGCCGCCAAAGCCGATGCCTAATATTTGGATTGTGTGTTCTAGGGAGCGATCGCGTTCTGTTTGTTCTATTTCTACTATGCCACGAATTGAGTCTATTGCTTTACTTATTAACTCCAAACCGTGACGAAAATATCCTAAATCGGCGTTGATTTGTTGTTGAAAGAAAAAACTATTTTTCTGGCTGGAGTTTTCTAAAAAACTGATATTTTCTTACATCCCTATACTCATGTTTATTCAGAGATTTTTCAATCACCCAGCCTTTAAAGTCTGACGCACTTTTTCAACAACTTGAGTAAGTGCCCCAGGTTCAAACGGAGTTAGGAGATTTGCCGATCGCACTAATTCTCGAAAGGACGCAGAACCCCCGCGTTCGCATAAGGCAATGTACTCCGCCAACGCTTGCGAATAATCTTCTTGGGCTTTGGCCCAAAACTGCAATGCACAACACCCCGCCAAGGTGTAATCAATGTAGTAGAACGGTGAACAATAGATGTGCTGTTTGTCTTGCCAGAGTCCGCCTTTGTTGAGGTAGTTCAAATCTCCATATTGACGCCAAGGCAGATAACGAGCTTCCATCTGTTGCCACATTTGATGTCGTTCTTGTGGGGTTGCTTCTGGGTTCGCATAGACCAAATGCTGAAAATGATCGACTGCCACGCCATAAGGCAGAAACAGGATCGTCCCGGCTAGATGCTGAGAGCGAAATCGATCGGCTCGATCGCCGAAAAACTTTTCCATCTGCGGGCCGGTGAGAAACTCTAGGCTCATAGAGTGAATTTCACACGATTCTTGGGTGGGCCACAGGTAATCAAAAACTGGCAAATGGCGACTTTGCCACATTTGGAAGGCGTGACCAATCTCGTGAACAAACACTTGCACGTCGTTTTTTGTACCATTGAAATTTGCAAACACGTAGGGAACGTCATAGGTTGCGAAGCTTGTACAGAATCCGCCTCCTGCCTTTCTAGGACGATTTTCTAAATCCAGTAAATGCCGCTCAACCATCATGCCGAAAAAGTTACCCAACGATGGATTCATGGCATCAAACATTTCTTGCGCCCGTTCCAGCATCCAGTCATGATCGCCAATTGGAGCTGGACTTCCTTGAAGATCAAAGACGGACTCATCCCAGAAATACACAGTGTCTATGTTGAGCCGTTTCGCCTGTTGCTGAATTAGCTCAATCGCTAAGGGCACGACCTCCTGAACGACTTGATCTCGATAGCGTTCGACATCGGTTCGATCGTAATCCACCCGTCGCATTCGGCGATATCCTAGCGCAATGTAGTTTTCCGAACCCAATTTTTTTGCCATGCGATCGCGCAGTTTCACCAACTGATCAAACAGTCGATCGAAGCGGTCTTGATTCTGCTCAAAAAACTGCCAGCGACACTGTTCTGCCTGGTGGCGAATATCTCGATTTTTACTTTGCAGATAGGGTTGCAAACCCGATAAATTCACCTGCTCACCCTGGAAGGCTAGCTTTGCTGAGGCGATCAGTTCGGTGTATTCATTGGTGAGTTTAGATTCTTCGACTAAATCTGCTGCGATTGCTCTTTCAAAAACCGTGATGTCTGCTTCCCACAACAAAAAAGCTTGCCTTCCCAAACTTTGTTCTAGCTCAGCGCGATTGGGGCTGTGGATCAGTTGCCGTTTTAGGTCTACTTCAAAGGCAGTCAAAGAAGGCAAAAGTTCGCTGCAATAGTCCAAGGCAGCTTTGTACTCTGGGTTTTGCGTGTCTTGGTGAAAGTGCAGTTGCGTAAGTTCTCTCCACGTACTAAGTCTGCGTCGCAAAGCATCCCACTGCTGAAAAACAGCTTTTCGTTGCTCAGAGGTTTGAGCCTGGTTAAACTGCGTCTGAATGGCTTGGTATTCGGCAGTCACGGTTAAAAGCGTTGGAGTTTCCGCTATAATGTCGGCAAAATCTACTGGAGTTTGCATCAATCATTCCCCTCAGCGATCGGGCGATTTCTTGAAAGTTTTTATTTGGAGAAATCGCCAACTTTTACAGTCAGTATACCGAAAACTTTTGGGATGGCTAGTGCGATCGCAATTATAGATCAATACAGTTCAGTTAAGCATTTCTACTCTTTCTTCTCTCTGTGTTCTCTGCGCCTCTGCGGTTCGTAAAACAAGAGTTTTGCCCTTAAGTGAACCGTATTGAATTATAGATAACATCTTGCCTGAAAGTGATTTGCCTAGTATTTAATAGCTAAAGCCTCTGGCGATCGCCTCTTGTGTAAGATACACTAAGCACCTGCGTCAAGGTTATGAAAAAAACCGACTTTCAGTGTGTGGCGGTGCGTTATGGCTTCAGCCTAACGCACCCTACTGGCGTGGCAAGGCTAAAATGTTGCAATAAGTTTTCTTGTAGTGTGGGCATCTTGCCCGCACTGGACGGGCGAGACGCCCATTTTACAAGAGTTTTCTAATGCACAATTTAAGGCTTGCCACGCTACTACTTCTAAGCGCTTCTTAATGCAACGATGGGGTCGAGTTTAGCGGCGCGACGTGCGGGAACGACCCCAAAGAATAAACCAATACCGCCAGAAACACCCACAGCGGTGGCGATCGCCACCGTAGAAATCCCAGCATCCAATGGTGTTAAAGCTGACACTAACAGAATACCACTGACACCAACGGCAGTCCCAATTAAACCGCCAGCTGCGGAAACTATTACTGCTTCAATGATGAACTGTAGCAAAATATCTTGCTCTGTTGCTCCGATCGCTTTTCTCAATCCAATTTCTTGGGTGCGTTCGGTGACGGAAACCAGCATAATATTCATGATACCGATGCCGCCAACAAATAAAGATATGGCTGCGATCGCTGCTAACATAATTGTCAATGCACTTGTAATTTGACCAACAGTTTGCAAAGCATCTTTTTGGGTGCGAATTGTAAAGTCATCTTCACCATTAATTTTGTGTCGCAGACGCAGCAAATTCGTAATTTGAAACTCTGCTGCATCGACACTATCACCATCACGAGCCGCCGCGACGACGTAATCTAAAGCGATACCATAGGGAGAATTCTTTCCCACAAGGCGGTTTGCAGAGGTGGTAATCGGTATTAAAGCAGCTTCATCATAATCTGCTCCCACGCTGGAACCTTTGGCTACTAATGTGCCAATTACTTGAAAACTGGTATTGCCAATTCGCAATTGTTGACCAGTGGGATTACTATTACCAAATAGTTTTTCTGCTAAGTCTGCACCTAATACAACAACTTGATTACTTCGCTTAATATCTACTTCGCTGAAAAACCTGCCTTTATCAGTTTCAAAATCTCGCACCGATAAAAAGCTGGGAGTTGTGCCAATAATATTAACGTCAGTATTTCTATTCCGATAAGTAATTACTTGTCTTCTATTTAACTCTGGTGCAACTCCTATGACTGATGGCACCTGAGAGGCGATCGCGTTAGCATCTTGCAACACTAAATTTTTTGGCACTTCAAAGGAAATCCGTTGAGTTTCTTGATTTCCTGGCAATACAAACAACACATTTGGCCCTAGTGATTCGAGTTGTTTTTTAACGAATTTTTGCCCACCTTCGCCAATACCAATCATGGCAATCACTGAAGCGTTGCCAATAACTATACCCAGCATCGTCAGGGCGCTACGCAGTTTATTTGATAACAGGGTTTTCCCCGCCATTTGCACACTTTCTAAAAAATTCATACCAATTTTGGATTATAAAGTTGACTGTTAACTGTTGACTGTTGACTGTTAACTGAGGAGTTTGTCTCCTAGTCCCCAGTCCCCAGTCCCCAATCCCTAGTCAGTATTTGAGATTATTGATTCTCCTGTTCTTTCGCCTTTTCGATTTTGTAATCCTTGGGTGGGTTGACAAAAATACGATCGCCTTCTTGAACTCCTCCTAAAATCTGCGTTTGGTCTTTGATTTGTGCGCCAACTGTAACTTCCCGGAATTGGGGTTGATTGTCTGCATCTGGTACAAGTACGCCAGTTCTACCTTTTTCGGTGACGATGGAAACTGTTGGTAATACTAAGGCATTATTCACGCGATCGCCTAAAAAAGTTAGATCCACATTTAAGCCAGAACGCAGTTTATCTATGCCAGTATCCAAAGCAACCCGCACTTGGAAGGAAGTTACACCTTGTTCTACCACGGCTTCGGGAGCAATCAAGCGCACGCGTCCTTTAAAAACTTGGTCTGGATAAGCATCCGCGACGATTTCCACCTGTTGTCCCGGTTTAATTCTCCCAATATCGGCTTCGGGAACTTGAGCTAATATTTCTAAACCCCGTGCTACGGCGACAATTGAACTGGAAGTTGCTGAAGCACTGGTAGAAGCAGAAGTTGTGGGGGTGACAAAAGCACCAACATTCGCATACTTTTGGGTGACAATTCCCGAAAAGGGAGCGCGAATAATTGTATCTTCTAACTGCACTTGCACACCCTTCAACTGAGCCTCAGCGGATGCGACGGCTGCTTGGCGTCCAGCAATTTCCTCAGAACGGGTGCCATCTTCCAACAGTACTAATGCTGCGCGTGCTTCATTCACGGCTGCTTGACGTTGGGCGATTTCTTCACTGCGAGAACCACTTTGCACTAACGACAATCGTTTTTTCGCCTCTTCTAAATTGGCTCTGGCGCTTTTGTCTTCACTGATGGCTTGATCGAGTAATTGTTTTTTCTCTGCGCCTTCTTTATATAGATATTGATAACGCTTTACTTGTTCGGCAGTGTAATTCACTCTTGCTTGAGCTGCATCTACTTGGGCTTGCGCTTGGGCAATTTCTTGGGGACGATTACCTGCACGAGCTTGGGTTAGCTGTGCTTGGGCTTGGGCTAATCGTGCCCTAGCTTGGGCAATTTCTTGAGGACGACTACCAGCTAGGCCTTCGGCTAACTGTGCCTGACTTTGGGCTAAGTTAGCAAGATACTGGCTTTTTTGTGCCTCAATGCTGGCGCTATCCATACGGGCGAGAATTTGCCCTTTTTGAACGCGATCGCCTTGTTCCACGTACAATTGCGACAGCACACCAGGATTCTTGGGACTAATATTTACACTTTGAACTGGTACGACTTTACCACTAGCTGTTATCCGCAATGTGACGTTTTGTGCTGATACTGGAACAGTTAGGCGATCGATGTCTTCTTGGTTTGTGCCTTGATTTATCAGAGTAAAGTTTGCAACTGTACCCACAACCAAAGCGCCCCCCGCCATCAGCCCAATTAGCCAACGTAATGGATACTTAACTTTGCCAATAACTGGAATTTCTATGTTCGTAGCCATACAATACAAGCCTGTGATGATTGCTGTGTGGGAGTAGCCTTTAGTTAGAGGACAAGTGCAGAATCAGGAGTTGTTAAAGGTTCGCTATGAAATCTTGATCTATTTATCAACAACCAGACGCATAATAAGCTTCATAGTTGCTTAATGTTACTTCATATTAGGCATTGGTATGTGTGTATGCCTTCACCTGAATGGATGACTTTTGCCACTGATATTACTGGGTAGCATCAAAAATGCTACGGCATTTCTCATTTGCTTGATGTACAAAGTAGGTTTGGGGAAAAGGGGAAGGGGAAAAGGGGAAAGGTTTGGTATTTTCCCTTTTCCCTTTCCCCTTTAAGTAGGTCGGTGTGAATATTTATCGTTGCGATGAGGCAGGAGGCAGGAGGCAGAAGGCAGGAGGGAAGAGGGTTTGAGTCTATTTAATTGTTCTTAACATAGTTTGGTTTTTCGACATTGTTCTACTTAACCTTTTCCCACAAGAGCGCAAAAAGCACTTTTGCAAGAGGTCTATTTAATACTTTCTTTTATTGTCTTGTTCAATGGAGACGTAGCACTGCTACGTCTCTACAATTAATTTTCACTTTTTCTTTATCTAAAGCCACAAAACACGGTTAAACACATCCAACTCGCACCGCCCTAGTGGCAGCCTCCGTGCGGTTGGTTGCTCCTAACTTATTTAGTACTTGACTGACATGATGTCTAATGGTAGAAGAACTCAATTTCATTTGTTGAGCGATCGCTTCATTACTCAATCCTAAAGCCAGCAGTGCTAACACCTCTTCTTGTCGCTTGCTCAGTTCGTAGATAGGTTTGGATGATGGTTTGCTCGGTTGCAGCAAAGCCTGAATCACCTCTGCTGCCAACATAGACCGACCGATCGCAGCAGATCGTATGGCATCCGCCAAGTCATCAATCGAGATGCCCTTGAGCAGGTAGCCAATAGCTCCGGCTTGCATTGCTTCCTGTACCAAGTCATTCTCTAGAAAACTCGTCAAAATTAAAACTTGAATTTCTGGGTATTTTTTGCGGATAGCTCTTGTTGCTTGTGCCCCATTCATCCCCACCATCATCAAATCCATCAGCACCACATCTGGCTGCAACTGTTCGCACAAATGTAGCGCCTCATCTCCATTACGCGCTTCACCCACTAATTCTATGTCATCAAATGCCAGCAAGAGAAATTTAATACCTCCCCGCAGGATTTCATGATCGTCAACAGTAATGACCCGAATCGCCTTCACTGATTTATCTTTTTCCATAAATAAATCCGCTGTATTAAAACTATTTTTAATACATTTACATTACATTAATTATTTTATTTTACGTATTTATACGTGATATTCTTAATCTTTAATTTTTTATTGATTGTCAGTCAATCACGCAAAAATCACACAATGTAATATGTAAACTTGTCTTTTCTAAATAACTTTATGGCAATAAACATAACTATATTACAAAAAGCAAATACGTCTAAAACTCTTACTAATGAACAATCAAATAGAACAAATTATGCCTTTAGTAGTTAACTTTATTTATGCCCAATGCTCGATACTTCTCTACGAGACGCTACGCCTTAGCGGAGCTTTCGCTTTAGCGATACGCTCAGTACAAGTGCCCAATTCTCTACTCCTCACTCCCTATTTTCTTTACAGTGGTTGACCAACTCAGGACAATCTCAGTCCCCTCTCCTAGATAGCTTGACAAATGGAAAGTAGCATCAATGGACTCAGCCCGTTCTTTCATAATTGCTATTCCCAGATGACCAGATGGTATCTTGTTGGAGTCAAAACCACAGCCATTATCACTGATACGCAAAACCATTTCCTGTGAATCGCCGTGGAGGCTGACTGATACTTGCGTTGCTTGGGCATATTTAATAATATTATTCAGTGCCTCTTGAGTAATCCGGTAGAAAACAAGCTTCACTTCATTAGACACAGAGGGATGATCGCCTTCTACCGTTGTTATTACCTGTAAATTTGCCTGTCCTTGAATTCCCTTGGTTAACTGGTATAGCAATTCACCTAAAGGTTTCTCTAACAAACCATTAGGACGCAACTCGACTAGTAAATTCCGCATTTCTGCTAACGCCCCTTGTGTCAATTGGGCGAGTTCTTCTAATCCCTGTTGGGCTGTCTGTGGGTTGCGTTTCCAGACTCTAGGCAAAGCTTCCGCAATTGTCGCCACAGTAAACAATGTCTGCGATACCGAATCGTGTAAGTCACGGGCGAGGCGATTTCGCTCCAGTTCCACAGCCATCTTCCGTAGCCGTTCGCTTTCCATCAATTGTTCGCGTAGCTTCACAGCTTGCATCAAGTCTTTGACCAGGTGTAGGCTCATAATTACCACGAAGGACAAAAATCCATATTCGCTAAGGTATAGAGATCTGAACACTCCCAAATCCATTAGGCGATCGTATTGAACAGTTCCTACAAAAATCGCCAGACTCAAACCCAAAATCAGTGCAGCTTGCTTTTCGCCACGTTGATATTGACGGTAACAGGCGTAAAAAGCGAAAACTACATTGCTGATTATACCTAAGAATTGGAACCCGAATAGAGGATTGAGTGTACCTTCTGGGTGGGTAATCGGTTCGCCCCAAGGCAAAGAAATACTTGATAGTCTGCTGATATGGGAGTAGAGAATCCCAGTTGGTGAAACTTGGTTAATTAAGATGCAGATGATGTAGAGGCTATTCAGTGTCAACAGTAGGCGTACTGGCTTAAATTTAGTATATAAAGCCACAAACCAGACACAAGCAATTGTGAAAAGAAACCCTAAGGAAGATGCCAATTTTCTGGCATTTATATAATCTTCAACATCAGTAACTTTATATTTTGCTATAAGAGCCAAGATATAGCTAGCACACAGTAAGCAGGTTAACCCAAACCAGAAATGCAGCGCAGATTTTAATCGCGCAGAAGCAATTAGCAGGTGTAATAGACCAACATACAGGCAAATGCCAGCAAATATACCCAAAAGGCTTGAAATAATAGTCATTACCTGATTTCATAAAAAACTTGTTTTATAGATAACGCAGTAATTTCACCGTACTTTACTGCTACTCACGCAGATGAATGTTGATTCTGCAAATCAGAAAACAGAACAAAATTATAAATATAAAATTATAAATATATAGGATCAATGACCTAGTGTATTATAGGTCATTGATCCTAGTCAAAAATAGGACAACCATCCGATGCACTGATCAAGGCGATCGCTGTACAATCCATTACGTCAATGATTTAAGCAATCTTTTTTGCATTGGCTTGCAACTTTGATGTATTAACTTGCAACAAAGTTGTATGGACTTGCATCTTTGTTGCCTTGGCTTGCATCTTTGTTGCCTTGGCTTGCACCTTCGTTGCATCGGCTTGCACCTTTGTTGCCTTGACTTGCACCTTCGTTGCACGTAAATCCTATTGGTATTAGCTTATCCTTTTCTGAAAACTTCACGAAAAAATCGGACTACAACCGTCCTAGCCGCAAAAAGTCAGTTACATGATGGGCTAAGTATAATCAACACATTTTAACAGAGCGATCGCACTTGATATTACTTGTGCGATCGCTTTCTTGCATAGATAACAACCCTGCAAAACTCTCTATCACTTGTCATCGTCAGCAAAATTTTAACACTGCTAATAAGTATAAGTAACAGTTATATAGGACAAAGATCCTAGTCAAAACTTGGATCTTTGTCCGATGCGGTGGTTGAGGCGATCGCTATATAATCCATCTCGCTACAGCAAAATTTAGGTAATTACCTCACCCGACAATGAATAAAATCTGGTTTGGCAATACTTTATTGTTTAGTTCAGTTTTGGCAAGTACCTTACTTGCTAGTCCTAATGTTGCTAGGAGTAACGACTTCACCGTACCCGAATCTCTAGCAAATACAGCACCTTGTCGCCTTAACGTCACTGGTGCTTATCTAACAACAATCTTCAACCCAAATAACAGCGTCTCCTCTCGTGGAGTTATTACACTGACCGCAGATGGTAACTTTTTTGTTACTGACTCCAATCAAGGTGGCGTTACTAACGTTTTCAATCCCTTTACTAGTGGGCAAGGCGCTTGGAAGTGTAATAGCAAAACTAAGGTGAGTGCTAGGTCTATCACCTTTGCTTTTCCTGGAAGTGCAGGAGCAGGTAGCATTGGCCGCGCCGACTACCAAGCCACCTTTAATCCCCAAACGCAGACAGTACAAGGGACTATCACGCTGCGCCTTTTCAACCTCAATGCTAATCCGTTGTTAAATAATGTCCCACCTGTGGGAACATTCAACTTCTCTGGGCAAAAAATCAAACCTAATTAATTGTTGAACGAAGAAACGCACAGAGAGTAGAAGGTTTAAGGATAAATTATTTCCTTTGCCAAAACAGTATTGAGCCACTTAGATATAGCATTCTCGTTTGGATGCAATACGCTGTAGTGGCGCACAGCTGTGCGTCCTTACAAACGAATATTTTTTGCTTGGAAGTCGCTTGAAAAACACTGAAGCGATGTCTACGACAAGGCTTACGCCTACGCCACTCTCACGATTCACATAAGTATCAATTATATAGGACAAAGATCCTAGTCAAAACTTGGATCTTTTTACGGTGCGGTGATTGGGGCGATCGCTGTACAATTTTTTCCCACGAAAAAAAATACCTACAATAGGGGGTTCTATAACTATGACGACAATCAATTTCGATAATGGCAGTTTTTCCGTCCCGGTTTATCAAGCGAATGGTGTTACCATTACAAGCTCAGGCGGAAATTTAGTTAGTAATGGTTTTTCATTAGGAATAAATGATTCTCTGGTTAATACTGGAGAAACGATTACCTTCTCGTTTGATAGCGGTGCGGCGACTGATGTATCCTATTTTTTGAATATTGCTTTCAATAACGATGATGATAATCTTTTGGGTGAAGCTACCATTGAAGCTTTTGGTGTAGATGGTAACAGCCTGGGCACAAGGTTAGTTGACTTCATACTTGATAAAAATGTGTCTCAATTATTTGGTGGAGTGCCTATCTCTAAATTCCAAGTGTCTGGTAAGGATAGTGATTCATTTGGCATCTCTTTCCTCAGCTTCACATCTGCTGTTCAAAACCAAGCACCAAACGCCACAGACGACATCGTAACCGCCAATGAAGATAATGCTGTTAACGGTAATGTCCTTACCAACGATACTGACCCCGATACAGGTGATACCCTCACCGTCAGTGCCGTCAACGGTAATGCTGCTAATGTGGGTAATCAAATCACCTTAGCTTCTGGTGCATTATTAACTCTCAATAGTGACGGCAGTTATAACTACAATCCTAACGGTCAATTTGAATCTTTAGCTGCGGGAGCTACGGAGAGCGACAGTTTTACTTATACTATTAGCGATGGTAGCCTCACCAGCACAGCTACTGTAAACTTCACTATCAACGGCGTTAACGATGCACCCATACTAGCAAATGCCATTGCAGACCAAACAACTTTAGAAGATGGCTTCTTCAGCTTTACCATTCCAGCCAACACCTTTGCCGATGCCGATGCGGGTGATACTTTAACTTACTCAGCCACCCTCGCTAATGGCAACCCCCTACCTTCATGGTTAAGCTTCGATGCTAATACCCGCACCTTTAGCGGCACTCCTGATGACCCAGATAACGGCACAATTAGCATCAAAGTGACTGCGACAGATACCAGCAATGCCAGTGTTGACGATACCTTTAACCTGACAGTAACACCCGTCAACGATGCACCTGTAGCCGGTGATGACTCTGCCAGCGCCAATCAAAATACCGCATTAACCCTGCTAGCTGCTGACTTGTTAGCTAACGATACAGATGTAGACAGTTCTACTTTAAGCATCACTGCTGTGAGTAACGCTGTTAACGGTAGTGTGAGTCTCAACAATAGTGGCAATGTCGTCTTTACTCCCACCGCAGGTTTCACAGGCAATGGCAGCTTTAACTATACCCTCAGCGATGGCAATGGTGGCACAGATGTGGCAACAGTAACAGTAGCAGTTGGGGTCAACCTCAACGGCACTAATAATAACGATAACCTCAATGGCACATCCGGTAATGACATCATTAATGGACTTAACGCTCAAGATACCATTTCTGGCAATGCTGGTAACGACTGCCTTGTTGGTGACAATGGTGACGACAAACTTTATGGCGGTACGGGCAACGATAAACTCTATGGTGGTAACGGTCAAGACACACTCTCTGGTGATGCTGGTAATGACCGTCTTGAAGGTGATAACGGTGATGACAAACTCTATGGCGGTGACAATAACGATAATCTAATTGGTGGTAACGGCCAAGATTTACTTGTTGGTGGTGCGGGTAACGATTTCCTCGATGGTGACAAGGGAGATGATAACTTAACTGGCGGTACTGGTAGCGATACTTTTGTCCTGGAGAAAGCCGCAGGTCGGGAAACGATTACTGACTTGAGTTTAGGTGAGGGCGACAAAATCGGTTTGTCTGGTTTGAGTTTTAGTCAGTTGTCTTTCTCTGGTAATCAGATTCGGTTAGGCAATCAAACTTTAGCAATACTCACTGGCTTTGATACTACAACGCTGACCCAAAGCAATTTTATCTCTGTTTAAGTGTATTGGGTGGGCAAACATTTGCCCACTCGACAAATTGATTAGGTGCATTGCCTTGCATCTTTGTTGTCTTCAAAAGCAATTTGATTGCATCGGCTTGCACCTTTGTGGCATTGAAATTGCACAAATTAACTTAGCTCAATCTTTAAATACTAGTGCTAATCATTACTTACCGAAAGCAGCATAAGTATTAATTATATAGGACAAAGATCCTAGTCAAAACTTGGATCTTTGTCCGATGCGCTCACAAAGGCGATCGCTATATAATCCATTTCGCTACAGCAAAATTTTAACAACTGTCTAGCCTGTGCAGGCAAAACACACAGGTGCAAAAGCTTTTATATCAAGGCAACAAATCAAAGCCGCCAATTAACCATAATGACTGCCAAAATCCACTTTATCTCCGGTTTACCTCGTTCTGGTTCTACCTTACTCGGAGCGTTACTTCGGCAAAACTCCCGGTTTCATGCCAGCATGACTAGCCCCGTTGGTAGTTTGGTGAACCGAATGCTAGAAGCGATGAGTGAAGAGAATGAATATTCAGTCTTTATCACCCCTGAGCAAAAACGGGCATTAACCTTAACTATTTTTTCCACATTCTACCAACCCGAAGCCGAAAAAGAAGTCATCTTCGATACTAACCGCCTGTGGTGTAGCAAATTGTCCTTAATTCAAGAGCTATTTCCTGGCTCAAAAGTGATTTGCTGCGTGCGGAATGTCGCTTGGATTATGGATAGCATCGAACGGCTGATTAGAAAAAACGCTTTTGATGTGTCGCGGATGTTTAATAATCCTGGCGAACGCTCCACAGTTTACACCCGCACCGAAGCCTTGAGTCAAGGGGGACGGTTAGTGGGGTTTGCTTATAACGCTCTCAAAGAAGCATTTTATAGCGAACACAGTGCCTCTTTACTTTTGGTGGACTATGACTTATTGACCCAAGCACCTGATAAAACCCTATCGCTGATTTATCAATTTTTACAAGAGGAACCCTTTGAGCATGATTTTGCCAATGTGGAATATGAAGCTGAGGAATTTGATAATCGCCTCAATACCAAAGGATTACATCAGGTGCGTCGCAAAGTCGAGTTTCAGCCGCGACTGACAATTTTACCACCAGATTTATTTACTCAGTATGATGGGTTGTCTTTTTGGAAGAACCCTAGCAATAGTCTGGCAAATGTGATTGTTGCCCAGCCGGTAGAAGCAGTGAGCTAATGAAGCTTTGAATTTTTCGCCTTCCCTACCAGGCTCCAATGTTGTTGCATCAACCTGCACCTTTGTTGCATCGACCTGCACCTTTGTTGCATCGACCTGCACCTTTGATGCATCGACCTGCACCTTTGTTGCATCGGCTTGCACCTTTGTTGCATCGGCTTGCACCTTTGTTGCATCGACCTGCACCTTAGTTGCATCGGCTTGCAACTTAGGGATTTCCAACAAATAAATTATCCAATCTTGTGGGGTGGGCATCTTGCCCGCCTGTAACCAAAGGCGGGCGAGACGCCCACCCCACAAGAAATAGTTGAGTATTTTTTATTTGTCAGTCCCTTAGATGCATCGACCTACAAAACTTAACCCAAGAGATACAAAACCATGAAGAAATTCTTTTCAACTCTAACCCTAACAACAGCTACAGCTTTAACCATTGCAATCACCGGAGGAGCAATGAGCAGTGACTCCGTTCTAGGACAGACATCTATTGACTTAGCCGCTCTGCGTAGCGCTGCTGTGTCTAAACACAACACTTATCGAGCCACACATAAAAGCCCTAACATCACCATCAGTGATTCCCTGAACACCAGCGCTCAAGCTTGGGCTGAGAAGATTGCCAGTAGTGGAAACTTTGAACACAGTACCAATCGCAACAATGTGGGAGAGAACATATACGCTTCTTACAGTTCGGAAAGCTCAGTAGACCCAACCACCCTTGGCAATACAGCTGTTAAGGAGTGGTACGACGAAATTAAAGATTATAACTACGCCAATCCAGGCTTTTCTAGCGAAACCGGGCATTTTACTCAGGTGGTGTGGAAGGGCAGTACGCAATTAGGCTGTGGTGCAGCACAGGGTACTGCAACGATTGAAGGTACTAAATATAACGCATTCTATGTGGTTTGTCAGTATGCTCCCGCAGGTAATGTGAAAGGGCAGTTTCCTGATAACGTGCTGAAACCTTAGTCGTCTGCTGTTTGCCCACCTTACAAATAACTCAACTCAACAAAGGAAAAAAATCAAATGGCAAATTTCATCGTCAACCAAACCACTGATGACGGCACTGGCTTAACTGAAGGCACCCTAAGTTATGCAATTCTCTCGGCTAACCAACTGGCAGGGGATGACACCATTACCATTGATAGCGATGTCCGCTTCACTGGGGTAGTAAAGACGCTGGTGAACAGCAACATTACGATTGTGGGCAACAACCACACCATCAGCGGCGATGCCAATAACAACGGCATCAACGACAATGGCGATGTGCGCCCGTTGTTTATCAAATCAGGAATCGTCAGTATTTCCGGTTTAACCATCACCAACGGACGGGCTAAAGGTGGAGATACTACCGTTGGCGGCGGCGGCGGTGCTGGCATGGGCGGCGGTTTGTTCATCTATGATGGCAGCGTTTCCCTAACTGATGTCGTCTTTAGTAATAATGCGGCCCAAGGCGGTAATGGCTCTATAGGCAGAAATAGTGGCGGTGGCGGTATGTTTGGCAATAGTAGTGGCTTCGGCGGTGGCGGACTATTTGCCTCTAACAACGGCGACAACGGTGGCTACGGTGGCAACGGCAATTACGGCGGCTTCGGCGGTGTTGGTGTCAGTAACGGCAATGGGATTGGCGGCTTCGGCGGCTTCGGTGGCGGCGGCGGTCGCGGTGATGGCGGCCGTGGCGGCCCTGGCGTTGGTGGCTTCGGCGGCTTTGGGGGTGGCGGCGGCTTCGCTGACATAAGAGGCGGTAATGGCGGCTTCGGCGGTGGCGGCGGTGCTGGCAGCTTCGGGGGCGGTTTAGGCGGCTATGGCGGTGGCGGTGGCGGTGGTGGCAGCGGTGACGGCGGCTTCGGCGGCGGTCGCGGTGGCGAATATGGCGGCGGCGGCGGTGCTGGCATGGGCGGTGGTATTTTTGTCCGTAGTGGCTCTTTAACCCTTAACAACACTAGCTTTACCAACAATACTGCTACAGGCGGCACAGGTGGCCCGTCGGCTAACTCAGGTCAAGGCTTGGGTGGGGCAATCTTCATCATGCAGTCCGTTACCAATACCATCTCTAACCTCAATTCTGAGCCATTGCTGCCTACCTTTAGTGGCAATAGTGCGGCTAACGATGCGGGAACTCCTACCAATAATGATGATGTTTACGGCATCATTAATAGCCTTAGCATCACAGCACTAACAGCGATCGCCAATGAAGGCGGCAGCAATGGTGTCTTCCGCTTGACTCGCGTTAACACCAATGGTAATTTAATTGTCAACCTCACCATCGATGGCAGCAGCACGGCTTCTACTGCCGACTATTCCCTCAGTGGTGGCAACGTTACGGTTTCTGGCAGCAATTTGACGGTGACATTTACTGCTGGACAAAGTTTTGTTGATATTGACCTGGCTGCCATTGATGATATTGCCACCGAAGCAGATGAAACCTTGAAACTTAACCTGGCTACTGGTACTGGTTACACCATCAACAGCGCAAATAATACAGCTACTGTTACCATTGCTGCTAACGATGAAGTGCAAAACAGTCCCCCAACTGCTGTAGACGACAATGCTACCACTAATGAAGACACCGCTATCAGTGGCAATGTCCTAGCCAATGATACTGACCCAGATACGGGAGATACCCTGACTGTCAGTGCAGTTAATGGTAATACGGCTAATGTTGGCACTGAGATTGCCCTCACTTCTGGTGCTTTACTCACCCAGAATGCTAATGGAAGCTTTGACTACAACCCCAACGGTCAATTTGAATCTTTGGCTGTTGGCGCAACTGCTAGCGATAGCTTCAATTACACTATCTCTGATGGCAACGGCGGAACTGATACTGCTACCGTTACCATTACCATCAACGGTGTTAACGATGCGCCCACAGTCGCAAATATCATTGCAGACCAAACAACCCTAGAAGATGGTTTCTTCAGCTTTACCGTTCCTGCCAATACCTTTGCTGATGTTGATGCGGGTGACAGTTTAACTTACTCAGCCACTCTCGCTAACGGCAATCCCCTACCAGCTTGGTTAACTTTCAACGCCAATACCCGCACCTTTAGCGGCACCCCCGATGACCCGAATAACGGCACAATTAGCATCAAAGTTACCGCAACTGACACCAGCAATGCCAGTGCTAACGATACCTTTAACCTAACGGTAACTCCCGTCAACGATGCACCTGTAGCTGGTGATGACTCTGCTAGCGCCAATCAAAATACACCTTTGACTCTGCTGAGTGCCGACCTGTTAGCAAACGATACCGATGTAGACAGCTCTACTTTGAGCATCACTGCCGTGAGTAACGGTGTTAACGGTACTGTCAGCTTAAATGGCAGTGGCAATGTCGTCTTTACTCCTACCACAGGTTTCAGTGGTAACGGCAGCTTTAACTATACCGTCAGCGACGGCAATGGTGGCACTAACTTGGGGATGGTAACGGTGGCAGTCGGGGTAAACCTTAACGGCACTAATAATAACGATAACCTCAACGGTACATCCGGCAACGACATCATTAATGGACTCAACGCTCAAGATACCATTTCCGGCAATGCTGGCAATGACTGCCTCGTTGGTAGCAATGGTGACGATTTACTCTTTAGCGGTACTGGCAACGATCAACTATATGGCGGTAATGGTCAAGACACGCTCTATGGTGATGCTGGTAACGATTATCTCGAAGGTGATAACGGTGATGACAAACTTTATGCCGGTGACGGTAATGACAGTCTTATCGGAGGTAACGGTCAAGATTTACTTGTCAGCGGTGCGGGTAACGATTTCCTCAACGGTGGCAAGGGAGATGATAACTTAACTGGCGGTGCTGGTAGCGATATCTTTGTGTTGGATAAAGCCGCAGGGCGGGAAACGATTACTGACTTTAGTTTAGGTCAGAGCGATCTTATCGGCTTGTCTGGCTTGAGCTATAGTCAGTTGTCTTTCTCTGGCAATCAGATTAGTTTAGGCAATCAAACTCTAGCGGTGCTGACTGGGTTTAATACCACCACGCTGACACAGAACAATTTTATCTCTGTTTAAGAGTACTGGGTGGGCAAATGTTTGCTCACCCTACAAATTGCTTAGTTGCATTGACTTGTAACTTTGATGCATCGACCTGCAACTTTGATGCATTGGCTTGCACCTTTAATGCATCGACCTGCAACTTTGATGCATTGGCTTGCACCTTTGTTGCATCGACCTGCACCTTTAATGCATTGCCCTGCACCTTTGTTGCATCGACCTGCACCTTTAATGCATTGCCCTGCACCTTTGATGCATCGCCCTGCACCTTCAATGCATCGCTCTGCAAAAATGAGCTTACCCTTTCTTTGACCTTGTTTTATCTAAAAATCTCACTTACTGTTAGTTTAAAGGTTGCAATGGGCACATTAAATATGTAGATTACAACAATATACTGATATGACTATCCAAGATACAACACGTCGTTTGCGCCCTCAAGTAATTAGTGAAGATGTTACTTCATGGCACGGTTTGCAAACTATTACTACTTATGAAACTAACCGTGCTGATGCTTCTGCTACCAACTTACAGCAAGCTTATCAAGCTATGTTAGCCCAGCAACAAGCCGAAACCGAGAAACTAACTTTATACCGTGCGGCTGCTGATGCTGCGCGATTAGCAGAATGGGAATTTCACAATGCGGTGTTAGCGATGAAAGAAGTTGTGCGCGGACAATATGGATTAGATAGCGATCAAGCCCAAGCGGTAGGATTAAAGAAAAAATCAGACTACAAGCGTCCTAGCCGCAAAAAGTTAGTCGCATCATCTAGCAAAGATTAACACATTTTTAGATGTGCGATCGCTCGCACAAATAACGTAAAGTGCGTAGGCGTAGCCCGTCGTAGACATCGCTATCTTCCATAGATAAAAAAAGCGAGTTATGAACCATCAAGGTTTAATCCTCTGGCTAACAGGTTTAAGTGGCGCGGGTAAAACAACTATCGCCTCATCTGTTGCCCAAGAATTGCGATCGCAAAGTTGCCAAGTAGAATTACTTGATGGTGATGTCGTTCGCACCCATTTATCTCAAGGACTTGGATTTAGTAAACAAGACAGAGATATCAATGTCCGGCGCATTGGTTTTGTTGCCAACTTACTCAGTCGCAATGGGATAGTAGCGATGGTTGCTGCAATCAGCCCTTATCGGGAAATTCGAGAAGAATTGAGACGAACAACCACCAATTTTATCGAAGTTTACGTTCAAGCACCATTAGCAGTTTGTGAATCCCGCGATGTTAAGGGACTTTACGCCAAAGCCAGAACAGGACAAATCAAACATTTTACTGGCATATCCGACCCTTACGAAGAGCCTTTAAATCCAGAGATGATTTGTATTACCGATAAATTTACAGTTGAGCAATGTGTTTGCCAAGTAATTAGCTATTTAGAATGTCAAGGCTATATTCAGTAAGTTGACGAGAAAAATTCATGTACCTGCTTTGGTGCACCTGAGTTGCATTGAAGTTGCTCATTGTGGTAATGGCCCTTGGCTTTTTGGTAGGCAGGATTCTCTATGAGTTAAATATATTCATCCGAACTGGCTGGTATCCAGGTATCAGTAAGGATTTGTGTAGTAATGTTATTCATAAATCCTCATCAATTTGAATTGAACGAAATTTCCAGTAATTATTGCTGAAATTGGGCCAATAACCAAGCACCAACTTGACTTTGATTCATTTGACGAGTTCGCCGTAATGCTTCATTTAATAAAGAAATAGCTAATCCTGGCAGTACTTGAGATTCTGTAATTCTTCTACTACCTTGGTTTTCAATAGCAAAAGCCATAATTTGCACATTTTGGACATCTAAAATCCAGTATTCTTTCACTGCTAAATCTTCGTATAGCAAGCGTTTTTCGCCGCGATCGTCAGCAAGTGATGTATTTGCAACTTCAATTACTAAATCTGGTGGTGGATAGATATCTAAATTAATAATAGAAGTACCATAGGGAATAACATTAGCATTGTCACCAGTGTAGTAAGATACATCAGGTTGAGCTTCATTAAAGCCTGTTTTTCGATATGTACAATTATCCTTGCCATTTAGAGCAATGCCTTTGATGGTGGCAAATAAGTTAACAGCAAACAGAATAATTGTATGGTCGCTGGCGTGGTCATTTCCGACTGCGTAGATTTCAATCCTCATGTGTCCATTGTAGTAGTAGCCCTTGGCTTTTTCGTAGGCGGGATTTTCTATTAGTTCAATATATTCATCCCAAGTGGCTTTTATCCAAGTGTCAGTTACTAATGGCGTCTGTAATTCGCTCATAATATTTTCCCAGTCCCTGTTTCTAACATAATCAATTACGGGAAAATTCTACACTCCGTACATATAAGGGTTAACCCTTGTCTCTAGTCCCTATTTCCAGCTAGAGGCGATCGCACTCAATATTATATTAGGAAAAACTTTTTAAATTCTGGTGGTGTGTAAAAGCCATCACCAGAATTTTTTGATTTGGCATCCAATCACCAATCCCCAGTCCCCAGTTCCCTGGACTTCACTTTCTCAAAACTATTTGGAAGGAATTCAAATATCCCGTAATAGTTTTAGCTAATGTCTTTTGCTGTTTTTTCGTCGTTATTGCCATTACTTGATATAATCTGCCTTCGGCAACATACATTCTACTTTTAGTGATTTTTCCTCCAGAATTGATATACTCAATTTCTTTGCCAGGATGATTATTTGAACTCCGAATGTTTCGTTGACTAATTAAATTACTTTTGGTAGTTTTCAGAGCCATATCTCGCGCATTGTTGAGTACAGCTTGGGGGTCAGACATTTCTCCATAGCTGTAAGGAAAATCATTGTAAGTAACTATGTATGCTACTTGTTGTTTTGGTGGTTGGGCGACAAATATTTCTAAGTTAATTTCCCCCATGTAAGTTTTTTGGTATTGGGTTTCTCTGTTCGGGCTTCCTGGCATCAAAATACTAAAGCGCCCATCTGGAGCAGTGAATAATTTCCATTTTGGTTGTACAGGTTGAGAAACGGTTGGTTTGGGAGTTGGTTTAACAACAGGCGCAGGAGACTTGGGCTGACGCGCTTCCACTAAAACAGAACCACCACAAACAAGGGTAGCGGCTATTAATGGCAACAGACTTTTAATTGTCATTTTTTTTGCCTTTGAGATGCTAATCTCACTGATGATGCCAGCTGTTATAACCTAGCAGCACATAAAGCAGCACCTATTAGCCCCACTTGGGAGTTGAGAATAATATACACGGGTATCTCTTCAAGAAGGGAGCGCATTCTACCTTTTTGGGTGAAATTGAATAAGAAATCGCTGTTTTGGATTAAAGGCAGGATTTTGGGCGCAATTCCACCAGCAATGTATAAGCCACCGTAAGGTAGGAGTTTGAGGGCGAGATTCCCGGCTTCTGCGCCGTAAGCGTCTATGAATAACTGCAAGGTTTGTTCTGAAAGGCGATCGCGTTTTTGTAGTGCAGCTGTACCAATGGCAGCACCAGGATCGACACTTTTCTCTTCTTTACCGGCTTCTTGTTCCCAAGTTCTGACGACTTCGGCGATGTCTGGTGATTCAGCGGCAAATTTGCGATCGCGCAAAAATTGGTAAATTGAGACAATTCCCATTCCTGAAACTACGCGTTCTACAGAAACACGCTGGATATCATGTTTACCCAGCATGTATTTCAACAATTGAAACTCAATCTCGTTACGAGGGGCAAAATCAGCATGTCCGCCTTCTGAGGGAAAAACTTGATAGTAATTTCCCGTTTTAATTAAAAATCCTTGCCCTAAGCCGGTGCCAGCACCAATAATCGCAACGGGGGCTTCTGGTTGAAGTTTCCCAGGCTGTAAGGTGTGCAAGTCTTGTTCTTGTAAACCGAAAATCCCATAGCCGACGGCGGCGAAGTCGTTAATCAAAGAAATTTGCGGGATACCCAATTCTTTTTGTAAACGTTCGGTATCCAGGAACCAGATTAAATTGGTCAGCTTGGCTGTATTTTTGACAATGGGGCCGGCGATGGCAAAACAAGCTTTCTCTGGTATGGATGTATTAGCTTTAGCCAAAAACTGCTGCACTATCGGTACTAAATCCGGAAAATCTGCACTGTGGTAACTTTCCTGATAAATGGTCTGTAAGCTTTGCGAATCGGATGTTTGGGCCAATCGCAGAATAGTTTTCGTACCGCCGATATCTCCCGCAAGTAGCAAAGTCATAGAATTTATTGGCGAATTAATACTTTTTTTTGGAGCATATACCCAACATAGCGAAAGCTGCGATCGTAAATACCGAGCGAGGATTTAAGCAAATCGAATAACTTCTTCTATGTGAGTTAAATGGGAAGTATCTCCCTTGAGTTCTAATAACCATTCTGGTTCGTCACGTACCACTTTTACCAAAGAACACAAAGAAGCTTTAACTTCTGTTTTGGCAATTTCCCCCACTAACCCCATCGCAGCCCCCAACACAGATGCACCATGCGCTACTAGCAGGATATTTTCTGGGAAGAATTCACTGGCTAAACACCTAGCGGTTTGTCCAGAACGTTCTCGTACTTTTTCGTGAGTTTCAGGATAATTAGCGGCGATACGCGGAGTGTAGCCAAGGTCAATTCTAGGGAATAATTCTGCTAATGCTGGAGTTGAGAGTCTTTTGGGTTCTTCTGTCATCCAAGCTGGATTTAGCCATTCACTCAAACCTGTTTCGAGTTTGATAGACAAATTCAGAACTTCTGCAACCGCGTTTGCTGTTTGTACAGTTCGCAAGAAGGGTGAAGCAAAAATATGAGCAATCTTTTCTCCTTTTAAACGCTTTGCTAACTGCTGGGCTTGGATCGTACCATCATCAGACAAAGGTGGATCGTAGCGTCGTTCAGCAGTGAGAAACCAATCAGGATTTACGAAGTCGAGGCGGTTGGCGTGTCTTGCGATCCAAACTATTTGACTCATGGGTTTAAATATTCTGGCGAATTCTATTCGCCGCTAAACAAATATAGATATCTGCAAGCAGGGCTGCAAATATTAATATATGACAAAAATTGTAATAATTTTTAATAATATTATTTATTTGGAAAAGTTATCGGTGGCAGAATTCAAAAGTTAGAACTAAAACAGCCTTTATCGCTGGGTTTGAGACGTACTTTGGGTGCTTCACGTTTCTTGAAATCCCCTGTATGCGTTTATCCTAATGCATAACTGCGAAGATATTAACTGAGCAATTTATAGAGGGCGAAATAATTTTGGATTATTTCAATGCAAAATCCAAAATTGTCTGACTCTTTTTTCTAAGTTATTCAGGGAGCTAAAGATGGTTTCAACTATAGTCACATTGATAATTATTGTGACGGCAGTTGTTTTGATGTTCAAGCGTTTTGACGTGCGTTTGAGTTTATTTATCTGTGCAGTAGGATTATTTTTACTTGCAGGTAAATTACCCCAAATTTTCGTCATCATTACTCAAAAAATGACGAATGAAAAGACAGTTGTGCCAATTTGTACAGCGATGGTATTTGCATATGTCCTCAAACTTACAGAATGCGATCGCCATCTCACACATCTGTTACTCGCACCTTTACGTTATGGCAAGTGGCTATTAATTTCCGGCGGAATTATTGCTGCATATATTGTCAATATGGCAATTGTCAGTCAATCTAGTACAGCTGCAATTGTTGGGACTGTTTTATTACCTTTATTATTAGCCGTGGGAATTGCACCAACTATCGCAGGCGCACTTTTATTACTTGGTTCTTCTATGGGAGGTGAGTTATCAATGAAGGCAGGAGTTAGGGGGCAGGAGGCAGGAGGAAAACTGACCCCTAACTCCTGCTAGTACCGTCAGGACAAGGTGAAACACCGCACCAAATT
>JAVRCH010000011.1:0-18294 GCA_034530795.1 Nostoc sp. DedQUE12a
GAAAGTCATCTTAAGATGACTAGATGTACTTAAAAATTTTTAGTCTATTTCAGTAGACTTTAGCTATAAGCAAAAGAACTTTAGTTCCAGGCGGGTAAGGAAGCCGACAGTTAAGCCATTTAACTTAAGTTGACACCAATGGCATCTTGCCCGCCCTTGACTACGGGCGGGCGAGACGCCCACCCCACAAGAAATAAAGTCAACACTATTTCAGTCATTATGCAAGCGAAAATGTGATGGTAGCTAAAGTAGCTACCATCACACCTGGGCTGGTTAAACTGGTCATTTAATTGGCGGGAGTAGAGGGTTTAACCTGGTTTCGCATTGTTTCAAAGCTAAAAGCAGCCGCGCCAAAAGTTACTAACAATACTCCTAGAATTTGTACGATATCTAAATTCTCTTGAATGATTAACCCAGCGAAAATCACAGTTAAAACTGGGATGCTACCACCGATGAGGGCTGAACGTGAGGCACCTAATTTAGTAATTCCGGCATTGTTGAGCAAATAGCCAGAAAGAGTCAACACACCCAAAATAAATGCGCTTAAAATCAGTTCCAGCATTTTTGTGGGGTCAATTAGTAAGTTCCAATTGCTTGGTAAAGGTAACATCAAGCAAATAAAGCTCAACACCAACATGGTGGCGAAGTTAATTAAAGTAAAAGTTACCGGATGCAGTTTACTAGCACAGACCCGCGTCAGAATTATGTAAGCAGCAAAAGCTACGCCAGAAATAATGGCGGCGCTGCTTCCTAGTGAAGGATTACCAATACCACTACTAGAAGAAGTTCCTAAAACCAATAATTCACCGCAGCAAATTGCTGCGATCGCTCCGATACGAAATATTGTAGGGCGATCGCGAAACAGAAACCACGAAAATAAACCCGTAACCATTGGATAGATAAAGAAAAGTGCGATCGCAATTCCCGTAGGAACTTGAGCAATAGCAATATAAATTAGCACTTGAGACAAAAATAAAAAGCACCCACTGACAATTGACAACACCAAAATCTGCTTTGTCCCTGCATTCGTAGGTGTGGGATTCCCTCGCACTGAATTAATCAAGTTTTCCAAATCTTGCCATAGTCTGGGATGCAGTATAGGCGACAACAGTACCATCAGTGGTACTACCACCATAAACCGCATGGTCAAAATTAAGAAAGTATTCCCTAAAGTCGGTGGTAGCAACCGTTCTACCTCTAATACACCGAAAATCTGGGAACCTTCGTGGAAAATCACCTTAATGGCTACGTTGTAAAGCGAAGATATGACTGTGGACAACACAATCAGTACAAAACCGATTTGGATTGTGGATGAATCTGAGGAACTGCGCGATCGCCTTGTCGAAGTTTTTGCTTCTTTCGGCGGCTCTAGTGCAGTCACAGGTGTCGGTTTAGCTCTGGTCTGTGGCACACTTTTGCGGAGGACAGAAGCTAGTTCGGGAGCATTAATTTTTAGCGACGGTTGTGTTGGTTCTTCCTGTGGAGTTGATGTATCAGCAGCTTCTGATGAAGTTTCGCTTTCTGACAAGTCGTTTCTGAGAACAGAAATTGGCTCAGTGGCTTTTTCCTGTGGTGGTGGAACTGGCTGTTCACTTTGGGAGGAGTCGTTGCTGAGAAAAGAAACTGGCTCAGTGACGTTTTCTTGTGGCGGTGGAACTATAACAGCAGGCTGTGGTGGAGTTTCACTTTGAGACAAGTCGTTGCTGATAACAGAAATTGGCTCAGTGGTGTTTTCCTTTGGTGGTGGAACTATAACAGCAGGCTGTAGTCGAGTTTCGTTTGGTGGTGGAACTATAGCAGCAGGCTGTGAACGAGTTTCACTTTGAGAGGAGTCGTTGCTGACAACAACAATTCGCTCAACGAGCTTTTCCTGTGGTGGAGTTTCATTTTGGGAGGAGTCTTTGCTGATGGCTTTTTCTTCAACAGCAGCAGACTGCGATCGCGTTTCACTTTGGGAAAATTGATTAGCGATGGTAGAAGTTGGCTCAGGGGAGTTTCTGACGACTACTTCCCCAAACTCAGGGGATGTCTCCAAAAAAGCGTTCTTCTCTGGTTCCGTCAGTTGCAAAACAGTGGGTGTACCTGTTGTTGGTGGTTTGCGCGAACTTTCTTGTATGGTTTTTTCTAGTTGTCCATGCAAGCGATTTACAAATTCTGTCAAAATCGCTTCCCCTTGCTGCTGTTGGCTGTACATCCGTGACAGCTGTTGGGAAAGATTACTTTGATAATTCTTTAATTCTTGTTGCAGCGAATTAAATGTGATAGTAACCGTGTCATCAAGACTGTCAAACATGTGTTCGACTTTTTCATTGATTTCACTCACTACATTGCTGCTCACTTCAGCGGATTTCAGTGCAGCTTGTTCGTAAGATTTACCTTCTATATTTTGCGTAGCTAAATTTGCTAGAGAGGATTGCAGTTGGGAAGATATATGCTTTGCCAGAACTTCTGCCAACTGACGAATTAATACTTGCTGCTCAGTAATTTGCCGTACTTGCTGTAAATGCTCTTTTTCTTCTTGCAAGCTTTGAATATCATCAGATAACCGATTTTTTTCTGCTTGAAGCCGCTTGATGTCTTCTTGCAACGCTCTGAGGACGTTCTGCTGGAGATTTTCTAAGTCCTCAACTACAGCCCAAAGAGCATTTTCCGCAGCTCTAGAGAGTTCGCCTCTGACTCGCGGATTTTCTGGTTGGTTCTCGAATCGCCCCATTAGCTTCTAACCTCTAACGCCTTGACAATAAAGCTGCTTCGCGCTGACTTGATTGGCACTCATACTAATTTCCTGTATTTTGTCAGATAAATTAAAAATTTTAACAGCACTTCCGCATTTCAACGTAATTCTGTCACCCTAGACACAGGGTTTGCAAAGCATCAACCCTTGGTGGCAAATTATAAATCACGTTCTGTTCTGATTTCAGAAAGCGAGAGATTGAGAAATCTAGCTCACCCCAAGTCAGCGCCCCGGTTTTCGCCGGTCTCAGATTTGTCTGGAAATTCAAAATTACGATTTGCGTAAGTCCTATATTTATTGTTTTGGTGGCAATATTATTATCAAAGACTTGCTCTTGAGTGCCTGATCGCCACAAATTTCTCTGACTTGCCAAACTAGCTGTAAATTTGTGTGGAATGTAACTTCAGTGACAGTTTACATCTCTAATGGAGATTTAAAGTATGTTTCTGTGTAAATTCAAGGTTACGCGATTCCCTGCACAACATTCTAATAAATGAGCAGCAATTCTGCAAAAATGCCTTTTTTTGGTATTGTTGCAGTCTAGGTTTCATGCTGGGAGTCTTGTAGAGACATTGCAACGTCTTTACAAGGATAAATCAAGGGTTTTAACGTCTAATCCACATAATGCGTAAATTGGTAGAGGTTAGAAAAATATTAATTCTTTTTAAAGAAATAAAATCCGGGCAACGCTAAAGATGGCAGCGCTGAGGACTGCACTAATAGGGATTGTAATTAGCCATGCGGCAGCAATACCTTGTAGAGTTTTGAACTTAATCGATTTAATATTTTGTACTAATCCAATACCCACGACACCACCGACAAGGGCATGGGAAGTGGAGACTGGTAAACCTAACCGCGAGGCAATCAGGATAGTGGTAGCAGTAGCTAGTTCTGCACAAAATCCACTACTAGGTTGCAAAGAAATGATGTTTTCGCCAATGGTGGCGATGACTTTTTTACCCCAGACAGCTAACCCCCCAACAATACCAGCACCGCCAAGAATTAAAATCCAAATAGGGATAGTGATACTATCGGTAGGTACGCTGCCAGTGCGATGGATATAAACGATCGCAGCTAAAGGAGCGATCGCATTTCCAACATCATTAGAACCATGAGCAAAAGCCACAAAGCAAGCACTCAGCACCTGGAATCGGGCGAATAATTTTTCTATGGCATTGGGCATTGGGCATCGGGCATCGGGCATGGGGGATTGATTATTCTCCGCGTCCCCGCGTAAGAGCGTCCCCGCGTCTCCCGTTTCTTCCAATTGTCGCCAACTAGTAATTGTGAGTCCGACTGCTCCTACAGCACCAGTGAAGAGTGGAATGTCGTAAGTGGGTATGTTTAAGCCAACTTGCTCAATTAAAAAATTTGTCAGAGGTTGAGTTAGCGAAGGTAATACAATTACACCAAATATACCTATCAGTACAGTACTCAACCAGGGAATCCATTCTTGTAACTGCACTAATTGATTGGGTTGCTCTAAAATCCAGTGCTTAATTTGACTGTAGAATAAAGCTGCGATCGCACCACTAATTACAGGCGTTAACACCCAGCCAACGGTAATCATGCCAATTGATGGCCAATCAATTGCATCTACTCCCAAAGCTACCCAACTAAAGCCAGCGATCGCACCAACAACCGCGTGAGAAGATGACACTGGTAAACCGCGCGATGTGGCAATTTGCAACCACACACCACAAGAAACCAGCACCGTAGCCATTCCCACAACAAGTATTTCGGGTGTAGCAGCAAATAAACCAGGATTAGCAATTTTCGTTGCTAGAGTTTCAGTTACTTGATGTCCAAACAAGACAGCACCCGTAAACTCTAATACCCCAGCAATTATTAGTGCCTGTTTGAGAGTCACAGCTTTGGAACCTACAGAAGTTCCCATTGCGTTAGCAACATCATTTGCTCCAAGATTCCAGGCAACGTAGAAGGCTAGTAGGGCGACGAAAAGTAGGGTTAAGGGCATAGGGGGCAGGGGGGCAGAGGGGCAGGGGGAGATAGAAAAGATCTGAGTAAATTGGATAATTTATTTTCTGGCAGTTGCTAAGAATGAAGCTTTTGAATATCTGAGCTTCATCGCTGAATATCTGAGCTTCATCGTTGAATATCTGAGCTTCGGCGTTGAATATCTGAGCTTCATCGCTGAACCTCTGAGCTTGATCGGTGAAGCTCTGAACTTTAAACTTTTAGTTGTAACATTTCCTCATTCCGTTATCTCCCTATTTCCTCATCTCGCTTTTACGGATAAATTAAGATTTTATAAGTTTCTGCGGTCGGTGCGATCGCCGCTTCCACAGCTGCTGATAAATCTTTTAATGGATAGCGATCGCTAATTAATGCTTTTACGTCAATTCGCTGATTAAATACAATATCAGCTGACAAATTCTGAAGTCGATAAGACGAGCTATAACTGCCCATTAAATCAATTTCCCGACGGTAGAGGATATTCGGGTTGATGGTAATTTCGACTTCATCAGGAAATTCAGCAAAAAACAGAATCTTCCCACCTTTGCGGGTACAGTCAAGTGCTTGAAAGAAAGCTTTGTCACTGGGGACAGCAAGCAGGGTAACATCAACGCCTAGTCCACCAGTTAAGGCATGAATTTTGGCGGGTAAATCGGGGTCACGAGCATCAAAAGCCGCGTGGGCACCAACATTCAATGCTTTTTCAATTCTAGAAGGCAGTAAATCAGTAGCGATCGCTTTTGCTCCGAAATACTTCACCAACATGATGAACATTAACCCAATTGGCCCTGCACCAGTAACTAACACAGTTTGTCCTGGGGCAATTTGGGCTTTTTTCACTGCTTTCAAGCAACAGTTAGTGGGTTCTACAAAACTTGCTTCTTCAAAACTAATATTGTCAGGGATGGGAATTAACCCGCCGTTTTGCACAATATGACCAGGAACTTTGACATAATCAGCGAAACCACCGCCGCTAGCATTAAAGCCTGCGGTTGTAGAGATGTTTTTGTAGACATCGCACATAGAAAAATTGTCATTTAGACAGTAGGCGCAACGCATACAAGGGATGTGGTGCATGACTGCTACGCGTTGTCCAACTTGCCAACCTTGGACTTGAGATCCTACTGCTGCGATCGTACCAGCAGTTTCATGTCCAAAAATGCGCGGCGGTTCGTATAACGGATACCGAATTTTTTTAATATCTGACTGACACAACCCCACAACCCGCACCTGTACCAGCACTTCATCTGGTTCTAGAGTAGGAACTGGGATCTCTTCGTAAGAAAGTTGATTGACGCCTCTAAATACCTGTGCTTTCACGTTGGTTTTTCCCCGCTCAACGATACTAGATGTAACATTAGTGGTCAACGTTAGGCTATCAAGTTTGAGATTTTAGTTGATTTTAATATTTTGTTGATAATTTAAACAAGATTATTACCAAATTCAACAGATCTGACTTTACCAGCAAATTTCACCAAATTCGCTCCGTTTGTCTTATTCAAAAAAGAAAGTAATTCGGCAACAGTCAGGGTGCGTTGTTCTCCGTTAGCTCCTACCAGTTTCGCCTGGAAACCTTCAACACTCAATATACGCTCCAATTCTTTGATAGATTCGGCTTCTAGCTGTGGAGATATTACAGAATCTAAAGACACGTTATGCCTTAACATCATAATTTGTCTCCTACTGCGTTGTAGGGTTTGTTGTTAGCAATGGAATTTACACTAGTAATCTTATAATAAACACTACACAAACGAAATATCCGAAATCAAGATAAATTATCTTGTCTGATGGGCGTGTAGAGACGTTGCACTGCAACGTCTCTACAAATTTTATGATTAGACAAATTATTTGAACTCAAGCGTATTCAATTAAATGTAACTAGATATTACATTTTTTGAATAACGGATTTTCCATGTCCAAAAGAGAGTTATATTTTTAACTACTCAAAAATGTTTGCGGTTATATTTGAATATTTTTAGTGAATAAAACTAGATAATTTTTTCAGGTTTTACACTTTTTATACTTGATCTTAAGTAATTATTTTACTTTTTTAGAGATGACTGTCTAAATATGTATAACGTGAAAGGAACTTTTATGAAGCGTAATCTGACTCCATTGATCGCATTGCTGGTAGTACAATTACTACTATGGAAAGGAATTTCAATTATATCTCCTACAGCTAACAAGAATTCTGATACTCAAGCACCTTCAAAAGTAGCCAATAGCGATATATTAAAAACTACTCTCAAAGGTCACGCATTAGCAGTAAGTTCTGCTGCTATTACCGCTGATAATAATACTGTGATTAGTGGCAGTTTAGATAACACTATCAAAATTTGGAATTTACAAACTGGTCAATTAAAACGTACCCTTACAGGTCATACAGGAGTAGTAGATTATCTCAGCGTTACTCCTGATGGCAAGTATATAGTTAGTGCTGAATCTAAAAACGTCAGAATTTGGAATCTCCTAACTGGCGCATTAATACGCGAACTAGGAAATTCACAAACAATTAGTTTTGTGAAAACAAGTCAAGATGGACAAACTCTAGTAATTGATGGTGGTACGCAGATCGTAAAGAGTAAACCAGTTTCTCCTTATTCGTTTGAACCAGACATAATCAAATATCTAATCAGTGTTTATAACTTAAAAGCTGGTACTTTAAAAAATCAGCTTGTCCACGATAATGCATTGAGCAAAGTTGAGATAAGTAAAAGTGGTAATATCTTAGTTAGTGGAGATAAAACAGGAAAACTAAATATTTGGAACTTAAGAAATGGGACATTACAAAAAACGCTAACAGGTCATGCAAGCGAAATTAAATCTATTGCTATTAGTACTGACGAAAAAACAATTGCCAGTACTGAAGACAATGGGCAAATCAAAATTTGGGATTTAATTTCAGGTAAGTTAAAAAGTACATTTACTGGACATAATATTCAATCTTATGAATCGGTTGGTGTCTTAATTACAGATAACAATACCCTACTGAGTTTGAATGCATCTACTAATAGAGATGTGAAAATGTGGAATCTGCAAACTGGGGAATTGAAAAATATTGCTCCAAAAAATAACAATTCATATTTAGATATTAACTTAGATTTTGTCAAAATTAGCTCAGATGGTAAGAAGCTAATTACAAAGGCTAAAGATAATCTCCAGACTTGGGAATTAGCAACAGGTGAGTTGAAAAATAGTATTGCAATTCAGGGAGATATCCTAGCTTTTAGTCCCAACGATCTGATTCTAGTAACTCGTCCTGAAGATAAAGCTACTATGAATATTTGGCGAACTCCATTCGATAATAAGTAGATAGAATAGATACTCGAAACTTGCCTAGATAAATCAATTTCATCAGCTTGTAATATGAACAGTAAACCAGATTATTCAGAACATGGCTATAAAATCAGCCACGAATTAGGACGTAACCAACAAGGAGGAAGAATTACTTGGCTGGCGTCATCTATAGCGACAGATAATCAAGTAGTTATCAAGCAGTATTCTTTTGCTCAAATAGATTCCAATTGGTCAGATTTTAAAGCTCACCAACGAGAAATCGAGATTTTACAAGAACTCAATCATTCAAGGATTCCTAAATATTTAGGAGCCTTCCCCACATTAAATGGCTTTTGCTTAGTTCAAGAATATATTGATGCTCCTTCTTTAGCGATTTCTCGCACTTTTGAACCAGAAGACATCAAACAAATCGCTATTCAAGTATTAGAGATTCTAGCATATCTCCAATGTCGTATTCCTTGTATCATTCATCGGGATATTAAGCCAGAAAATATTTTGGTAGATGCAGAATTAAATGTTTACTTAATTGATTTTGGTTTTGCTCGTATTGGTAGTCAAGAAGTCTCAAGTAGTAGTGTTTTCGTAGGGACGCCTGGTTTTATTCCGCCAGAACAATTATTAAAGCCGACAACAGCGACAGATTTATATGCTTTGGGAGTAACGTTAATTTGCTTATTGACAGGAACCAAATCGACTCAAATCCAAAATATCATCGATGAAGACGATCCTTCCCAAATCCGATTTCGACATTTGTTGCCCAAACTGAGTCTACGATTTTTAGACTGGTTGGAAATGATGGTACAACCCAAACTCAAAAACCGTTTTGGAAATGCACAACAAGCACTCAACGCTTTGATACCTCTTGATGTTACCCGATGTCCACAAGTCGAATTCAGCCATCAGATAAAAGATTTTATCGCAATACGCTTAGGCGAAAAAATCCGAGAATCTATTACTATTGAAAATGTCATACCAGACACAGTACTAAAAGGACATTGGGAAGTTGCTCCCCATCCTCACGATCCGCCGCATCAAGCAAATTCTCATCCTTGGATTAGTATCACACCAAAGAAGTTTGCAGGCAATCATACAAAGTGTGATATTGAAGTGGATACTAGTCAATTAATGGCAGATAAGTTATATAAACGCCAGTTACTTTTGCATACAAATGCATATCCAGCGACTCATGCTTTGACGGTGAAAGTACAAACGGCTCTTATGCCAATTGAAAAGAGAGAAACAAAATCTTATGCAAGTTTAATCTGGGCGTTTTTAACTGGTGAGATACTCGCGTTTGCACTCTTTGGAATTATACCTTGGATTGTTGCAACTTTAGCATCTTACAATATCGTATTCTGGAATGTGCCTAGTATCAAAGATGGTATTTATGGAGCTGGAGTTTTTGGTTCAGTAGGAGCGATTTTAGGTGCTGTAGTAGGTGCTGTAATTGGTGGAATTTACTACCTTTTTCAGAAAAAAAAGCAATCCTCATATTCAAAGAATTTTTGGGAAAATACAGCAGTAAGTATATTTGTGAGTGTATTGCTTGTTGGTGTAGTAGGAATTATTATCGGCGGTGTATATGGAACGATTGTTGATTCAAATAAACCCACTGATTTAGTCGGTATTATTTTCATGTCTATAGCAGGAATTTTAAGTGGAGGTTTTATTGCTTGTATTATTGGTGGAATCGCCGGAGCAATTGTTGGATGTATAACTAGTGTTTTGATGTGGGCTGTTTTGAAGATTGTCGATGATTGGTTATCTTTACTCGCCGCAGCATTTGGAATTAGTGTAAGTCTTGGTTTTGTGATGAGTTTTCTCAATCCATCTACTATTTTGGCGCTGGGGATAACAGGAATACCCTTTTTATATACGCTGGTTTATGCACCCATCCAGTACCAAAGATTAATTAGTAAATACCGTAATTCTGAAAAAAATTTGATTGAACCGTAGCTGTCAAAAATTCGTAATTATATGGGACTGACGCACTGTACAAATTGATTGTGGTATATCTTGACCAAAATAGAGACGCGATAAATCGCCGTCTCTACAGGTCTATCGTTCTCCAAAAAATCCTTAACCCAAGCGTATTGGGCTATATCTTGTCTAAACTCACTTTATTTAGAGACAATATCTCGAATGTTTAGTGAGGTTGAGGAATGGCTAATCAATATCAAGCTGATGTTTTAGTTGTGGGTGGAGGAACCGGAGGCACCGTAGCTGCCATCCAAGCGGCACGACGGGGAGCTAAAACTATCCTCGTGAGTGAATTTACTTGGTTAGGAGGAATGCTGACTTCTGCGGGAGTATCTGCCCCCGATGGCAATGAATTAGAAGCTTTTCAAACTGGCTTATGGGGTGCGTTTTTGCGAGAATTACGACATCGACAACCAGGGGGGTTAGATAACTGTTGGGTAAGCTTTTTTAGTTACGATCCCTGCATTGGAGCAGAGATTTTTGCTGATTGGGTGAAGGAATTGCCAAATCTGCACTGGATTTCTGGACAAGTACCTTTAGAAGTTTATCGGCAAGGTGATTCTATTACTGGTGTGCGCTTTGCTGATTTTGCTGTCACAGCCAAGATTATTCTCGACGGTACAGAATTAGGAGATTTGTTGGCTTTAGCTGACATACCTTACCGTTGGGGTTGGGAATTGCAATCTGAGTGGGGAGAACCCAGCGCCCCAGTAAGCTTTAACTCTTTAACCGAGAGATATCCCGTGCAAGCGCCAACTTATGTGGTGATTATGCAAGACTTTGGTGAAGCAATTGCCCCAGAAATTCCAGCTGCTCCTCACGAAAACCCGTCACTGTTCGCAGGTGCTTGGGATGGTTATGGTTCTGAGACATTTTTAAATTATGGACGTTTGCCTGGCGATCGCTTCATGATAAATTGGCCAATCTGTGGCAATGACTACGGCCAAGGGGTAGAGCGGCTGATAAAGTCAGAGGTGACCAGAAGTGAATTTATCCAAGAATCACGCTGGCACAGTCAAAATTTTGCCCGTTTTATTCAAAATCAACTTGGCCGCCGCTATGGTTTAGCACAACAACTATTTCCTCACACTCCTACAGCTTTTGCGCTGCATCCCTATTACCGGGAAAGCCGCCGCTTAGTGGGGGTAACTACCGTCATAGAACAGGATATTTTGCCAATTGCTGGAGGTAGAGTTGCATCTATATTTAATGATGCAATCGCTGTTGGTAATTACGCCAATGACCATCATTATCCTGGCGTTCAATTTCCACTGCAACCAAAATCTATCCAATGGGGGGGACGCTGGACTGGGACTCCCTTTACAATTCCCTACAGTTGCCTAATTCCAGCCACAACAGATGGTTTCTTGGTTTGTGAAAAGAATATTTCTGTCTCTCACATTGCCAATGGCGCAACCAGATTACAACCTGTGGTTATGGGCATTGGTCAAGCAGCGGGAATGGCAGCGGCGATGTGTGTTGAGTTAAACTGTCAGCCAAGGGATCTACCTATCAGGGATTTACAAGCTGCTCTACTACAAGATGACTACTCAAGGGCAATAATCATACCTTTTTTTAATCTGTCTCCTAATCGTTCGGATTGGCTGCATCACCAACTGTATTACTTAAATAATCCACTAGTCTATCCAACTAGTGGTAATTGCCATCGGTCATCTACGGATCGGTATTCTGAATCGACTTTTGACAAGGTATTAATCCCAGAAAACAAGTGTTTTCAAGGTATTTTCTACCGCTTGGGTCATCAAGAATACAGATTCACAGTCACTACACCCGCCGGATATCAAGGGCAAAATTGGCAGCTTGTGACTTTGCGATCGCATATCAACCAACAATTATACGCTTATCCCGACCAACAATTAATTACAGTGTGGGGTCGTCAGAATCACTTCAGTAATTGGTTATTAGTCGAACATTTAAACGAAGGATAAGAAGAGTTTATTTTCAGTAAAACACAATACTTTTTGATGAATTGTCCGGATATTCCTAGAAAAGCTAAGTATCAGTGAAGTGGAGAGTTCCAAAATAGACATCTGCTATGCGTGCTGCCATTTCACTTTTAGTTTCGAGTCTGGTGTTCGGCCCCTTAGCTTCTAACTGCCAAGCAATGGACAATCACTTACAAAGCGGAAAGTCTGTAGACGATTCTGCGAGTTTTCTCAAGCTACGCCGACTTTCGGCAATACCAAGGGCAAACAGACGCCAGTTGCTACAAGCCGGGAGACCCGTTCAACGCAGTGGCTCAACTTTCCAAGACAATCGGCTGTTTTCGATGCCTGCTTGGCAACAGTTGCTCTCGGCACAATCTGACCAAAATCCAGATGATGCGCCACGTCATCGCGGTAGTGGGCGCAGAGAAGTGATGCAAAAATTCGCCCAAAATTTCTATGCTATTGTTTAATTACCGTGGGATAATGGCTGTTTTTGCAAAACTAATTACCAGAAAACAAGATGCTGTGCTAACATCTTTTTCACAGTTTTTATGGCAGAGATATGTACAGTTAAGATCCGAAAATCTTCAGCGATCGCTTAGTATTTCAACTGCAATTTGCTGTATTTAGTAGTTGGCATAAAAGCTGGAAATCAAAAGGCAAATCAAGTCAAATGCTTCGATCTACAGCATCACCAACTCATTAAAAGCCACACAACTGTTACTCGTATTTCTGGGAAGCTCTGCGTCTGAAACCTCAACTGCTTTAGAAACAGATGTTACTTAGGTTATCAATTAATTTAAAACACATCTAATTCCGACATTTTGCTAATTGGGGAACAACCTTAAGGCAACTTCTCTTTATTCCCAAATAAGTTTTCTCACAGATTGAGTAGCTGGTTAACTACATCAATACATAATTGGGCATGGGGCATGGGGCATGGGGCATGGGGCATGGGGCATGGGGCATTGGGCACTTGTACTGAGCGCAGCCTCTCGTAGAGAAGTATTGGGTATGGGGAGTGTTGATAGTTGAGTGGAGCCGGAGATGCTCCACCTCCGGTTAGGAGTTAAGGTTATTCTCCTCATACCTCCCACACCCCCAGGTTCGGTTAAAGGGAAAAGGAAAAAGGGGAAAGGTTTTGAATACATCCTTTACCCCTTACCCCTTAACCTTTTCCCAGACCACAAGGAAAGTTCATAGTGCTTATCCGAACCGTATTGCCCACACTCGCCATCTCCTCATCTCGCCACTTCGTAAAGGCAAGGATTAATCGCGTCTCTACCCACTCCCCATTCCTTCTCTTCAGACGGTTTTCTTCTGGCGATTATCTTCTATTCGCTGGATGCCGTTGAGGAACATGGGCACAAACTTCTGGAAAAACGCTTGTGGATCGCTGTGCCAAACTTTTTGTGCAGCTTGAATCCTAGTAAACTGCAACTGAGGTGCTAACAAAGTCTGGGGTAAGCGTTCCATAAGGTACTGAGGACGTTCCCAAAGCGGCATGGTATTTGCTACTTCCAGCAAGTTGGCAACTCGCCGCAGTTCGGCTCCCAAGGTGATATCCATTCCGGATTCAAAGGCCGCCTGTTCAATTGCAGTGTATTTTCGCTTCGCTTGCTCTATTTTTTGCCGATGTTCTGGACTTTTACGCGCGAGTTCTGCTAACCAACGGTTACCCCAGCGCACATGTCCTGCTTCCTCCGGCAAAATTTTTTCAATTGTTTGCCGGATTTTGATGTTTTCTTCTGTTTGTGGCGCTTGCTTGAGGGCGTAAATGTGGGCGGAAAAATACTCACAGCCACGTTTTTCGGTAATGTTAATTGCTGTCAGAGCAGCAATCATCCAGTCGTCTAAGTTGCGCTTAGGATCGTAGGCGTCTTTGTCGAGGAGGCGATCGAATTCATCAATATAGGAAGTTCCAGGGGGAGTTCCAACATCGCTTCCTAGTTCAACGAGTAAATCAGTTAGCCACATGGCATGACGAGCTTCATCACTAATGTGACGAGACAAATCCCGCACTAGTTCTGGTGGCTGTCCGTTGAGCTGTTCGATTAAGTCAGTCAGGTCTTTACAACTGCGTTGTTCGCTGTAGCGGTAGCGATTCAGGGTAATTAAATTGATCTGGCGATCGCATACCACCTGTTTCAAGATTTCCCTCGCACCCAAAGCATTCTGAAATTTACGTGGGTAGGTAACTGTCATAAAGTTATATAAAGTTTTATAAACTCATATTCGATCCTAACTTAGTTTTTTGTAACTGCCGTATTTCTACTGGATTAGGGAAAAAGGTGAAAGTTCAAAAAACCAATTACTCAATTTGCGCTTAACTATCAGACTTCAAAATATAAACTTATGTAAAGAATGTTATCGCTTTTGAATAATGATTTTGAAAAATAAAATCGCTAAAAGCTTGTGCAGTAAAGCTTTTTATTTGATAAGCACTCGCATTCCAAATACAAAATTCCAAAAATTAATCCAAAACGGTAGCTTATGTTACAGTTTTTTCTGTTATATTAGATTCAAGAAAGAACCCAAAAATATATATTCACTACAGAAGCAGAGAGGACTATGGTTATGTCTATCGCAGAAAAATCTCGTGCGTTAATGGTTCGCGAACATCAGCAAGTCAAGAATCGCCAACAATCAATGCTGATGCGTGCTGCACAAGAACTTGGTCTTCCTGAAGAAGCATCTCATTACTGGAACCCTATTCAAGGAAAGATAGATGCGACGACTCGGATGATTTATGGACGCAGCAATGCCACTATGAGTTAGTAGGAAGATGGGGCAAAGGAGGCAGCAGGAGCAGGGGAAAAGGTTAAAGGGAAAAGGGAAAAGGAATAAATTTAATCTTTCCCCTTTTCCCCTTACCCCTTTCCCTTTCCCCATACCCTGTTTGGCCAATGCCCAACAGAAAAAAGCCACCTTTCAAGGTGGCAAAATTGAAACTTTTAGCTAGATACGGTAGTTAAGGGATTACCAAGAAAAATTATCCAATCTTATGGGGTGGGCGTCTTGCCTGCCCTTTGCTATGGACGGACAAAATGTCCACCCTACAAAAAAAATTGAATGTTTTTTATTTGGAAGCCCCTAATTAAGCATCGTAATAGAGGTAAAACTCGTAGGGATGAGGACGCAGTTGCAACTGCTTGACTTCGTTAGCCAGCTTGTAGTCAATCCAATTTTGGATAAAGTCTTCTGTGAAGACGCCTGATTCTGTCAAGAAAGCGTGGTCGTTTTCTAGTGCTTCTAAGGCCAATTCCAAAGAACCTGGAGTTGAAGGAACCTTCGCCAGTTCTTCTGGAGAGAGTTCATAGATATTTTTATCTAAGGGAGAACCAGGATCTATTTTGTTTTTGATGCCATCAATACCAGCACAAAGCATGGCAGCGAACGCCAAGTAGGGGTTAGAAGTGGCATCCGGACAACGGAATTCTAACCGCTTGGCTTTGGGGTTATTGCCAGACAGAGGAATACGGATAGAAGCAGAACGGTTACCTTGGGAGTAAGCCAAGTTAACTGGTGCTTCATAACCAGGAACTAGGCGCTTGTAAGAGTTGGTACTAGGATTGGTGATTGCTAGCAGCGCTGGTGCGTGTTTGAGAAGACCGCCAATGTAGTACAACGCCATGTCACTCAAACCAGCATACTTATCACCTGCAAACAAAGGTTTGCCATCTTTCCAAATAGACTGGTGAGTGTGCATCCCAGAACCGTTATCGCCAAACAGCGGTTTGGGCATAAAGGTGACAGTTTTGCCGTATTTTTTAGCAACGTTCTTGATGACGTATTTATAAATCATCAACCAGTCAGCAGCTTCGATCAATTTTCCAAAGCGGAAACCCAATTCGCACTGACCGCCTGTGGCAACTTCGTGGTGATGCTTTTCAATGGGTACACCCAAGTTTGCCATTGTTAACAACATTTCTGTACGGATATCTTGTAAAGAATCTGTTGGCGAAACTGGGAAGTAACCTTCTTTGAAACGTGGTTTGTAAGCCAAATTGGGTTTTTCGTCTGTACCGGGTTTGCCGGAATTCCAAGCACCTTCTTCAGAGTCTAAGAAGTAGTAGCCTTCGTTGGCAGTTTGGGCAAACCTAGCATTGTCAAAGATGAAGAACTCAGCTTCAGGGCCAAAGAAGGCTGTATCACCAATTCCAGTGGAAACTAGGTAATCTATTGCTTTTTGAGCAATAACGCGTGGGCAACGGTTGTACCACTCACCCGTGCGGGGTTCCTTAATACTACAAGTTATACTAAGCGTCGGGACTTCCATAAATGGATCGATCCAAGCGCTGTTGGGATCGAGTACCATCATCATGTCCGATTCGTTGATCGCTTTCCAACCCCGGATGCTGGAACCGTCAAAAGGTACGCCATCAGTGAATGAACTTTCATCGATTTGGTTGTAGTACACAGTGAGGTGCTGCCAAGTCCCTACTGTATCAATGAATTTGAGATCAATCAGCTGAATTTTTTGGTCTTGGATTAATTTCAAGACTTCTTGTGGGGTTGTCATTGTTACTCCTTCTGTACCAATTTCCTAAAGTAAAACCAGAATCTTCCAAAGCATCCTAGCCCTGCTGATCTCAATCAAGCCGTGACACACCTGAAATATCTTAAATTCTAGATATTAGGGTATTTTGTAGTTTGTGTTACAGATATCTGGATTACAGGTTATATTAACCTTTCGCGGATCATCTGTACAAAACTGGAAAGTTCATCACATAGGGGTCAACTTTGGCATAGAATCCTTATGTAGTGGATAGATTGTTTTTGTGCCGAATCTATTTTTAATAGCACAAAAATTTACTGTTGCATAAGTGCAGCCAAATAAATATCAAACCATAGATAGCAACGATTGGGAGAAAAAGGAATGCGCGATGCGGTAACAAGTTTAATTAAGAATTATGACGTGGCTGGTCGGTATTTTGACCGGAATGCACTCGATAGTCTAAAGTCTTACTTTGATAGTGGTACAGCACGAGTACAGGCGGCGGCAGCTATCAACTCTAATGCAGCTGCACTTGTGAAGCAAGCTGGTTTAAGGTTATTTGAAGAACTGCCAGAATTGATTCGTCCTGGTGGAAATTCCTATACAACCCGTCGTTATGCGGCTTGTTTGCGAGATTTAGATTATTACTTGCGCTACGCCACTTATGCGTTGGTTGCTGGTAACACAAATGTGTTGGATGAGCGAGTGTTACAAGGACTGCGGGAAACTTACAATTCTTTAGGAGTACCTATCGGGCCGACAGTTCGCGGCGTGCAGATACTCAAAGATCTAGCTAAGGAACAAGTAGCAGCAGCAGGTGTGGTTAATGCTGATTTTGTGGATGAACCATTCGATCACATCACACGCGAGTTGAGCGAGATCGATATTTAGATGTTAGGGCGGGCAATATACCCACCTACAAGGATTATAAATAGCGATCGCTCTGTCAAATTCAAGTGCGATCGCTTTTTTATGAACCCTCAATTTGCTGTTTCAAATTGGCGATCGCGCCTTTGTAAAATGTGTATTCTCCAAGAAGCAAGAAGTTAGAGCGATGTCTGCTGGGGAGTGCGCCTACGCAACTTGCAAATTGTCAAAACCCAAGCAATAAAAATAACATAGCTGTTGAAACTCAACAACCATGCTATTGTTTTTATTTATGACTTGCTTAGAAAATTCAGTTGTTCCTAGACTTTAAGTTTTCTAAAGTAGGAATCATCTAGGATTAAGGTGGCGTCTAGTTCCCCATCCTGGATTGACAATGGCGGCTAAATCTTCTTCTGACAATTTGTCGATTTCTCTGTCTAATTCTTCAAGGGTAAATTCATAGCCACGTTCGCGAGCAATATTGATAAAAGCTTCGGGATTAGCTGTTGCTTTCAGCTTCTCTTGTAATGCTTGATCTCGCTTGACGGCTTCAAAAAGTCGGGCAGCATTTTGCTGTGTCATCTTAGCCCATCTCCTGTTTTAAATATCAGGTTTGAATGCAGAAATTTCACTCCTGCGCCTTCACCAAATTTTGTCAAGAATTTTTGATTCGCTATATAGGCCTGATTTTAAAGCAAAAGAAAAAAATGTGTTGATTTTGACAAGAAAATATAACTTTTAAGCCTAAAATATAGAGATTTTTAAAATTCAGCCTTCAGATAGTTGCAGTATTTACAAAATTTCTACACTGAAAAGAGACGTTGCATTGCAACGTCTCTACAATCTGTTTGAACGTGAGTTCGACGGAGCTAAAACAGGGCAGGAGGTAGTGCAGGCAAGTCTTTAGGGTAAATATCAATAGAAGGTTTGTTGGGTAAGTAGGTATAAGCAACCAAGCCAGCTACCAAGTTAACTAAAAAGTTTAATGGGCT
>JAVRCH010000012.1:0-130028 GCA_034530795.1 Nostoc sp. DedQUE12a
AGTCTTCAAGTTTGATCTGGATCTTTGTCACAAGTTCAACGACGACAGGCAAAATCTTAAAACCCTTCTGCCTCCTGCCTCCTGCCTTCTGCCTTAAAGCGCGTAACTTTTCATCATCACCAAAAGCTGACAATAACCAAACTATGCTTCAACCACTTTATCCAAGAGTGAGGAAATCAGCTTTTTGTGATTTGTCTGTCGCAATGATTTTTAAAATTGCTGCAAAATAAATTTTTATTGTTTGTTATTATTTTCAACTTTTAATTTTGAATTGTTTACGTTTCTACCACCTCACGCACTAACTGTGCTAGTTTTTCGGCACTATCGGGAACTGCGATCGCCTTTGCTTTTTCCCTCATCTTGGCTAACTCTTGGGGCGATCGCAATAAATTCAACACATTACTTTGCAATTCTTGTGCTGTTAACTGCGATTGCTTGAGGGTTAATGCCGCACCAGCTTTGGTGAATACTTCTGCATTGTAGGATTGATGGTCTTCTGCGGCAAAGGGATAAGGAATCAAAATCGCTGGTGTCCCACACACTGCCAATTCTGTCAAGCTACCGGCACCAGAACGACTAATGGCAATAGTCGCTCGTCGCAACAATGCCGCCATATTGTTGTAAAAAGGTAAGGCAATGTATTGTGGATGTCTGAGGCTATCTGCTTGCGTGTCGCGATCGCCAGTTAAGTGTACTACATAAGCCCCAGCATCAAACCAAGCATTTGCCGCTTCACGCACTAATTTATTGATACCGACTGCACCTTGACTGCCACCAAAGACGACAATTAAAGGAACATTATCGGGAATAGCTAAATCCAGCGGCGCATTGATTCCACCATCCAGAAATTGCGCTCTCACAGGAGTGCCAACGCAGACATTTTTGGCATGGGGTAAATACTTAGCTGCAACTTCAAATCCCAAGGCTACCACACTACACCAAGGGCTAAAAAAGCGAGTTACTTTACCTGGCAAGGCGTTAGATTCGTGGAAAATCACAGGTAAACCAAGGGAACGCGCCGCAATTACCGCCGGGCCAGCAATATAACCCCCTGTGGTAAACACTCCTTGAAAATTTCCCTGTTTGAGAATTCGCCTGACTTGGAAAATCGAACCCGCGAGTCTAGCTAAAGTGCGAAGCGAAGAAATGCTAAACCCTTGCTGAAACCCTTCAACTGCAATAGTATTCAAGGGATACTCTTTAGGAACAAGTTCAGTTTCTAGCCGATTGGGTACTCCCAGCCACTCTATTTGATAATCTGGCAGTTTTTCGGCTAGTGCGATCGCTGGAAACAAATGTCCACCAGTTCCACTGGCAGCTATTAATAATTTGATTGGTGCGTTTGCCATCAAACCTCTACCGTTTAGCGTCTAGGTTAACTAAGATAAAGCAATTTCCTTACCTTCTCTAATCAAATCAGTAAACTCTTACCAATGAGTAACATTTTAGTGAAACGCAAACTTAGATTATCAACCAGCATCGGGCTGATTTCATTCCTGCTGACACTCGGTTTAACAAGTGCTTGGCAAGCCACTCAAGCCAGTACACCACAGCAATTAGCCCAAGCAACTACAGCCCAAAATGCACCAGCCGAATTGAAAAATTTGTTGACACAAGTTGATGCTGCTGCAAGCAAAGCCGATGCCAAAGGCGTGTTACAATTTTATGCCCCCAATTTCGCTCATGGAGATGGGTTAAATCTCCAAACCCTGGAAAAGTCGCTGGTTTCACTCTGGCAACGATATCCAAAATTGCAATACAGTACTAAATTGCTGTCTGCAAAATCTGAGGGTAACGCCATTATCGCCGAAACAGAAACTAAAATAATCGGCTCACCCTCCGCTAACAGTAAGAATTTGGCGCTTGATGCCACAATTAAATCACGTCAGCGTGTCGTTGGTGGAAAAATTGTCCGCCAAGACATTTTGTCAGAACGCACGCAACTTACCTCTGGAACCAACCCGCCGCGAGTTGAGATTAAATTGCCACAGCAAGTAAAAGTTGGACAGAAGTATAATTTTGATGCGATCGTTCAAGAACCACTTGGTGATGATTTTCTATTAGGAACGGCGCTAGAGGAACCCATTCGACCAGATAAATATCTCAGCGCTACAACCGTAGATTTGCAATTACTCACATCTGGTGGAGTGTTTAAAGAAGGACAAGCACCATCTATTCCTGGGAACCAATGGGTTTCTGCTGTCATCCTCCGGGGTAATGGAATGACGATGGTAACTCAGCGCCTGCAAGTGGTGAAAAAGTAGAGACGCGATTCATCCCCCTTGTAGAGACGCGATTCATCGCGTCTGTTAACAGTTAGTGCGCTAGGCTACTACTAGCGTACTAGAAATATTGATGTCTGTTACCTTGAATCCATCCTTATTACGTTCATTAAAGCCTTTGGCGAGTAGCGATCGCTCTTTGATTCTCGGATAATAAATTTCTTTGCAATTGCCTATTGCCCATTGCCTATTGCCTGTTCCCTACTATACCTGAGGCTATAACAATGTAACAATAGCGATCGCTAACACACTATTGAAATCATCATCACCAGTGAACGCACCTACCAACGTCTCCGCCCAAACTCAAAATCGCAAAGCAGATCACATCCGCATCTGCTTAGAAGAAGATGTCCAGTGTCACGAAGTTACCAACGGACTAGAACGCTATCGCTTCACCCATTGTTGTTTACCGGAACTAGATTACACCGATATTGATATCAGTACAAATTTTTTGGGCAAACATCTCGGTGCACCGTTGTTAATTTCTTCCATGACTGGAGGAACCGAACAAGCAGGAATGATTAATCAACGCTTGGCCGAAGTCGCCCAACACTACAAAATTGCAATGGGTGTCGGTTCCCAGCGAGTAGCGGTGGAAAAACCCCAGGTAGCTGATACTTTTGCTGTTCGCAAGTATGCGCCGGATGTTCTACTATTTGCCAACTTGGGTGCTGTGCAACTTAACTATAAATATGGCTTAGATGAATGTCTGCGGGTAGTCGATATCCTAGAGGCTGATGCATTGATTTTACACATTAACCCCCTACAAGAGTGCATTCAACTAAAAGGCGATATTAATTTTAAAGGTTTGATTGACAATATTTCTAAAGTATGCTCTAAAATGCCAGTACCAGTAATTGCCAAAGAAGTGGGTAATGGCATTTCAGCTGCGATCGCCAAAAAACTTTTAGATGCTGGAGTCACAGCCATTGATGTCGCTGGCGCGGGTGGTACTTCCTGGGCGAAGGTAGAAAGCGAACGAGCTGAAAATGCCTTGCAACGTCGCTTGGGGAGAACATTTGCCGATTGGGGTTTACCGACAGCAGAGTGCATTACGAGTATTCGAGCCATCGCCCCGGATGTGCCTTTGATTGCTTCGGGAGGATTGCGTCATGGACTAGATGCAGCAGTGGCGATCGCTTTAGGAGCAGACATCGCCGGTTTCGCAATGCCCTTCCTGAAAGCAGCAGCAGTATCACAGACAGCAGTTGCGGAACTCGCTGAAGTATTAATTGCTGAAATAACCACAGTATTATTTTGTACTGGCAACGCCACTTTGTCTCAGTTAAAGCAATCTCGTAGTTTACAGCACATATAGCAATCCTAAATCATTCGTGAAAAAATCTATTGCCTATTGCCTATTAGACCTCTTGCAAAAGTGTTTTTTGCACTCTTGTGGGAAAAGGGACTCATGTTAAAGGGGAAAGGAAAAGACCAAACCTTTCCCCCTTTCCCTTTCCCCTTTCCCCGACTTCTGCAAGAAGTCTATTGCCTATTGCCTATGTTTAATTAAGCATTCCAAACTGCAAAAACGTACCCAACATCGCGAATCTAAGATTATTTAGGTATCCTATAATCTTAGATCGCCACTAACGCCACTAAACTGATGATTGAAGTTGAGCATCTGAGTAAAATATACGGTTCTACCCCAGCGATTACTGATGTCACTTTTAACGTGGAACCAGGGGAAATTTTAGGGTTGCTGGGGCCGAATGGCGCTGGTAAAACCACAACCATGCGGATTCTGGCAGGTTATTTACCAGCAAGTGATGGTAATGCCCGGATTGCTGGTTATGATGTCCATGAAAATTCCCTGGCTGTGCGCCAAAAAATTGGTTATTTACCGGAAACACCACCGTTATATCCAGAAATGACGGTGGAGGCATTTTTGCATTTTGTAGCGCAAATTAAAGGAGTTCCAGCGGGCGATCGCAATCAGAAGGTAACAGCGGCCATCGAACGCTGTAATTTAGAAGATAAGCGGCGGGTAATTATTCGCAAACTTTCTAAAGGATATCGCCAACGGGTGGGAATTGCTCAAGCGATCGTCCACGATCCTCCAGCAATCATCCTCGATGAACCTACCGTGGGACTAGATCCAAGACAAATAATTGAAGTGCGGAATTTAATTAAAAGTCTCGCTGGTACTCACACAATTATTCTCTCTACACACATTCTCCCAGAAGTGAGTATGACTTGCAGCCGCGTTGCCATCATTAATCGCGGTAAAGTAGTCGCAACTAATACACCAGAAAATTTGATGACCCAGTTGACAGGCGGTTCAGGGTATGAAATCGAAATAGAAGGAGAAGCTGCCCTAGCGAAACAAGTATTACAAAATATTGCGGGCGTGAGTTTGGTAGAATCAATTCCGACAGCGGGAGGTCATCAACTCCAGGTAAATCGGGCTTATCTGCGGGTGATATCCCAACCAGGGAAAGAACCAGGAAAGGATATTGCCACAACGTTAGTACGCGCAGGATTCGGCTTACATGAATTGCGGCGAGTTAACGCTACCTTAGAAGATGTGTTCTTGCAACTGACCACAGAAGAAAAGAATTTAGAAGCAGCCACACAAGGAGAAGCCGCATAAATGGGTGTAGTACTGGGTAATATTATTGCCATTTATCGCCGAGAGTTACAAAGTTATTTTGTATCACCTTTGGCCTATGCGATCGCCAGTGTATTTTGGTTCGTCGCTGGATTATTTTTCGTGATGATTTTAGTCGGGCCAAATGGTATTTTTGCAGCAGCAGCGACAATAGATTTACAAGCGCAACAAGGGTTATCAACACCAACAATAGATTTCGCCTACGAATTTGTGCGAGCCTTTTTGGATTCAATGGGTGGGTTGCTGTTATTTATCCTGCCAATTCTCTCAATGGGACTTTATGCCGAAGAACGTAAGCGGGGCACTTTAGAATTATTAGCCACGTCACCAATCACCAATTGGACGGTAGCTGTAGGTAAATTATTAGGTGTGCTAACGTTTTTTATCACAATGATTGTGCCCGTGTTAGTGTTAGAAGCGATCGCCATTAGTGGAGCAAATCCACCAATGACGCCCTCAATTCCCTTAGTGGGTCATTTTGGCTTAATCTTGCTAGCAGCGGCAATTTTATCTTTAGGAATGTTTATTTCCTCATTAACAGACAGCACAATTCTGTCTGCTGTTCTTACCTTTGCAGTAATATTATTACTGTTATTTTTTGATGTGATCGCCAAAAATATCCCTGGGCCTGTAGGTGAAGCCTTAGGTTATCTATCGTTACTGAAACATTACAACACCTTCATTCAAGGAATTTTCGATACCAGCGCTTTGATTTTATTTGCCAGTTACATTTTTTTGGGCATCTTTCTCACAGCTCAATCCATTGATGCACTGCGCTTTCAAAGACAGTAGTCATTAGTCATTAGTCATTAGTCATTAGTCATTAAGTAAAGACAAATGACCAACGACAAATGACCAAAGACCGAGGACAAATGACAAATGACAAATCATTATGAAGATAGTTGCAAAGAAAAAACTGTGGAAATATCTGTTTTGGCTAGGCCCATTCTTAATTACTGTGGGGTTAACAGTCGGGTTAGTCTCTGAACAGTGGGGATTAATTTCACTAGCATTCTTGATTGCGGGAATTAGCATTATTGGATTGTGGATAATATGGCAAAGCTACCAAACTAATTTATGGAAGCGCCGTTCTACCCAAGCTGGAACTAATGCCTTAGTGGCAACTCTAGCACTATTAACAATTTTGGGATTAATTAACTTTTTGGGAACTCGCTATAACTTCCGGGCAGATTTAACAGAAACTCAATTATTTACTCTTGCACCTCAGTCGGGGGAATTGGTGAAATCCCTGCCACAGCCAGTTAAAATCTGGGTATTTGATATTAACCAGAATCCCCAAGACCTGCAATTATTAGAAAATTATCGTCGGCAAAGCTCAAAATTTAATTTTGAATATGTCGATCCCCAACTTAAACCAGGACTAGCAGAAAAAATTGGTGCCAAAGATTATGGCGAAGTTTACCTAGAATATGGGGATAAAAGAGAATTAGTACAAACACTCAATCAAAATGAACGCCTTTCAGAAATTAAATTAACTAGTCGGCTACAAAAACTAACAAGTTCAACAACAACCAAAATTTACTTACTCCAAGGTCATGGCGAAAGCCAACTTTCACCAGCTAAAGGTGCAATATCACAAGCAATTGAGGGATTAAAAGATAAAAATTACATAACAGAACCGCTGAGTCTAGTAGAAAACTCAAAAGTTCCTCAAGATGCAGCTGTAGTCATAGTCTCTAGCCCCAAGCGGGGACTGTTTGAAGCCGAAGTCAAAGCTTTGCAAGAATATCTTAATCGAGGTGGTAACTTGCTGCTGATGATCGATCCTAATACCGATCCCAAACTTGACAGCTTGCTAAAAGAGTGGGGCGTTCGTTTAGATAATCGTTTAGCAGTAGATGTTTCAAGTGAAAACGTCGTGGGACTTGGCCCTGCTGCGCCTTTGGTGACAGAATACGGACAACATCCCATTACCAAAGATTTCCGCAACGATATTTCTTTTTATCCCATTGCCCGACCTCTGGAAATTACATCTGTACCCGGTATCGAAGCCACTCCTCTACTGCGAACCAAACAGTATCCCCTTAGCTGGGCAGAAAGCGACCTAGAAAGTGAAAAGTTGGAATTTAATCCAGATAAAGACCTCAAAGGCCCTCTCACCTTAGGCGTTGCCTTAACAAGAAAACAAACACCTAAATCTACTTCCCCTACAGCGACACCTACGCCCCTACCATCACCAACCACCCAAAACAAAACTTCGTCTACACCCACACCTACATCGCTACCATCACCAACCACCCAAAACAAAACTTCCCCCACCCCCTCATCTCCCTCCACTCCCTCAGCCTCCTCATCTCCCCCTTCTCCCTCATCTCAAACACCTACCGAGTCAAGGTTGGTCGTTTTCGGAAACTCTAACTTTGCCACCGATGGCTTGTTTGATAGGCAACTAAATGGAGATGTATTTCTCAACTCAGTTACTTGGCTCAATCAACAAGATAAGCAACCCCTTTCTATTCGCCCCAAAGAACCGAAAAATCGCCGGATAAGTCTAACAAGTACCCAAGCCAATGTTTTAACACTGTCATCTTTATTTCTTTTACCCCTCAGCGGATTTGCGGCAGCAGTTCTTCTCTGGTGGAAACGAAGGTAAAAAGGGAGTCGGGAGATGGGGAGAAATGACTAATGATTAATGACCAATGACTAATGACTAATGACGAAAAAATGAAATTGCCACGAACAACTTTAATTTTGGTATTACTAGCGCTGGGTTTAGGCAGTTTTGTTTACTTTTATGAAATTAAAGGTGCCACTCAGCGACAAGAAATTAAAGAGCAAAAGCAGCAAATTTTCTCTTTTGCCGAAGATGATGTGCAGGCTTTAACAGTAAAGACAAAAAAACTCACTCTGAATTTGGAACGTAGCAATCAATCTAATAACCCGAAATGGCTAATTAAATCTCCGATATCAGAACCAGCAAATGACGCTATTGTTTCTTATTTGATGGATTTGTTGGTTAAAGGTAAGAGCGATGCCTACGGCGGTAAACTACGCACTTTGCCAACTCCAGCAAATCAACTTGGACAATTCGGTTTAGATCAACCACAAGCAACTATTAATATTACCCTGAAAAATCAGCAAAGGCATCAATTAATTTTAGGAAAACATAACTTTAACGGCTTTTTGTTATATGCTCAAACTGAACCGGCAACAAAACCCGATGGTAATGTAAACGTGCTATTGGTACCTATAGATTTTGAAAAGGCCGTAAATCGGGAATTATCCGAGTGGAAACAATCCGAAAGTAATGTTAAATCAACACCTTTGCCAAGCAATCTGCCTCTACCGACTCCGACAAATGCCAAATAGGCAATCATAGAGTTCTACTGTCTGTTAATATAACCTTCAATAGGGGCTAACAGTTGTTAGCCCCTATTTCAAATATGGCTATTTTTTCTAAGTTATACAAATTTGAAAAAAGATTACGAAAGATGAATTCACTAAACTCCGATTCAAAATCCTATTTGTAATCTATAATCTAAAATCTAAAATCTAAAATTGTATGACCAATCCGACAGCAACATTGCTAATTTCGTGCCCCGATCGCCGGGGATTAGTGGCGAAATTTGCGAATTTTATCTATTCTAATGGTGGTAATATTATCCATGCAGATCAACACACAGATTTTGCTGCTGGGTTATTCCTCACCCGCATTGAATGGCAGTTAGATGGGTTCAATTTACCGCGAGAGTTTATTGCACCGGCTTTTAATGCGATCGCTCAACCTTTAGACGCTAAATGGGAACTGCATTTTTCTGATACTGTACCCCGGATTGCTATTTGGGTAAGTCGCCAAGACCATTGCTTATTTGACTTGATTTGGCGACAACGTGCTAAAGAATTTATTGCTGAAATTCCTTTAATTATCAGCAATCATTCTAGTTTAAAAGTTGTAGCTGACCAATTTGGTATCGACTACAAACATATTCCCATTACTAAAGAAAACAAACTCGAACAAGAAATCCAACAATTAGAATTACTCCGCCAATACAAAATCGATTTAGTTGTTTTGGCGAAATACATGCAGATTGTGAGTGCAGATTTTATTAAAAAATTTCCGCAAATTATTAATATTCATCACTCATTTTTACCAGCTTTTATCGGAGCAAACCCTTATCACCGAGCTTTTGAACGGGGTGTCAAAATTATTGGTGCAACTGCTCATTATGCCACTGCTGATTTAGATGCAGGGCCAATTATTGAACAGGATGTGGTGCGAGTTAGCCACCGTGATGAAGTGGAAGATTTGGTGAGAAAGGGCAAAGATTTAGAGCGAGTTGTATTAGCAAGAGCAGTGCGATCGCACTTGCAAAATCGTGTCTTAGTCTATGGAAATCGGACAGTAGTATTTGAGTAATATTTTGGATATCTCAAACAATACTACTTTTCGCAATCTACTTCATTTGAGTGGATCGTGTCCCCAATTTTTTAAAGAGTAGTACCAGCGTGTGTGTTTCACATCACCCGAAGGTTGCTGTGCGCTATGACGGTGAACGTAACTAACAACTTTCTTCATGTGCGATAAATCATCGTCGCTGTAGTCATCTTTTTTGTCTAACAATTCGATAATACGCCGCCCGGATTTATGACCAATTGACTCGTCGTCACCATCTTTTTGTCCTACACTTTGTGACTCATCCGTATCTAGCCAAGCTTCTAGTTCCTTGGATGTCATATTGACAGCTTCATGAAACTCGTCAATCACTGATTTCACATTTTTAGTCATCGCTGAGTATTACTCCTCTACTTTTTTCAAAGCATCAGGCTTGTGAGCAGCCTCTTTTCCTGTCTTATCGCTTTCGACTATGTACTGGGGGTTATCTTCACTAGCTGCAACATGGTGCTTTTTAATATCTGTTGGTGAGGTGACTTTCTTCACTACTTCGCCAGTTGTCTCGCCTTGTGAAGTTTTCCATTCAACGCGATCGCCTTTTTTAAATTCCTCAGCCATAATCATCTCTTGTTTGATGTTTTATACTTACTCTCGTTACATTCTGTCTGCGATTTCAAAAGCAGCCATCATTCTATTGATAGATAAAACATGTGGTATTAAGCTATATCTTTTGGTTAGGGAAGAGGGATAGCCAATTACTAAATAAAAACATCTGCAAAAATTTTCAAGCTTTTGGGTAGCTAGTTTTGCAGATGTTGAATAAACTGAAATGGTATTAAATTAGATGCTGATACTATTAGTAACAAGCCTTGGTTTGAGGTAGTTATACTTGATTAAACGGCTCTTATTGTTCAACTCAATTTTGCGTTCTACCTCGTTCAAATCTTGTTGGAATGTAACTAAAATTTGCTGAACTTCTGGGTCTGGAAAGTTATTATCATAGTAGCCTAATCTGTCATAACGGTAAGCTGAGAGAATGAATAAAATTGACAATTGGTCAGCTGTTTGCTTCGGTGGTGGCAGAAATGATAATAGGCTTTTACGGTCAGGAATAGTACCTTCTGATGTCATTTGTTTATAACCAGCAAGGGGCATATTCGGCATGAAGGTCATATATTCATATTGTGGGTAGTTAACAGCAGCGTGTTGCGGCCCGCAAGTGAACATTACCGCAGTAGCAATGTCAATTAATTGTTCTAATTTTTCAATGCGATCGGGAACACCTTTAACTCGTCCGCCTGATTGAGAAACTAGTTCCTGCGCCCAAGCTTGTAATTCAAAGTCTGCTGTCAAATCTTGGGGAGTTTTGTAGTATAGCTTCAAATATTCAGACACAAAGTTTTTAATGGCATTCCACAATAGCATTCCATCGTCTCGATAGGGATAGTGAGGCAATTTTTCTGCATCATCTACACCACGATTTTTAATTTCTGTGGGTAAGGCAAATTGATCCAAGCTCCATTCTTTATAGGCGTTGACAACAATTTGTAATGATTCTTGCAGAGTTCCAGCTAGCAATTCATCAACAGGCCCACCCCTATTAACTAAGCGCTTGCGACCCAAGTCATTATTAGCCAACATGAAACGGAAATGGGGTTTTAGTAATATGTTAAGAGGATGATTATCAGCTAATTGACGGGCCGTAACAATGGCGAAAGGTTCCATAACAAAGTGAGTTCGACAAAGATGGCTACTCATTTCATGATGGTTAGCATCAGCGATTTGAACGCATAGTTTGGCATGAAACCAAGCCAAAGGATCGTCAAAAGGTGTGATTAATTGGCTTTGTTTGCCGAGTGCGGGATTGAGTTGAATGGCAATAGGTACAAGTTGACCGCGATCGCTAAAACCAGAACTACGCCAACAGAAAAAAGCTAGGGGAGTTGGTAAATACTTTCTACCTCTTTCGTAAGTGCCTCCTTTAACAAATGAAAGTGGTCTGTAATCAGTTATATATAAATTTCCATTGGCAAGTTTTTCTGCCAAATCGATAGATTCGCCAAATTTTCGTTGTAATTCTTGAATAGTAAACTCAAAGTCCAAAGGCATCTCTTTAATTTGGCGTAAAGCCATAGGATTTGCCCCACACAGCCGTTGTTCACAAAACGAGTCATCAGTTTGGTATGTTTTGATGACATTAGGTTTAGGCAAGACTGGAAAATAGTCTTCATAGTCTTGCAATTCATCCAAAGGATCCCATAAACCACGGCTTTTAACAGCCAACATGTTGATAGGAAGCTCTGCCGTTTCTACTGCACGTTCAGCAATATACTTGGTAGAAAAATTTTCGACGGCAGGTACATCTTTAAGCATCGCCATCGGCGGTAAAAAGTCATAATCGAATTCGTATTCTTCTTGCTTACGCTCTAATAAATATTTACGTTTTGTTGGGTCGGGGTCATTTTGAGGAAGGTATGTTTTCATAAGTTTTGATGAAGTTTAAAGTAAGCAAATTAATAATTTAGTTAACTAGCTAAAGGCAAGCTTATTGTTGGATTTGATAAACTGTTATTGTCCTTTAAAAGTACTCACCCGATTTTTTTCAAGGGTAACTATGTCGTAAATCATCTGATGAAACTTTGAGCAAACACTAAAAAGTTAATAAAATTGTAATAATTCAGAATGGGCTGCGCTAAAAGAATTCAGGAGTCAGAATGAGTGGAAAATCTAGCTTTATATAGTAATTTGTTGTAATTTATTAGCTTAATTGCGTAGTGCACAAACCTCAGCGCCAAGATGGGGAATCGAGCTTTTATAGTTGAAAGAGAGTTTTTTAATGCAAATAAATATAAGTCTATAGAACTTAATTATTGAAAGCAAATCATTAAGTTTTTGTATTATAATCTCCTGAATTATTAATTATTACATCATTAACAGTGTTCATTAAGATTTGTCTGCAAACTGCAAAATCTATAGTTTGAAACTACTAATGAGGAATCAGGGTTATTGATTGTTTTTATGCAGAATAGCTATTTTTTGTAAAAATTCTTCACTTACAGCAGATTGCAAGTTGGTGAGGTACAGATCGTAAGTAGTGGCGCACAGCTAGCTAGCTGTGCATTGGTATCAACTTAAGCTCAAAGCTATATCAGACAGGCGTGCCCTCATCCCCAGCCCCAAAGCGAAGATGTAGCCGATGGTAGACATGGCGCATAATGAAGAAAGATTAAGCAGATTCTCAGAAAACCTTCAATGAGCAAGACTAGCCTAAATTTAGTTGCAATATCTATCTTTCTCATGACACTATCGGCACTGTTGGGGCCATTCTTCAACTTATCGCCAACAGTACCGGCGCTTGCTACCTTCGCTATTTTGGGAATAGCGACTTTTGACAGCTTTAGCCTACAAGGTAGGGGCGGTACTATCTTTTTAGATTGGATTGCTGGTTTTTCTAGCGAACACCGCGATCGCATTATCCACCACGAAGCAGGACATTTCTTAGTTGCTCACCTGTTGGGTATTCCTGTTACCGGCTACACTCTCAGTGCTTGGGAAGCCTGGAAGCAAAGGCAAGGTGGACAAGGCGGCGTTACTTTTGATGATAGTGAATTAGCATCTCAACTAGAAGTAGGTAAAATAAGTGCCCAGATGCTAGACCGCTACTGCACTGTTTGGATGGCGGGTATTGCTGCGGAAACCTTAGTTTTTAATAATGCTGAGGGTGGAGCTGATGATAAAAATAAGTTGATAAAAGTCTTGACAATTTTAGGTTTTTCTGGATCAGTTTCTCAACAAAAAATGCGGTTTCATGCCTTGCAAGCAAAAACCCTACTACAAGAAAATTGGTCTAGCTATGAAGCTTTAGTTAATGCTATGCGACAACGTAGTTCGGTAGAAGATTGTCGCCAAAAGTTGGGAGTGGGGCATGGGGCATAGGGTATGGGGGGATGGGGGAAAGGTTAAAGGGAAAAGGTTAAAGGGAAAAGGAATAAATTTAATCTTTCCCCTTTTCCCCTTACCCCTTTCCCTTTCCCTATGCCCCATTCCCACTTTTACGAAGAAACAGCCTTCAAATGTGAAACATGAGGTAAATACTTGGAGCCAATAACACGATTACGACCAGTAGTTTTAGCCTGTAGTAAGCATTGATCGGCACGATTGAGCAGACTTTCTCCTTGCTCGTCATCGTCGGCTTCTAAACAGGCTGTGCCTAAACTAATGGTGATATTAATTGTGAGTTTATTACTGAGTGCAAATGGTTCTTCGCTGACTACACGATTGAGACGGTTGGCTACAATTAGTGCTTCGTCACCGGTAGTGTTAGCCAGAAGAATTACAAATTCTTCACCACCATAGCGAAATGCAGTGTCTTGAAAACGCAGGTTGTGTCGTAGACGCTGACACAATAGCTGCAAAAGGCGATCGCCAACTAAATGCCCGTAAGTATCGTTAACTTTTTTGAAATGATCTACATCCAAAATAATCAAACTTAGGGATGTTTTCTGATTTCTCGCTTTTTTAATTTGCCTGGGTAAATCCCATTCTAAAGCACGGCGATTATTTAATTCTGTTAATGAATCAGCTAAGGCGATCGCTGATAATAAATCATTAGTCCGAATCAAATCTCGGTATTTGTGCGCTTTCCGCAAGCCAACGCTCAATTGAGCAAGTATTAACCCATGATTGGCGGTCAATTCTGCCAAATGATCCTCTGTTGTTTCATCAATTAGATGCCAAATATAAGCATCAGCTCCTTGCTTTAACATAGCAGCAGTCATTTCTAATTCTCTGTGCCAACCATATTTTTTTCTATCATTTAGCTGTTGGGGACGATCTTCAAAGAGAATACAGTAGATCCACGATAGCTTTGTCTGGTCTTTCAACCAATTGCACAATTCCATACTGCTATCTAGGCTAGCCTGCACAAGTATGATATCTGGAGGTGTCATTTGGATGTGCGACACTGCCTGATTTAGATTATCGATAACTTCTACATTAAAAGCGATCGCATAACGTATCTGATCTGGAAGTGTGTTGCGAAAGTTATTATTTCCAAAAACCAAAATGGAAATATTCATTGCTTTTTTACAGGGTTTCAACTTTCAGAAGATTAATTAAAGTAAAACTTGTTGCTCTTGTTACCTAATAATAAATTTACCGAATTGGGCGAAAGTAAAAATTCAAAAATCAAAAAAATAAGAAGTAACAATGGTTCCCAGACCATAACTTTATTTCAGGTAATTTTGTTTTTAATTTGAGCTTTTTACTTTTAATAATCCTTTCGGCTCACTTATGTTTATTGCTATATGATTTTTTAACGCTAAATTTAAAAATACCTCTCATTTTTAATTTCCTCTTAAGACTTTCTAGTTATTAGTACGATTGCTGAAACTTACATTTATAATAACTAATGTCTTCTTTACAGAATATTTTTCAAACAGTAGAAATACTGAATATTTTACGGCCGTATATAAAGCATTGCTGTAGTTTCTTGGATGTTATTTACCTGGGGTAATTACGAAAATAAATAGCTTTTAATCATCAGTAAATACGCCAGCAAAATTGCTGATAAATTAAATTAAAAACTTTGTCAAGAGTTTTTAATTCAACCGTAAAAACCGAAGTATTGTAAATATAAAAAACACTAACTAACTCAACCAACTTCAATGTCATCCCTTTAAATGCCACTTCTCCAACAAAAGAGGCTTTTACTCCGCCTGAAAGCTTCAGTAAGCGGGTTCGGAGTTTAGGTCTGTTTTGTTTGATATTTGTTCGATTTGACCTATTTACTTTGCCACCATTTGAGTCTTTTCACTGAGAGACTAGCCTCCTATCGCCTATAGACTTCTTGCAGAAGTCGGGGAAAGGGGAAAAGGAAAGGGGAAAAGGTTAAGGTTTGGTATTTTCCTTTCCCCTTTAACATGAGTCCCTTTTCCCACAAGAGTGCAAAAAATACTTTTGCAAGAGGTCTTATTAGAAAAAGAGGTGAATCAAATACTGCGAAACTTCCTCCTACAGGAGGTAGTTTTGCAGATGGAAATGTACCCTAAAATTACACAGTGGACTCGTAGGGCAATAAATTCAGTATTTAAGTCGTGTTAGCGGCAAAAAGTTTTTTCTACTTAGCTTTTTCGTGTTGGTTTACTTAATTCACATTTTTTATTTGCGGGAAATACTATCGATGTACAAAAAGACTAAATAAAAAACCAGATCTCAAAATGTACCCCTAATGTGGAGAAATTAGTTGAATTCCACTCCTCAACAGGAGCGAAATTAAAGAAAAAGATTTTGTTAGCGTAGCCTAATATATTAAAATGTCAACTTTTGTAACAAACGACAATCGGATTTAGTAACCTTCAACGGTATAACCAGCAGCAACAATTACCTGCTTGATTGATTCTTCAGATGCTGCGGATTCCACGGTAACGGTTTTAGCGTTAACATCGACATCCACCTTGGCATCAGGTTCCATAACATGGATTGATTCAGTAATTGTTTCTGCACATCCTTCACAAGCAATATTTGATACTTTCAGTTTTAGTGCCATTTTTTACCTCAGTATGGGTTTTTTAAATTATTTCTTAAGGATTAGGATAAACCAGCATCTAGCGATCGCACATCCTACCAGAGTCAGGAAATCGCCTAAAACCATCACAATTGCTTCATTAATCTTCCTAGCTCACACAGATGGCTGGCAGCAATATGGAACAAAATGCAAAAATATATAAAGCTGCTTATGGAAATACACTTAATGCCAAAGCAAAACTCAAAAGTCAGATAATAGTTAACTGTTGACTGTTCGTCGTCATCAGTCAACCGTCATCAGTCAACTGTCATCAGTCAACCGTCATCAGTCAAAAGTTAAAAACTCCCATGTCTTCAAATCCCCAACACCTCAGCGGTAACGAAATTCGCCAAATATTTCTCGACTTCTATGCCCAACGGGGTCACCAAATTCTGCCAAGTGCCTCCCTCGTGCCTGAAGATCCAACCGTGCTGCTGACGATCGCGGGGATGCTACCATTTAAGCCGATATTCTTGGGACAGCGCACACCAGAATTTAAGCGGGCTACGACTTCGCAAAAGTGTATCCGCACCAACGACATCGAAAATGTCGGACGCACCAAACGCCATCACACGTTCTTTGAAATGCTGGGTAATTTCAGCTTTGGTGATTATTTTAAAGAACAAGCGATCGCTTGGGGTTGGGAAATTAGTACACAAGTCTTTGGCTTATCTCCAAAAAATCTTGTTGTCAGCGTTTTTCAAGATGATGATGAAGCCTTTGCTATCTGGCGGGATCGAATTGGTGTGCCAGAAGCGAGAATTAAGCGCTTGGGCGAAGATGATAACTTTTGGGCATCTGGCCCCACTGGCCCTTGCGGCCCTTGTTCCGAGATTTATTACGACTTCCACCCAGAACGCGGCGACGAAAATATAGATTTAGAAGACGATACCCGGTTTATCGAGTTTTATAACCTCGTGTTCATGCAATATAACCGGGATGCTAGCGGTAATTTAACGCCACTGCAAAACAAGAACATCGACACCGGTATGGGGTTGGAGAGAATGGCGCAAATTCTCCAAAAAGTGCCTAATAACTACGAAACTGACTTGATTTTCCCAATTATCGAAACAGCAGCCGAAATTGCTGGCATTGACTACCACAGAAGTGACGAGAAAACCAAAGTTTCCCTAAAAGTTATTGGGGATCACATTCGTTCTGTCGTCCACATGATTGCCGATGAAATCCGCGCCTCCAACGTCGGCCGGGGTTATGTGTTGCGGCGATTAATTCGGCGTGTGGTGCGTCATGGGCGATTAATTGGGATTAGTGGTGAATTTACTACCCAAGTTGCCCAAACTGCGATCGCTCTTTCAGAATCAGCTTACCCCAACGTGCGGCAGCGAGAAGCAGCAATTAAAGCTGAGTTGCAACGCGAAGAATCTAATTTCCTCAAAACCCTGGATAGAGGGGAAAAGCTGCTAGAAGAAATTATCCAAGAAGTAAAACAGCAAGGCAAAACCTCTATTAGTGGTGAAAGTGCCTTTACTTTATATGACACTTACGGTTTTCCCCTAGAACTTACCCAAGAAATCGCCGAAGAAAATCATCTGACGGTGGATGAAGTGGGCTTTGATGCCGAAATGCAAAAGCAGGTGGAACGCGCCAAAGCAGCACACGAAACCATCGATTTAACTGTCCAAGGTTCCCTCGACAAATTAGCAGAACACATCCACGCTACCGAATTCTTAGGCTACAGCCAATCTGCGACGACGGCGAAAGTTGAAGCGATTTTAGTAGAAGGCGTTTCCCAAGAGGAAGCAGAAGCAGGAACAGAAGTACAAATTGTCCTTGACAAAACGCCATTTTATGCTGAATCAGGGGGACAAATCGGCGATCGCGGTTATATCTCCGGTGATGGCATCGTGATTCGTGTAGAAGATGTGAAGAAAGAATCTGATTTCTTTGTTCACTTTGGACGCATCGAACGCGGTACACTCCGTGTAGGAGATACTGTCACAGCCCAAATCGATGCAGCTTGTCGCCGTCGCGCCCAAGCTAACCATACCGCAACCCACTTGCTACAAGCGGCGTTAAAGAAAATTGTCGATGATGGCATTTCGCAAGCAGGTTCCCTTGTTTCCTTTGACAGATTGCGCTTTGACTTCAACTGTCCCCGTGCGTTGACAGCAGAAGAAGTCCAACAAATTGAAGAACAAGTAAATACTTGGATTGCCCAGGCGCACACCGCCAAAGTAGAGGTATTACCTTTAGCTGAAGCCAAAGCTAGGGGTGCCGTTGCCATGTTTGGCGAAAAATACGGAGAAGAAGTGCGAGTAATCGACTTTCCTGCTGTATCAATGGAACTGTGCGGTGGGACTCACGTAAGTAATACTGCTGAGATTGGTGTCTTTAAGATAATTTCCGAAGCTGGAGTTGCTTCTGGAGTGCGACGCATTGAAGCTGTTTCGGGGCCTGCGGTGTTGGATTATCTCAACGTCCGGGATAAAGTAGTTAAAGATTTGAGCGATCGCTTTAAAGTTAAACCCGAAGAATTACCGGATAGAATCACAAGTCTGCAAACCGAACTGCGGACAGCCGAAAAGCAACTAGAATCATTGAAAGGACAGTTAGCGATCGCTAAATCTGACAGCTTGCTACAAACAGCGGAAACTGTCGGCGATTTTAAAATTATCGTCGCTCAATTAGAAGACGTTGACGCAGAATCGTTGAAAACCGCAGGCGAACGCTTATTGCAAAAAATCGGTAATGGTGCGGTGGTACTGGGTTCTGTTCCCGAAGCTGGGAAAGTAAGTATAGTTGCGGCCTTTAGTCCAGAAGTTAACAAAAAAGGACTGCAAGCTGGTAAATTTGTGGGAGCGATCGCTAAAATCTGCGGCGGCGGCGGCGGTGGTAGACCAAACTTAGCCCAAGCCGGCGGTAGAGATGCCAGTAAATTACCAGAAGCTTTAGCACAAGCGAAATCTGAGTTAATTACTGGGTTGGGTTAATTTCTTGTAGGGCAGGCAAGATGCCTGCCTTAAAAATTTTGGGGTTGCTAAATCAAAATATGAAATCTTCAAATTGTACTTCTTTAACTCTTATTATTTGCGTTTTTGCGGCTTTGCGTCAGGCGAATTCATATTCTTAATCAGCAACGCCTTTTAATAAAAGCGAAAAAACCCTATATATGAATTGCTAATAGCTAAAACTTTAGAGGATGCTATTAATACCAAATCCTCAAATCGTATTCGTAAAGGAGAAGTAGGTGAGTGGCTCAAGTCTCTTCTCGATTGAGGAATCGGATAATTTTAGACTTATTTTAAAAAACTTGTGTTTTCAGCTATAACTAGGTCAATTTCCTCTGGATGCTCTTTGTAATAAAACCAAGCTGCTTCTAAATCTTCGGGTGTTAACGCTGGATAATTTCTCAATAATTCTTCCTCAGAAGCACCTTGTTGACGAAAAGAAACTAAAGTCCAAACAGCAATGCGAGTATCGCGGATGCGTGCATTACCTCCGCAAACTCCTGGGGTTTTTTGAATCAAATATCTTTGAATTTTTTGAGACATGTATAGGTCTATTAGAAAGCCATACATATAATTTAGTTTAAATTTACAATTCTCAGGTAGCTTGGGAATATAGAGTTTAGTTTTCAAAATGTCTTTAACTGAAGAAATTCTTTCCCAACTACCGGGCGATGTTTTAGCAGGGTTACGTCAAAGCGATCGCATTCTAACATCCCTCAGAGAAAACACTGCACCTATACCAACATTAGTTACAGAAAGTCAGCAGCCTTTAGGCGTTACTGACACCGATGTGCTTATCTGCGGTGGCACCTTGGGCATTTTAATTGGTTCGGCTTTAGCGGTGAAGGGGCTGCGGGTGGCTTTGATGGAACGGGGAATTCTCCGGGGGAGGGAACAAGAGTGGAATATTTCTCGTAAAGAATTAGATGTGTTTGTGGAATTGAACTTATTGACAGAGGAGGAATTAGAAACTGCGATCGCCACTCAATATAACCCGGCACGAGTAGGCTTTCACGGTGGTACGGAAATTTGGGTAGAGGATGTTTTGAATATCGGCGTAGATCCAGTATATCTACTGGCTACATTAAAAACGCGATTTCTCAATGCTCGTGGAAAGCTGTTAGAAAACACACCTTTTAAGGAAGCAGTGGTGCATCCAGATGGGGTGATGGTAAATAACCAATTCAAAACTAGGCTATTAATCGATGCGATGGGACATTTTTCTCCCATTACGCAACAAGCACGTCAAGGAAAAAAACCAGACGCCCTTTGCTTGGTGGTAGGAACTTGCGCCCAAGGTTTTCCGGAAAATAACTCAGGCGATTTGTTGTTATCATTTACATCTTTGCAAAATCAGTGTCAGTACTTCTGGGAAGCGTTCCCAGCTAGAGACGGTAGAACTACTTACTTGTTTACCTACATGGATGCACACCCCGAACGTTTCAGCTTGGCAACCTTCTTTGAAGAATATCTGCGTCTGCTACCAGAATACCAGGGTGTGGAATTGAGTCAGCTGAAATTTCAACGGGCGTTGTTTGGCTTCTTTCCCAGCTATCGCCAAAGTCCCCTCAAAACTCCTTGGAATCGCATTCTACCAGTGGGAGATAGCAGTGGGAACCAATCTCCGTTGAGTTTTGGCGGTTTTGGTGCGATGGTGCGTCACCTGAAGCGCTTAACATTTGGCATTGACGAAGCACTCCAAACTGAACAATTATCAGCAAAAGCGCTGTCACTGCTGCAACCCTATCAGCCAAGTTTGACTGCTACTTGGTTATTTCAAAAAGCCATGAGTGTTGGTGTAAATCAGAAAATTACCCCAGATAGAATTAACCAACTTCTCTCAGCAGTGTTTGAAGAAATGCAACAGTTAGGTACGCCAGTACTGAAGCCATTTTTACAAGATATAGTACAATTTTGGGCACTGACGCAAACACTGTTAAAAACTAATTTCTCTCATCCAGAATTAGTTATTCAAATAATTCCCCAAGTAGGTTTACCAAGTTTGTTAGATTGGATGGTGCATTACGTGAATTTAGGTGTTTATACTGCCTTATTTAAGTCAAGTCCAATGTTAGAAACATGGATGAAGAATCAATCAAAAGAACAACAATATTATTGGCATCGTTTGATTGATGCTTGGAAGTACGGCTCTGGTGGTGACTACTCAGATGAAACTTAGATAATATCTGTGTGAGGATAATATGATTGAACGGAAATCTGTGGGAATCAAATACTTTGCAGTATTAATTGGTTTTCTGCGCGATCGCCAAGGGTTTTTAGAGGAAGTTAGCCAAGGTACAAGATTACCAAATAAAATCATTTCTTTACTAGTTTGTAGTTCATTATTCCTCGCCGTCTATGGCGGAATCATTGGTGCATATCATAGCTGGATGCAAGCTTTATCCTCCGCCATCAAACTCCCAGCTCTTTATTTAATTACACTGCTAATTTGTATCCCGACATTGTATTTTGCTAACGTGATTTTCGGTTCCAAGCGGACATTTGGGCAGCATTTAGCATTAGTATTGACCGCAGTTTCAGTGACTAGCGTACTTTTATTTAGTTTTGCACCCATTACCCTCTTTTTCTTAATTACTACCAATAATTACCAATTTTTAATTCTCTTAAATGTCTTTGTTTTTGCACTCACTGGATTTATTGGTATTTCCTCGTTATATCAAGCCACGAGTTTAGTTTTAGAACAAGATAATGAAGGTAGCAAAACTCGTCAGAAGATTTTACAATTTTGGTTATTTCTTTACGCTTTCGTCGGTAGCCAGCTAGGATGGACTCTCAGACCATTTTTCGGTACACCAGATTCTGTATTTCAATTGTTCCGCGAACGAGAAGGTAATTTTTATCTCAGCGTGATTCAAGCTATCAGCTACTTGTTAGGAATTCGTTAGTAGGTGAGAATTCAGGAGTTAGAATAATACAAATTACGCTAAATCGCTAAGAAATTCTGGTTTTTTATTTTTTGATGACATCATTAGTAACCATACCAAATATTAAGCATAAAAGCATTATGTTGGAAAAGCAATCTCGCAGCGTTAAGCAATTTAATGTATTGGTGAATTTACTACGCGATCGCCAATCATTTTTAGAAGAAATTCGCCTGGGAATCAGATTAGAAAATAAAATCAGTTCTTTGTTTGTAGCTAGTTCCATTTGCTTTGCTATCTATGGCGCAATTATCGGTGCATCCCACGGTTGGGCACAAGCATTATCCAGTGCTATAAAACTTCCTGCATTTTATTTATTAACACTGATAATTTGTTTTCCAACTTTGTTCTTTTTTAATGTTTTGTTTGGTTCACGGAGTAGTATTCAACAGCATTTCGTTGTCTTGCTTACATCTGTATCAGTGATTAGTGTACTTTTATTTAGCTTCGCACCAGTTACACTATTTTTTCTCATCACTACCCCCGATTCTTATCAATTTTTCAAACTATTGAATGTATCAATATTTGGCATCACAGGCATCTTTGGCGTGAAATTTCTTTATGAGGGAATACAATTACTTTCTCAACAAGATGAAGTAGGCAAAACAACCCGCACTACTATTTTAAGATTTTGGTTATTGCTTTATGCTTTTGTTGGGATGCAATTAGGATGGTTTTTCAGACCATTTTTTGGTGCCCCTGACTCAAAATTTGAATTATTTCGAGCCGTGAAAGGGAACTTTTATCTTGATATAATAGCCGCGATTTCAGAAATTTTAGGTTTCCGTTAACTTGACACGAGAATTTGTGGTAGAAAGCTTAACAAGCAGTAATTGAACATTTGTTCTTTTTATGGCTTGGCAAATTGGCAACTATTACAAGAATAACTGTGTTAACTTCAATACTATACAAGGTGTATTTGCACTTTCAAGCTATTTAGACGGGTTGCAACCCGTCTTTATTTATCGCCACAAAAAGTTCCGAGGACTGGGAATTAGGTTTTCAAACAACAGCAAAGCATTTTCAAACACAAAAACCCAGTCGTGATGACCGGGTTTTTGGTGGGCTATATGACCCCAAGTTTAGTTATAGAAGTTATATATTAGTCGTTCGTTGTTCTAATAATTACTACAACGCCGAGATTGCAAATTCCAGAAAACTAGTTAGAAGTTACACAAGAACTTTCTAAGAATCTTATTCCTTTGCCTACTTTGCGGTTCGTATTTCCAAAATTGTCTTTTTACCTGCCAAACATCAAGCTGGTTACTCGATGATAAAATTTTATACAAGTTTTGTGGAGTGCGATCGCCCAAATATTATTTTAATTATGGGACTATGATTTGATGAAAAAAAACTCGCCCTCAACTTCAAAAGGTTGATTACCTATTCCCCATTCCCTTCCGACGCAAACAATTTCAAAAATCAAATCATAGTCCTATATTTTAACTACAGTTCACTGCTGAAGCGGAGTTTACCTTTGTTAAATCCCCAGTGAATATCGCTGTATATTTATAAGGTGATGAACCAGAACAAGTCATAGGATTTGTATTAGCCCGACGGGGAGTCCACCACGAATCTGCGTTCACAGTCAAATTGCTACCATTCCATGATAATCCGGTGATAACTAAAGAGTTAGTTTTGCCATCATTAGCCTTTTTTGCAGTCAAAAATGTCGCATAGTAAACGCTACCATTTTCAGGATTAATTTTTGCTATGATTGCCACTTTAGCGCCGCCACCGCTTCCATAACTAGATAGCCAACGACCAGTAGCAAAACGTCGAAAATCATTACCAGGTTGGCTACCGGTGGATGAAAAAACGCCGTACAAAACATTTCCTCCATCCCAAAATAGCCCGTAGCCTGTACCATCATCATTAGTTGTTTCGTAATCACTACGACACCATTTTTTCACACCATTTTGAAAACTGATGATGCGAGGGTCTTTGTTTAGAGATGATACTTGTTGATAACCAATATAGATGTTTGTTTGCCCAAAACTCACTCTGGGGCCATTTTTATTTTTGATAGTTGTCTCAGTGTCATTGCATGTAAAGGTCACGCCTTTACCAATAGATGACTGTATAGTAGTTTGGGCAATAACTGGAGTAGTTGGTAAATTAGCAGCCAATACTACTGATAAAAATGAAAATGTCAGATATTTCGGCAATTTACGGCGATAAATCATTGAACTTCTGTGCTTAAAATGTCCAAAAGGACACCATATCACAAAGTTTCCGTAATTAGTAACCCCTAAACAAAATCAGCCATTTTTGATGTTGAGTTATCTGTAGGATCTTGCTAAGTTCCTCAAAAGCCTGCTTTTTGGCTGCATATTGCCTGCCTAAGAAAATACAGCAGATGCACATCGTAGGGGCACACAGCTGCGCCCCTACCCATGTACTTCATTTACCTGAAACCTGTAGTTCTTCAAATCAAACCAGACTTGCTAGATTGATAAAAATTTATCAAAATCAAGATTTCTAATTTTTCTTGAAATGAGAGTAATAAAAAGATAAAAAGGAGTGACGAGATTTGATATTATTTACATCTCATCCATCACTCCTAATAACTTGCGCGTTGATAAGCTGTTACGCATTGTTAAATTACACCAGTTTAGTAGTTCATTTATCCTCTAACTAAAGAAACGAATATTTGTTAAAATTACATGTGTTATTCTATACATGTTTTTATAAAGTTAGAAAATCTTTTTTCCATTGAAGATATAGAAGTTTGACTATTGCTTGTTCTCAGTAGTCTTATTTTGCCTGTATAACAGCGATATTTATTGCTAATTTATTAAACTCAAATGTATCTACCAACACAAATAAACTTAATTAAGATTATATATCTTTGGTAGTAGTGGCATGATTCTTGTGATGGAAGTTTGGTAATAATGGAAACAATTATCATTAAGTTCAATAATTAAAGGAGAAAGATAGCGCATTCAAGAAAAGTGATAACTTAAGGTCGAAATCCACATTTTTCAAGTGTCCTGTCCGTTATAGTTTGTCTTTTAGTCACAATTTTGACAGGCTAATCAGTTGATTCACAAATTAGTATTTAAGTGAGTTTACAGAATTTTCCTACCAAAGATAGAAGTAATACTTAATTGAATGCTATAAACTATACATTGATAAAGTTTTTCCTTGGCAAAATTATTTAATGTTTACTAAGTAATGTCGAGATTCAATTTATATTGAATGTCTAGAGCTAATTGTGATATATGTCATTTAAAAAACTGACTCGGCTGTAGCATTTTAAGACATAAATTGTTGAAAACCCTCAGTAAAGGTTTTTCCATCAATTCAATTCAACAACAATTGCAGCTGCATGAAACTTAAATATATTACTCAACAAAATCATCAATGCTGCAATTTTCCAAATCTTTAGCTAGTAGATTTATTTTGCTCAACCTCTGCAATTAAGTAGCGGGAATTTAAGGTGAACATAGAAAAATTTATCCAACGCGCAGAAGTATTGCACAAGCGTTTAGCAGATTTATACCAAACTGCTAGTGTCTTGCCTTGGATTCCACCAGATCTTCTGCCACAGGCTTTTAAGGAACTATATAACACTTCAAAGATAGTGCAGTTAGCGGCAGAGGAACTGCATCAACAAAATGAGGAACTAATACAAACACGTAATTGGCTAGAAGCAGAACGTCAGCACTATCAAGATTTATTCGAGTTAGCACCAGATGGCTATTTAGTAACTAATACAGAAGGGATCATTCAAGAAGCTAACCACACAGCAGCTAAGTTATTTAATGTTTCAAAACATTTTCTGGTGGGCAAACCAATGATTAATTTTGTCCCTCTAGAAGAACGTCAACAGGTTCGTGATGAACTTATCCAACTATCCGAATCACCCAGAGGTAAAGAGTTATTAATACGTTTGCAACAAAGTCACGGCGAATTATTTGATGCAGCTTTGACGGTGCTTGTTGTTCGTAATTCGCAAGGAAAAGCAACTTATTTGCGCTGGATGCTCCGTAATATTTCTCAACGTCAACCTTTAGAATCAGCAGTAGTCAAGAATAACAGCAGCGACTTGTTTCCCAATTATCCCGTGCAGAAATATTCTAAAGGAGAAACTATTCTTCTCAACCCATTGGTAATTTGGTATGTTTGTCAAGGTTTAGTCAAGCTAAGTACTTACTGTGAAACAGGCGAAGAAGTACTATTAGGATTGGCAACAGCAGAAATGGTTTTTGGCAGTAGTTTAACTTCTCTCAACATTTACCAAGCAGTAGCCCTTTCTGATGTTGAATTGGTGTCAATTTACGCAGCAGAAGTAGCAACTTCCCCAACTCTTAGTCATACTCTTTTACCAAAAATTAATCAACGCTTACGGCAAACAGAATCATTTTTAGTCATTTCTGGAAGGCGACGGGTACAGGAGCGCTTACACTATCTATTACAACTTTTGAAACGAGAAATCGGTGAAACTGTACCGGAGGGAACTCGCTTAAGTGTTCGTTTAACTCATGAGGATATTGCTAGTGCTTGTTGTACTACGAGGGTGACAATTACACGATTGATAGGTAAATTACAAGAAGAAGGTGTAATTAATTTTGATTTAAAAAAACACATGATTTTGAAAAATTTAGATTAATTATTAATGCCTTAATAAATAAAAAATATTAAAATATTTATTGTAGGGCGACTATTTTACCAGTCCATAGGGCGGGCAAGATGCCCAGCCTACAAGATTGAATAATTTCTTGCTGGGAAAGCTCTTAAACACGCGAGACACAATTTACCGTGTCTCTACATGAGGTTTTTGAGTTTATCTCAACTTAGAATCTGATTTTATAGGCGCAGATAACTAAAATTTGGATCGGGTCTACCAACAAAGCAAGAATGGCTAAAGTTATATTTTTTGATAATCGCTAATGATGTTGTCGCTTCAGATTTATTATTGCCAAAGTCAAACATCCAATGGTTGCCGTCTACAATTTTCCAGCGATTGTTAATTCGATTAACGGTTGTAGTAGCAGGATTAAAAGATACACAATCTTCGCTTTGTAGTGAACCAGAAGGAGCGCTACTATTTACCAATAGATATTGGAGCGATGCTTGTGGTCGTCCAACAAAACAGGATTTATTTATGCCATAGTGCTTGATAACTTTGAAAGCACGTGTCGCTTCATCTTTTTTATTACCAAAGTCAAACATCCAGTGATTGCCATTCTCAACTATTTTCCAGCGATCGCTAACTTGGTTAACACTAATATTATTAGCATTGAAAGCAATACAGTCTTCTTTAACTGCTTGTGTTTCATTTGTTAATGACACTAGGTTAGAACGATATTCTTGGTTAGTTTTTCTATCTTTTAAAATGATATATATCGATTGGGGAGGTGCTTCACCTTGCTCAACTGCAAACCAAAGAGAATTGAGATCGTTAGGTGAAGAGAATGCACAGAAACCGTAAATTCGCTGGTTGGTTTGGCCATTATAGATATTTACCCAAGTCCTAGAAGAATTATTGTTTTGTCCACAAGGAGGTAAATCTGGTGCTTTTGTAAATAAGTTGTTAGGGAATGCATTCCAGTTAGCTACTGATAATTTATATCTTTGAAAATTCTTGCCCGATACTGTATACGGTTCTGTTCCGATAAAAACTAGTTTTGGTTGGGGTATGGAATTGGATGCAAGATTAAAAAGATTTGTCTTTGTGGTATTCTTACTCCAGGTATCTGCTATTTGGAAGTTATCATTAGCATAAGCAGCAGCAAAATTAGATAAAATCCATCCAACGCTTAGTAGAGTTGCAAATTTGTTGTATTTTTGTAATTTCATTTTGGCTAAACCTCAAAAATTTATGCTATTTAGAACCTGAACTTCACCCAGAGACGTACAAGGGAGATAAAGAGAAATGTTATGTTTGTGAATAATTTAGGCTTGTTGTATTAATACAATTGGCGGATTTATATTTCCATATTTTTTGTTTTTAATTTTTATTACAAGCGGCGAAGACAACTTTAGTATTTATGTAGATTGAGTTACTTAGTCAGGTTGACACAAAATAATGTATATCTGATTTGACAGATATTGATAAAATCACGATCGCATTATTCGACTATGGACATTGGCAGCACAACTCCATCATCGGGCTACATCTTGGCACTAGACTTAGGTACTACCGGCAACCGCGCTTTTGTGTTTAACGCACAAGGTAAAATTGTCGGACAGGCATACAAAGAATTGACTCAGCATTATCCACAGCCAGGATGGTTAGAACATGACCCTGAAGAAATCTGGCAGGATACTTGCTTGGTGATGGGAACAGCGATCGCCAATGCCAAAATTCCCCCATCAGCGATCGCAGCCTTGGGATTGACTGTGCAACGTGAAACCTGTTTAATTTGGGACAAAACTACAGGGAAACCACTCCATAAAGCGATCGTTTGGCAAGATCGGCGCACTGCTCCATTGTGTCAGAAGTTACAAAAGGAAGGCTATGCTCCAGAAATTTACCATCGCACCGGATTAATTATCGATGCCTACTTCTCTGCGACTAAACTCAGATGGCTATTAGACAAGTTTACAGATGTGGATCTGAACAATGTCTTAGCAGGGACTATTGATACTTGGGTGCTATGGAAACTCACAGGTGGAAAAGTCCATGCTACCGACCACAGCAACGCCAGTCGCACAATGTTAATGAATCTCAAAACCTGTGAGTGGGATGACATTCTCCTCAAGTTGTTCCAGATTCCGGCTCAAATTCTGCCCCAGATTCAGCCTAGTTTAGGGGTGTTTGGAGTTACCGATGCTACTTTATTGGGTGCGGAAATTCCCATTAGTGCGATTTTGGGGGATCAGCAAGCTGCTTTGTTTGGTCATGGTTGCCATCGCCCTGGTTTAATGAAATGTACTTATGGTACTGGTAGCTTTTTGGTAGCTCATACTGGCTCTCAAATTGTGCGATCGCCCGAAAAACTTATTTCCACAGTGGCATGGACGCAAAGGAATTCAAGCGGCGTTTTGGATGTCGGCTATGCCTTAGAAGGCAGTATGTTTACCAGTGGCGCTTGTATCCAATGGTTGCACGATAGCTTGAAGTTGATTAAAACTGCGGCTGAAACTGAAGCAATGGCAAATCGAGTTACAGATAATGGCGGCGTATATTTTGTACCTGCATTTAGCGGACTGGGCGCACCCTACTGGGATATGAGCGCCAGGGGAGCATTTTTCGGCATTACCGCCAGCGCACAACCAGAGCATTTAGTACGCGCCGTGTTAGAGGCGATCGCTTACCAAGTTGTGGAAGTAGTGCAGGCGATAAATGCATCCAGTAGTACACCAGTTGGACGATTAACCGTAGATGGTGGTGCTTGCGAGAACAATTTTTTGATGCAGTTTCAAGCTGATGTCTTAGGCATTCCAGTTGAACGTCCGATAATGCGTGATACTACCGTTCAGGGTGCAGCATTCGCAGCAGGTTTAGCCGTGGGATTTTGGCAGAACTACGAAGCATTAGTGCAGCAACGTCAGATTGAGTGCGTATTCGAGCCAAATAGCAATTTATCGAATTTTACTACTTGGCAAAAGGCAGTCAAACGCACTCTCGGTTGGACAGATTAGATGTTGCCTATTGCCTATTGCCTATTGCCCTTTCCCTCCATCACTCAATTGTTACTCAAATTTTCTTCCACATAGCGTGGATCGCGTACTTCTAAGTGCAAAAGCAGTGCTGTAAGTAATCCACCGATAGCTGCCACCCAGAAGGTAGTTTGATAGTTAATATTGTCCGCTATCCATCCGCCTAGTATGGGAGCAATGATGGTGGCAGGAGCGACAAGGGTATTACCCAGACCAATATAGGCTGGTCGTTGGCGCTGGTTACCAAACTCTAAAGTCATTACCGAAGCAATATTTTGTAGAGCGATCGCACCTATTCCCGCTCCTATAAACACTAAGTAAAACCAGTTCACATTTGGTGCTATTCCAGCTAGAACCGAACTGATAGCACTGGCAATACAACCAGCCTGCAAAGCTAACTTGTTACCCCAGCGATCGCCTATCCAACCCAAAACCAACCCAGAAATAGTTTGCGTTAGCATCAGCAAACAAGTAACTAACCCAACAGATTCTTCTCCCATCCCATATTGGTGTATGGCATAGAGTGTATAAAAGGGAAGTGGCATTAGTGCTAATTGTGAGATCAGACGTGCGATGGTAAAGTAACGGAAATTGCGATCGCATCGGAGAATTACACTAAGACTGTCCCAAAATTCACGTCTACTTTCAATGGCAGATGATGAGTTGCTTACCGGCTCTCGCGTCCTCGACATGAAGAACCAAGATAGAGCCATCGCCAAACTGGCACACAAAAAACAGAGAGCAAAATTAAATGGTTGGGCAATTTGCTTGAGCAATAAAGCCGCTATCATGGCACCACAAACACTCATCAAATTACAAGACGCCGCGATGGCACCGTAAAAAATGCCAAGCTTTCCGGAGGGAACAATTTTAGCAACCATACTTTGCCAAGCAGGAGCACTAAATCCGCTACCTAGTCCCTGCCAAATGAGTATGGCAAATGTTAGCTCTAAGATAGTTTGACTATTGAGTTTTAGCTGTAACAAAGCTACCAGTGCTAATCCTAGAAAAGGAAGTTTCTGGTGAATTGTTAACAGCATTACAGTCGATTTGTAATATTGTAGTCGAGCAACTTTATCAGCACTTAATAGCTGAGGTAATTGGCCGCCTAAACGCGGAATAGCTGGTATCAGACCAATGATTAATGCAGAATCGGTAAAACCGCTAACAAATAGAGGAATAATCGTGATAAATGAAGCAAAACCGCTTCCTAAACCAAAAAATCCACTTTCAACAACATTAACAGTAAAATTATGACGAAGGTCTTTTTGAATTTCAGAATTGAGCATTTTTATATTGCAAAAACTTGAGCAGCATTTTCAACAGGTTTATGTACTTTTTAGGCACTTAGTAAGTGCTAAGTACTGAGCAAAAACCTGAATCCCATAAATTGTTCCCAGATGCTGCACTTAAATCACAATCAGAGAATATTTTTCTCAAAAAAATCCCAGCTTTTTGTCTGCAATATTTTTGGCAATTTACACCCAATTAACTAGGAATAAATACTCTAAATTGCAATGACGCAAAGTTATGGAAAGAGCAAGAGAGATTTAAAGCCTTTTAAAGATTAGACCTCTTGCAAAAGTCCCTAAACCCCACTCCCAACCCCTCCCCTTGCTAAGGGGAGGGGAGACAAAGCGTAGCTTTGGCTCTTTGGGGTTCTTATTTTCGATTTATGCAAGAGGTCTATTTTTGAGAAAATGAAGAGTAAATAATTATAAATTAGAGTTTCCCACAACTATTGCATGGTAAGTTTGATTTCGGTCTAAACTCCCGTCTTAAAATTTAATAACTGCTATAGCAGTCTTATTTTATTTTTGATACAATTCGCCTTCAACTCAAAAAACCTTCTTTCCTATTGCCTATTGCCTCTTGCCTATTGCCTGCTAACCCAACTAAGTTCAAAAATCAAAGCTGATTACTATAACTGTTTTAAAATACCACTTAACATATAAAGTTAAGATTGCGATCGCATGACTACTAAACCGAAGATTTTCATTGATGGAGAATCAGGAACCACAGGCTTACAAATTTACTCACGCCTCAACCAACGGGATGACATCGAGATAGTTAGCATTGAGGCATCTAAACGAAAAGATGCTACTGAGCGAGCTAAACTGCTTAATGCCGTGGATGTCGTCATTCTCTGCCTGCCTGATGACGCCGCCCGCGAAGCTGTGAGCTTAGTTACTAATACTAGCGTTAAAATTCTTGATGCCAGTACTGCCCATCGCACAGCACAGGGTTGGGTATATGGCTTTCCCGAACTAAATCCAGGGCAGCGAGAAAAAATCGCCAGCGCTCAGTTTGTAAGTAATCCCGGTTGTTATCCGACGGGTTTTTTGGCTTGTATCCGTCCCTTGATTGCCAAAGGAATTTTAAAGACTGACTTTCCCATCACCGTGAATGCAGTGTCAGGTTACTCTGGTGGCGGGAAAAATCTGATTCAAAAGTACGATGCTTTCCACAGAACACAAGCTGGGGGAGAATCGCTTTATCCCTATGGCATCTACGGTTTGCAGTTTGGGCATAAGCACGTTAAAGAAATGCAGTACTTTTCTGGGTTAGCATCGCCGCCGCTGTTTGTACCGTCAGTAGGGGATTTTGAACAGGGGATGTTAGTACAAGTGCCTTTGCCGTTGTGGATTTTGGATAATCCGCCATCAGGTGAGGTAATCTATGAAGCGATCGCTGACTATTACCAAAGTGAAAAGTTTGTCCAGGTTGCTCCATTGCGAGAACCAACACTTCTTAGAGACGAAACGTTTCTAGATGCCAAAGCAATGAACGGCACCAACTTTGTTCAGATTTTTGTCTTCCCCAATGACACTAGCAAAGAAGCGCTGCTAGTTGCTCGTCTTGACAACTTAGGCAAAGGTGCATCCGGCGCCGCAGTCCAAAATCTCAATATCATGCTCGGCTTTCCCGAAGAGTTGGGATTGTGAGGAGTGGGGCATGGGGCATTGGGAAATAAGTTTGAACGTTGAGGTTTTGAACTGAAACGTTGAGGTTTTGAGTTCAAGGGGCGACAATCGCCTCTAAAGCCCGCCAGGTAAAGGTTTTGGAGGTACAGACCCCTTGAAAAATTTGTGTGCTTATTGAGAATGAACTAAAAACAAGAATCATATATTTGTCGCACTCAAGAAAAAAATAGAACTTGAGCCTGTTTTTAATGACGAACTTACGACTAATCAGTACTCGACAGATACAACAAAGGACTAATACAAAACCGGCTTTTGTTCTAGGCGAACGCGTACTTTTGTGCTTGTTATTTAGCCTAGCTTATTGCGAAAGAATTAAGCGTTGGCGTAGCCCGCCGCAGGCATCGCTTTGAGCCTCGGAAAGTACATCAAAATGAAAATGCTGATTTTCCGTTGATGATCGATTTTGGTTTTGAGCAAGAGTAATTTAGATGCGGCCGCCCTGCGATCGCTTGACCATTGGGAACACTGAGCGTAATATCATCCACAGCCACAATCTCAGTCTACCTGCGGTTTCTACCCCAACCTTGAGTCAAGGTAAACGTCTTGCGTAAATTTTCCAGTTCTACGGCTGTCATTACCGATGAACTCCTGAAAATTGTACTACATTTATAATACATAAATTCTAATATTTCATTTGACTAATCCAAATCTCTCTATTTCCCTACAGTTAATTTGTAGTTTAGAGGCTGTTTAAAAAGTTTTTAGGAATTGGTTAGTACATTTGAGAATAATTCGTTAAAACTATTGATTTAGCGTATTTGCCAAGTATGGTAGTTTAAGAAGGCAGGAGGCAGAGGGCAGAGGGCAGAAGGAATCAATTGGAAGGGGATTGTGACCCCTACCAATTTCGTTGCTCCCAAATCTTTGATATGTCCGGTTCTTCAGACCCTTACTCCTTTCAGTCGTGGGCAGAGGGCAGGAGACGTTCCAACTGAGCCTCCTGCCTCCTGCCCTCTGCCTTTTTCGGTGAAGTGTTTGGAATCAAGAACGATTGAGCAAATTGAGTTCGATTCACGACAGTTCAAGTTTCGTCTTGCATACTAATTAGCTTGGCGTAATAACCATCCTGGGCAAGTAGTTCGTCATGACTGCCAGCCTCCACAATACGCCCTTGCTCAAGTACGTAGATCCTGTCTACATAACGTGCCGCCAACATCCGATGAGAAACCAGTACCGTGGTGAGTCCGTCCCTGACTGCTCGCAATTGCGATAGAACCAAAGCTTCGGTTCTGGTATCCAACGCAGAAAAGCAGTCGTCCAGCAACAAGATGGGGGTCTGGCGAATCAGCCCGCGAGCTAGGCTAGTTCTTTGCTTCTGTCCACCTGATAAAGTTACCCCACGTTCGCCAATTAATGTGGATAAGCCTGCACTGAATTTGTCGATCGTTGTCTCAAGCTGTGCATCTCGCGCAGCCTGCCAGATTAACTCTAATGGTCGATCTGGTTTATCGAAGGAGATGTTATCTGAAATTGGTGCAGCAAACAGAAAAGTATCTTGAGGAACATACGACAGGTTTTGGCGCAGATGTCTCAGCCCGATGTCTCGTAGGTCTTGTCCATCCACTTTGATTTGTCCGCTATGAGGCTCCAATTGTCTGGCCAGCAAACGCAACAAGGTAGATTTGCCAGAGCCTACACGACCAATGATGGCAATCATTTCGCCAGGGCTAATACTCAGAGATATTTGCTCTAGAACCAGACGTGATGACTTTCCAGCACTAACTGGGTAACTATATGAGAGATTTTCAACTGCGATTTCGCCATTGATAGGTTCGGCTGATAAGCTGGTCGGAGCATCTTGAATCTCCGGCTTTTCATCCATAATCTCAAATACTCTACTTGCAGCTGTAGTGGCATTGAGCAAAGCATACACAACAAAGCTGCTATCCTTGACCACCCCCAAAATCATTGCCAAATAAAAGATGAAAGCTGTCAGCGTGCCGACACTCATTTGCCCTGCCAATACTTGGCTACCACCCACGCCAACAACGATTAAGGTCATCAAACCACTACCCAGGACAATAGAAGCAGTGAGAATAGCGTTCAAATTGATCAACTTTTGATGAGCTAGCGCATAATCATGTGACACGCCTGTAAAATAACTAATCTCACGCTCTTCCTGAGCATGAGACTGAATGGTACGGATACCCTTGAGGTTTTGCTGTACTGTTTCTGTCAACTTACCAAAACCTGCTTGCACCGCTGCCGATGCTAGCAAAATGCGTCCGGCTAAATACCAGCCGTTAACAACGATCGCTAGTAGCAAAGGAAGGAGCAACAATGTCAACTGAAGCGACTGTTGTAACATAAAAATTGGGGCAATCAACGCCACGCCGATTAGGCTCACCAGTCGATGCACAGCAGACCGGAAAAAGCGACGAATCGATTCCATGTCATTAGTCGCTCGTGCAATCAAGTCACCTAAATGGTAGTTTGCATAGAAGCCACGTCCAAGGGTCTGTAAGTGTGCATAGAATTCTTGCCGTAAATCATAAGATATGTAAATTGAAATCAGCGCATTGTTGCGACGACCAAAGTGTAGGATTGCAAAGCGCACAACTGTCAAACCAAGTATCGCCAGAGTCGGTAATAAAATATTTTTATCCTGTTTTGAAATTAAATCAATACCAACTTTCAAATAGATTGGAATGGCAGCTTCAACAACATGAACACTCAGAAGGGCTATTACTGCTATTAACCACTGAAAACGATAAGGTTTAAAGTAGTAAAAAAGTCGCTGCAATGCAGTTAAAGTACGGAAATTTGATTTCATTTTTCCTCGGTCAGCTAGCATCAGTTTAATCTGGTTATATAGAAAAATATCTCGGTTAGATAAAAGCAATTATTTTGTGAAATTCCTCAATCATAGTATTTTACATTTAGTAAAACTTTCAGCTTTTAATTTACAACCAAATAATGAAGCTGAAAAATTCAGAGATTCAGGAGTCAGAATTGGGAGTTATTAAAGAATCAGTCATTACTAAATAAAAGTTTGATTGTCCTCTATATATTGATTATTAAGCTAAATCAATTCTGGCTACTAAATCTGGGATTCTGAATTATTATGATAAAGTTAATAAAAGTTAGCAAATCAGCTTATTTGAAATTGATTTTTTGTACAAATATATTTATTGAAAAATTGCTTCAATATTAGACATCCTGAGTTAAACGGGATGATGTGTTCTCACGTCGACTTTTGTACAATTGCCCTTCATAAAGAGTTTTATAAAAGCCATTAAGAAGCATTAATTCCTTGTGGTTTCCTACCTCCACTAGTTGACCATGATTTAAAACTACAATGCGGTCTACTCGGCGAATAGTCTGTAATCTGTGAGCAATGATGATAGAAGTTCTGTTGGCTGTTACTTTCACCAAAGCGGCTTGTATAGCAGCTTCAGTTTCCGGATCGATACTAGCAGTGGCTTCATCCAGAATCAGAATTTCAGGATTTAGGGCAATGACACGAGTAAACGCTAATAACTGGCGTTGTCCTTGTGATAAATTTTGGCCACGGTCTTCCAATACCGTATCAAAGCCTAGTGGCAAGGCTTCAATGAAATCTAGGGACTGTATCACTTTAGCGGCTTGTCGGGCATCTTCCAGTGTGATAGTTGGATTACCCAAGGCGATGTTGTCATAGACAGTACCAGGGAACAGATGAAAGTCTTGAAAGATGATACCTACTCGTCTACGGATCTGTGCAGGATCTATCTGCATGATGTCGATGCCATCTATGAATAAGCTATTTTCAGGCACATCGTAGAAACGACAAATCAGCCGCGTCAATGTTGTCTTGCCAGAACCAGTGGGCCCGACGATGGCGATGTTTTCTCCTGGTATCACAGTCAGATTGAAGTGCCGAATAACTGTTTCGCCGTTTTCATAACAAAAATTCAGGTCGCGAAACTCGATGCGACCTTGTAAGCCTTCTGGTAAGGATATAGGTTGCAACGGCACTGATAAAGATTCGTTCCAGTCTAACAGCCCGAATATACGTTCGCAGGCTGCCGCTGCGCGGAACACTGCATTTGCTTGATCCCCTAAAGCCACAATCGGACGGAACAACATATCGCTAAATTGCAAGAACAACACCACTGATCCCAAGGTAGTAGTTTGGTTAAGTACGTGTTGTCCGCCTAACCACAGAATACTAGCGATCGCTAAATAGGATATGTTGTCGATGATAGGATTGTATACAGTCTCCGCCATGATAGCCTTAGTCTCAGCTACTTTATTGGCTTGGTTAATAGCAGAGTACTGTTGAAAGCTGAGTTCTTCTCGCCCGGACATCTGCACAATTTCAATCCCTGATAAGTGTTCGTGCAAATGCTCGTTGAGACGCGATAAAGTGGCACGGATGACCTGATAGATCGAACTAGAATAGCGTCTAAAAATTACAATTACACCCGCCACAAACAACATTAAGGGTGATAGTTCTACGGTAAGTATTGCATCCAGAGACAGCATTACGCTTACAGCAACAACCAATGGAATCAATTCTCCAGCTAACGCACCAACACCAGTCAACAGTTCGGACAAACTCTCGATATCGTTGGTAATCCGAGTCAATACCTGCCCAACCTTAACCCGGTCATAAAAAGCAGCAGGCAGATACTCGACATGGGCAAACAAATCGCGGCGCAAGTCGCTCAGACCCAACAGTGCTGCATAAGACAGCTGAGAGCGGAAAGCATACCCAAAGCCAGACCACAGCAGTACCCAGAGTAAGCCCACAAAGGCGGCAGCAATTATTTGTTCAATGTTTAGCATGGTTGCTAACCATTGGATTAATGCCGTTTGTGCATAGTCTGGTAAATCAGTCCGGTAGTTATTCATCAAGATGCCGTCTACTACCACCCGGCTAATTACAACTGGTATAAAAACGGCAGCTGTAGCCGAAAGCATTGCAAACAGCAGCGCGAACGCAATGCGCCAGAGATACGGAGCCATCCAGTGCCGTAGTCGCCAGACATTGCTGACAAAGGAATTACGTTTATCGATTGATACTTCAAAGGGGTCAAGCCGACCAAGAGTGTTAGAGGTCTTTGATGATGTCATAGTTGCTCCCCCAGGACTTCTGTATAGATTTGTGACTGCTTTACAGCTTGCTTCGGCGTTGTGGCATTGGTTTTTTGCTAGGTCATGTAATCATTGCTTTTTTGATGTATTTGCTACTAAAGCAATCAGTAAATTTCCGGTCTTATTGATTCAAGATTAAGCTGATATTTTACTTCTTCTATTTCCTAGTAGTCTGCCAACCCAAAATTGCTAGGTTTGGACTGGGAAAAGGGGAAAGGGGAAGGGGGAAGGAATTAAAACCTTTTCCCTTTACCCCTTACCCTTTACCCCGCCAAGTTTTCTTGGCGAACCACTAGTGCTTGTTTTAGTTCCTAGAACCACTTTTGTAAAATACTGTTAATCGGTCGATTTAGCGTATTTTGATGAAGTTTAATAGTCTCATGAACCAGAGTAAAAGGCAAGCATAAAAATATCTAGCCATTCTTGCTATGAGAATGATTAGTTAATTCCTGGCTTATGGTCTGTGTAGGGCGTAAATCAACGGGATGGTTTACCAAGGTAGTCTAATAATAGCGATGCTGTGCAAATAGCATAATTACTATGGAAGATATAGAGATCCGAACTTTTGAACTTACTGATGAGTCTGCCGTCATCGCCCTATGGATGCGCTGTGGTTTAACTCGACCCTGGAATGATCCCAAAAAGGACATTGAGCGAAAGCTTTGTGTACAACTCCATCTTTTTCTTGTAGGTACAATTGGGCAGGAGCTGATAGCAACAGTTATGGCAGGGTATGAAGGGCATCGAGGCTGGATAAATTAGACTTGTCCGAAAATTCCAAAGCCAGACTGTTCAAAGCTTTGGGGCAAAACTTTGGTATCTAATGAACGTTTTACCATTTTTATTTTCCTAAATTAATATTTCGGACAAGTCTTTACCATAGTCTCGAAACGATGGTCTGATTTTAAAAGCAATAATGCTGGCAGTTAACGCAGTAGCATTATCTTCTAATCCTTGGGCTAAATCACTTGTCCAAGTAGCAAATTCATACAAACAGTTACCTGTTAAATTTATACCTGCAAGACATATTTCTAACGCTTCAACCAAATACCCATCTTCCCGCAATATTTTTGCCAGGACAAAACCCTCTTCTGCTTTTTCCATCAGGATTTTAGCCGCAGACATGGCCTCTTCTACTCTTCCCAAAGCTGCTAATTGCGTCAGGTATTGCAGAGTCATTTCTTCTGCTAAAGCTAGATTTAAATACTCTGTATAACGATTTTGACGTTCAAGAATTTGCAAGCGAATCAATGCTAAATCATCAGCAAAGCTTGGTCGTTCATTTTCCCAAAGTTCTGCGGTATCATCTCCTTGCATAATTTGTTGCAGTGGCTTATAACCCCAACCTTGACGCAATGCTTCTAAACTCATACTAAAGTCTGCACTGATTTCGTCTTGCCATGATTCCGACATCAACTGCAAATCTACTATTTCTTCTGTAGACATTTCTGCACACAAAATTGCTTCTGTCCACGCGCTATCAAGAGGTTCTACGATAGAATAACTGTCTCCACCGTAATCTAGCAACTCGTCCCATTCTTGGGCATAAGTTTCGGTAATAGTTTCGAGAATTGGGATACCTTCGGTAAGCTTCTCTACGAGACGCTGCGCGAACGCTAACGCATTATTGCCATTTCCATTTTCTGCTAACTCTCACGCTTTCTCAATTACAGCTAGTAAATCATCTGTAAATGGGTCTTCTTCTGAACCATACTCTAATTCTTTGTTTGCTCAACTGGTAACAGATGCGCCCGATTGGACAAAGTGGATAGGTTAATTGTGGGGCTGTTGTTGCCAGTATCTTTACCAATTTTTTCAGATATTCTTAAGCTAGAGTTAAAAAACTTTAATATTTGTAATATTTAAAATTAAAAGTTATCTTGCTCTGGTTGTCAAATCACTCTAGCGAAAGAACAACAGAGATTGTAGAAGAGGTTAGATGTAATTTGACAACCATCTTTTAAACCTTAGTTTATGCAGCATAATTTTTTGATCTCAGCTGAGGAAAAGGAAAAAATATTTCATACAGAATTAGTCAAATACGGTGTGGAGTATGAACAAGCTCGAAAAGCAGCACAAATTTTAGCTTGTAGTCAAGCAGATGAGCTTTTATCACAACAAGACAGACAAACAGTTACACAAGCATGTAACAAATGGTCAACAGAGCGTAAACGCTACAAACGCATCATTACATCTGTTGTAGATGAAAGAAAGCATTAAGCAGATACTGTATAGAAATTTCAATTAATCACGATACACAAACCAAGGACTTACTATTTCCTGATTCAACATTTCTGCAAGCATTCTTAACACAAGGTAGAACATCAGATGGAATCTACGCAAGACAAATGGGCATTAGTCACAGGTGGGAACCGAGGGATTGGGTTTGCCATCGCTCAAGGTCTACTGGCAAAAGGTTACTCGATAATTATCACTTCCCGCTCGCTTGATAACGCAAAACTTGCGGCCCAGAAGCTTCAACCAAAGGTAATTCCTGTCGAATTGGATGTCACTGATGATCGCTCTATCGATGAAGCAGTAAAAACCTTGCACCAGAAAATTGCTCGGTTAGATGTTTTAATCAATAATGCTGGCGTGTATCCAGACAAGAATGTAAATATTCTTACCATTGACCGGGAGTTACTAGATTCCACCATGAATGCCAACACCTTTGGCGCAATTCGGATGGTGCAGGCATTTTTACCCCTGTTGGAAAAATCCCCTGATGCCAGAGTTGTCAACGTTTCAAGCGGATATGGAGCATTAGAAGACTTGTCTTATGATGTCCCAAGTTACTGCCTATCAAAGCTAGCATTAAATGGTGCAACAATTATGCTGGCACAAGCTTTATACTCTAAAGGAATTGTTGTCAATTCCATTTGTCCGGGGTGGGTTAAAACAGATATGGGTGGGTCATCAGCACCGCGCACGCCGGAACTTGGAGCCGACACTGCAATTTGGCTCGCTACTGATGCTCCACGCAATATAAACGGTAAATTTTTGCGAGATCGTAAAATAATTTCTTTTTAGATGTTAATTGTCGTTATAGTTTTTTACCTTGAAAAAGCATACATCTTCTATGGCTTGAAAAACTCCACTTCCTGTCGACGTATTTAATAATAGACTTATCCACAAAACGTAAATGCTTACTGTGAATGGGTTTGAGCAATTCAGAGTGAATAGGCGATCGCTATCTTACTCTAGGATAAAATAGGTGGATTTATTTGACCAGCATCTTGCAAAAATAACTGAAGAATCAGCACCCCTAGCGGCTCGGATGCGTCCACGGACACTCAATGAATTTATTGGTCAAGAGCATATTATCAGACAAGGAAGGCGACTGCGGCGTGCTATTAGTTTGGATCAACTGTCTTCCTTAATCTTTTCTGGTCCACCAGGGACTGGCAAGACTACTCTAGCGCGAGTTATTGCCAACAGCACTCGTGCTCACTGCTAACTGATTTTTCGAGGCACCCGCTACTTATTCTCTCATAAAATTTTTCTTGGAATCTACTTGATTAGTTACTATCAACAATTCCAAAAAGGGCTGATTTTAAAATACCTTTTTATAGTACTAGAGTACCATTAATTAGCGATCGCCTGTGCCAGTTGGGTAAGTCCTGGAAATGAATCCTCCACAAGCAACACTAGGCTCTGCCAAAGTATCTTGAATGATAGCAGCAGCATCATATTAATACATCATACTTTGGGCGTTGCTGAATCGAAGTATGAATCATGCTACTGCCTCAAGCTTGCGGAGGCGTAACGCCCGCAGCACCATATTGGTGCAATTTGGTATTTTGTCCATCACTACAATGCCAAGCTACGAAGCTAAATCATTACTATGCACTACTACCTTGTTGTGGTTATAGTTTGAAAACACGCCCTAGCCCCGGAGATCGCCATCAAATGAGAGTGGTTAGAACCCCGACTTCTTGAAGAAATCGGGGTTCTTGAAGCTGATCAGATGTTAATGCTGGTGATGATTTCGCATGGCTTTATGAATTTTCTTGGAGCGTTCTTTCTCGGCTAATTGCGCCCTTTGGTCTTGTTTGCGGACAAGATAGTTGAGTTCTTTTTGCAATTTTTGGTAGCCCAGAAATCTGGAATAATCAAGTTCACCCTCAAGTAATGCTTGTTGCACTGCACAACCGGGTTCGTTGTGGTGCTGGCAATTACGAAAGCGGCATTCTGCGGCTAAAGTTTCGATGTCTGCAAAAGTTCCTTGCAAACTTTCATCATCTGCCCAAATTTGAATTTCTCGCATTCCTGGGGTATCAATAATTAAGCCGCCTGTTGGCAGTAATATCAATTCTCGATTTGTAGTGGTGTGTCTACCTCGGTTATCACCTTGGCGCACTGGTTGCACAGCTTGCACTGATGCACCTTTGAGTTGGTTAGTGATTGTAGATTTACCCACACCAGAAGACCCTAACAAAGCAACTGTTTGTCCTGGTTGGAGGTATGTTTTCAAAGGATCTAGCCCTTGATTGTTGGTAGCACTTAATACTAGAATTGGTACACCAATGGCAACAGCTTCCACTTTAGATATACACTCATCTAAAGAGTTGCACAGGTCGGCTTTATTTAAAATGATGACTGGATTTGCCCCACTTTCCCAAGCCAAAATTAGATAGCGTTCTATTCTTCTAGGGTTAAAGTCGCCATCAAGTCCACAAACCAAGAACACGGTGTCAACATTAGCTGCAACAATTTGTTCTTCGGTTTTACTACCAACAGTTTTCCGTGAAAACTTACTTTTTCTGGGCAAAATTCCGTGAATGGTAGCGCGTCCTTCTGACTCTCGCGTCTGAATGATTACCCAGTCTCCAACTGCGGGAAAGTCTTGTGGTTGAGTAGCTTGATGTCGCAGTTTCCCTGTAACTTTTGCTGCTAGTTCGCCTTGTTCGCTATGGACGATGTAAGTATTTCTATATTCAATAGCAACCCTACCAACGCTAAATCCCTGTTGACGATAGGGTACGAAACTGTGAGTAAAAAAGTCACTCCAGCCTAATAAATCCAAATTCATTGATATTTCCTCGATATGTGCTGCTTGCTATACACAAAGCGCACAGAGGCGGACACTTTTTATAGCAGGAGGCACTTAGGCAGGAAGGAGGCAGTTAGCCAGGAGGTACAAGTATTAATATTCCTAGCTTTCATATTTTCAAAATGTCCTAACCTATGTGACTACGCCTATAGATGGATGTCTTTAGTGTCTGTTAATTCGAGCATCATTCCTGTAAATGGAGGACTGAACGCAAATCTGTGCGCCTTGTGTTGGTTTGTTTGAACAGAACCCGGACGGCTAGAAATACAGTCATCTTTTTTCCCCCCTCATATACTACAAAAATAATATACATTACTACATTATCTCATTTCGGAAAAATTAGCCTTAAAAGAACCTATCCCACTAATAAAATCCTATTAATCCAGATACAGCACTTTGGCACTTACCAGTAAATAAATCCCCAGCCTTCTCCTGCGGAGACGCTGTGCGAACGTGGATAGATCGTGGGCGTAGTCGGTTAGCGGGTGCTGACAGATTCCTTTACAATACCAATGCCGCTTTTGCGAGTTCTGCTGTTGGTGTAGATGCGATCGCTGACTTCAATCGCGCTGATTGGATTGTGCTATTAGAACAGGGTAAAGTGAAAATGCAAGGTACTCCAGAACAGTTGCGATCGCAATCAGGCACTCATTTAGATTTTTTAACTCCTTAGCACCTGAATGTCAGTAGACCGAGAAGTTTGGCAGTACCAACTAATTCTCTAACGTGACGAATTGACAGTGTTCATCCGTAAAACTTTAGCAACAGCGGCCAAGGATGCTGCTCCACCCTCGGACTTAAAACTTGCAAAACACAGGGATACTTTACAAATCTGACCATTTTGGCGAAAAAACTAGCACAAAACATTGGCTGCCTAATAATCATGCTTTTATGAAGTTTGTATCAAATTGAGACGCACACTGTACTCATCTAAACTTTTGTGGAATATAACTGGAATTGCCTAGATGTATGTGTAGTATCTAATACTATGAGTTTCACCTCAGGATAGATACCGCAATTCTTGATTGCAAACCAAACAACACAAGGAATTTTGCTATGGAAACCAAAAAGCAAGTGGCGTTGCTGAATGAAGGGATGAATCAATTTATGTAGGTACAATTTGATACTTTAAGTAATAAAGTAATAATTTAATTGAGTACCTCAGCATTTGTTCTGACTTGGAATAGCATAAAGTTTTTCGATGAAGACGTGCGAGATAATGACGTAACCGAGTATTTTCATTTTCAACTCGTGTCATATATGTTTTACTCACAATTTGGTCTCCATCGGGTATAAAACTTGGGTAAACTTTCCAGCCATCGGTCACATAAAAATAACTCTTCCACTGTTCAACAATTTCCCATAATGGCTCAAAGGTTTCAGCACTATGGTCTCCTAAAACCCAGGCTAAAATGCCTTGAGTAAAGTGATTTACTGCTGTCCACAACCAGATTTTGTTTTTTTTGAACCTATAAATGTCTCTAATTCATCTAGTTCTCCAACTTCTGGTACAGTATCGTCTTTTGGTACGTCTGGTAGCTTTTCTCCTAGTTGTTTGACCCAATAAATAATAGTAGTATGATGAACACCTTTAACCCGCTCAATACCGCGGAAACCCATACCATTAAGGTACATTTTTAGACATTCTTGTTTTAGTTCCTCTGAGTATCCTTTTGGTGGCTCGTACACATCAATAAATTGGCGATCGCAGTTAGTGCAAATGTGATTTTGTTTACCTCTTCGCTTTCCGTTTTTACGAATTTTCTGAGATCCGCAGTATGGACATTGCACAGTACATAACCTCAATTCATCCCTCTATTATGCAACGCCAAGCAAGTTAAAACAGTAGCTAAAGCACAACCTGTCGCTAATCTGTTTGTAACCCTCAATGAAAAAGATATGTCTTTTGTGAGCGGCGGCGGTAAAATAGGTTCGCTTTAAAAGTTAAAAACCTTTAATTTAACCTGCTATCAAGATACTTCAATAGTGGGTATTGAAACTAAGTAATAAAAACATTTACATACCAAGGAAAATTGCACCATGCAAGAGCAAGATAAGAAAAAAGTTAAAACACAGCTTTTAGTAAAATTGACAGTAGCCAAGCTAAATGAAAAAGAGATGTCTTCTGTGAGCGGTGGCGGTAAAATTGGTACGCTTTAAAAGTTAAAAACATCTCTCGCTAGGTATCAAATATTTATATTTAGCGACCTAGTTTAGAGATAAAAACTGAAGGTAATAGTGGTTAACCTGGAAAGTATTTCAATTTATTTTTCCAGGTTTTATCTTTTTGTAATTTGCTACGTGATACTTCAATTATGCTTAATGATCCTAGTCCAGACTTAGAGGCTATTTCTAAAGAAATGTAAAGATAGAGAATTCAGACAATCGCTACAAATCAAAATTTTCAACCAGTGTTTGTTGGTATTTATCCAGTAAGTAATTGTGGGTTAATTTTTGTTCTATACTGGTCTTTTTAGCAGCGCGGATGCCCGGTTCCACGGCTAACGCGCAACGGCAAGATCGTGGTGATTCCGGCCGGCTCCTTGGATACAGCACCGCCTATCACTCCTACGGATCATATCTTCTGGGCATCCAGAGCAGCGTGGGGTTGTACTAGCGGAGGGCTGACAACTCATACCGAGTATCCAGAGTCATGGTAGATCGAGAATCTGCCTAACAAAGTGTTCTAGTCTATGTCTGTAGCGAGTAAAAATCACCTATTGATATTTAGGACAGCAAATATTTTTAAGTTGATGACATACTGAAACAACTTTGCATTTTATTAATACGAGTAGCTATGCCCACCGAAAATCATCAAATTCTAGAAATTACGAAAAATTATCTCAAAGATATTGCAGAAGGTAAAACAGCGGATGAACTTGCTATTTATTATTCTGAGTCAGTAAAGCAAATAGAATACCCTAATCGCCTATTTCCTGAAGGAGCAACAAGAAATCTAAACGATTTAAAGGAAGCTTCTCTAAGAGGTAAATCAGTTCTGATAAGTCAGAATTATGACATTCAAAAGTCTTATGTTGCTGGTAACACAGTAATTTTAGAAACAATATGGACAGCAGAAATTGCTGTTCCAATCGGGCAAACTCCTGCCGGGGGAAAGATGAAAGCTTATTTTGCACAGTTTATCGAATTTGAGGATGGCAAGATAATCTGTCAAAGAACCTATGACTGTTTTGAACCGTTTTAAACCCAGAAGTTATTTCATCAAGAGTTTTACCACGCTAGGATAAATTTCCGATAAACTTTGATACACTTCGTAACTAGGTTGCAGTTCCTTATTCCACAGTAAAATCAAATATCCATTGTCCTTCAATGCACTTGCCGCTTTCGCATAGCATATTTCAGGAGATATCCAATGAAAAGAACTTGCTGCTAATACAGCATCAAACTGACCTACTTCTACTGCCCATTCCTCAAAAGATGTGTTTTGAATTTCTATATCTGCATAGGCTTGACAATTCTGTTGTGCTAACTTAAAAAAATCTGGATTTGATTCCAAACATTTCATTGAATAACCCAATTGAGCAAATGATGTTGTTGCTGTCGACGGGCCACATCCTACTTCCAAAATTTTTGACTCAATAGAAAGTTGGGCTAACTCAACAACTTGCTCAATTAATTGTTGCGGATAACGAGGTCTTGCCCTGTTGTAAGCTTCTGGTGCTGGAGAGTACCAATGTTTTCGCACTTCTATATCTTTATTAGAGTAGCTAGCTATGTTTAATGAGATTATTTTTACGTCTATTGAGAATAGTCTAGTCTTATTGACATGATGCGGCCGCCCTGGGGCGAGTGGTGAGTGGTTTAAGCGAAAAACTGGTGGTTCTACTCTAGTTCTCCCCGATTTGTTTGTATTCATTAAATTAAGTAGGTGGTTGTGAATATTTATCGTCAGGATAAGGCAGAAGGCAGGAGGCAGGGGGCAGGGGGCAGGAGGCAGGAGGCAGGAGGGAAGAGGGTTTGAGCTTATTTAATTTTTCTTAAGATAGTTTGGTTTTTCGACATTGTTCTACTTATATTGTTTCGTCAATTACCTACGTAGGAATCGGTGTGGTGACTCAACCCAAGCTCTGAACTTGAAGTTTCAGTTTTAAATCTGCCTTATCGTCTTCCATCCCCAATACTCCATGCCCTTCTAATAAAGGCATAGTGATAATCTTGTAATGGTTTTCAGTCAAGGTATGAGGTTGGCAAACATTGGATCATGATTACTACGAATCGGGTTAAACACTTGTTACCAATCTTATCGCCATTGATTGCCATCGCATCTGCCCTACTCGTTGGCGCAATTCTCATCTTATGCGCTAGGGCAAATCCCATCGTCGCATACACAGCTTTATTTCAAGAATCCCTTTCTACCTACTTTGGATTGGGCAATACTCTTACCAAAATGACGCCGCTATTGTTCGCTAGTTTAGGGGTATTGGTGGCGCTACGTGCCGGTCAATTTAATATCGGTGGCGAAGGACAAATTTATCTAGGTGCTTTGGGAAGTACTTTAATTGGGTTATATGTGCAAGGATTACCTGCTTTGATTCACATTCTGCTGTCGTTGTTAGCAGGATTTTTCCTGGGTGCGGTTTGGGGTTGGATTCCTGGTTACCTGAAAGCAATGCGGGGAGTGAATGAGGTAATTACTACGTTGTTGTTGAATTATATTGCAGTGAATTTAGTTAGCTATTTGGTGCAAAATCCTCTCAAAGCACCAGCAGCACCTAGTCCTTATTCGCCACTGATTGCTAAATCTGCTCAGTTACCGATTATTTTACCGGGAAGTCTTGCCCATGCGGGGATTTTACTGGCGTTAATTGCGGCGGGGATATTGTGGGTATTGTTAGTGCGATCGCCTTTAGGATACCAAATTTCAGCTGTGGGATTTAACCCAAACGCTGCTCGTTATGCTGGTATTTCCGTACAACGCACTATTATGCTGGTGATGGCGTTAGCGGGTGGTTTAGCTGGGTTAGCGGGTGGAACTGAGGTAATGGGGTTGAAATTTCGGCTATTTGAACAAGTTTCGCCGGGTTATGGATTTGATGCAATTGCGATCGCTTTTTTAAGTCGTGGTAGTGTTTTCGGTGTATTGTTAACTTCCCTATTTTTTGCTGCACTTCGCAGTGGCGCTAATGTGATGCAACGCAGTGCAGGTGTGCCGGTGACTGTAGTTTACGCGATTCAGGGATTAGCTGTGCTATTTATTGCCATCGGTTTGGCGGTAGAACGTCGAATTAACCCAGATTAATTTTGTGATTGAAGGAGGCAGGAGGCAGAAGGCAGCTATGCTGGAGGTTTTTACCTCAGTTGGGGATTCAGACCCCTCAATAGGGAGAGCCACCAAATTAAAAATTTGGTGCGGTGTTTCACCTTGTCCTGACGGTACTAGCAGGAGTTAGGGGTCAGTTTTCCTCCTGCCTCCTGCCCCCTAACTCCTGCCTTCATTGATAAAAACAACAGTCTGCATTTGCCAGTTAAAGTAATTTTAGAGGAAGTTTATAACCTCACAAGCCAGGTACATAATAGATGGTACATAGCTTTACATTTCCACAAGAAATAATTACTAGTATTCAAGAAAGGTTAGAAATACTTGAGAGATGCTTGAATGATGCTAATACGCAAGATGAAGCGATAGCGGAGATAGTTGAGTTGGCTAATAGTCGGCAGATATCTCTTAATCAGGTTAGAGAAGAGCTAAGACAGTATCGATATAAGTTTGATAAGCTAGATCGTCTGCTTGAGGAGTTTATAATAAAATGCAAACAAGGTGAATTAGCTCTTATCCTTTTTGTGAAATACAATTTTCTGCTTAAGGAAATTGTTGTAGATAAATACTGGTACTTTGGGCTGGAAAAAGACAATAGAGAAACAGAAAAAGAGTTGATATTGGCTCATGTAAATTTCTATCAAGAATTTAAAACTCAAGCTGAACTTGATAGTTCTTATAAAGATGATTACATTGTTTTAGAAACACTAAAACATGTCATTCAATCAATGATAAAAGCGAGTTTAAAAGTCAACGTATTATCTGAAGAAGAGATTAATGCGCTGGACTTGGGTGATATAACTCCTCAAGAAACGGAAGTTATGCTGACTTCTCTAGCATCTACGAAAAAATGGGATCAGGTGTACAGAAATCTTGCATAGTCCTAAATTTATTGAAAAACAAGATGTGTTAAGTATACATAGTAAGCAGATTAATCTATATGGCGGTTTACCAAGTATACGCGATGAAGGCTTTCTAGAATCTGCTATTTCCCAACCTCAAGCAACTTTTGGGGGAGAATTTTTGCATCCTACAATTTTTGAACAAGCAGCAGCGTACTTGTTTCATATCACTAATAACCATGCTTTTGTAGATGGTAATAAACGAACTGCTTTTGATGTTATGGTAACATTTTTAAACTTGAATGATTATGAACTTAATATGACATCAAAAGAGGCTGAAGAATTGACAATACAAGTTTCTAATAATCAAATTAGTAAGCAAAAGTTAATTGAAATACTGAAAAATTACATCATAGAATTATTTTAAATTATTTAAAATTTAAGTAATTGTCCTTGGCTCCAAGCATGTGCAACGTAGTGCAGGTGTAACGATGGTATTAGTTTCTAAGATTCAGGAATTAAGGTATTAAGTATGTTATTGCCATCTCTCTGGCGGTAGAATGTCAGATAAAAGTAATTGAACCCTAAACCAAGGCAGATTAATTAGGGATCTAAAAATTTGACAATAAATATCTAAAAATTTGACAAATTTATCAAAATATTTTTTAGTTCAATATGATATTGAAGTAAATTTTAATTTTGTTATCCAAATATCCTTAGTCAATTTTACTTATTTTTTTATAAAAATATCTACAATTTTGGTAAATCTATCAAAACATTTTCCATTGCCTTTATCAGTTAAATCACATAGATTGTAAATGTAAGTAGTATTGGTTAAAAATTGATTATCTAAAATTTAACAAGATAAACAATAAAATCCAGAACTACTCACTATTTTGCCAACTCAAAACTCATGGAAAAAACTTAATTTTGTCTTTCATATAGCTGTATGAATTTCATTAAATCTATGAAAATTAAGTCTGAGTGAAAACTTCCTAAATAAAGTTTTCATTCTTACTACACTTGGTAAAATTCAAGTCACATTCTTACACGCTAGCAAGATTTTTCTGCTAAAAATTAGGGGGATTAATCCTGATGACAGATTTAATTAATAGTGGTAGCGGGAACTCCTCTAGTGCTGGAGACAATCCATTAAGAAATTCACCCTTCGGTCGCCTGAGTGAAGTTCTGAGTGATGAAGAATTATCTAATCTATTCAGCGGTGTTGGTAATGGAGAGAATAGCGGTAATCCCTTGGGTGGTGGGGGCGGTAATTTACCTTATAATGGTAATCCTTTTGCTGGTGACAACTTTTGGAATATTTTTGCAGGCGGTGTAAATCCATCTGCTGGAGGCGGCGGCCGCGACCCTTTAATCGGCGCTGGCAGTCAAAGCACTAATATCAGCACAACTGAAATACCAGACGGGTTTAATTTAAGAGTTACTATTGACAACCTGATTAATTCAAGGTTGAACGAAGAACTGGGTGACGATGAAATTCCATCATTCGATCCTAGCCAAATCCCATCATTTGGTGGTGGTAATGGTGGTGGACAAATCCCATCATTCGGTGGTGGAAATGGTGGACAAATTCCATCATTCGATCCTAGCCAAATCCCATCATTCGGTGGTGGAAATGGTGGTGGACAAATCCCATCATTCGGTGGTGGAAATGGTGGTGGACAAATCCCATTTGCTTAATAAAGGCAGTAATTATAATCCTTGAATAAATCAGTCGATCGCCACAAGGAAATAATAATGATTTTTTCAGTACATACTATGCTAATTAGCCATGTTATGCACTGAAAATTTTTACTATAAAGCCTTTAGGCAAAATTTTCTCTCACGTTCACAACTAAAACGATAAAAGCCTTTATTTAAATAAATTTTTGGTTGACTAAAGTGATACTTAGCATAGCAAATAGGAGAATTAATGCTAATGGAAGCATCTGCTATCGATTCCAATGGGGTTAACACCTTTAATGCAGGCGGTGGTAGCAACCTGTATAACAGTAGTTCCTTCGCTACCGATGGCAATTTCTATGCTGAAGGGAGCCTATTAACAAATGGTAACAATCTTGTTATTGGCAATGGTGGCGGAAATATTCCAGGTGGTGGTATTAACCCTTTTGCTGGCGATGCTGGCAGTAAACTTCAACAATTAATTTTCGATCGCTTGAAGTTAGTTCTGGGTGACAATTTTTTTAAGGACGTTGACAAAACATTGGCAGGAGGTACAAACCCATTTCTAAATGGTGGTAATCTAATTTTAGATAGTGGGAATGTGCTTGAGCGATCGCCTTTCGATCCGTTAAGAGAAGTTCTTGGCGATAATATACCTTTTAGTAACAGTGGAAATACATCTAATACTGGGACTCCACGTTTTAATGAGGGTAACGCACCCGTTGGTAATGCTAACAGAAACTTTGGTAAGAATAACGCAACAATTGGTAATTTTAACTCTGATTATGGCAATAACAGCGCAACCATAGGCAATGGAAACTGGAACTTTAATAGTGACAACGCAACCATTGGCAATGGTAACTGGTTATTTGGAAAGGATAATACAAACCTGGGTAATGGTAACTGGTATTGGGATAACGGAAGTAACAACGCAACGCTAGGAAATGGCAATTGGCACTTCGGCAGCGATAACTCAACTATTGGAAACGGCAACTGGGATTTTGGTAAAAATAATACAATTATTGGTAATGGTAATTGGGTTTTTACCGATGGAAATACAATTGTTGGTAATGGTAATTGGCTAACAGATAGCGATAATACAACTACTGGAAACGTCAATAACATCGGTAGCTTAAATTTATCTCCACAGGAAGTCAAGACTGATGTTAACAACTTAGTTGACTCCCTTATAGGTAAAATAGGCCAAAATTTTCTGGTATTAACAAAAGATTTTGACGCATCAAGTACGCAAACATTTAACCGACTCATCTCTTCTAAAAATACTGATATTAATAACAGCGATATATCTAACAATATTGAGCAATTTTTGGCATCACTCAATATCATTCCAGAAAATGCGATCGGTTATCAGCCTTGGCAAAATCCTCAATCAGTGCCAGAACCGACTTCTTCAGTATCGCTAGTAATAGTGGGGTTTGTGTGTTTGCTGTTATCTATATTCAAAAAACAACAACGCTGTTAAAGTCAACTATCCAAAGCTTCCAAAAAGCCCTCTATAGTTATTCCCGCCTTAGAAATTAGACTTCGCAATGTCCCACGAGCAACTTCGTTATGATTTGGTACAGAAAGGGTGGCTGGATGTCCTTCCTTTGTGAGAATAATGTGACTTCCACGCTGACGAGCAACTTCCCAACCAAGTTTCTCAAATATTTTAATAACCTCCGAAGGCTTTAATATTGGTAAAGCAGGCATTAGATATAAACTTCCACTTCACGAGTTGTTACTGTCAAAGGCATTCCTTTTTCAGCCCTTACCTCTAAACATTCCTTGATTGCCTCTTGAATATTTTGCTCTGCTTCTTGTTCTGTTTTTCCTTGGCTCACACAGCCAGGAATAGATGGGCATTCGGCAATAAACATCCCATCTTCATCTTCAAATATAGTAATCAGAAACTTCATAGTTCATCCCTATTTACTAAACTGTAACACCCTCTAGCTCTTCATCTGTCAACTCATACAATTGGCGCAATTTATCTAACTTATCACTATCAGCTTGCCAGAAACCGCGCCCGTGTGCCTCTAACATTCTGCCTACAATATTGCGGAAAGCTTCCGGATTTGCCTTGCGTAATTTATCTGCCATTTCAGCATCTAAAGCATAGGTATCAGCTGCTTGGTCGTAAACCCAATTATCAGTAAAATCGGCAGTACCACCCCAACCAATTAGCGCCGTCATGCGTTGAGAAATTTCAAATGCACCACCCGAACCTTGGTTCGCCATTGCTTCGGCCCATTTGGGATTTACTAATTTGCTGCGATACTCAATTCTGAGTAAATCATCTAAATTGCGGGGGGTAGTATCTTTCGAGAAACTTTCTACAAAACTGGTTGTAACTTTTTGACCGCGTTGTTTTTCTGCTGCCTTTTTCAAGCCCCCAGTATTAGCATAATATTCCTGAATATCAGTTAAACCATATTCTACAGAATCGATTTCTTGAACAATGCGATCGCTAGTTTTCAATAACGTATTCAAAACTTCCGGTCTAGCTTGACCTTTATCATTTCTACCATAGCTAAAAACATTCCGACTTTGCCAAGTATTACCCAACTCTTCGCCAGATTCCCAGTTACCATCAACCACTTTATCATTCACTAAAGAACCGAAATCACCCGCCGGATTAGAAAACAATCTCGCCGATGCATTTTCTACACCTTGCGCCTTCAAAACCAAAGCATGTTTTTTAATAAAATTCTTATCTTCCGGTTCATCAACATCAGCCGCCCGTTGAAACAAATCATCCAACAATTCAATAATATTCACAAAACTATCGCGGAAAATTCCCGATAAATTTCCCAACACATCAATGCGAGGATGTCCAACCTCCGCCAAAGGTTTTAATTCATAACGAACAATTCTACCAGTTCCTTCCTTAACAGGTTCAGCCCCCACCAATTCCAAAAGAATTCCTAAAGATTCACCCTTAGTTTTAATTGCATCCAATCCCCATAACATCACCGCCACAGTTTCCGGATATTTACCATATTCTTCCAAATGCTGGGCAATAATTTTTCTACCAATTTCCCGTCCCCTTTCATAAGCCCCAGCTGAAGGCATCCGATAAGGATCTAAAGCATGAATATTTCTCCCAGTTGGCAACACACCAACCCCATCACGCAACAAATCACCACCAGGCGCAGGCGGAATATATTCCCCATTCAACCCCCTCAACAAATTCGTTAATTCATCCGTAGATTGCATCAACAAATCCCTTATTAATCTTTCCTCCTCTTCTCTTTCTTCTTTGCGTTCTTTGCGCCTTTGCGGTTCGTTTATTTCTTCTTCTTCCCCAAAATAAGCCTCCAAATACGAACCCAACTCCTCCTCATTCGGCCTTTCCCCCAATGTATGCAACCCCGAAGAAAACAACCGATTTTCTAAAACCTGCAAATACTCATACAACTCCACCAAATAATCCTCAAAAGCATGACCACTAAACATCCGAATATTTTCCGGAGTAAACGAAATCCCCAACTTTTTCGCATCCTCAAACGGACAATCTGCATCTAAACCAGTGTCCACAATTTTTTTACAAATCGCTTCCTTCAGCGCATAATTCTTTTCTGGATCTTCCCGATACTCCGAAATTAAATCTCGCAATGCTACCAATTCCTTATACAAACCTGCACGTCCATAAGGCGGTACATTATGGGAAATCAACACACCATAACCGCGACGTTTTGCCAAAATCGACTCAGAAGGATTATTCGCCGCATATATATATAGATTAGGCAAATCTCCTAACAAAATATCCGACCAAGAATAACCCGTATTCCCCAAAGGAGAACCAGGCAACCATTCCACCGTACCATGCATTCCAAAGTGAACTATGGCATCAGCTTGAAACTCATTTTGCAGCCATTTATAGTAAGCAGCATATTGGGGATGCGGCGTTAAATCCCGTTCAAACATTAAGCGCATGGGGTCGCCTTGTATTCCTAAAGGTGGTTGTACACCTATCCACACATTGCCTAATTGCACACCACCAATTTGGAATTCATCACCATAGGTTTTAATACCAGTTCCCGTGAGAGATTTCCATTGTTTTTCGATGCGAGATGTTCGCAGATATCCCAGCCATTTTTCTAATGTGCGGACGTTGACGGACGCGGGGACGCGGGGATGGGGAGACGCGGGGATATTATTTGTATCGTTTAAAGTTTCATCTGCTTCTTTCACCCAGCGAATTAATTCTTCCCCATCTTCTGGTAAATCTCCGATGGTATAACCTTGGTCTTTGAGTGCAGAAAGAAACTTCAAAAGACTACGGGGGACATTTAATAATGCAGCTGTGCCCACAGCACCGTAACCTGGAGGAAAGCCATATAAAATAATCGCAATCTTGCGTTCCGATGCAGGTTTTTGTCGTAAAGCCACCCAGCTTTTGACTCTACCAATTAATCGCTGCACCCGTTCGGGAACTAGATAAATATTTTCGCCCACTAAACCGCCGAGGGGAACGGTATCAATTGCGCCATCCAATTCTGGTAAAGCATACAATACGACACTTTGCAAGCCGCCGATACCTTGACGCGTCCAGGAGTGAATATCTTGAATTAATAGTGGCGCTGCAACAATATAAGGTACATTCTTCGCAGTGAGGATGCGCTTTGCTACTTCTACCTGGCGCCCTGCTTCCATTGAACCAGCTGGCCCACCCACCAGAGGAAAGCCAATTGTAGAAACGATCGCATCCACCTTTACTGCTTCACTAGAAAGTGAGGGAGTCTCGATATTGCCTAATTTTCGTTGCTGACTTTCGTAGTCAGTCGTCATCCAATCTCTTACCGCCACATGTCCTTCCACGCCGTTGATGAAAATCGGCAAAGGAATTAACCCAGCTGCTTCAAAACGACGAATCAGTTGCGGAATATAAGGTTGTTTAGTAACGACGTGTTTGCGATAAAGAAGAATGCCTATAACTGGAGACTGGGAAATTTTTTCCATGCCCCATGCCCTTTGCCCCATGCCCTCTTTTTGATACCATTCCAAATATTCACGCGGCGATGCAAAAAACCCTGAATAGTCGGGATGTAGTAAACCCATATTCGGCGTTTCTACTGGTGGGGGAATGTCGCCGACTTTTAAACCTAAGTATTTTTCTGCCAGTGTCCAGAATAATGAAGCGACGTTTTCTGAACCGCCTGCATTCCAGTAACCATAGATAATTAACCAGTTGCGTAAGTCTTGGACTTTTTGTACTGGTACGTATTTGAGGAGTTTCGGGCCAATTTTTAAGAAACTGATGTAACCTGCGAGTTTGTCTTCTTCCCGTCCGTTGCTGAATTTGTCGAGGATGAATTTAACTGGTTTGGGCATTCCTTTGGGTTTATCGCCAATGGCAAAATCACCCAATTTGGTTAAACTCATCAATTCCAAGGCTGACTCAAACACCAGCCGAATGGGAATTTGGGCAATGCGATCGCGCAACCACACAACTTGGTCATAATCAAATAGTAAGCTGCCGAAAAACACATCCGCGCCATCGAGTGCTGCTTCTACTTCCAGGCGTTTGCTTGTAAAATCGCGATCGCTAAATACCCGAATATCCAACTGTGGACAGCCAGAGTTAGCCAAAAAAGCCGCTTTTCTGTACAAGTCAGCGTTAAACGATTCAAACCCAGCAACCAAGACGATGCGTTTCATGCCCGTAAGTTACGAAATATTTCTTCACTTAAATTTTAAACGTGCTTTCAAGCTGATTGTTAAATATCTACCGACCGGTTTGGGTTAGTAGAATTCTGGCAAAAGCGCTAAATAACCTAAGTCCTCACTGCAAAAATCTAAGTCTTTGTCTAGCCTCTCCTATCAAAAGTTACAAAAGTATAAAATATATCAAGTATTTCTTAATACTATTAAGGGTTATGTGTTAAGCTGCTCAGGGTTAACACAAAGCTGAGGGTAAAGTGAAGTAAGCCGCATTTGCATCTAAGGCAGCACATCTTTTCGTGTTGCCTGTTCACAGGATGATTCAACTAGGTACATTTGTCATGGCTTTCTACTTTTACCAAGCGTTATTATTTGAATAATGGGGGTAATTGCTGCATTTAATTTTATTGCAAGAATTACTGGGTTATTCTCGATTTTGATAAATTATGAGGGTTGTGTTGTTTTGTAGCAATTTTTCTTTCTGCAATCACTGGCTCTTACCGCAAAAAATCTCTGATTATGCTTACCAAAAAAAATTTATTTTTATGGCAGTATACTAATTCTTAAAAGAATGCGATCATTGCCAAAAAATACTTTAAAAACAAGTATTAATAAAATTTTTTCTTTATAATTTTAAGAGTTTTGGACTAGTGTAAAAAGAAGTCACTTGAGGATGGAATCATGAAATTTGGAATTGATAGCGGGCACAATTGTCCACCAGACACGGGAGCTAGAGGAATCAAAATTGAGGATAATTTAACTCTGGATGTCGGTAATAGAGTGATAACCAAGTTAAGAGCTTTAGGGCATGAAGTTGTAGTATGTAAACCAAGTAGTGCAAGTACAGTACGTGACTCACTATCAAAAAGATGTGCAACAGCGAATGCAAGTAGAGTAGATGTTTTTGTGTCGATTCATTTTAATGCCTTTAACGGACAAGCTAATGGCACAGAAATATTTGCAACTAGCGAAAATGGTAGAAAAATTGCTAAACCTGTATTAGATGAAATCATCAAATTAGGGTTTTTTAATCGCGGTGTTAAAAGTGGTTCCCACCTGTTTGTTCTGAAGAATACAGATATGCCTGCGATTCTTGTAGAGTGTTGCTTCATTGATTCGGCAAAAGATATGAATCTTTTTAATCCCGAAGCAATGGCAAATGCCATCGTCAAAGGCTTAACTGGTAAATTGCCAAGTAGCCCAGTTACCCCAGTACCAGACGAAGAAGACAATGTAGATACCACTATTAAGAGACTGCAACAAAACTTAAATCGACTCAAAATAACTGATAAAAATGGTAAGACCTTAGTAGAAGATGGTATAAACGGCGCGAACACAAAATCTGCCACAGAAAAATTTCAGAGTATTATTGGGGTACAGCCGACAGGAATTGCTGATGCAACTACATGGAATGCCATAAATGTAATTTTGGCAAAACGAATCATCCGAGTAAACCATGCTGGGGGAGCAGTTGTCAGATACTTGCAATACCGTATAGGTGTTGAAGTTGATGGCGTTTACGGGCCACAAACTGAAGCTGCAATCAAGAACTTTCAAAGGCAAAATGGTTTAGATGCCGATGGCATTGTTGGGCCTGCTAGTTGGCAGAAATTGATTGGTTAGACTAAAGCTGTTTGAAGTGTAAAGTATGAAGAATGAAGACAGCAAACAGAAGGCTATCAATGGAAATGAAAAACAAATAAGACTTGATGTTTTGTAGTTCATACTTCATACTTAATGCTTCAGCTTATAGTCGGATTAGCCACGGTTTCGTTCTAGCAGTAGCATCATCATTAAACTTAACAAAATTTGTTGCTCTTGGCGATCGCTAAGTTGATCTACAGCTTTGATGATAAATTTTCTAGAGAGGAAAGTGGGGATTTTCTCCAAACGCATCACAACCGTGCCATCATCTCGGCTGACAAAGTAGACTGGATTAAAAACATAACCAGTGAACATACCCACAATTGGGATTTCTGCAAAGAGGGCATCAGCAATTTTCACCCACGGATTTTTCTCTTGGATGTTCAAAGTAGTCGTGTCGCCATCAAAGATGTCATAACGCGCACGCCAAAGAGATTTTAATCCGCGTCGTTTTACTGAACCAATGTAATTACCGTTGCTATCAGTAAAGTTATAGCGTGCCGAGAAGTCAATAATGCGATCTGCTTTGATGTAGTATATGGGACGAGTTTGCTCAGTATCAGCAAAGATTGTAATTGCTTCCTTGAGCTTGAAAAGTTTCTGTTTGACATAGAAAGCCAGATTCCCTTGACCATCAACAACAGATATTTGTGGTGCGAATGCCCAGAATTTAAAGGTGAGTTCCAGAGGATACTGCATAGTTTTGGGTAATACAAGAAAATTATCACCCTATTAATCCCAATTCGAGGGAAAAAGTAACATTAAGGTTCTGGATGGTATTGGCCTGAGTTTGGCGATATCTTAAGTGCGATAAAGTTAGGCTGAAATCTTAAAAATTAGTAAATAACCAGGGCGTAGGAAGCCACCTATGCTGCTGACAGGAATTTGTTCAACTTAACAAGGTTTACGTTTGATGTGTATCAATCGCCCTCGATCACAGATAATTCCCTATCGCTCTGGTGCTTTTTTGGCGGTGAAGTTTCGCCAAAAGTATAAAAGTAAAGGGCTTTACAAGCCTATAACAGTTTTTTCCGGTTTATTGTATGATGGTACACATTTTCGCTATTTTAATTTTTAATTGCGTTCAGTACGATAGCACAGGTAGCTGTACTATCAACTACGTGTTGCATTCACATCAGAATTAATTAGTCAAGGAGGCGATCGCTTGCAAACGGATTGATTACCTGTGCAGTCTACTTTAAAGTCAAGAGGGTACATCATGAGAATTTGAGCATGAATCTAAGTGATATCGGACAAAAGATAGCTGGGTTTATAAAAATTGTATCTATCGTTTTAATCACTAGTGCAATAGGGTTAGAATTAGGCAAAATTTTTGGTTTATTAAATACTAATGAAATTCCTAATAATCTCACTCCCATTCTTGCCATAGCCAGGTTTGCATTAATAGTTCATCTATTTGAAGGAATAGTAGCAGCTATTTATGCCGGCCCAAAAAATAAACTCCCATTCCAATATGGTATTTATACTTTTTTCGTAGGTACAGTTGGTTTAGTAGAATTATTTAAGCAAGAAAATAGCTAAATTGCGCCTCATTAGTATGACTCGCTAGGATGGCATTAGAAATTTATGGCATTTGGTATTTGAGTATGACCAAGCAAGATACTCCACTTACCGGAGATGAGCTGATTAAAGAAGTCTGTCGGCGGATTAGAGTAGCTCGCAGTTATTGGGATGCTCACAACAATGCTGCTTGTCGGGGCGAACGCGATCGCGCCTTAGCCCTTTACAACACCCTCACCAAGGAACAAAAAGAACAGATTCCCCAAGTGTTACGGGTGTGGTTGCGTTACCGCAGTGAGAAATACTTTGGCGCACACCGAACCCCACCAAAATCACCACGAAAATCAAAAAAGTCCAATTCCTAATGAAAAAGAGGGGGAAAGGAGAAAGGGGAAAGGGGAAAGGGGAAAGGGGAAAGGGTAACAGGCAACAGTTTGATAGATTAGAGTTCTTGCAGAAGTTGGGAAAAGGGAAAAGGTTAAAGGGGAAAGGGTAACAGGCAACAGTTTGATAGATTAGAGTTCTTGCAGAAGTTGGGGAAAGGGGAAAGGGAAAGGGGGAAAGGTTTGGTATTTTCCTTTCCCCTTTAACATGAGTCCCTTTTCCCACCTCTTGCAAAAGTGTTTTTTGCAAGAGGTCTATTGTTGTCGGGAGCGATGGCCAAATCTTTGATTATTCACCTGAAGACCAGCGTACAGGCAAAAATGCGCCCAGGCTACAAACAACAGCTAATCCACCCATACCAAACATACCCCAAGGTACTAAGCCTTCAAGCGGATTTACCACACGCGCAGTCTTTATCGGTTGTTTAGGATCGTAACGTACTCCCACTATCTTGCCGTTGCTGGAGCGATAAGACTCATAACTGCCTGTAAAGCGAGTGGGTTCGCCGTTGGCTAGAAACTCGATAACTGGTGCATAGGTTTCTTTTTCCTGATTGTTCTTACTGCTGCGATCGCGACGACTGATGCTGTCCACCACCGTACCCCGTGTTTCCTTTAGCGTTGCAATTTCCTGCGCGACTATATTACGCACCCAAAAACCGCCCCCAATGAACAGCAGTCCAAGGAATAGCCCAATACCTGCGCTGAGTTTCTCGTCAAAAGTACTTTGGTGAGGTTTGAAATTCATGGGTTTAAGGATACCACAACATTAACAATTCCAAATTCAAAATTCAAAATTCAAAACAGTCATCACTCAACAGGCATCGTTTTTATTTGTTACAGTTCCCCTACATTTAAAACATTTTTTTCTGGCACTACTAACCTTATAACTGCGTCAACTATGTTGCTGCTAAATTCCTGTATCAGTTTTCCTGGTGTAGCAATTTAACATTTATATGGAATGGAATGTAACCAATTAACCGACGTTGAGTAAATAGAAGTAATGACAACTCAGTTTTGGGATAAAAGCAGAGAAATTAATGCGACTCTAAATAATTTACTATTTAAACCTGTTAACACATGGGTAGTACTAGGTCTAAGTAAGCTTGGTTTAGCGTCGTCTTTGATGGAACGAGCTTGGTGGCTTTTAAAAAAGCGTCTGCTGCCGCTATTGTGTCTAATATCATTCTTTGCAGTATTGCAACTCAACAGCTTTGCCCCTGCTGTTGCCCAACTACCTCGTCAAGAAATTCGGGGTGTTTGGCTTAGTGGTAACGATTTTAGCGTTTTTAGAAATCGATCGCAAGTCCAAGATGCTATGAGCCAACTGCGAAAGTTAAACTTTAATACTGTTTATCCGGTAGTCTGGAATGATGGTTATACACAATACCCCAGCGCCATAATGCAGGAAAAGGGTATTCCTTTTTTCTTCAAGGGAACAGAGGGACAAGATGTCATTGCAGACATTATTAGTCAAGCCCGCAGCCAAGGGTTACTAGCAATACCCTGGTTTGAATTTGGTTTCATGGTTCCTCTAACTTCAGAACTGGCATCACAACATCCAGATTGGCTAACACAAAAGCAGGATGGGACTCAAACTTCAATTAGTGCTGCCGGTGAAGTAGCGTGGTTGAATCCCTTTCACCCCCAAGTGCAAAACTTTATCCGGCAGCTCGTGATGGAAGTAATTACGAAATACAATGCTGATGGCGTTCAATTTGACGACCATACGAGTTTACCTGTAGATTTTGGTTACGATAAGTACACGATTAGTCTATATACTCAAGAAACGGGGAATCCTCCTCCATCCAATCCCCAAGCCCAAGCATGGATAAAATGGCGGGCAGATAAAATTACTGCCTTCATGGTAGACCTCTATCAAAGTGTCAAAGCCCAAAAACCGAATGCTATCTTCTCAGTTGCTCCCAATTACTATGATTTTGCTTACAAGCTGCAACTGCAAGACTGGCTCAACTGGGTAAGGTTGGGTATTGTTGATGAGTTGGTTATGCAGGTATACCGTAATGATTTAGAAAGTTTTATCGCTCAAATTACCCGCCCAGAAATTTTAGAAACTCAACAAGTCATCCCAACTGGTATCGGGATTATGGCGGGGTTACGAAATCGCCCAGTTTCCATAGCCCAAATCCAATCTCAGGTAGTAGCAGCCCAACAGCGCGGTTTAGGTATCGGCTTTTTCTACTATGAAAGCCTTTGGGATATCGCACCTGAACCAGCAGCCCAACGCCAGTCGGCATTTGCGGCTCTTTTTCCTAATTCAGCATTGCGCGACATCTCCCAAAATACACCCCGCAAGCCAACTTTTAACACCGTATCCCTGCCTTTATATCCAAAGCCTTCCCTCGGCCAGCGCGTTCGCGGCTATTTTCTGGAAGTGGCGATCGCAAATGGTCAACCCAAACGTGTTTTATTAGATACAGGCTCAGCAGGCTTAAGAGTTCCCCAAGAGTTTTTAGGTAATTCTCCCATCCAAAGAACAGGCCAAAACATCAAGGAAGTCTTAAGTGATGGTACTGTCTTAGAAGGAGAACTAGTTTACGCTAATGTCCGCTTTGGTTTGATTCCCACCGCAGAACCCGTTCCCGTACAGGTTGTTACTAGTCGCCAATGTATCCCCCAAAAACCCAATTGTTCAGCAAAAAGTGGTGCGCCATTTTCCGGTATTATTGGTGTCAATTATTTTGAAAAGTCACTTCCCTATAATCCGTTGAGAAAATTACCAGGCAATTTAAGTAGCGGATTTATTGTCATAGGAAATGGTGCTAGTAAGAGCAATGGCAGCCTAATTCTCGGTTTAACCGCTGAGAATCAAGCAGGTTTCAAAATGGCCTCTTGGAGTCAACAACCCGAAATTAATGGTGTACCTGGTAAGAGATGGGACTCCAGGCTGGGCAAAGTTTGTTTAACTCTTGCTGGAAGTTCTGCTAAAAATTCTTGTAATGCCGCAGCGATCGCTGATACTGGAACTATTAATGGTTTAGCTGAATTCAAGTCAGCTTCTACAGCAGGAAAACTCAAACCAGGAGTGCTGGGTTCAGCAAATACTGTGAAAGTGGCAATGAATGGCATTTTTGATTACAGCCTCAAACCAGGAAACCGCGACGGATTTAATCGCTGGAATTTGAGTATCTCACCACAATCACAAATGAGTATATTTGTAAATCCTGGAATTGCATTTTTTGATAAATACGATGTACTCTTCGACCAAGTTAATGGAAAACAAGGTTTTCGCAGTCGGCGGTAATATCATGTCCGCTTGAAACTTATTGTTTAAACTGACAGGGAGACACAAAGATAAGTCATATCGTGTCCGATTAATTATAGGACTTACGCAAAAACTCTTTGAAACTCTTATTTCTTTGTGTCCTTTGCGTCCTTTGCGGTTCGTTTTTTCAGCAAGCCCTACGTATCCGTCGCTGGCTCCCCTTAATCCCCACCCCGCACGCGGGGTGGGGTTCTTTCTTTGCCTGTTGCCTGTTCCCTGACTACTGAACTACAGGTAATCCAGCCAGCGCCATTGCCACTTCAGCAGCACTATATTCAGTATCAACAAGCCTTCCGGCTTGATAATCAATATAAGCTTGCATATCAAAGTGTCCATGGCCGCAAAGATTAAACAGGATAGTTTTACTAACACCTTCTTCCTTGCAACGTAAAGCCTCGTCAATTGCTGCTTTGACTGCATGGTTCGCCTCTGGCGCTGGTAAGATTCCTTCTGCTTTTGCAAAAGTTAATCCGGCTGCAAAGCAACCCAGCTGGTATTCAGCACGCGATTGAACTAATCCCAAATTCACAATATGGCTGACCAGAGGAGCCATACCGTGATAGCGTAAGCCTCCAGCATGGATGCCTTCCGGTACAAATCCACTACCCAAAGTGTGCATCTTCGTTAGTGGAGTCAGGTGGGCAGTATCCCCAAAATCATAAGCATATTTGCCGCGAGTTAATGAGGGACAAGCTGCTGGTTCCACAGCTATTACTTGTATATCTCGTTCTCCTCGCAGTTTCGCACCGATAAATGGAAAAGCAATTCCGGCAAAGTTACTACCGCCACCCGTACAACCGATAACAATATCGGGGTAATCTCCCGCCATCTCTAATTGAGTTAGTGCTTCCAGTCCAATTACTGTTTGATGTAATAGTACGTGATTGAGAACACTGCCTAAAGCATACTTAGTTTGTTCATCAGTTGCTGCTACTTCCACGGCTTCACTAATGGCAATACCCAAACTGCCTGTGCTGTTGGGATATTCTGTCAGAATCTTACGTCCGGCTTGGGTTTCATGACTGGGGCTTGCCACTACCCTAGCACCATAGCTCTCCATTAACGCCCGGCGATAAGGCTTTTGTTGATAGCTAACATTAACCATGTAAACTAGCACTTCCAAACCAAATAATGCTCCAGCAAATGCTAAAGACGATCCCCACTGTCCCGCCCCTGTTTCAGTAGTTAATTTTTTTACTCCTGCTTCTTTGTTGTAGTATGCTTGGGCAACAGCAGTGTTTGGTTTATGGCTTCCGGAAGGGCTAACACCTTCATACTTGTAATAGATTTTAGCTGGTGTATCTAAAGCTTGTTCTAAACGACGGGCACGATAAAGAGGAGTCGGCCGCCATTGGCAATAAATCGAGCGTACTGCCTCTGGTATTTCAATCCATCTTTCGACAGTAACTTCTTGTTCAATTAGTGCTAAGGGAAACAGAGGCAATAAGTCATCTGGTGTAATTGGCTTACCAGTACCTGGATGTAAAACTGGTGGTAATGCCTGCGGTAAGTCAGCTTGGATATTGTACCAAGCTGGTGGCATTTGGTCTTCAGTCAGAATGTATTTTATTGTTTCCATATAAACTTAATCCAGGTAAATTAACATATAGCAGGTAAAGAAAGTCTGTTGGTGTCTGGGTTTTACGGTCAGCTTATGTCCGAAACTATGTTTCAACTGCTATAGTTATTATTTTCCAAGAAAAAGGTTAACTTTCTCTGTAAGCGGAAATTTATTAAAACAAAATTCAAGAGCAGAATGTCTTCGCTCCACTCCTGAATTCTTGTTCAAGGAACCAATATTGAATCAGAACGAATTATCCCTGCTTCTTGAATGGTTGTAAAAGCATTTTCTCCTATAATGCGGTGAGCCGCAGTTGTGGGATGAATGCCATCCCAAAACAAAAATTGCTCTGGATTATTACAGATGCTAGAGCCAGATACACAGGAACCGATGACATTTTTCAAACCAAATGCTGCTGGATTTGTTATTGCATCTCGGTATAAGCTGTTAGCATCTAAAGTTGCAATCTGAAGCTGTGGATTTTGTTGAATCAATACCTTGAGCGAGCGTCTTAAGCCTTGATTATGTGCTTGTGTTAATGCACTCAAATTCACAGAATTAGTAGTGCTTCTCGTCGCAGGTAGCTGTCCCAAATCTGGTAAATTGGCTAACAAAATATTTCGGGCACCTATATCAGTTAGCAAGTTAATTGCACTAATCAGATTGTTTACAGGAACATTTGCATTGCTTACCCCTTGCAAATAATCATTTGCCCCTGCCCATAAAACATACAAATCATCCGAATTGGCCTTTTTATGTGTTTGGGTAAACGACTGCACTTGGTTGAGTAAACTAGGTACATAACTGTTGCTAGTACTGCCAGTGGTTGCTCCTCCGTAAGCAAAATTGTTAGTTTGTTTAGAGGAAAGATGCAAGCGATCGCTTAGATACTCAATCCATACTCGACCATTGGAGTAACGTCCCTGAAAATAAGTTGCATTAGGTGGATACATTCTTCCTGTGGCTTGGAATACCATTCCTGTATCTGAAAGACTGTCGCCGAATATATACATTCCCGTGACAGTATTAGTTTTATCCATAAATTCTCTTTGCACAACCATAGTCAAAATTAAAAGGGCAAGCCCTGTTATTAAAAGCCAGTTTTTTCTTCGCATCAAACTTTTCTGTAAAGCTTAAGACCTACAGTTTTTACTGCCAGCCTTAGAACCTCTTGTTGATAGTTCTCACTATGAGTAAGGATTGAGCTTGCAATTAACACTTCTCTAAGCTAACAAGCAGTTATTTTCGCTGCTGGCTCAAACCGAATACTTTATGGTGTGGATTTTGCCAATTGTCTCAATTAAATCCCTCACCAAAAGAGTGCTGAATGCTGATACTAATTCTCTATAAGCTTGCGCTAGATGATTACCTCTGTTCCTTGGCCTTCTTGGCGGTAGCCTACGGATTCGGGAGGTCGCAGCCTTCTCTTCGAGACGCTTCGCGAAGGCGGTTTCCGTCGTAGGTAAAACGGCTTCCTGTAGGGTATGCGACCCCCTCACCGCAAAGCGTCTACGCTTTTCAAGATTAAGCGCATCTTCATGGAGAATGAGTATTAGATTAGGCCGCACGCAGCAATGGGAGATGTGATGGACATACTTTTTGACATGGAGACGCGCGATCCTGATGATATCTTCACTCTGTGCTTCCTCTTGGGGCATCCTGGGCTGACCTTGCGCGCCGTTACGATTAACCCCGGTTCTTTAGAACAGGTAGGGTTAGTCCGAGAAGTCTTGGAAAAGCTGGGGCGTGGAGACATGCCTGTCGGATCTCGTAACCCCCAGACATCCAGCAAGTCTGTCTCCGATTTCCACTACGCTTTCTTGGGGCAACCGCTCCCCAGTCAGCCTGATGCCGTCGCCCACGAGTTACTGGCTCAGATGCTAACGGACTACCCGGACGCAGTATGGCTGACAGGAGCTCCTCTGCACAATGCTCGGTTATTGCTTGCCCACCACCCAACGGTAACCATCCGCCGATGGGTGGGACAAGGGGGCTTTGCGGGGGATAGTTTGGTTGCACCCGAACACCGCCTCCCGCAGTTCATCGGGCGCGAAACTTGTGTTAGCCACAACCTGAGTGGAGACCCAAAAGGCGCTCTGTCTCTGCTTGGCAGTGAGCGGGTTCTGCTGCGAGATTTGGTTTCTAAAAACGTCTGTCATGGGGTGCGATATGATACTGCAATGCACGATCGCATGGCAGAATACCGCGATGCTACCCCCAGTTTGGCGTTGATTTATACCGGGATGGATTGCTACTTACGAGAGATACCTGAAGGAAAAATGTTTCATGACCCGCTAGCGGCATGTGTGGCAGTCGATCGCAGCATCGTCACTCTTACAGAAGTGGAGGTCTACCAGAAAAAAGGGGAGTGGGGAGCTAAGCAAGCAACTGGCACTAACACATTCATCTCGGTAGCGGTGGATCGTGCGCGTTTCTTCCAAACATTGGTTACGCACTGATTTATCCACGTCCTACCTGTTGCCCGTTCCCTGTTTACTGTTAGTTAACTTTATAACAAGCAAGCCTTTTTGTTAGTTTATTACGCAAATCATTCTGTGTTGTTTGTGATAATTTTGCTAGTCCTTGAGATAAAGTTGTAACGGCTTTTTCTTTATTTCCTGCTTGCATATATAAATTAGTTACTTGTTCTAATATTATTAGCCGTAACTCTTCAATCTCTATACCATTACTAACTTCTAAAGCTTGTTCATAAAATGTAGCATCGATGTATTTAGTTGCTATTCTTTGTAAAGCTCGATCTCTAAAAGGAGTAAAACTGATTTTTTTAGCTGTTGTAATAGCTTGAGCAAAACTCTGTAATGCTTTATCCCGTTGTTTTAAATCTGCATATTTCTCGCTTATATCGGTCAATACATAAGCTTGAGTCTCCATTTCATCGATAGATTTTGCTACCTGAATAGCTTGTTCAAATTGCTCTATGTGGAAATAGAGCAAAGCTATTTTTTCTAATAGATAAGGTTTGGAATAAGTTTGGAGTATTTCTGTATAATTTCCATAACCTGCATCATTGCCTAACCTATCATACTTTGATTCTCCATCCGGTAAGGTTGCAGTAATTTTCTCAGCTTCGGATAATATGTCTATTGCTTTATTTTTCTCTCCAGCTTCACCATATTTATTGGCAATTTCTATCAAGACTGTAGAACGGTAGCGAACATTTTCTAATGTTTGAGCGACAGTGAATGCTTCTGATAAAACACTATTGGTTTTCTCTGGATCGCCGCTAAGAGGATAATTAGCGATCGCTAAAGTCAAAGCTTGGGCTTTTCCTTCCGTTGTCTCAATGGATTGAATAGCTTTAATAGCTTGAGATAATACTTCTGAAGCTTTATTTTTATTAGCATCTTTAGCAGCTTGTTTAAGCACTTCAGCTAAAGCATAAATATTGAGTGTTCCATCTATATATTGGGTCGCTTTCAACGATAATTGATATTCTCCCAAAATAGCGTATCTGACAGCAACTTCCTGTAACATTGTACTTTTACCACTTGAGTCTTTTATCTTGAGTGCTGTGGAAAATGCTATAGATAAAACTCTAGATGCAGCTTTCTGGTTTTCTGATGTGATATAACCGTCAACAATATCAATTAAAGCCCTGGTTTTATATTCAGATTCTTTAATACTATTCGCAACTTGTAAAGCCTGACTATACTTTCCTAATTTTCTATATTCTTGAGCAATTTTTTGAGAAACTGTAAAGGAATTAGGGAAAGATGCCTTATCTTCTGGAGTTTTAATATTTTTCAGCGTTTCTATAGCAGATGTTAAGAGCGCATCTGTTTTATCTAACATTTTGAATTGTGTATATTTTTGGGCTATATCAGCTATAGCATCCGCTTTTAAAGCAGGATATTCTATGTCTTCACTAAAATTTACTGCTTGCCCTAAAATATCGCTAGCTTTGTTGCTTTCTCCTTGCTCATAGTAGCCCAATGCCAGATTACTTAATGGCTCAATTTTTGAGTAAGAATATTCAATATTATTGATATATTTGGATATTTGTTCTAATACAATAATTGCTTCTTTTTGAGCATTAATTTTAGTATATAAACTCAATAATGCCCGGAGTTCATTAATTTTATTATTTGCATCTAACTGCGACTTTTTAATGACATCTAATATCGCAGATAAAACAACTAACGCTCGTTCATTATTTCCAATTTCAATATAACTATCAGCTATGGGATAGAAGAAATATGCTTCATTTTTTAATTTGGCAATATCAAAAGCAGAAGATAATATTTTTTCAGATTCAGCTTTTTTTCCAGCTTTATTATATCGCTGAGCGACTTCTATTACTTGTTTAATTTTACCATAATCATCAAAGTTATTTTTTGCTTCTTCTAACTCACAAATAAGCGCAGTTTGTGTTACTTGATTTTGAGTTTCAGAAATTTGTGTCAATGCGTCAGCTTTTACGTTATTAGTTAACATCATAAGTCCCAAACCCCCCTAAAACAATAAGAATAAATTTATACATTATCTTCAAAGAATACTACTGCTATAAAAATATAATTTTTACGTTTTTGTATCCTCCAAATAAGTAAATCAACTTCTGAGGATAATTTTGCGGAAAATCTCAAATTTAATTGTGAGGGCGATACAGGAAATCAGGTTGCAGTCAAGGATGTAGCTTCTGATAACACTCAAACGCTAAAATACCTTTTCTGCTGATGAACCTGAGTTCTCAAGTACAAATACTTAAAGACAAGATTCTCTGGCTTTATGGGCTAGTGCCTATTTATTCGCTTAGAACTTTGGGCTGTTGGTATTCTAGGGAAGTTGGTTGTGGTTGCTGAAATCGGTACAGGGGACACTCCCTTTCAAGTTGACATAATTGATACGCTACCATTGCCATGTAGAAACCAAATGTTCCAACTCCTAATAAACACATTAGGCCTAAAAATTGCATGACATCTTTGAAGATTCTCTTAAGCATAATTTTGAGATGATTACAAACGCTTTATTGTAGATATACAAGCGATTGTCTGGTGATTACGTTCGAGGACTTCAATAAATCTCAAATTTTCCTGACAATGCGTCTTGATACCAATTTGAAAAAAGAAGATATAGAAAGAGATTTTCAATCAAAATCCCAAATGGTACAAGTTAGCGATCGCCATGGGATTTATGCCATCCGGTATATGTACGCGAGGTACAGTAGCGATTAACTTAAGCATAGGAAAATGCGCGGATTGGCTGAGTTTAAGGTGAAGGAAATTCTTTAACTTACTTCATTGATGGTATTTATTTACAGCCTGACTGCTTGTATTTTTCAGTCTTGGGAGTTTTTAACAAGCTCACTAAGGTGTTCTGCTGCCGTCTTTGGCAAAAATCTCTAGTAGAAATCAACCTGTATTAGGAAGTGGGCAATGCACATTGGATTTCTCAACCCTCAAGGCAATTTTGATTCTAGCAATAGTCACATAACCAAACACCCAGATTTTGGGGGTCAGCTGATCTACGTTAAGCAAGTCGCTATTGCCATAGCTCAGCAGGGACACAAAGTTGATATTCTCACCCGTCAAATCATTGACCCGGAGTGGCCAGAGTTTGCTGAAGTAATTGACACCTATCCAGGGGTCGATAACGTCCGGATTATCCGGTTAGCAGCCGGGCCAAAAGAATTTTTGCCGAAAGAGTTATTGTGGCCTCATCTGGTTAAAGATTGGATACCCAACATCCTGCAATTCTATCAACAAGAGGGTGGCTTACCTGATGCCATGACTGCCCACTACGGTGATGGAGGACTGTGTGGCGTTTTGATTGAGGAAGAAGCAGGCATACCTTTTACCTTTACTGCTCATTCTCTCGGCGCTCAAAAGATGGACAAACTAGAGGTCACCCCGGAGAATGTTACAGAAATAAACGAGCAATTCCACTTCAAATATCGCATCTTAGCCGAACGCTTGAGTATGAATCGCTCCGCTATCAATATTACTAGTACGCGGCAGGAACGCTTTGAACAATACTCTCATCAAGTCTATAGTGGTGCAGTGGATGTAGACAATGACGATCGCTTTGCAGTGATTCCACCAGGAGCAGATTTTTCGATTTTCGGTGCAAAAGCGCGTTCCGAAAATGAGGAGGCTACGCAAGAATTCATTCAAGAACGATTGGCGCGAGATATTACCGAGTCACGTCGAGATTTGCCAGCGATTGTTGCATCCAGTCGATTAGAACTGAAAAAAAATATATTAGGGCTGGTGCAAGCCTTCGCTATGAGTCCGACACTCCAGGAACGAGCTAACTTGATTTTACTCACAGGGGGACTGGACGATCCTTTACGAGAGGCGGCTAGCGACGACATAACCGAAGAAGTATTAGCCCCCATTCGGGAAGTGGTCAAAGAAAACGACTTGTGGGGAAAAATCGGTGCATTTGGCTTGCCAGATCAGTCTCAAGAGTCACTAGCAGCAGTATATCGACTTATGGTTAAACGCCACTCGATATTCGCGCTGACTGCACTCTATGAACCCTTTGGACTTGCTCCCTTAGAAGCAGCAGTAGCAGGTTTACCGGTGGTAGCAACCAAAAACGGCGGCCCTAGCGAAAGCTTCCAGCAGGGGAATAAAGAATATGGAGTACTCGTTGACCCAGAAGATCCTGCTGATATTGTGCGGGGCTTGGAGCGGTTGTTATGTGATACTAACGAGTGGGAGTATTTTGCCCAAGCTGGTCAGCAAAGGGTCTTGAAAAAGTACACGTGGGAATCTACTGCTGAAAACTACCTGGCTTTCCTTGAACAGATTGTGTCTTCGCCAGACACCCGCCCTCGTGCTGAACTGCTTCCCATCCATCCCTACTTCCTTAATCCAGAATCGCAGACCGATGTTTCATTAAAAGAATTGAGTGACCTGTACTTTGGATCTAACCAAAGGGTACTAAGTACACCTAGCGTTTAAATCAGCTAGGATTAGCCTTTTCAGGGCTTGAAAGCATGATATCAAAATCCTTGTAGAGACGTTGCAATGCAACGTCTCTACTCTAGTTATGGGGCGTTATAAAAGTATTTTATTTAACCGCAGAGGGCGCAGAGAACACAGAGAGAAGAAAGAGAAATTGTTTTCATAAAATTTTACGTTAAAAGGGCTAGTTGTATAGACTTCAGGTAGCGATCGCAAAATTAGTAATAATTATACAGTGTGGTTGGTTGATAACTAAGGGACTGACAAATTAAAAATATCCAATTAAATCTTTTAGGGTGGGCATCCTGTCCGCCCTATGAACTGGGTGGCACTGGCTTTATCATAGGCGATTATCCCAACTTATATCACAGGGTCGTTGCTCTAAAGCCTTATGAAAACATCCCCCATATCCCATTGGCATCAAGAAAACCTTGCTACACTAATTCAAGCTACTGGCTATATTCGTCAATATCTAGAAAATAAGCTCGAAAATAAAGCACCACAGTTCCTTCCCGCCGAAACAATATTACCTACATCTGCCTTGGCGAATTTATGTCGCCTCTTCTACCTTAGTGAATTGGAACGGGATATCCTCCTTCTGTGCACTGCCCTGGAGATTGACCCCACCCTTGCCCAATTATGTGCCAAAGTCCAGGGAAATCCGCAACTAAATTATCCTACCCTTGCCTTAGCTTTAACCACCTTTCCCCAAGCCAGTTGGTCTGTGCTTTCTCCCCAAAATCCTTTACAATCCTGGCGATTAATTGAAATTGGTACTGGCTCTACTCTTACGCAAGCCCCCCTCCGCATCAATCCACGAATTCTCAGTTATCTGGTTGGAGAAGCAGCTTTTGACGAGCAATTAATGGGTTTTGTCCATCCGCTTCCTCTTCACCTTGAGCAAATACCCTTAGCTCCCTCCCAGGAAAAGATTGTAGAACAATTAGTTGCTATTTGGTCTGAGCTTTCCTCCTCTTCTCCCACCTTGCAACTCTGTGGGGGGGAAATAACCGCTAAATATGCCATAGCCAAAGCTGCATCTATTCGCCTTGGCTATAATTTGCATGTCATGTCTGCGGTGGTGCTTACCCAATCACCCAACGAAATTTACCAAATCAAACAACGTTGGGAAAGGGAAGCGTTATTAAATAATAGTCTGCTGTTACTTGACTGTGATGATATTTTCCCGAATGAGCCAAAACCGGCTTTCACTGTTTCCCAATTTGTGGAATATCTGCAAACACCTGTGATTATTTCTAGTAGGCAACGACTACAGGTTAAACACAATCATCTCATTACCTTTGATGTACCCCAACTCAGCTATCAAGAACAAGCAGGAATTTGGGCAACCCATCTTGGTACAGAAAGCAACCAATTGAATGGAGAGATTACCAAGTTAGTATCTCAATTTAACCTCAGCAACGCCACCATTCAAGCAGCCTGTCTCCAATTCAAACTTCAAAAGGCACATACCGATACCTCTGACACTCCCCACACCAACTTATGGGATTTCTGCCGCCATCAAGCCCGCCCTGATATCGATGGTTTAGCCCAACGCATAGATACATCCGCCACTTGGGATGACTTAGTGTTACCGGAACAACAACGCCAGGTACTCGCAGATATAGCCACTCAGCTGCGACAACGGGCGAAAGTTTATCAAGAATGGGGTTTTGCTGGTAAAGGTAGCCGTGGGTTAGGGATTAGCGCCCTATTTCATGGGGAAAGCGGAACTGGTAAAACTATGGCAGCAGAGGTATTAGCAAATCAATTTCGTCTCGATCTTTACCGCATTGACCTAAGTGCTGTAGTGAGTAAATATATTGGTGAAACAGAAAAGAATTTGGAGCGCATATTCGCAGCAGCCGAAACCGGAGGAGTAATTTTACTATTTGATGAAGCAGATGCCTTATTTGGCAAACGTACAGAAGTCCAAGATAGTCGCGATCGCCATGCAAATGTAGAAGTATCTTATTTACTCCAGCGTATGGAAGCATATCAAGGTTTGGCTATTTTAACCACAAATTTAAAAAATGCTTTAGATTCTGCGTTTTTGCGCCGTATCCGCTTTATGGTTGCTTTTCCATTTCCAGAAACCTCCTCACGTACCGAAATTTGGCAGCGTATTTTCCCGTCTCAAACACCCACCGAAGGTTTAGACTACGAAAAATTAGGACAACTCAAGGTTGCTGGCGGTAATATCCGCAATATTGCCATGAATGCCGCTTTTCTTGCAGCCGATACCGATGAACCAGTGATGATGAAACACATCCTCCAAGCTGCACAACGGGAGTATCTCAAATTGAAAAGATTATTAAATGATGAGGAAACTAAAGGATGGATCTAGTTTTATCGCCACAATGCAATTTTAGATCCTAAATTGCCATGTAATAATTTGGTTTTTAGTTGGCGATCGCTAGAATTAAGATTAATAATTTGGCGTTGTTGATTATATGTATGATTTGTAGTGTCAGCATACGCTATTTTAAGGGTCTGGAATAAGACTTTTTAAATCACACAAATCACTTAACCATTTTCATACCTAAATTCAGCAACGTCAATAATTTCAAAATATATTTTTAACCAAATATAAAATGTAAAGATATATTTTGTGTTTCACTTGACAGACAATGTTGTTGTTATACTCAGCACTATTGTTTCAGTAGTGAATAGTCAAAAAAAATACGAGTTCTTCATTTTGCTAGTTAGAGCGGATTTATAAAGTAAACCTTAAATTGTCGGGTGCGTTATAGCAAAGCTTAACCCACCGATAAATAGGGTATTCTGCGGGTAATTCTCACTTTCTTAAACTGCTAAATGCTCGCATAACATAATACAGGCAGTTGCGATGCCTGGGTTGGGCTACGCCAACGGAGGAAAGCTGCACTCATCCTGCCTCTTTTACCTAATATTTACTTTATAAATAGACTCTTAGCTCTTAATTAGTTATCAAAACTGTTTTTGGTAGCTAGCGATCGTCATGTTCTAGGAATAGTGTGTCAGTTTGAATAGGAAAATTTAATTATTATTGGATTATTGCCTATGATAGAGCATGTCCTTTCATTCCTCAAAGAACAACTCAACACCTACATCCGAGTCAAAACCGGAGCGCAGGACTTTGAGGTCGTATTTGTTAGCGATCGAAATCAGAAAGACGTTTCCTTCCAAAATGATGCCATTACTACCTTGCTAGTCAACGTAGAAGAAGACTATACTTTTCGTTCTGGAGCAGCCTATGAACGGATGCCTAATCAAGGTGGTAACCCACCAAAAAACCCTAATATTTACCTCAATTTATATGTTCTCTTTGCTGCGAATTTTACCGATTACAGGCAATCTTTACAATTTTTATCCCTAATTATCAAATTTTTTCAAAGTCATCGTTTATTCAATCAGCACAACTCTCCAACGCTGAATTCTGAAATAGATAAATTGACCCTTGAACTTGTGAATTTGTCTTTTACAGAACAAAGAGAGGTTTGGGCTGGTTTGGGAATGTCTTACATGCCTTCAGCCATTTATAAAATCAGAATGGTTGTCTTTACAGATGCGGATACGTTGGAAGTTGGTTCTGATATAACTGATAACGTAGTTCTGACTTCAAATATTTAAATTTTTCTAAAAAATAATACATATCGTCTAGATTATGCATTATAAACAACTATTTGAATTGAGGATTCTTCACGAATATTATCGAGATCAAATATGCCCTGACTTCAGTATTGAACCCACAAGTGAATGCCAGAAGATACTTAGTGGTCATCGTCTGATTGTCAAAAATCAAGTTAACGGAATAGCGGTAATTGCGCCAGTAGATTCAGAAAGTAAGCCTTGGATAGAACTTGCTGAAAATTTGCAATTTAGTTTTATATTAAAACTCAAAAATAAAGAATTTATAGATTTCACAGAAATTGACTGGAAACCTGTTGATAATGTTATTTATCAATTTAATAATAAAAACCATAGTAATATTGAAGTATCAGACTTAGTAACAACCCAAACTAAATTGTCTGATAGGAAATTGCCCAGAGGACAAAATATTTTTGGCATTGTCGATATTTATAATCGCTCCTCTATATCTCAAATTTTGAACCAGGGCAGCGAATATAAAATTAATTTTCAAGCCAAAAAACAACAATGGCATTATTACTTGCTCACTGATAGTGAAACTAATGGCGATGAGTTCTTGATTAAAGATAAAGATACATCTAGGAAAACAGAAATTAAATTTACCAGATTTACAAGCCCTGAAGCTGAAAAAGCAGACCCTATATTTTCGCTTCTTAAGCAACAATTTCCTCAAGCTCAACAATATCTCTTTATATCTGACTCAGAAATTGCTTGTCAGGAAGCAGGGATAAAAAATATTCAACTTTTAAAGAAGAAAAACAGTGAAAGCAGTAATCCAACTGTGTGGATAGAACATTTACCTAACCCGCCTAATTATAATGGAATCCAAGTAATTAATGCCCTCAAATATTTATAAAATTGAAAAACAAGGATTGAAACATGGTAACTTATAAAACTCCCAACGTTTATGTTGAAGAAATTTCAATATTTCCCCCCTCAGTCGCTGATGTATCTACAGCGATTCCTGCCTTTATCGGTTACACAGAAAAAGCTCAAAAAGATGATGAAGATTTAACTAAAAAACCAACTCGCATTAGTTCGCTCCTTGAGTATGAAACTTTGTTTGGAAAAGCTCAAGCATCTAATTTTGAGGTGACAACTGATGCAGGTGTAATTAGTAGCATTAGCACTCCTGAACTCAAATATTTAATGTATTATGCCTTGCGCCTGTATTTTGATAATGGTGGGGGTAGTTGTTATATAGTTTCGGTAGGGCAATACAGCACAGAGCCTCTGAAAAAAGCTGATTTTGAAGCAGGTTTATCAGCTTTAGAAAAAGAAGATGAACCTACCTTAATACTACTGACTGATGCAATCAATTTAAGCGAAATCGATTATTACGCGCTTTGTCAGCAAGCTTTGAAGCAATGCAATAAGTTAAAAGATAGATTTGCCATTTTTGATGTTCTGGAAGAGAAAAAAGATAAGACAGGGGGAGTTAATAAATTCCGAGATGCTATTGGCACAGAAACAGACGAATTAAAGTATGGTGCAGCTTATTATCCCTACTTGCAAACCTCGCTTAATTACTATTACACCGATGATTCTGTAACTATCAAGGGAGTTGGAGAAACTGCTGATGCCCAAGATGAAAAGCTGACTGACAGCAAAACCCAAAGAACCGATCTCTACAACAAAATTCAGACTGAGATAGGTAAAAAGCGAGTTGTATTACCTCCAAGCGCTGCTGTAGCAGGAGTATATGCCAGAGTAGATAGGGACAAAGGAGTTTGGAAAGCACCTGCTAATGTTAGCTTGGCATCGGTACTTGCCCCTATTGTCAAAATTAGCAACGAGGAACAAGAGAATCTCAACATAGATCCCACCGCAGGTAAATCCATCAATGCTATTCGCAGTTTTACCGGAAAAGGAACTTTAATTTGGGGTGCAAGAACTTTAGCTGGCAATGACAATGAATGGCGCTATATACCTGTGCGGCGACTATTCAATCTCATTGAAGAATCAATTCAAAAAGCCACCGCATTTGTTGTTTTTGAGTCCAATAACGCCATCACCTGGCTAAAAGTGAAATCTCTCATTGAAAGTTATTTAGAGGGATTATGGCGACAAGGTGCGCTGGCTGGTACAACACCAGAACAAGCTTATTTTGTCAATATTGGACTCGGTAAAAGTATGACCGCGCAGGATATTTTAGAAGGACGCATGATTGTAGAAATTGGTCTTGCAGCAGTTCGTCCAGCTGAGTTTATTATTCTAAAATTCTCTCATAAGTTACAGCAAGCATAGAGAAATTCCGGGACTTTCCAATAAAAAAAATCCCATTGCTTTGATGGAAAGGGAACAGGGGGCAGGGGAGAGAAAGAAAAGTATTATCGAAGTAAATTGGATAATTTATTTTCTCCAAGTCCCCTAAAAGAACTAAGGACACTTAAATTAAGGACAAATAAATCATGGCAACCTCAGCAGAAGATATCAAAAATAATTATCCAATTCCTGTCTTTTATTATCGAGTCACCATAGATGGAGATGATTCTCACGCTTTCTCAGAAGTATCAGGATTAAGCATTGAGTATGAAACCATAACTTATAGAGATGGCATGAGTTATAAAGATGGAGCAAAGCACATGCCAGGATTAAGCACTCCCATTAACTTAAGCTTAAAAAAAGGCATAGTCAGAAAAGACAGCTATTTATTTAGTTGGATTAGTAGCGTTAAATTGAACACTGTAGCCAAGCGCGATATTCGGATTGACTTATTAGATGAAACAGGTGCAGCAGTTGTCTCCTGGATAGCTATAAATGCTTTTCCTAAAAAATTAGATGCACCGTCATTTAATGCAACTAGTAATGAAGTTGCTATTGAAAGTTTAGAGCTAATGGCTAATGATCTTAAGATTGACTATCCCGGATAATCACTATTTTTTCTTGTTTCCGTTGACTTTTGCAAAAATTCTAGTGCGATGGCAGATAAATTTCCCATTCCGGAACTTACTTTCACAGAAAATCCCCCTGTTGGATTTTATTTTATGGTCGTCTTTTTCATTGCCGGAATTGTGCCTAATCCATTAGATATTCGGTTTCAAAAAGTATCGGGAATTTCTGCGGAAATAGAGACAACGGACATTCGTGAAGGTGGTGAGAATATATTCAGACATCGTTTGCCTACTCATGTGACTTATAATAATCTAGTTTTAGAGAGAGGAATGGTGATTGGTTCTCCTCTGAATACAGAGTTTAATATTGCCATGAGTTCTATGAGATTTACACCTAGCAATGTCTTAGTGATGTTGCTAAATGAGAATAGTATTCCTCTTTTTAGCTGGTTATTTAAAAGAGCTTATCCCGTGAAATGGACAGTCTCCGATCTAGATGCTAGTGCCAATACAGTAGTTATAGATACGATGGAATTAGCCTACGCAAGATTTCAAAGTGTGAGTATTTAGCTATGCCTGTAGAAATCAAAGAATTAATTATTCGTGCCAACATTGTCGATAGTAATGATACTAATCAAAAGTCTACCATTGAAGGCAATTCAGACCAAAAACAAGAAATTATTGCTGCTTGTGTGGCACAGGTACTAAAAATCTTGGAGCGGAAGCAAGAAAGATAAGGGAAATATATGCTTAAAAACCCTTTTAAATTAGAAAAACTGAAGATTTTTGTTTATGGAAATAGACTTCGGATTGGTTTACCACAAGAAACCTTTGAAGCTATGTTTAATCCGGAATCTTATTCCTTAACATACGAGAATGTTTATCAATCTTACCAGGGGATTAATACCAGTGGACGCACTGCCAAGTATTCTCTCAGCAAACCGCAGAAATTATCTCTCAAGTTGATTTTAGATGATACAGGGGTAGCAGATTATGGGCTTTCTGGCTTTGCGGTGGCGGCATTCCTTGGCAAGCTCAAAGGTACGAAAGATGTTTACAAACAAGTAAATCGCTTTCTTGAGTTAACTACTTATATGGATGGCAAGAGCCATGAACCTAAATTTCTCAAAATTGAATGGGGTGATTTAATTTTTGATTGCCGTCTGGAATCGGTTAATGTTAACTATACGCTTTTTAACCGCAGTGGACAACCGATAAGGGCTGAGTTAGATACAGTTTTCATCGGTGACATCCAAGATTCAAAGCGCATTAAACAAGAAAATAAAAGTTCGCCAGATTTATCTCACTCTAGAACTATCAAAGGTGGAGATAAATTGCCTGTGATGGCTCAAGAAATATACGGTAATTCTGCCTATTACATTCAGCTTGCTCGTGCTAATAATCTTAATAACTTCAGAAAGTTAAAACCAGGGAAAAATATAAATTTACCGCCAGTTAAAGAAGTATAAAAATAATGAGTGGTGTTGTCACAGTAACAATTTTGAATGATGGGTCAACAATGAACCCTGAATATAACGTCATGTCAATTGACATTATTAAAGAGGTCAATAAAATCCCCATAGCTCAAATAATTTTATTAGATGGTGACGCTACTAAACGAGAGTTTGCTATTAGTAACACAGATTTTTTTAAACCTGGTAATAATATCGAAATCAAGCTGCGCTATGAAGGCGATCGGCAAAACGAAGCTACAGTTTTTGAGGGGATTGTAGTTAAACATTCTTTGCAATCAGATCGATATGGTTCTCTGTTAACTGTTGACTTAAAAGACGCAGCTATTAAACTAACTCATCAAAGAAAAAGTGCTGTTTTTCGAGAAATGGCAGACAATGAAATTATTAACGACATTATTAAACCTTGGAAATTGGAAATTACATCTATTGCTACAACTAAACCAAAGCATAAAGAAATGGTGCAATATTACTGCACAGACTGGGATTTTATTGTATCTCGTGCAGATGTCAACGGACACTGGGTTTTAGTTGATGATGGCAAAATTACTGTAGAAGAACCTAATCTCAAGGGGTTACCAAAACATACCTTTGAATACGGTATTAGTGATATTTACGAATTTGAAATGTCAGCTGATATTTGCCATCAATATGCATCGGTAGAAAGTACGGCTTGGGATGTTAAAACACAAACTATATCTCCACCTCAAAAAGCTAAAAACATTTCTCTTAATCAGGGTAATTTAAAAGCAGAAGAATTAGCGAAAACTATTGGTGCAGACAAATATCAATTAATTGGTTCAGGACAAATAGACGAACAAGAAAGACAAATTTGGGCTGATGCAAAATTGCTTAAAAGTCGTTTGTCAATGTTGAATGGTCGTCTCAAAGTTCCTGGATTTGCTGATATTAAACCAGGAGAGGTGATGGAAATTGCCGGTATCAGCAAACGCTTTAATGGGAAAACATTAGTCACAGCAATTCGGCATCAAGTTAATGAACAAGGCTGGCAAACAGACATACAATTTGGTTTATCTGCCGACTTTTTCGCTCAACAAAATCATAATATTATTGATATCCCAGCAGCAGGATTAGTTCCGGCAATTCATGGTTTGCAAATTGGGATTGTTGATAAATATGAAGGCGATCGCGATAAACAGTTTAGGGTAAAAGTGAGAATTCCCTCAATTGAAAAAGATGGTATTATTTGGGCTAGATTAGCTTCTTTGGATGCTGGCAATGAAAGAGGTATTTTCTTTAGACCAGAATTAGGCGATGAAGTGATTCTGGGTTTTATCAATGACGATCCTCGGCAAGCCATAATTCTAGGTGCAGTGCATAGTGAAAAAAATGCCTTACCTCCTGGTTTTGCAGTAACTGAGAAAAATAATAAAAAAGGCATTGTCACCAAAAAAGCACTAAAAATACTTTTGGATGATGAAAATAAGTTAATTGAACTTAGTACTCCAAAAGGCAATATTTTGAAGTTATCGGAGGAAGGTAAAGGTATTAATCTAACCGATGAAAATGGTAATGCTATAACTATGGACGATAAAGGATTTAAAATTGAATCAACTAAAGACATTACAATTCAAGGTAAAAATATAACTATTCAAGGTAAAGAAATTCATATAAATTAATTATTTTATTAATTTAAAAATATATAATGTATGGAAACAAATAGCTCTTTTTTAGGAACAGGATGGAGTTTTCCCCCCACATTTAACCAAGATAGTGGAACAGTGGAGATGGTATCAGATGAGGAAGATATTATCCAAAGTCTAGAAATTATCCTCTCAACTCGTCCAGCAGAAAGGATTATGCAGCCTGACTTTGGTTGTGAATTAAGCCAGTTTGTTTTTGAAGAAATTAGTCAAGGTTTAATTACTAGTATTAAAGGTACGATTTCTGATGCCCTTTTGTACCATGAACCCCGTATTGATGTAGAGGAAATTAATATTGATGAAAGTGAACGAGAAGGCTTGTTGTTAATAAATATTATTTATGTTATTCGTTCAACTAATTCTCGATTTAATCTGGTTTATCCTTTTTATATTAATGAAGCTCAAATTAGTGGATGAATATTTATGAAACAAACCCATAATATAAGGAAAGCCGTGAAAGCGAGTACATCCAATGCGGGTGATTAGTAGGAGGAGTTTACGAGAATTTTGGGAAAAGCACTCAACAGCCAGAAATAGCTTATTATTATGGTATGAAAGAATCACTAAAACACCGATTGAAAATTTTGCTCAATTGCGTCAGATGTTTCCCTCGGTTGATTTGGTAGAAAATTTTACCATTTTTAATATTAGTGGGAATAATTATCGTTTAATTACATACATTGATTATGAAGCACAAATCATTTTTATTCGTGCCGTTTTAACCCACGCAGATTACGATAAGGAAAATTGGAAAAATGACGACTGGTTTAACACCCCCTAGTGCTTATTACCTTAATTTAATCACAGAATTTGCTCCTCGTCCTATTACCAATGATGCTGAATTAATGGCAACGCAAAAAAGAATAAATTCCATATTAGATAAAAAAAATCTTAATCAAGATGACCGTGATTACCTAAATTTATTAGGAATCTTAGTCTATGATTATGAAGACAAAAACGAGCATTTTCCTCAATTAACTGATAGAGAATTATTAGAAACTTATATGTCAGATTATAATCTTAAAATTACAGATTTATTAGTTATTTTTGAGCAAGAACAAATAGTTTTAGACATATTAAATGGAAAACGTAAACTCAATTCTCAAGAAACCTTTAAATTGCGGTCTGCTTTACCGAGCCTTTGGCAACGTTAATCAAGTAGTGCTATCTATTAAATTACCAACAAGCTATCATTCATTAATTAAGAAAAAGCTTTTTCCTATGGAATAAATGAAACCGGACGACCCAAACAAAGAGAGGCATAGTAATTATGGCGAATATGGGTAAGCAACAAGTCTCATCAAAACAAGTACCAAACATCGGTCAGAAAAAGAGCATTTTTGAGCAAGCCAAATTTTCCCAGTTCAATCAAAATGTTACAGCACCGATCGCAACAACTGACTTATCTGATTACCACCAACCCCAACCAGGGGAAATGATTGCTAATGTCAGTCATACGCTTTCTAGCTTGAAGTCAACATCGCCACCAAACTATCTAACAGGGAAGCAATTACATGCACCAAAGCGTCAGGAAAGCGAAGCCAATAACATCCCAGTAAACCAGCTAAAAATAGCATCCGTGGATCTCCCGACCCAAAGAAAAGGCGAAGTCTCATTACAGACACAGCACCCCAACCAAACTGGATTACCGAATCGTCTCAAAGCAGGCATCGAAAACCTCTCTGGCTACTCGTTGGATAATGTGAAGGTGCATTACAACTCACACAAACCAGCACAATTGCAAGCTCATGCTTATACTCAGGGGACAGAAATTCATCTTGCTTCTGGACAGGAGAAACATTTACCTCATGAGGCTTGGCATGTGGTACAGCAGATGCAGGGGCGGGTACAGCCAACGATGCAATCCAAGGGAGTAGCAATCAATGATGATGCAAAGCTGGAACAAGAGGCAGATGTCATGGGCAAGCAGGCAATGGGTACGTATAAGCAAGAACAAGGATATTTAAATCTGCCTAACTTGCACAAGCCTGATTCCTCCATCACTCAATGTCATAATCAAACCATTCAACGTGCGATCGGCTTGGAAATTGAGATCCCTGTACCTATTGACCAATTAACAGGAACACAGATGACCCAGATAAGGAACGAGGTACGTGCTGAACAGACAGCTGCTACCGATCCCTTAAAAACACAACACAAACTAAACGCTAAAAATATCAGAGATGCTAATGGTCGTGTGCCCTATGGAATTATTCGCCCCTCAGCTGGGGGCTTTCGCGTAGATGCTGACCATGACGACCGGGTTAAAACCCTTCCTTGGAATACCCCCCCTGGTTGGCCTTTACCAGAAGGAGGCGTTGATTCCATCATGGAGATTGTCATGGACCCACCTGCAACTGACATAGATGCATTCAACGACACGATGGACAACATTAGTACGTTCATCGACACGCTGATGACCAATACAAACAATCTCACACGGCGCTGGAACAATGCTTTCGGCGGCGTTAGTGCGGGTCCGTTGCACTATACTGGGCTGGGGTTCCCAGCAGTCAGGCAGCCCCATCACAACTTGCAAGGTAGTGTTCAAGTCAATATCGGGATTGATTTACGAGAGTATCATAGCTTGCTTAAGTGGTACGCAAATTCTAATTATGCCAAAGCCAATCGAGTACCTGTAGGAGAACGGGGTCTATATCGTCAAATTAAAACTGATATTACACAAGCTGTAAATATTGGCAGGACTATTACTCAAAACATCAACAACACATTGACTCCTCTGCAACGACGACAAATGGGCAATCTGCGCGGACTAAGAGGATGGATTACTCACCTAGCCTTATACCTGAAAAGGGGTACTATCGGACTTGGGGTATTGGGTGGTTCAGCGAAAAATATTGCACCAGTTCTGCTGAAAAGCCCAAATATTATTGCAGCCCAATATGGTATGACAACAGCAGAACAAACGTATTTCACGAATCATAGAAATAATATTATGGTTCAGATATTGCGGAGGACGGGCAGAGTAGGGGATGCTACTGCTGTGGCTAATGCAAATCTTCTCCTTAACCCTAATCCTCTGAGTAATATCGATGCATTTGCAGCAAGCCCTGGTAGTACAGACGCAGATGTACTTTCTAATCTTACCTCCGGAGTAGGTCAGGTTCCACTGGCTGGAACCCCTCTGGCGAATCCGACGGGTGTTGGCTCAACTCGTCAAGGGAACCACGCTGTACAAAATATTCCTAATGTCCCCGTGGGTAATATAGGTGGCGGCCTCGATACACGCGGCGGAATTGTAGTAGAGTTCCGTACACTGCCTGGTTACTACGATGGAGTTGATAGTTGGCGAAGTCTTGGGTTGGAATTCTTGCAAGCAGCTATTACAAGAAATTCACGTAGTGGAATTTGATATCATGTCCGACGGGGGGATGGGGGGAAATTTTAATCACTTGTGATTAGGCGGACATGATATTAAGCAAATGTTCATAATTCCCGATAAAAATCAATCACAAACCAGATAAGCATTTACCAACAATCAAATCTAAAAATGAAAACTCAATTTAAAGATCAAGTTTTTCGGGATGGGGTTAGTCAGCGCGATCGCTTGCTCAGAGAATTGGAACCAGATTATGTTGCAGTTGATGAGCGCGATACATCAGATTTGCTCACCTTTGTGCAAGAATATGCCACAAAACTCAACTATTATGATGAGTCCAATACTATAAAGGGTGATTGGTCGCGTTTCTTTGCAGGAGATGTAAAGCAAATGGTTGCTTACATTAATAACCCGGAAAGTTTCGCCGATGATGAATCGACATTAAGACAATTATCTCAACCTCATCTAGTTTTATTATTTACGTTTTTACAATTATTACGTTATCCGCAGGAACAGTTTAAAGGACTGACTCAAAGATATCTTGATTTTTACTATCAAGAGGTACTGAAATTAGCTACTAAAGACGAAGTTGCAGACAAAATCAATGTCATTTTTGAGTTGGTGCAAGGAGAAGATACACATCTAATTAAACAGGGTACTTTGCTGAATGCAGGTCAAGATAGTCAAGGTATTAATCTCAATTACGCTACTGATGAAGACATCATTGTTAATCGAGCTACAGTAGCGAGTGTTAAAACTTTATTTTTAGAAAAACAATACATCACCTTAGAAGAAATTCATCAGCAAGATAACAGAAGCGATCGCAGTTTTGAAAATATGCTGCGATGGGCAATTGGTAGCCCTAATCAAGGAGATAGATTACCTGATTTTAATGGTGAAACAGTTGATATTAATTATCTCAAAAAATATATTTTTCAACCACTTAAAAATACTAAACAAATCTCGGAAGATGCAAAAAAATATATTGAAAATCAGCTATTTTTTGATACAGCAGAAAGCTTTCAATATTGCTTTGACATACACGATCGCCAAATAACTCAGGAGAATCCAGACCTCAAAAGGCCTACTGAATTAGAATGGCAAGATGTTTATAAAATAACAGAAAAAGCCTACAGAAAAAAAATTACTTTCGCTAGGCGTAATACTTTAAAGGAAGAACGAGAAAAATCGGGCTTTGAGAGAATGATGAAGTTGGCTCTCGGTAGTCCTAATCCTGGCGATGCTTTACCAGAAATGCCGAATAATTATCAAACCCTCGTTGACATATTTAATAATATTACTCAAGAGTCAGTTATTAAATATATCAAAGAACAACTTTATATGAGTGTAGACGATTTCCGGAAGATTATGGAAATCCAAGCTACTACAGTAAATCCTAATTGGGAAGAAGTTTATCGTCTCGTTGAAAAAGCACAAACTAAGAAAAGAAATTTTATTTATCCCCCCATTGGCAGAACGGAAATTAAAAATATTTATCTCAATTCTCCAGTTGATGTAAAAGAGGGAGAAGCGGCTAAATTCAAACGGTTTAATACTTTCGGAAATATTACTCAAACTTTACAAAATTCTCTCGGGTTTGCAGTCACTTCACCTATATTTTTCTTGTTAGAAGGTACGCGTACTATTACCCTTACCTTCGCCTCTTCTGGAAAAACATTGAATCGAGATGCTTTTCAAAAAATATTAAGTAGTAAAATTCAACCTTTTGAGATTTATTTTAGTAGTGGAAAGCAATGGATACAACTTAAATCATTTAAGTATGGAATTGGGGATTTTGTTTTAGAAGAACCAGTTAAATCTTATAATAGCTCGCAGATAAATTTGGGTGCGATCGCTCCGGAAAATCGTATCTTTACAAGTGTGTCTTTGACCGCTGATGATACATTTGATTCTAGCAATGTCGGACAAATTCTTGTCTGGAATGACGGAAAAATATTTGAAATTACAGAAATAGTAAATAGCAAAAAAGCTAATATCCAGCAAATTGATAAGGGAATATTTTCTCAAGAGGTGATTAGTAATAGCAAGATTAAATTATATAAACCTTCTGCTATTTATCTCAACAGCTTACAATTTCAATTAACCATTGATGACAGCTTACCTGCTATTTTGCCACCCAAAGCAGAGGAATCAACTGATTTGATGACTACTCCCTATCCAGTGGTAAAAATTCTGTTGAGTCAAATATCAGAATTAGACAATCCTCAAGAAAAAGTTATTTGTTACCAGCAATTGCGATCGGTACTTTTAAAAAAAGTAAACATACAAATTCAGGTTAAAAATATTCAGGCTTTACAATTGCGGAATGATAACTCAATTCTCAATGCAAAAACGCCTTTTCAACCTTTTGGTAATACTCCTAAAGCAGGTTCGAGCTTTTACTTCGCCAATAGAGAAATTAGTTACAAAAAATTAGATAGTCTTTGCATAAATATTGAGTGGATGGGACTTCCCAAAAACTTTGGAGAATACTACAAGGCTTATTCTGATACTGGGGTAATTGCGAAAGTTGCTAATAATAGCTTTCAAGCAGGTTTGAAAATTCTCAATAACAGAAGCTGGTTGGACATTGAAAATTCTCAACCTATTTTTTCTGAGGATGGGAACAATTTAAGTAATTCAATTCATCTTAAATATCAAAACTTTAATATTCCTGGCTATGCTCTCGACACTTCGACTGGAGAAATTTTTACAGACGATCCTTTTGAACAAAGCAGATACTTCAAACTAGAATTAGAAAATCCTGATTTTGCACATGATTTATATCCGATAGTATTAAGTAAAGTTGCTTTGGCAACGGATGACAAGAAAAATCTGATAGTTTATCCTCCCTACACCCCTCAAATTAAAGCTATCTCCCTCGACTATACCGCTTCGGTGGAAGTTGACTTACAAGCGTCTTCAACCAATTATGAATCGAGTCAAATTTTCCATCTTCATCCCTTTGGTTATGCAGATATCCAAAACCTCGATCAAGATAACTCAACAAATAACCAATATTATCTCCTACCTCAATATCAAGAAGAAGGCAGTTTATACATAGGTATCCGCAATCTACAACCACCGCAAAATATTTCCATCCTTTTCCAAACGATAGCGGGAAGTGGCAATGGAGAACTAACTCCACCACAAATTTACTGGAGTTACTTGAGTGGCAATTATTGGCGAGAATTTCAAGACACAGAGATACTTTCTGATAGTACCAACGGGTTAGTAGATCCGGGAATTATCCGCTTGAATATCCCAGAAAAAGCCAGTAATAAGCATCAATTATTACCCAGTGGATTGCATTGGTTACGAGCCACCGTTAAGGAAAACACCAGCGCTATTCCTGATACTTTAGACATCAAAACTCAGGCAGTTAGGGCTACTTTTGTTAATCAAGGAAACGCAGCCGAACATTTCAGTAAACCACTGGCAGCTAATTCAATTCAAGGATTTGTTACACGAGATCCTGCCATCAAATTAGTACAACAACCATATACATCTTTTGGTGGTAAACCAAAAGAAGATAGCCGTGCTTTTACTATGCGGGTGAGTGAAAGACTGCGGCATAAACAAAGGGCAATAACTCCCTGGGATTACGAACGTCTGGTACTGGAACATTTTCCCCAAATCTATAAAGTTAAATGTATCACCTCTGCTGCTGGCTCAAATAATCCGGGTGCTGCAAAGGTGACAGTGGTAGTAGTTCCTGATATTTCTAATACTGCGCCATTCTTTCCTCTCGAACCCAAAGCACCTTTATATTTACTCAAGGAAATTGAGACATATCTGCAAAAATATACATCACCTTTTGTGCAAATTGTGGTTAAAAATCCTCGCTACGAACGCATTAAATACAGAGTCGGTATTCGTTTTCGCCAGGGATACGAACAAGGTTACTATCTCAATCAACTCAATGAAGATATTAAACGCTTTTTGTCTCCCTGGGCGTATGAAGAACAAGCCGACATTACCTTTGGAAGTTCAATTCACAGTTCCTCACTCATTTATTTTATTGAGAACAGACCCTATGTAGATTATGTTGCCAATCTGAAATTAATTGAGCAAATCGGCATTAAAGCTGGTTCTCAAGGCAAATCAGATACTTATTATCGGGTGAATCAGTCTAACCTGGCCCAGGTGCAACACCCAGATTCAATTTTGGTTTCTGCGCCTGAACATATTATCGATTTAATTGGCACAGAAAATTATGATGAGGAGGATTTTGAGGGCATTGGTTACATGATTGTCGGTATTGATTTTGTTATTAGTTAAAAGGAGTAAAGATCGTGACTCAAAAAAGTAGAAGTGAACTGCAAGGATTATTCAAAACTGGAACAAAGCCTTCTCAGCAGGATTTTGCCGATTTCATCGAATCTACTCTCAATATTAAAGATGATGGCATAGAAAAGCCGTCTGGGGCAGAAACTCCCCTCAAGATTACGGCGCAGGGTACGGATGAGAAATTAATGGATTTTTATGCAGGTGAGACAAAAACCTGGAGTTTGAATCAAAAGGCTGATAAGGATAAAATAGGTTTAAATATCTCTAATTCTGGAGGTAGTAAGCTTTTTATTACCAGCAGTACTGGGAATGTGGGAATTGGGACGACCACTCCAGGGGCGAAGTTAGAAGTTAATGGTGATTTAAAAGTTACTAACACAATTACGGGTAAAATTGATACAGCAAATATTACTTCTGGAATACTAGCTGTTGAGCGGATTCCTAACTTATCAGCTACTAAAATTATTTCTGGAATATTAGCTGTTGAGCGTATTCCTAACTTATCAGCTGACAAAATTACTTCTGGTACTATTTCTGGAACTTTATCAGTAACAGAAAGTCTTCGTTTTGGTGCATCTATAAGACAAATGATTAACTTGTGGAATGAAAATTACGGTATTGGGATACAAAATAGCACTCAATATTTCCGCAGTGACAAGAACTTTGCTTGGTACAAAGGTGGTGCTCATAATGACACTGAACTTAACCCTGGTGATAAAGGAACAGTACAGATGGTCATCAAAGACGGCAATGTCGGGATTGGTACATCTGACCCAGGTGGGTACAAATTAAGTGTGGAAGGAAATCAGCAGATCAAAGGTACATTAACTATAACCAACTCTTTGTCAGTTGCTGCATCTGCCGGCAGTACGGCAAATATCGATTTATCAGGCCATGTTCAACTCAAAGAATATAGCACACAAAACATTGCTTTTTTTCAAGCAAGAGACGACTCATCCAATCGAGACATTGGTTTAAGAATTAGAACCCAAAAGAAAGGTGATAGCAAGCCATCTATTGTAGACGCAGTAAGCATTAATCCTGATGGCAATATGGGGATTGGTACTACAATTCCAGATGCGAAGCTAGATGTTGATGGCAGTTTGAAAGCGGGTAGTCTAAAACTTACAACAAAACTAATTTCAGTTAAAAAATATAGCAGTCTTGGCGATAATATTAATTACAAAACTGACTATTCCACATCTAAATGGATTTGTAGCATTGCCGGATTTTACTCAGGGCCTGGTGATATAAATGAGGGAACAGTTGCCGACATTATTCAGATTTATACTTATCCTAACTCCGATGGTTGGTGGTATATTAGGGCAGATGTTTTGACTCACAACAAGAGTGAAAACTGGACGATTTGGCTAATGGCTATTAATAAAGATATAGCAGAAGCAGCCAACCCTCTGTAAGCAGTGCGGATTGTCTAGTAGTTAGTTTTTTAAAACACCATCAATCGCAGCTACACCAGTTTTAATTTTTAGCATTAAGTGAACTGTAGTGAGTTAATACCAGCAATAATAAACTTAAAGCAATGAGACAACAACTAGAAAACCGCCTTCAACAACTCAAAGCTGAATTTGCATCAGGACAAAAAGTCATTGCAGATTTAGAAGCCAAACAAATCAATGTCCGAGAAACTTTACTCCGTATTCAAGGAGCTATTCAAGTATTAGAAGAAGAATTAACTAAAAATAATGGTCTTGTATCTGAACCAGAAAAATTAGAGGTTTTAGAAACAGAGTAAATAGGGAGTTAAATCACTAGACAAAACCACTATGACTGAACACCTTACTATCTCCAGCACTCCCCCCGAACATCCTGGGATGAATTTTGCCTTATTGCGGCAAGAAGGCATAAAGTACATTGAATGCCTAGCAGGCAAATTGTGGACAGATTACAACACCCACGATCCTGGTATTACTATTCTAGAACAACTCTGCTATGCCATCACGGATTTAAGCTATCGGCTTGATTTCGAGATGAAAGACTTACTTGCACCTTCTCCTACAGAAAAAACTGGAGATAACAAAAAACAGTTTTTTACAGCCAGCGAAATCCTGACAGTTAATCCCCTCACTATTAATGATTATCGTAAACTATTAATTGACATTAATGGTGTTAAAAATGCTTGGTTAGAACCCATTAATAATTCACAACCTGCCATTTATTACGATTCGATTCTTCATACATTAACTTTTAAAGCTTCTGATTTTACACAAGAAGTAAATTTAAATGGTCTTTATCGGGTAATGATTGAAAAAGAAAAAAATATATCTGATGAGGCTAGTTTAATCGCAAAGATAACAACGAAACTTAATCAACATCGCAATCTGTGTGAAGATTTTGCTGCAATTGAAATATTACCCATTGAAGAAATTAGCATCAAAGCGGAGATAGAAGTCGAAGAAGGTTTTGATGTCAATCAATTAATGGCAAAGATATATTTTGGCTTAGAAAATTTTATTTCTCCTAATTTACAATTTTTTACTTTAAAAGAACTACTAGATAGAGGTAAAACTCCTGAAGCAATTTTTGATGGTTTTCCCCTTGAACATGGCTTTATTGATAACGAACAGCTTGATAGTTTTACAAAGAAAGATGAACTTCACACTTCTGATTTAATTAGAATTATTTTAGATATTCCAGGAATAAAAACAGTTAGAAGTATTACTATTTCAAGCAACGAATCATCTGAATTAGAAGAATGGTCATTAGCATTAGATCCTAATTTTACACCCCAATTGAAAGATATAGATCGTTTGACAAGTAACATTAGTTTTTATAAAGGACAAATTCCTTGCAATCTGAACCTGGCTAAAGCTAAAAGTCATTTGGAATTATTACAACAGCAAAACACGAAATCAATATCAATTACACAAATAAAAGATATTCCCGTTCCAGTGGGACAATACCGTGAATTATTTGACTATGAATCAATCCAAAATGATTTTCCTGCTAATTACGGTATTGGAGAATTAGGTTTACCAGCCTCTGCATCTCCTCAACGGAAAGCTCAAGCGAAGCAACTGCAAGCTTATTTAATGTTTTTCGATCGAGTTTTAGCTAACTATTTTGCTCAATTAGAACATACGAAAGAGCTATTTTCTTTCCAAAACAATACTAAGACAACTTACTTTTCTCAGGATATTTCCAGATTTCCAGGCGGTTCTGAAATTCTAAAGATTAATAGTAATTCATCACCAGATGAATGGAATGACATTAATTTAGAAAGGAAAAACCGTTTTTTGAATCATTTAATAGCACAGTATTGTGAAAAATTTACAGATTATTCTTTACTTTTATACAACTCAAGTCTAGAAGAGAAACTAATTAATAATAAAATTAATTTTTTACAAAACTATCCTCAAATTAGTAGTGATAGGGGTAAAGGATTTAATTACACTGATTCCAGCCAAATTTGGGATACCGACAATGTATCGGGACTAAAACAAAGAATTTGCAGTTTAATTGGAATCCCCTACAAGCGACGAACTTTAGCTCTCTCCAATGAATCGAATGAAACAGCAGGATTTCATATAATCGAACATATTTTACTTCGTCCTTACAGCAGCCAAAGTTCAGACCAAAACCCTAATTTTTTAAATTTTGGTCAGCAAATTTTGGAATTTAAGTCAAGCACAATTTCAAACACAATAGTAACTTGTGTTTCTCAGCAACACGGACTTGCTGAAAACGAACAAATAGAAATATTTGACACAGATAATTACAATGGAATTTATTTCGTTAGTAATGTTCAACAAGATACTTTTGATATAGAAATAGAAACTGGATTTGTAAGAACAGAAGAAGGACAGTGGGTACAAGTAGATCGACCGCTAGATCCCTACTCTTTCCAACTCAGTTTTGTATTCCCTGACTGGCAGTTTCAAAATGAAAACTTTAGAAAGCTAATTTATAAAATTATCAGTGCAGAGATTCCTGCACATATAACTCCTTACTTTCACTGGTTAGATAAATCAAAAATGCAAGATTTTGAAAGATATTACACTCATTGGCTAAACACAATCGTGGACAAAAATGTCACATTTGAAAATCTTAAAAGTACGAGTAATAACCTGATTAAAGCTTTGGAAATTGCTAGTGTTGATATTAGAGATTTTAATGTTCTGGGATACATGACTATCGGCACAGATTTCATAGTCAGTTGATTAAAATTTTTGCAAGTGAACCAACAACGACATTCAATCAAAAAACAAATTATAGAAATTAATTTGAGTTCACAGACAGGTGCTTTTGAACTACAGAAAGAATTAAGTAGAATATATCACCATAAAGTTATTCCTATTATTGATAATTTGTTGAGTCAGTTTAGCAGTTCAGACATCATATATCGGATTAATACCTTAGAAATAAATTTAGGTAATATTGGTATTAATAATTTAGAAGAGGAATTAATTAATAAATTTATAGAAAAACTCGAAGAACAATTATTAAAAGAAATTGGTGTATCAACTTATAGTTTTTCAGAGCAAACACAACCCGATACTCAGTTACGTGAATCTTCAATATTGCTTCCTGGGATAGAAGCTTTGGTTGATGAAACAGGTAGAGATGGGGATAAAAATACAGGAGAAAATCAAGTTAGTTATGGGGATGCAACTTGGGATAAAAGAAGATCAGATAAAATTGGAATATTAGAAATTGCTGATAAAGAAGCCTCAGAATTAAATATTTTTATCTACTTTATCCAAACAGGTATGCTACCTTGGTGGAGCAAAAAATTAAGCAAACAAGAGCTAGAAGAGTGTTGCGATCGCCTGATAACAAATTCGTCAAATAAAATTAAATATCTTGTCGAGCAAAATTTTAAAGATACAAACCAATTACAGCGCATTATTTACCAATTTTCTGATTCAATACTGCTGAAAATAGCAGAATTATTTACTGCGGATGCCGATTTAGTTAAGTTTATTGCAGACTATAATACAGACACAAAGCTTATCTTTAAACAGCTAGAACAAACTAAAAATATTACGCCAGCAAAATTGAGATTGGAGAAATGGGAAGGAATATTTTTCAGTCTTTCTTCAGATAGCAATATTCAACTGAATAAATTTAAATTAATCCAAGCTAACTTGTTACATATTAGTACTAGTAATGGAATTAACTATGCAGAGTTATTAAACAGTCTTGTTGCCAAAGTTAACTATTTAAGTGGGGAAGGTGAACATTTCAAAACTACACTTACAAAAATCCTAACAAAAATTCAAATTCCTAACGAAGAGACACAGTTTTTTAAAGAAGATAAACAAGGAAATCTACTATTAAGCGAATTGCAACAACTAAGTCGAAACAGACAGATATCACCGCAAGATACACAGCAAATAAATCAGCTTAAAAACGAACTAAAAATCTTACTAAATGAAATAAAAAATTCTGCTACACTAGAAAGCCAATCCAACCAGATAACACGCTTCAATCAAATCTTACAAATTACTCAAACTCTTAAAATTAAAATCCAACAAGATACCAATTCTCAGCAATCTACACTTGCAAATGCTATCAATACGTTTAGCCAATCTGATGAAATCTATATTTCTAATGCAGGATTAATTTTACTATGGCCATTTCTAAATCGTTTTTTTGTCAAAATAAGGCTAGTAGAAAATAATTTTTTTATTAATAATTCATCTGCGGAACGAGCATCTATTTTACTCCAGTATTTAGTTGATGCTTCAACAGAATCATCTGAACATATTTTCCCCCTAAACAAAATAATTTGCGGTATAGATTTATTAGAACCTATAAACACCAATTTAGAAATAACTACGCACGAACAAGCAGAATGTGAAAATTTGTTATCTGCTGTGATTCAAAATTGGTCTATTTTGAAAAATACATCTATAGAAGGATTTAGAAAAGCTTTTTTACACAGAAACGGCATCTTGAAAGTTCATAATGATGGCTGGCTGCTACAAGTTGAACGTGAAACTTACGATGTTTTACTAGATAGAATTCCTTGGAGCATACAAGTTATCAAACTGCCGTGGATGGATAATATTTTATACGTAGAATGGTAGAAGGTTAACTTTTTTCAATCAATCTTGACAAATGGTAGTTGACCTTTACTCTCACAAATGCGAACAACCTGTTAAAAATATTGTGATTGTGGGAAAACTGAAGACAAGACCTTGGTAATACCATTTCACAAAATACCTGATACAAATGATTAGGCTCTGATTATTTTTCCCTGCGTGAAAAAATAAGACCCTCAATTCAATAAACTGATGGCGTTCATATTACAAATTATCTAGGTTTCCTTGTCAGTTAGCAAACGCAATCAACATGAAAGTATTACCGTACAATACCTTTACGATTTCGACACCCGATCCACTGCCTGTAGTTCTGCAACGGCTAAATGCAAAAGTTGAACCTATCAAAGCATTTAGATTTTCTACAAAACACGCGCCTTATCAAGGAAGCATTTCTGAAGAAGGCTTTAAAATCAGCCGTATAATTCACTACCGTAACTCCTTCTTACCAATGATTAGAGGGCGCTTTGAAGTCGAATCGTACCAGACAATAATTCATATAGAAATGAGCCTACATCCTTTTGTTATGGCATTTTTAGGATTCTGGTTTTTCTTGTGGTATGGTGCGATCGCTCCCATAACATTAACAGGTGCTATGCCTAAGTATATGGCTCTGTTATTTGTAGGGATGCCCATACTTATGCTAGTCGTGTTTTGGCTAGCTTTTTGGTTAGAAGCAAATCGCAGTCGCACTGAATTGACTCAAATTATTCAAGAACAAGTATAATTAAGCGTTCCTATTTGCTCTGATTTTATAGATATTTTATCTGGAAAACGTAAATCTGAAATTGTAGCAATCTGTATATATAAAGCGAGATTAAATCATAGCCTTTAAATAATATGCCGCAGAAAAAGAAAGAGCCAAATGGATGTGGATGCTTAAATATTCCATTTTCTGTAATAATAGCTGTCTTAGGAGGTGGCTACTGGTGGTTCAGCCAGAAAGGAAATTTAGATATCAGCAAATTTTTACCAAAGAATGAACGAATAAGTATTCCTATTGTGACGCCTGCTCCAACTACATCCAAAATTCCCATCCCAACTGTTTCTCCTAGTCCGATTCCCACTTTATCAACCCCAACTTTACCAGTTAATAATCAGGAAACTATAGGGGAAAAAATACAAAATCAAAAAACGCCATTACCTCCTACTCCTTGGGAGAAAAAAGTAATTAGAGGAATTTATGTAACTCGCTATCAAGCTACAAATAATGCTGATGAACAAACGATTCGCCAAAGAGTTCGTTACTATCGCGCTCAAGGAATTAATACAATCATTCATGGTGTTTGGGGAAATGGTTGTACGATGTACAAAAGTGAAGTTATGCAGCAAACTCTAGGGTATGATAGTTGCCCAAACCAGTTTCGAGAACAATGGTTGAATTGGTTAATTGATGAGGCACATCAACAAGGGATGCAAGTTCACGCTTACTTCGAGAAGGGAATTAAAATAGATAAAAATAGCCCAATTTTTGATTTAGCAGTTGCCCGAAAATGGATTGTTCCAGGAGTAGATAAAACTTACGCTGGAATCGATCATTATGTACTTGATGTAGAGAATCCTGAAGTTGCTACTTTTTTTAAAAATATCTCAGTCGAGTTTGTCAAAAAATATCCAAATATTGATGCAGTTCAATGGGATGATTATCTAGGATATCACGCTGAATTACCAGGGAAAGTTGATAGAACTGCAAATTTAACTAAATTTGTGCAAGAAATGACAAGCTCGATAAAAAAAGCTAATTCATCAGTAAGTTTTGATATTTGCCATCATAATCCTTATTGGGCTAAAAGATATTTTGCGGCTGACTGGGAAAAATGGGGTGTAGATCGCGTATTTATTCAAGCTTACAATGATAATAATTTTGAAGAAGAATTGAACTATGCTCAAAAATATGCTGGGGTGGCTATTACAGATGGCCAGCTAAATCGTTTAAGAAATTTAGTTAATAATCCAAACATTAAGAGTATCTTAGTTTTTCCATTTTCTGGTAATCCAGAAAAAACAGCTTCTAGCTTAAAAAATTCGATATAATGCTCCCCAATCTGCGGTTACCAGAGCAAAAGCGATCGCACTCAATCAGTAAAAAAGGAATAGAGAACAAGCAAGAGTTTGATAGCCCATACATAGCTGTTGGCGAGAGGGTGCTGACCATTGAAAAACAAAGCTCCGAAGGGCTTTCAGAAATTAGGTTATCCTGTGACACAACAGGGGTGAATAAAATTTTTTTAATCTTAAATTAAATTTATACTCATTTTTACCAAAATATAAAATAATTATCTTTATCTTAGATATGTTCAAAAATTAGTTTTCTCAATTAGTTAAGCTTTTAGGCTTTCCTAAATTCAGTTGCAAATCTTAGATGTAAACATGCTTAGCTAGACCCTCTATGTAAGTTTTTGGTATTATGTAAAATCATTTTTATAGATAAATTAACACTGCGAAATAATTTTTGATTTGACATTTAATTGATTGCAAGCATCTCAGCAATCAACTAAATGAAATTTTTGCTGTCAAACAATCTTCAGACCCATAGGATTTTTCAAAGTATGGTTCAAGTCAACTTTAATATTTGGGGTAACGGTTCTATAAACCGTTCGGGGCGCATTAATTCTGACGCACCGACCTATGTTGTTATTCATGGTTATCAAAGCACTGGCGGCAACGCAAATAATAACTATCAACCTGTAGCTTGGATGGCAAACATAGCCCAAACCATTCGACAGCGCGAGTCCAATGCCAACATCATTTTATTAGATTGGGAGGAAGGAGCTAGTTCCTGGTGGTATTCTACTTCAGCTGCTAGAACGCGCGATGTCGGTAATCAGTTGGCTACGTACTTAATAAATAATGGCATAGATCCCACTTACACCAACCTCATTGGCCATAGCCTGGGAGCGCACGTTGCTGGATTCGCTGGTTCTAGCTACAAGGCATCTACTGGACAGTCTATTGCTCAAATAGTAGGACTAGATCCTGCGGGGCCTGATTTTGAAGGCAAAGCGGCTAGCAATCGCCTAGATCCAACTGATGCCAGTCGTGTTGTCGCATTACATACAAGTGAAACCTTGGGATATGATGCTCGGTTGGCTACCCTCGATGTCTATGCCAACTGGAACGACTTGTTCCAGCCCGGACAATGGAATTTTGCAGGGAATCACAGCTATGCCCACACCTTGTATACACAATTACTCCAAGGCTATAGCTTTACCCAGTCGCCTAGTGTGCTTCTAAACCTCAACACAGTAGTCAATGCTGGATTTAGTGGCCAGAACGATGCCACAACTAAAAACAATCAGACTATTGTTGCTCTCAATCTTTTGGGTACCGTTAACAACGACACTCAAGCTGGTGGTGCAGGCAGTGATACCATTCGTGGCAATGCCGGAAATGACTATATCACAGGTGGCGATGCCAATGATTCCCTGTTTGGGGATAGCGGTAACGATCTTCTCTACGGTGGACGTGGTAATGATTCTGTCTTCGGTGGTACTGGGAGCGATCGCGTATTTGGAGATGAAGGTATCGACGTACTCACAGGAGCAGATACACTAACAATAGGTGTTGGCGAATTTGACCGTTTGACAGGGGGTGCTGGGAGCGATCGCTTTGTCTTAGGTAGTACTGTAGGTGTTTTCTACAATGATGGCAATGCCGGCACTTCTGGATTAGGTGACTACGCCCTGATTGCTGATTTCAACGCTACTGAAGACACCCTGCAATTGTCTGGCTTCAAGTCTAGCTATAGCTTAGGTGCAGCGCCCACTGGTTTAGCTACGGGTACAGCTTTGTTCCTGAATGAAAGTAGCCCAGAACTAATTGCCATCATTCAAGGCACCACCAACCTCAGCCTTAGTGCCGACTATTTCGTAACTGTATAAGGCATATAGGAACAGAAATAGGACTTACGCAACTGTCACAAGTGACGGCATGGCTAGACCGTACCGTCACTTGTGACATTATTGCATCAAAGCTTTACTTTCCTTTACTTGCGATCGCATAAATAAATTTAACGCTTATTAATATGTCAAAAATTAAAGATAATTTCCAATTTAAATCGCAGTAGAATTGAACACTAAGATAAAACTCATAGATAAAAATTATAGAATATCAATCAAAAATCGCCAGGTTGTATCAAAAAAATTTAAAATAATAGTAGTGGGACGAGTAAGTAGGGAAGTAAAATTCTTTACCCTAACATCCTAAAAACGAGCGAGAAACTATCAAAATGATTTTGGAACTATTTAAAGAATCCTTTTTCTTAGGGACTTCCAGTTAAAAAAATATCCCATCCCTCTGGGACGCTCCGCGAACGTAAGGGCGCAAGGCCTTGCGCCCCAAAAATCTACAAATAATTTGGGATAATTTATTTTTTGTAAGTCCCTTACCACAATGAGTTTTTTTAGCTGATTTGAGAATTGATGTCACTCAAGTGGCAAAACAAACATGAGTATTATCTTTGCCGATTACAACCTCATCAAAGTTATTTTTGATGGTATAAACACCTGCATTTACCGTGCTTTCAAAGAATCAGAACAAACTTCAGTAATTATCAAAACTCTAAAAGCTGAATATCCCACCATAGAACAAATTGCCCAAATAAGGCACGAGTATCAAATACTGCAATCTTTGGAAATAGAAGGAGCTATTCAACCTCTAGCCTTAGAAAGCACACAAAATGGTGTTGCACTGATCTTGCAAGATTTTGAGGGAGAAACACTCAAGGATATTATTAGCACGCACAATTTGAAACTCAACAATTTTTTGCAAATTGGTATTCAATTAGCTACAACCCTATATCAACTACATCAAAATCATCTCATTCATAAAGATATTCAACCTCATAATATTCTGATCGATTCCAACACAGGTCAAATAAAAATTATCGACTTTAGCATTGCATCACGCTTATCTAGGGAAAATCAGATAGTTAACGATCTCAATTTGCTAGAAGGTAGCCTAGCTTATATGTCACCTGAGCAAACTGGAAGAATGAACCGCTCAATAGACTATCGAACTGATTTTTACTCCTTAGGCGTAACATTTTACGAAATGCTAACTAGCAAGCTGCCCTTTGTCGCAGATGACCCTTTAGAATTAGTTCACTCACACATTGCTAAAATCCCAGTTCCTCCTCACGAATTAAATTCCAAAATACCGCTAGCAGTTTCTGATATTGTTATGAAATTATTAGCTAAAACTGCTGAGGAAAGATATCAAAATGCCTTAGGACTAAAAGCTGATTTGGAACTATGTTTACGCCAACTGCAAACAACTGGTAAAATTGAAAATTTTGTTGTTGGCCAACTTGATTTATATAGCCAATTTGTGATTCCCCAAAAACTTTACGGTAGAGAGGGAGAAGTTACCAAATTGATCGATGCCTTTGAGCGAGTTAGTTCTGGTGCTACTGAGTTAATACTAGTTAGCGGGTATTCTGGCATTGGTAAATCTTCCTTAGTAAATGAAGTTCATAAACCTATCATTCGCCAGCGTGGCTATTTTATTTCAGGAAAGTTCGATCAGTATAAACGCAATATACCTTATGCCTCATTAATTCAAGCTTTTCAAGAATTAATCCGACAACTCTTAACAGAAAGTGCTGCAAAAATAACAAATTGGAAAACAAAAATTTTAGAAGCCGTTGGTGTCAATGGTCAAGTTATTATCGATGTTATTCCTGATGTCGCAAAAATTATCGGCTCCCAGCCTGAAATACCACAACTAGGAATTAATGAAGCTCAAAACCGCTTTAATAGATTATTTCAACAATTTATTCATGTATTTTCTCAAGCTGAACATCCACTGGTAATTTTTCTGGATGACTTACAGTGGGCAGATGCAGCTTCTCTCAAGTTAATTCAACTGCTGATTAGTGACCCAGAGAGTAAACATTTATTAATAATAGGAGCATATAGAGATAACGAGGTGACTCCGACTCATCCATTAATATTAACTATAGAAGAATTGCAAAAATCCAGTGGAAATGTTAACAATATTGTTCTCCAGCCTTTAGAAATTTGGCATATCAAACAATTAATTAACGATACATTCCGTATTTGTCTAGAAAAGTCACAGGAACTAGCTGATTTAGTATTACACAAAACCCAAGGCAATCCATTTTTTGTAACCCAGTTACTGAAATCTCTTTACCAAGATAACTTGTTATTTTTTAATTTTGATACAGGTTGTTGGGAGTGGAATATTGAACTGATTAAAGACATTGATATTACTGATAATGTCGTTGAATTAATGGTTAATCAAATTCAAAAGTTATTACCAGCGACACAAAAAGTTTTAAAATTAGCTGCTTGTATTGGCGATAAATTTACTTTAGATATTTTGAGCATTGTTAATCAAAAATCTTTGTCAGAAACAGCCAAAGAGCTATGGGAAACTTTGCAAGCAGGTTTAGTTTTACCCATAGACTCATCTTATAAAATACCCCTGGTTGTTAACGAGCATTTAGAAGAACAGCAAACAATTGCATACAAATTTTTACACGACCGCGTACAGCAAGCATCTTATTCTTTGATTCCAGATAGTGAAAAAAAAGCAACTCACCTGAAAATTGGGCAATTGCTTATTCAAAAAACTTTACTGGAAGAGCAAAAAGAAAATGTCTTTTATTTAGTAAATCATTTAAATCATGGCATAGATTTATTAACTTCAGAATCAGATAAATATGAGCTAGCTGAACTTAATCTTATAGCAGGACAGAAAGCAAAAGCAGCAGCAGCCTATGAGTCTGCCATGCGCTACTTAAAAGAAGGTCTAAGGTTATTAACAGTAGATAGCTGGCAAAATCAATACGAATTAACGCTATCAATTTATGAGTCAGCAGTAGAAGTAGCCTACCTCAACGGTGATTTTGTACAAATGGAGAAATGGGCAAACCTTGTTCTACAGCAAGCAAAAATTCCACTCCATAAAATGAAAGTCTATGAGGTAAAAATCCAAGCTTGTATGGCACAACTCAAACCAGTTGAAGCATCGAAAATTGGTTTACAAGCCCTAGAATTGTTAGGTATTAATTTTCCAGCTTCACCTAGCTTGTCAGACATTCAGGAAACTCTTAATCAAACAGCTACTAATTTAGCTACAAAAAAAATAGAAGACCTGATTGACCTACCGTTAATGATAGATATAGATAAGTTAGCAGCTATCAGGATGCTAACTTGTATGGGTTCACCTACGTATCAAGCTGCTCCTGCATTATTTCCGTTGGTAATATGCGAACAAGTCAATTTATCTATTCGTTATGGAAATGCATCTTTTTCAGCTTATGGTTATGTTTGTTATGCAGTCATTTTAAACAGCATTATTCAAGATATAGATTCAGCTTATAAATTTGGTAAATTAGCATTAAGCTTAGTGGAGAAGCTAAATATTTTAGAATTGAAAACAAGCATATTTTTTGTGGCTGCATCATGTACGATGCATGGAAAAGTCCATGCTAGGGAAACGTTGCCACTTTTAGAAAATGGCTACTCTAGTGGACTAGAAAACGGACAGTTTGAATATGGTTGCTATGCTGCGGTACAAAAATGTCACCATTTATTTTTCCTTGGAGAAGAATTGCCAAGACTGGAAAAAGAAATAGCAAGAATCAGTCATGTTATAGCTCAACTTAAACAGGAAAATGCTTTAAGTTGGAATGCAATCTTTCATCAGTCAATTTTGAACTTACTCCGACTTTCTGAAAATCAGTGTCGTCTAGTGGGTGAAGTATACAACGAAGACGAATCATTGCCACTACTGGAAACAGCTAACGCTAGAACTGGACTTCACTACTTTTATTTAAACAAACTGATCCTTTGCTATTTATTTGCTGACTACCAACAAGCAGCGCAAAATGCAGTACAAGCCGAACAGTATTTGGATGGAGTCAACGCATTTTTTCATGTGCCAGTATTTCATTTCTACGATTCTTTAGTACAACTGGCAATTTACCAATTAACATCCAGCGAGCGGCAAAAATATCTCTTAGATAAAGTCATTAATAACCAAGAAAAAATGCAAATTTGGGCTAACAATGCTCCAATGAATTTTCAGCATAAATATGAGCTTGTGGAGGCAGAGAAAGCGCGAGTATTAGGACAACATTGGCAAGCAATGGAATATTATGATCGGGCAATTGCTGGAGCTAAAGAACAAGGATATATCCAGGAAGAGGCTCTTGCCAATGAACTAGCAGCAAAGTTTTATTTTGAATGCGGTAGAGAAAAGGTAGCTCAGACTTACCTTACTGATGCTTACTATGGATATAGTAACTGGGGAGCAACAGCAAAGCTGAGAGATTTAGAAGTAAAATATACCCAAATTTTTGCGCGGCTGTCAGAACAAAGAACCCACAGACCAGAAAAAAAACAGATAGTCCACTCTCTGAATAAAAGTATTAGCAAATCTTTTGATTTAGCAACAGTTCTCAAAGCTTCACAAGCGCTTTCTGGTGAAATTGTTTTTGACAAATTGCTAGCTAAATTGATGCAAATTGTGTTAGAAAATGCTGGTGCAGAAATAGGATTTTTAATTTTAGAGAGGGGCGGAAATTTATTTATAGAAGCTTCAGGTAGGTTTGGTGAAACTGAAATCAATGTGCAGCAATCAACACCTGTAGAATTAAGTCAGCAGTTACCTTTATATATTATTAATTATGTATATCAGACTCATGAAAATATTGTACTCAATGATGCTACCTGTGAGGGGGGATTTACGACGGATAGCTATATTGTTCAACAAAAGCCAAAGTCTATTTTATGTAGCCCAGTTATTCATCAAGGTAAGTTGATTGGCATTCTTTATTTAGAAAATAAATTGATTGCTGGGGCTTTTACACCCGAACGATTAGAAGTTTTGCAACTTTTATCATCACAAGCGGCAATTTCATTAGAAAATGCGCGTCTCTATAATGATTTAGAAGAATATAATCGCACATTAGAAGTAAAAGTTAAAGAGCGCACTCTCGAATTACAAGATAAAAATTTACAATTACAGCAAGAAATTAGCGATCGCCAAAAAGCCGAAGAAATAGCTGCATCTGCCAACCGTGCCAAGAGTGAATTTCTTGCCAACATGAGTCATGAACTGCGAACCCCGCTCAATGGTATTTTGGGTTATACTCAAATTTTCCAGGCAGATACATCTTTAACTGCTCAGCAAAGGAATGGCATAAATATTATACATCAATGTGGCGAACATTTACTAACACTAATTAATGATATTTTAGACATCTCCAAAATAGAAGCTCGAAAAATGGAACTTTATTTACAAGAGTTTCATTTCCCGGCTTTTTTAGAAGGAATAGTAGAAATTTGTCGAATTCGGGCTGAACATAAGGGAATTAGCCTAATTTATCAACCTTTATATCCACTACCTAGTCTAATTTGTGCCGATGATAAGCGATTACGTCAAGTTTTAATTAATTTACTCAGTAATGCAATTAAGTTTACAAAAAAAGGTAGCATTACTTTTAAAGTAGGCTATATAAATCAGGATGGAGAGTGGATAATTAATATAGGTATTGCAAGTCAATTATCAAATTCCAAAATTCGATTTCAAGTCGAAGATACAGGCATTGGGATTGCTAAAGAGCAATTAGAAGAAATATTTTTACCTTTTAAACAAGTAGGTGAAGATAGCCTCAAGACAGAAGGAACCGGATTAGGGTTGTCTATTAGCCGCCAATTGGTTCAGATGATGGGGAGTGAATTATATGTCGCAAGTGAATTAGGTAAAGGTAGCGTTTTTTGGCTAGATTTGGAATTACCAGAAGTTGCTCAACCCACAAAAAATAATGTTAATGAATTTAACATTATTGGTTTTGTAGGCGTTAAACGCAAAATTATGGTAGTAGACGATAAATGGGAAAATAGGTCTGTGTTGGTTAATATCTTAGAACCTCTAGGTTTTGAAGTTGTAGAAGCAACTGATGGTTTAGATTGTCTTCGCAAAGTTCCTGAATGTCAGCCAAACTTGATTTTTATGGATTTGGTAATGGCAAAATTGGATGGATTTGAAGCTACCCGTCGCCTCAGAGTGCTACAAAACTTTAAGGAAGTGATAGTGGTTGCTGTCTCCGCTAGTGTCTTTGAATTTGATCAGCAAGAAAGTCGTAAAGTAGGGTGCGATGATTTTCTGGCGAAACCAATTAAAAAAGCAGAACTTTTAGAAAAGTTACAGCTTTACTTGGGATTGGAATGGGTATACGAAGATAAAGGTAAGGTAAGAAAGATGAAGGATGAAAACAAAAGTCCTACTAATACTTTACACTTGGTTACTCAGACTCTTATTGTGCCTCCTTCAGCAAACGAACTGGCAATTTTGCTAGATTTGGCTATGCGGGGTGATTTAAGAAGCATTGCTGAACGAGCTGTAAAACTAGAAGAAATAGATGAGGAGTTGCAGCCTTTTGCTACTCATTTATATCAACTGGCTAAAGGTTTTAAAGGAAAACAAATATTGGAATTTCTCCAAAAGTATTCTGAGGGCGTATGAAAAATGATGTTAATAAATCGAGTGTCATTTTAATTGTTGATGACACTCCCATCAATTTAGAAATGCTGTTTGATTTTTTAGGTCAAGCAGGATTTACGGTTTTGATTGCTGAAGACGGGGAAAGTGCGCTCGCCAGAGCCGAATATGCCCCACCTGACTTAATTTTGTTAGACATTCTCATGCCGGGAATGGACGGTTTTGAAACCTGCCATCTCCTAAAAAGCAGCGAATTAACACAAGATATTCCTGTTATTTTCATGACTGCACTTTCCGAAACAGTGGATAAAGTTAGAGGCTTTGAACTGGGTGCAGTCGATTACCTTACTAAACCACTCCAACATCAAGAAGTCTTAGCCAGAATTCAACTTCATCTCAAGCTGCGAACTCTCACAAAAACACTGCAAGAACAAAATTTACGCTTGGAAAGCGAAATTGCTGAACGCTTACGAGTTGAAGAAAAAATCCGCGAACAAGCTGCTTTGTTAGATATAACGAGCGATGCAATTATTGTCAAAGATTTTGTCAATCAAATCCGTTTTTGGAACAAAGGGGCTGAGGATTTGTACGGCTGGAAAGCTACCGATGTAATTGGTATGAATGTCAATCAGATTTTATATCCACCAGAAAGCTTATCCCAAATCCAAAATATTTCTGCAAGTATAGCTGAGTCTGGTTTTTGGCAAGGGGAATTGCATCAGGTTAATAAACAAGGAAAAGATATTATTGTTGCTAGTCGTTGGACTTTAATGCGCGATCGCAACGGTCAACCAAAATCAATTTTAACGGTAAATACTGATATTACCGAAAAAAAACATTTAGAAAATCAAATTTTGCGGGCGCAACGTTTAGAAAGTATTGGCACCCTAGCTAGTGGCATCGCTCATGACCTAAACAATATACTGACTCCTATTTTGACAGCATCACAACTGTTGCAACTCAAAATGTCTGATACTAATGAGCGCAATCAACAGATGTTGCAGACCATAGAAAATAATTCTAAACGTGGGGCTGCTTTAGTCAAACAAGTCTTGCAGTTTGCGCGAGGAGTCGAAGGACAGCGTACCATTGTGCAAGTCAACCATCTGTTCTCAGAAATTCAGCAAATTGTCCAAGAAACTTTTCCAAAATCCATTGAATTGGCAGTAGATATTCAGCCAGGACTTTGGGCTGTAATTAGCGATCCAACGCACCTACATCAGCTACTGATGAACTTAGTAGTTAATGCTCGTGATGCTATGCCTAGAGGTGGTCAGATTAAAATCTCTGCGGAAAATCTCTTTATCGATCAACAGTATGCACGCATGAATCTTGATGCCCGTGTCGGTGCTTACATTGTGATTACTGTTGCAGATACAGGCATAGGGATGCCTTCAGAGATCCTTGACAGAATCTTCGAGCCGTTCTTTACTACTAAAGATATTGGCAAAGGTACAGGATTGGGTCTTTCTACCGTCAGGGGTATCATCCAAAGTCATGGTGGTTTTATAACTGTCGCTAGTCAGGTTGCTAGAGGTAGTGAATTTAAAGTTTACTTGCCAGCAGTAGAAGTAGCAAAAACACCACAAGGACAAGACTTGGAATTGCTCAAAGGTAACGGAGAATTAATTTTAGTAGTTGATGATGAAAGCGAAATTTTAGAAACAACCAAAATTTCTCTAGAAACTTACAACTACAGAGTCATGACAGCAACTAATGGAATTGAAGCGATCGCTCTCTATGCTCGATACGAAGACGAAATCAACCTAGTGTTGATGGATATGATGATGCCATCAATGGATGGTGCTACTGCCATTAGTACTTTACAAAAAATGAATTCCGAGGTCAAGGTTGTGGCTGTTAGCGGTCTGAATGCTAACGATAAACTCACTAAAATACCTGGAGTTAAAAAGTTTATGGCTAAGCCATACACAACCAAGGAATTATTGCACACCTTACACAGTATTCTTGTACAGAAAGCCCCAAACCCAAAGGGCGTCGTCAAAGCTTGACACTAACATGCTAACCCATCAAATTTGATGGGGGCGATCGCTTTTACCTACCGTTGTATTTTCCTAATTTCAATCCGAAATCTAAAATCCAAAATCCTGTAACTTCGCTACTTTGAGGATTCTTCTAAGAATAGCAGTTGCCAGTTAGGTTAAAACATAAACTAATGGTAAAATCCTGACACCAAGACACTTTGAAACCTGTTGCCTGCCATACCATAGATATATTCGCTGCGGGCTACCCTACTGATAAACAGCCATGTCAGAAACCACTCTACCTGCACCTCCAATTGAAATTCCACCCACCCAAGCAGAACTTCCTTTTGATGATGGTGTCCCAATGGAAAGCGCACGGCACAAAGTCCAGATGGACTTGCTGATAGATGGCTTAATACCTTGGTTGTCACACCGAGAAGATGGGTTTGTTGGTGGCAATATGTTTGTCTACTACAGTCTGGCGCAGGTGCGAAACCAAGACTTTAGAGGGCCGGACTTTTTTGTGGTGTTGGGTGTCCCTCAAGGTGAACGCAAAAGTTGGGTAGTTTGGGAAGAAGGAAAAGCCCCGGATGTTGTTATTGAGTTGCTTTCCCAAAGTACAGCCACCGCAGACAAAAACGAGAAAAAGCTGATTTATCAAAATCAAATGCGCGTGCCAGAATATTTCTGGTATGACCCGTTCAACCCAGATGATTGGGCGGGTTTTTCTATCCAACAAAGAGTTTACCAACCTCTAGTTATCAACGATCGCCATCAATTGGTGAGTGAATCGTTAGGGTTAGCCTTGCAACGCTGGCAGGGAAATTACAAAGGAATTGATGCAACTTGGCTACGCTGGGCAACTTTGCAGGGAGAATTACTGCCTACACCTGAAGAAGAAGAACGTCAACGAACCGAACAAGAACGCCAACGAGCCGAACAGGAACGCCAACGAGCCGAACAAGAACGCCAACGAGCTGAACAGGAACGCCAACGAGCCGAAAGGGCAGAGTCGCAGTTATTACAAACGGCACGCAACTTGCTAGCGGGTGGGATGACGGTGGAACAGGTACTTAGCATTACAGGTCTGGATGCATCGGCGATCGCACCATTGCTCCCTACGTCTGAGTAGTGAAAAAAATCGCAATGTAGACTACCAAGGTCAGCTATCTGTTGCTTTACCAACCTTAACAGATAAGCAATTATTTGAGTTGATCCCTCAATTAAAAATGCTGACCTTCCAGCCGGGTGAAATTGTTATCCGTCAAGGTGAGATAGCTGACAAATTTTATATTTTAGTTGAAGGTAAAGTAGAAGTTATTCAAGAGTTACCGAATTCCGAATCAAAATTATTAAAAACATTAGGGCCTAATACTTATTTTGGTGAAATAGGCTTGTTGCAGGAAACAAAACGAACGGCAACTGTACGTGCAACAAATGACGCAGCAATTAAAGTTTTTGCCATCGAGCGTTACGATTTTTATCAAATGGTTGTCACTTCAAAAATGACTCATGCACTTTTGAACTACCAAGCAATAAAATCGCTTTTAATTCAGAAGTTAAAAACATCCTACTACAAGAGCATGACAAATTAATATTAATTGCCGCATTAATACCACCGCTACGGCTGATGGTGAGATCGAGACTGAAGATACCACCGTCAAGTGCGATCGCTCCTCATCGAAGCGATCGCATTTTAATACTGAGCTAATTAGTAACTATAGCTAACTACACAGCTAACTAAAATATCAACTACCAAATAACAAATTAATACGATCCAAATACTGGAGCAACATAGCGAATAGTACGTAATTAGCTACCATGAGGATGCCAATGAATATGTGTGGTGTTTTAATCAATGTGACTTTCATAAGTTAACTAAAGTAAGGGTAAAAAAGTGGGGAGAATGTACCCACTTATGACGTTTGAATACCCTACAATTTGTAGCTTTACTATCTACTTATGAAATCAGTTGAAATACTGAAAGATTTTCTCATCTTCATGATTGAATTTAGATCGTGTCCGCCTAATCACTTATCCTTAAAATCTCTTTGCATCAAAACATCCTCCGAAGTTCAGATCGGTTGGTAAGCTGATGCGCTTTTAAATTGCATAGTTCAATTCGCTAGAAAGATGGGGGGACGCAAAGATGCAATTTGAATGACGATTAGCTTACGAAAGAATAATCTTTTTAATACCAGACACTAATAGACTTTCGCAAGCCTGTTGCCTATTCCCTGCTATGGCGATCGCAATTCAATCTTCGCTCCAATCTTCACGACCTAATAGATCTATAATTTTGTCCCGAAGTAAAAATTCATTTTTTTCTAGCTCCAGTTCCACGCAAACCCACTCACGACCAGGAATATATCTACACAAAGCATAAATTGGCTCGTTACGACGAATTACTCCTTTTTTAACGAGTTCACGTGCTTCATCTTTGATAACTTCAATATCATATTTAACAAGAGTATCCATAACAAAACCCCCTGGATGTTTACGACGCAGGTTGAGCCTAAGTATTAACACTTGGACTGTAACTTCAATTTATCGAAACTATTTGAGGATTTTGTGAAGATTGTAAAATAAAAATTACATTGTTAATCGCCGATTTCCATACCATTGGCTCAAATCGTCTTCCATCGCCTCAATAATCCCGATCGCCTCAGTTATTGATTTTCCATCAGCAGCTAAAAGTGCAAACGCTTGCTCTACCCTTTGTTGATAGTCTTGGGGGCAAATAGCAAATCTATTAGCGATCGCCGTCGCCCCCTTTTCATTCAATAAATAATCTTCATTGAGCGCGAATAAAACCTGATTAATACATGCCACACTGCGGAAACAACAACCTGCTGCATAAACAACATCATTGCGTGCGATCGCCTTTTTTGCCACTAACAGCGAGAAACTTATTTCCCAGGCGAAAGTATCAATAGTTGCCTGTTTTAGCTGCTCTGGATAAGGTTTTGTTTTTACCTTCAAAGCTTCTAAAACACCATCAGGGTCGTAAAGTATCTGACAAATAGCAATTTCCCCCATATAAATAGAGGACACAAAACCATGAGGATGTCCTGGTTGATAATCAATAGTAATGCGTCCCATATGGCAATCATCAATGACACGATTCACCTTTGCCAAATCGCGATAGAGAAAATCTACACCTACACCTTCCACTTTTAGCCAACCGCCGCCGTTAATCCACTTTCCCCATTCACCAATTCGAGTAATCAAATTTACGCGATGGTTGTCATCAAGTTCACAGGCAAGGCGATTCAGAGCAACTAAATCAGGCGGGTTTTCTGGATTATAATAAATGCCCAAATCCACATCTGACTTGTTCGTGTGGTTTCCCCGTGCCCGTGAACCACCCAGTGCGATCGCTGTAATTCCCTCAATTGAACGCAAATTTGAAACAATATGGTTGATGAATTGGGGCGATTCCTGATTCATAGAGCGATTGTTAAATTCTTATCGCTGTCATTTTATATTTTAAAGACATTTTTGAAAATAAGATAGCCACAAAAGTTTTTTGGGAACATTTAACATTCATGTTTCTGTAATTTGCATTTCAAAACACAAATCTAGCCAGGGCGATAATGCCTAATGGCAAAATAACAGAAGCATGAAAGCGTGAATACAAAACTTCTCGTTTCTCCTCAAGAAACCATGTCATTGTTAGCAGAAAATTCACTAGAAGCTGTCATTATCGATACCCGGAGTTCAGAAGAATATGCTACTTCTCATATTCCTCAATCCATAAATATTAGAGATTTTTTTACCTATCTTTTAGAGAATTCCTCCCCAGGAGGTTTAAAGCAATTACAAGAATATTTTGCAGAAATTATGAGTAGGGTAGGAATCTCTGGTACAGAACAGTTAATTGTTTATGAAGACGCATTAAATAAAGGTTATGGTCAATCTTGTCGAGCAGCTTTTTTACTGAAGTATTTGGGTTGCACTCAGGTATCTATTTTACATGGAGGATATAAAGCATGGCTCAAAGCAGGATTACCTACTACCGATGAAGTTCCAAAGCGTGAAAGTAGCATATTTAGATTGCATCCCAACGCTGACATAATGGTAACTACTGCCGAAATGTTGCAGGCAATTGATAATCCAACAATTATTAAATTAGATGTGCGCGACAGTTCAGAATGGCTTGGGGTGAGTTCTTCTCCCTACAATCCTGATTTTTGTCCCCGCAAAGGTAGAATCCCTAACGCTGTATGGTTAGAATGGCATCGTTTAATGAATTCTGAATCGGAAATCCCCACATTTCGATCGCCAGATGAAATCCTACAAATTTGTCAGTCAATCGGTATTACTTCAGAGTCTATTGTGTATATTTACTGTTTTAAAGGTTCCAGGGCTGCTAATACATTAATAGCCCTTGAACAGGCAGGAATTTCTGCTAAAAATTATTTTGGCTCTTGGAATGAATGGTCTCGTGATTTTTCCCTACCAATTGATAGCACAGTCATCAGCGTGTAAGCTTCAGATAGCGAGCATAGATTTTTTAACACCACAATTGCCTATTTTTTAGCAAACCTATTTCAGGTGCATTTGCTCAGGGCGATCGCAAATTCGGATTGAAAGCGAGTATCTAAACATACCTTAGGTTTTTTGAGAATATTATAATATTATTGTTGACATGATGCAGTCACTCTCGTGAACAATGCAATATGTAAACACTATTCCTACTTTAACTGAAAATAATTCTGGATTCTATAATGATGAAATTTGCTTTTTCCAAACATTCTTTATTAGCTTATGCATCATCTATTTTTCTATTAGGTTCTTCCCTACCATTAGTTGCACAAATACCAGCTTCTAATGCTTCTGCCGAGTGCCAAACTCTTAAGCCAAAACATCTGAATACAATAGACGATTTCATCGGCATGGGACACTTCCAAGAGGACTGTCAAAAAGACTCACTCGCTGCGGTTTCTTCTTTCACACGGGCAATTCGGCTAAATCCTAAAGCTGACAAAGCCTACTATCATCGTGCCAATGCTTACTATAACCTTGGCAATTATCAAGCAGCAGTGGCAGACCATAGCGAAGTAATTAGGCAAAATACAGGTAAATTTGGTTTTAGTAGTCCTGCATACTGGAACAGGGCAAGGGCTTATGAAAAGTTAGGCCAAAAGTACAAAGCAATTTCAGATTGGACTCAAGTAATTAGTGAAAGTCCTTCTTCTGCTGAGGCATACTCTTTTAGAGGAAATATGTATCGGGATTTAGGAAATAAACAAAGAGCGATCGCAGATTATAAAATAGCCGAATACCTTTTACAAAAATATTTAAGCGGAGTTTTCGGAAGTGGTTTCCAAGATCCTATGTATCAAGAAATGCTAGAGAAAGTCAGAACTGAATTATCACAATTAAATTCCTAACCAAAATAGGCTATTGAGTGTGTAGATAATACTGTTTCACTTGAAGTTTGATACCAATATCTTGGTGAGGGCGCACAGCTAGCTGTGCGCCCTACGGAAAATGTATATGTATAAAGATTGTCGTGCAAAGTCCTTAGCTGTTATTAACCACCAGAGAATTTGTAAATTTAACAGTTCTTCACAAGTTCTTCAAGTTTTTTCCATAACTTGAAACTAGTCTTAGACAGCTAAAAATTATGAATTGTAATGTAATAGCTATTGGTTACGGTAATGAGTTGCGTAGTGATGATGGTATTGGTCAAAGAGTAGCTAAGGCGTTGCACCTATCTAATGTGCAATCTCTTGCTGTCCACCAACTCACTCCCGAACTTGCCCAAAATTTAGCCCATGCTGATTTGGCAATCTTTATTGATGCTTGTTTTGCCTCTCAAAGTTCCCAAATACAAGTAGAACCACTTTCACCTGCATCTTTCAAGATTATCGCCGGACATATGAGCGATCCGCGATCGCTTTTAGCTCTGACTAAAGCAATTTACGGCTATTGCCCGCGGTCTTGGTGGATCAAAGTACCAGGAGTAAACTTTGAATTAGGACAGAGTTTATCATCTATTGCTGAAACTGGAGTGGCGATCGCTTTACAAAAAATTACACAAATTGTAGAGGAAAATTTGAACGTACTTCTTTAAAATTTTCCTGAACATAGGCTTAATTTTGCTGTTGCCTGTTGTCCGTTGCCTATTGCCTTTCATTTTGCTTTGCTTGGTGATTAGTAGGACTAGATGTTAGTTCTATATAAATATGCTCCAAGCGCACAGGTTGACGCGCGATCGCATTAATAGGAATACCTTCAAACCGGGAAATAATTTCTTTTAATTCTAGTGGTTCTGGTAACCAAAAAGTTAACTCATCACCATAACGTCGGGGGGTAAAACCGTATTCTTCGGCGCGAGCGATCGCTAGTTCTTCTTCTGGAGTTTGTACCACTAAAATTTCAGAAGTTGGAATTAACATGCGTAATTGTGTTAAACTACCCTCAGCCAAAATTTGACCATCTTTTAAAATTCCAATTCTCTGGCAAAGACGCTCAGCTTCATCTAATAAATGAGTTGTCAGGAGAATCGTAACTCCCTGATTTTTGAGTTGTCGAATCAACTCCCAAATTTCATATCGTGACTCAATATCTAACCCAGTAGTTGGCTCATCAAGAATCACCAACTTCGGCTGATGTACCAAAGCTACTGCAATATTCAACCGTCGCTGCATTCCCCCGCTGAGAGTTTCTACTGGACTTCTTGCTCTGTCTAATAAATTTACAGCCGCCAGAGTTTCTTTTATCTGTTTCTGCCGCGTTTTCCGATCTAAACCATAAATATCAGCAAAAAACTTGAGATTTTCCTCACAAGTTAGAGTTTTATATAGTAAATTTTCTTGCGGTGCAATTCCAATAATTTTTTTCGTTGCTTGAGAAACAGGCTGATTATTAATCATCACATTACCACTATCAGGTTTTAGTAAATTACAAATAATATTAATAGTGGTCGTTTTACCCGCTCCATTAGCACCGAGTAAGCCATAAATCTCTCCTGAATTAATATGGAGATTTAAATTTTGTAAAACTTTTCTAAATTTATAAGACTTATTTAAATTTTCGATTTTTAACATATCAACAGTAATTTAGATGGCATCAATCGAGATTATCAAAAAAGGTTTGGAATTAAATTGCTGATTTTACTCTCCATAGGGTGATAAAATAAATATAATGTAAAGAATAGTTACTAAAAATCTTACTATGTACTCGATAATGATAACTTTTTGAACTTAACATATAAATCAGATTTGAATTCTGAAAAAACGGCCTACTCTTAAAGCTTATGTCTCAAAAAAGTGCTATTCCTATTTTAAGTCTCATGTTTGCAATGCTCATGCCTAATGTGGTAGCTGCTGAGACTGTGATGCAAAAAGTAGCTAGAACAGGAGTATTAACAGCTGGTACTAGTAGAGATGCGCTACCTTTTGCCTATGTGGATAGTCAAGAAAAGTTAAATGGCTATTCTGTAGATATGCTAATTCTAATTAAAGAGCAATTAGAAAAAAACCTCCAAAAAAAAATTAAACTGCAATTAGTTGGTCTTAGCCCCTCTGAACGGATTCCTAAAATAGTTAATCAACAAGTTGATATTGTGTGTGATGCTACTAGTTTTACATGGGAGCGAGATAAAAAAGTAGACTTTTCTGTAAGCTACGGTGCCACTGGAACTCAATTATTAGTGAACAAAGGAAGTAATTTAGGTTCTGCTGAATCCTTGATTGATAAGCGAATTGGTGTGTTATCAGGAACCACAAATGAGCAGGCGATCGCTCGCGTACAGCCTAAAGCGAAACTGGTATATTTTAAAACCAGGACAGAGGGATACACAGCTTTACAAAAAGGTACTATTGATGGTTTCTCATCCGATAGCATTATTTTAGAGGGATGGCTGCAACAGCAAAAAAATCCAGATGCTTTTGCCATCGTACCCGATCGCCCCTATTCACAAGAAGGTATCGCTTGCATGGTACCAGAAAATAACTCGAAATTCTTGGATACAGTCAACTATTCTCTGGTCAAGTTTATGCAAGGATTCGTCAATGGCGATGGGCGATATGTCGCTATTTTTGACCGTTGGTTTGGATCTCAAAGCACTGTAGTACTAAATCGTGATTTACGCGATCTGGTAGTGGAAACTATGAAATTGGTTATAGAATTTCGTGAGGAAATTCCCAAAAGTGACCTGTGATATTAAGTAAGTTGGTGTGAAAAAATCAAACTATGTTAAGAAAGGTTAATTTAGCTCAAACCCTCTTTCCTTCTGCCTCCTGCTTCCTGCCTTCTGCCTTATTCTGACGATAAATATTCACAACCACCTACTTATGTCCGTTTAAAAACTTATCATTTAGAGGGCAGTTCTTAGCAGGGGAAAAGGCTTTTGGGATTTTACATTGAAAAGCTTAAGTAGAACAATGTCGAAAAACCAAACTATGTTAAGAAAAATTAAATAGACTCAAGCCCTCTTCCCTCCTGCCTCCTGCCTCCTGCCTCATCGCAACGATAAATATTCACACCGACCTACTTATAAATGCGGGGACTTTACGCGATAAGCTGATGCGCTTTTAAATTGCATAACTCTACTCGCCAAAAAGACACGGGGACGCAATTTGAATGATGATTAGCTTACAAGAGTTTGTTCTGACCTAGCCTAACCCTGGATTTCTCACGAATATAAAATCTAGGCTGGGTAAGTATGAAAAATTAAAAACTGCCCTGGCACAAGTCCAGAGCAGCTTTAAATAGTGGAGTTTATATAAGATAAGGGACTTTTAGGTTGTTGTCCCTTGGTTTACTCATAAAGGGTTTGCTATACAGCAGTTTGCAACTAAATGAGGTACAGAACCAAGGATTTACAAATCAAATTATTCTTCTACCTCCTGCCTCCTGCCTTCTGCCTTCTGCCTCCTGCCTCAAAACCAGTGACTTTGTACTTCATGCAAAAGAAAACTGCTGTATAGTACTATTCAGCATTAGTTCTGTGCTTTACGCAAAAAAAGAAAAAATTTTGAAAGTGCAATTAATTGTCTTTGGTGCTGTGGCAAAAAGCGATCGCCCATTAGAGTAACTAGCAACTTGGGTTATATAGTCACCGTTCCACGTCTAGAGCGTGCGGCTATATTCCCCTTAATCAGAGGAATGCCGATTTAAGTTATGAGAGTGCGATCGCATCAACGTTACTAGCTTCCAACGAAACTGGAATGCAGATAAGAAACTCTGCACCCTGTCCTGGTTCTGACTTGCAAGAAAGTGAGCCACCATGTTTTTCGGTGACAATTTGATAACTAATCGACAAGCCCATACCAGTGCCTTTACCTACAGGTTTTGTTGTGAAGAAAGGATCGAACAGCCGTTGTCGAACTGCTTGTGGCATTCCCAGACCATTATCTGCAATGCGGATTTCTACTTGATGAGCATTCACTTTTGCAGTGTAAATAGTAATGCTTGGGCTAGTCATTTTTTCTGGATTCTTCACTAATGACTCCTCTAAAGCATCGATCGCATTACTCAACACATTCATAAAGACCTGATTTAATTCTCCTGCATAGCATTCCACTAGGGGCAGGTTGCCATAATCTTTGATAATCTCAATCGCTGGATATTCTGACTTTGCTTTGAGTCGATGTTGCAGAATCATCAAGGTACTGTCAATACCGTCATGAATATTCACAGCTTTTCTCTCAGCCTCATCCATACGTGAGAAAGTTCGCAAAGAAGCAACAATTTTGCGAATTCGGTCTGCCCCTACCCGCATGGAGGATAATAGCTTAGGCAAGTCTTCTAACAAAAATTCTAAATCCATAGACTCAGTTTCTTCCTCAATTTCTGGATGGGGAGATGGATAATGTTTTTGGTAGAGTTGCACTAGCCCTAGCAACTCTTGGGTATATTCGTTGGCATGATTGAGGTTGCCAAAGATAAAATTGACCGGGTTGTTGATTTCGTGAGCAACGCCAGCCACCAGTTGTCCTAAGCTGGACATTTTCTCAGTTTGTACGAGTTGAGCCTGGGTTTTTTGTAGTCTATCGAGATATTGTTGCAGTTCGAGGGCTTTTTCTCGCTCTCGCGTTTCGGATGCTTGCAAAGCTGCGTTTTTAACTTCCAGTTCTTGTGAGTAAGCTTGCAAATTGGTATAGAGACGGGCGTTATCAATGGCGATGGAAATTTGTGCCGTCAATAAACTCAACACCTTTACCCGTTCTGGAGTAAAAGCACCAGAAATCAAATGATTTTCCAGGTAAAGAATACTAGTAAACTTGCCAGAATGAATTAGTGGCAAACATAAAACCGACTTAGATTGATGAGTGGCAATATAAACATCAGCTGCAAAGCGCGGATCTTTAACAGCATCATCTAAAATTAAGTTCTCTCTGGTTCTTTCGACATAGTTGAATAAAGCAACTGGCAGTAAAGGTGAATTTGTTTCATCCTTTGAGTTAACAACAACCCTAACATCTTTCCTTGCAACCATTCCTACCGCTTCTAGCATCCATTCATTCTCGTGCTTGGTAATGAAGTAACCTTGGACAGCACCAGCATTTTCGATGCCAATTTTCATCATTTTTTCGAGCAGGCGAGTTAGTATCATTTCTTCTGACAGCACCTGTGAAGCTTTCATCACCGTCATCAAGTCAAGAAGATGAGAGCCTCCGGTAGTAGTAGAATTAGTTTGGGTCAATTCTAAGTGTTGAGTTGCTAGTTTTTCTGCGTTTGACACTCGCACAATCAACTGCGGGTATTTTGACTCTAAATGTTGAACTTTAGCAACAGCACCCCAACGCATATAGGCGTAATAGGCATCTGTCATGTAAGTTTTGGCAATGGGTTCTTTACCCCATGACAAATAGAATTTAGCTGCAAGTTCATAAGCTAGTGCTTCTTCATTGATGTACTCGTTTTCTTTAGCAAGAGCGATCGCTTTATCATACATCTCAATCGCTTCTGATTTTTCACCTAAAACCCGATGCCGTTCTGCCTCTACCAAATAGAATTTATGTAGATGATTCATTGGCGCATGATGCGCCCATTTTTGCATTTTTTCTTGATTAGCTTGGACGCGATCGAGAATAGCATTTTGCTCGAACCCTTGGATATCCGGATACAGCGCTAGCCGTGCTAAAGAATCGTAAAAATGGAACAGAGGAACAGGAGGTAATCCTATCACTGCGTCTAAATACTTCTCTGCTATGACAGTATTTTCAATCGCTTGTAAGTAATTTTCAAACCAATAATTAAGTAAAAATTTGTTCCAATATATATAAGCAGTTCCCAATCTGTCGTTCGCTTGCTCATGCAATGGTAATCTTATCTGCTCATCGCAGGCTTTACCCTTTAGACAGCAAGTATTTTCACTTTTTCCGAGCAGATTTAATATAGCTTGCCAATAGGTTTCTATATAATGAAGCGCTGTTTCTTGCTTGATTTTGTGAATAGCATCTCTGTTAATTGCCATCTCTGTTTCAAGGACAGTCAGTTCTTTGCCGCTAAAGTAAGCTAAATAAGAGTACATCAATAGACCAAAGGCAGCATATTGTAAATCTCCTGTTTCCAGTCCGCTAGAGTAGACTGACACCAAAGGTTCTAAGGTTTCTCTAAGATGATCTTTCCAGGGTCGGATAAATATATTTACTATCAGGAGTGTCTTGGCTTTGATTTCTTGAGCATTTAACTTTGACACTAGAGTTAAAGCCAATTGACCAAACTGATAACCTGAATCAATATCTCCCACAACTCCGCAAAGAAGAAGACCATAGTTGGCATAAGCAAAGGGAGATACCGAAGCATTACCATCTTGGACAGATAAATTTACTTGTTTGCACACCGTCAAAGGCACTAGTTCTGGTGAAGCAATATAGGCAGCAGCAAAGATACTTGACAAAAGTCTCATAGCTGCTAACTTGTAGGGATCAGACATTTGAGGTAGTTCAACTAAATCCTCAATTTGCCTTCCACTTAAAATTGCCGCAGTTTCCCCTAGTGCCTGCCCAATATCTGACACGTTCGGCTCTTGCGGAAACTCCACCCCTAAAAGCTTTAAAACTTGTAGCCCCGTTTTAACTGCTTCTAGCGGCCTATTCTGCCCCACGTAAGCTTGTATCTGGACTTCATACACTTTAATTGTATCCAGCAGCGTTTTGGCATGGTTTTGGACTATCTCAACGAATCTCTGCATTCCTTCAAAATCACCGCTCAAAAAAGCTGCCTCTGCTGCTTCTGAGTGCAGTGATAATATCAGTTCATATTGACACATCCAGCTTTCTTCTGCTAACAGTCCCAAACCAACTTGCAAATACTTAACAGCAGAATCGTGGGCTGTAGCTGCTTTTGCTCTTTGACCTGCAATTAAATTAAGTTCTGCCAGTTCGTATTTTTCTGCTTCAGATATTAGTAATTCAGTACCGTAATTAAGTTGATTAACCAGAGCAAAAATATTTTCTTTGCGTGCTTCTGGTGTAGTATTTTTTAGCAGTAATTGACCAATTTTTAAATGAGTTTCTTTTTTCTCGTCATCAGGAATTAAAGAATAAGCTGCTTGCTGTACTCGGTCATGTAAAAATTTGTAGTCAACCTTGATATCGGTTAAGCCAATGTCGCCTGATTCATCTTGACCAAACACTAAAGGAATTTTGTAATCTTGAGTTAACGGCAAAATTAAACCAGCTTGCAGTGCTGGCCACAATTGCGTCGCAGTTGTTAGAGGTGATGCTTCGTTAACGATCGCCAATACATCTAAGTTAAAATTATTACCGATACAAGCAGCTAATTTTAATACTTTTTGCGTTTCTAGTGACAGTTTGCGAATATTTCTTGCTGTGAGTTCAACAACATTTAGGTCAGTAATACCAATTGCTTGAATATTTTGGATATTCCACTCCCACATTCCTACATGAAAGTTATATGTTAACAAGCCTTCTTGATGTAGAGTTAAGAGCAGTTGCGTTAAAAAGAAAGGGTTACCGCAGGTTTTGTGAAACAGTAATTCTGCTATTAGCTGAGTGTCTTCTGTGCCATTCAATGTATCACCAACTAACGCTTCCACATCTGTTAAATGTAACGGTGACAGAACAATGTTATTCACCACCGCATCTGTTTTTTGAATTTTGTCCAAACTCATCATCAAGGGATGAGTGGGCGAAACTTCGTTATCGCGGTATGCTCCGATTAATAATAAATATTGGCGACCGCTATCTGTCATCAATTGCTCAATTAAGTTCAACGATGCCGAATCTGCCCACTGTAAGTCATCAAGAAACACAACCAAAGGATGGTCTTGACTTGTGAATACCCCAATGAATTGCCCAAAAACCCGATTAAAACGATTTTGAGATTCCGCCGCACCCAGTTGTGCTACAGGTGGTTGAGTCCCAATAATTAGTTCGACTTCGGGAATCACATCGATAATTATTTGTCCGTTTTCTCCCAACTTGGTTAACAGTTTCTCTTTCCATACTTGGATTTGGGCTTCGCTTTCGGTGAGTAATTGCCCAATTAAAGATTGGAATGCCTGAATCAATGATGCATAGGGAATATTGCGCTTGAACTGGTCAAACTTGCCTGCAATAAAATACCCCCTGGCTCCCACAATTGGTTTATGAACTTCATTGACAACACTTGTTTTACCAATCCCCGAATAACCGGAAACCATCATCATTTCGCTTGCACCAAGACTGACTCGCTCAAATGCAGCCATCAACGCAGCCACTTCTGCTTGCCGTCCGTACAGCTTTTGGGGAATCAAAAAATGCCCAGATTTGTCCCGTGTTCCCGGTATGAAATTTTCAATTTTGCCAGTCGCTTGCAGTTGAAACAAACATGCTTCTAAATCCGCTTTTAGACCTGCGGCGGTTTGATATCGCTCCTCTGCTGTTTTCGCCAACAGCTTTAATATAATTGCACTAATCGCCTGTGGCACTTCTTCCAAAACACGGCACTCAGTTTCTTGACAAGGTGCAGCAGGCATCTTGGCAATGTGACAGTGTACCAACTCCATTGGGTCGGTAGTATGAAACGGCAAAGTACCTGTCAACATTTCATACAACGTCACACCCAATGAGTAAAAATCGCTGCGATAATCGATCGCTCTGTTCATTCTACCTGTTTGCTCAGGTGAAATATAGGCAAGTGTACCTTCGAGTAAATTCGGATTACTTAATGTGGGATTTTCTTTATCCAGACGTGAGGAGATGCTAAAGTCAATCAATTTAACTTCGCCAGAGTCAGGGTTGATAATAATATTGTGTGGTTTAATATCTTTGTGAATAATCTGTTCGGCGTGCAGTTCTCCTAAGGTGTGTGCTAAATTAATCGCTACCTTGAGGAAAGTAATTAAGCTCATTGTTTGAGTCGCGATCGCTTCTTTGAGCAAGCAACCTGGAATGTCTTCCAAAACTAAAGCTAGACCATGCTGATAATTCTTTAACTCGTATGGTTTAACAATTCCAGGTATTTGCAGCGGTTCAATGATTTGATATTCGTGCCGCAGTCGCGCAATGTCTTCTAAGGAAGGATGCTCATTGAGGAGAGTTTTGACAATGACAGAGGTGTTATCGGTTTCTCGCCGTCCACGATAAATAATAGTTTTACTGCCAGAGTGAAGAGTTTCCAGGAGTTGATAACCAGATAAAGTAGCTGTCATTTATTTACCTTGCAAGATAAGCATTCTTAAGATGCCCATGTAGGTTGAGATATGTAACATTTCTTACAAAATTACATATATTTTCACAAGCCTTTACTAATTCTAATTGACTTAGTAAAGACTAGAAAGACAGGAACATTATCGGTCTAGATATCTTAAAAATGGAAGATATCGCCTGCTTTATGGAACGGGCATTTTTTAAGGCACTTTTAACTTGTTTCAAATGCCTTAATATTTCTGTGGAGAAATTATTTTTGTTTTAAAGCTATCGGTAAATAAATACACCAGTCTTATCTCTTCTTGGCTGATTTTCCTGTGTTTGCAAAAATGAACATGTTCTCTGGGAATACTAGTTTTATCAAACAAACACAAACTTACGCTATGGGACAAGTATAGATGACGACTACAAGATCCGCCCCCATGATACCCGGATATGAAATTAGCTCTCAACTATATGCCGGCTCTAGAACAAGAGTATATCGAGCTATCCAAAACCGAGAAAAACTCCCAGTAGTTATCAAACTTTTGACATCTGAATATCCGAGTTTCAACGAATTACTGCAATTTCGCAACCAATACACTATTAGTAAAAATCTCAATATTCCTGGTATTATTCATCCTTTATCATTAGAAGATTATGGTAATGGTTATATTTTGGTTATGGAAGATTTGGGAGGAATTTCTTTACTAGAATACATCCAAACCATTAGCCTCTCGCTTGTTGATTTTTTGGCGATCGCCATCCAATTAACCAATATTCTCCACAGCTTACATCAAAATCGTGTAATTCACAAAGACATCAAGCCCGCAAATATACTGATTAACCAACAAACACAAAAAGTTCAATTAATTGATTTTAGTATTGCTTCATTACTTCCTAAAGAAACTCAAGAAATTATCAGCCCTAATATTTTAGAAGGAACTCTGGCTTATATTGCCCCCGAACAAACTGGCAGAATGAATCGAGGTATAGACTACCGCAGCGACCTTTATTCTTTAGGCGTGACCTTTTATGAATTATTGACAGGAAAATTACCATTTATATCTGACGATCCGATGGAATTGATACATTATCACATGGCTAAACAACCGCCAAAGCCAGAGGGTAAGAAAGAAGAAATACCAGAGGTTTTATGCAATATTATTAACAAATTAATGGCTAAAAATGCCGAAAGCCGTTATCAAAGTGCCTTAGGTTTAAAATTTGATTTAGAAAAAAGTCTTGCCCAATTAAAAGAAACTGGTAAAGTTGAATATTTTAAAATTGGTGAGCGTGATGTATGCGATCGCTTTCTCATCGGTGAAAAACTTTATGGACGAGAGAAAGAAGTTGCCACACTGCTTGAAGCTTTTGAGCGCGTCGCTAATGGTACATCCGAAATGATGCTAGTGGCAGGATTTTCTGGTATTGGGAAAACTGCGGTAATCAATGAAGTCCACAAACCAATTACCCGTCAGCAAGGGTATTTTATTAAAGGTAAATTTGACCAGTTCAATCGTAATATTCCTCTATCTGCCTTTTTGCAAGCTCTACGGGATTTGATGGCACAATTGTTGTCAGAATCAGATATGCAATTGGCTGGGTGGCGTTCCAAAATTATCAAAGCTGTAGGCGACAATGGACAAATTCTGATTGAAGTCATTCCCGAACTAGAACAAATTATTGGTAAGCAATCCCCTGCACCAGAACTGTCAGCACTTGCGACACAAAATCGCTTTCAATTATTATTTCAAAACTTTATTGAAGTATTTACAACACCAGCACATCCATTAGTGATGTTTTTGGATGACTTACAGTGGGCAGATTCAGCTTCTCTACAGTTGATTAAACTACTGATGCAGGATAATAGCTATTTGCTATTGTTGGGGGCTTATCGAGACAATGAAGTACAAGCAGCACATCCATTTATCTTAACGGTAGAGGAACTGAAAAAGACCCAGAAAACCGTTAATACAATTATTCTTTTACCTCTGACTTTAAATGATACCAATCAATTAGTTGCTGATACACTACATTGTACAACAGAGCGATCGCTTCCCATTGCAGAATTAATTCTTCGCAAAACTCAAGGTAATCCGTTTTTTATAACCCAGTTTCTCAAAGCGTTACACGAAGACGAACAGATTAAATTTAATCATCACCAAGGCTATTGGGAATGTGATATTGCTCAAATCAACGCACTTTCTCTTACCTCGGATGTGGTGGAGTTTATGGCGCAGCAGTTACAGAAATTGCCAAAACAAACGCAACATCTCCTCAAATTAGCAGCTTGTATTGGTAACCAATTTGATTTGGGTACTTTGGCAATTGTTTGCGAACAATCACAAGCAGATACGGCCAAAGTGCTGTGGAAAGCTTTACAAGAAGGACTAATTTTGCCGCAGAGTCAATTATACAAATTTTATCTCAGCCCTGATGATACAGATGCAAATATTAGCAACATCGAAAATGTAGCCTATCGGTTTTTACACGATCGCGTCCAACAAGCTGCTTATTCTCTGATTCCCGAAGACCGAAAACAAACAACCCATTACCATATCGGACAATTACTCCTGCAAAAGATTTCTTCAGAAGCAAGATTTGACCGTATTTTTGAACTCATCGGTCACCTCAACCGTGGAACTGCTTTAATTACCGAACAAAGCGATCGCCAGGAATTAGCACAACTAAACCTCACAGCCTGTCGTAAAGCCAAAAGCGCAACCGCCTATCAAGCAGCTCGTGAATATGTGACAGTAGGCTTATCTTTATTAGGAGAAAAAGCTTGGCAACAGCAATATGAAGTCACTCTTGCTTTTCATGAATTAGCTGCTGAATTAGCTTACCTTTGTGGTGACTTTCAAATGATGGAATATTTCATTGAAATTGTCACTAAAAAAACACATTCTTTACTAGACAAAGCTAACGTTTACCGAATTAGAATACAAGCTAATGCTTCTGGTAATAAACTTGCAGAAGGTCTGAGAATTGGTAGAGAAATCTTGCAACAGTTTGGTGTCATCTTTCCCGAAATACCAACACAGACAGATATTCAACAGACAATCCAAGAAATCAAGGAACTTATTGGCGACAGAGAAATTGCAGATTTAGTTCACTTACCTGTAATGACCGATGCAGAAAAACTGGCAATTATACAGGTTACCAACAGTATTTTTCCAGCAGCTTTCAATCTTGGCTCTTTGTTATTTCCATTACTAGTTTCTTTATCAGTTAAATTATCTATTCAATATGGAAATACATCCCTCTCAGCCTATAGTTATGCTTGCTATGGCATCATTTTGTGTAGTATGCAGCAAGATGTAGATACAGCAACCAAATTTGGACAATTGGCACTGGGTATCATCGCCAAATTTGATGCAAAAGCTATGAAAGCTCAAGTATTGCCTGTGCTAGGGCTGTTTATTGTACACCGTAAATCTCACATTCAAGAATCACTATCAATCTCTCAAGAAGGTTATGTGACTGGACTCGAAGTTGGTAACCCAGAGTTTGCTGGATATTCTGCCTACGGTTTTTGTTTGAATTCTTTTTGGTGCGGTCAGCCCTTGGCTACTTTAGAACAAGATGTACGCGCTTACTGCAATGGGTTATTGCAATTGAACCAATTGACAGCAGCTAATTACTGCCGAATTTATTGGCAATCTATTTTAAATTTACTGGAAATTGGGGAGCATCCGGTTATTTTATCTGGGGAAGCTGTGCAAGAAACCCAATTTCTGCCCTTGCGGTTGTCTGCTAATGATTTGATTGGATTATATTTCTTTTATTTGTATAAATTACTGCTTTGTTTCTTATTTGGAGAAATTGAGCAAGCGACAAACTATGCAGTTGAACTGAGAAAATATTCAACTGCTGGTGCTGGATTTATTGGTGAACCTGCGGTTTATTTTTATGATTCACTGACGGTTCTAGCAGCTTTGAGCCTACAATCAAAGGAGACATCAAAAGCATTAGAGCGGGTGGAACAAAACCAAACACAACTGCAACAGCATTGGGCGAACTATGCGCCAATGAATTATCAACATAAAGTTGATTTGGTAGCGGCTGAAAAATGCCGAGTTTTAGGATACAAAACAGAAGCCATTGAGTTATACGACAAGGCGATCGCTGGAGCTAAACAAAACGGCTACATTCAAGAAGAAGCTCTGGGAAATGAGTTAGCAGCTAAGTTTTATCTCGCTTGGGGTAAAGAGAAAGTCGCCGCAGGCTATATGCAAGAAGCTTACTACTGTTATGCTCGTTGGGGTGCAAAAGCTAAAGTCGCCCATTTAGAACAACACTATCCGCAACTACTTGCAACCATTTTCCAACCTCCTAGTGTGGCTATCACATCTAGCGCAACCATCGCTCCTACATTGATGAAGAACGTCACTAGCGCCAGTAGCGGCCAAAATTTGTGGTTGGATTTTCCAACAGTCATGAAAGCAGCACAAGCTATTTCTCAAGAAATAGAATTAGACAAACTGTTAACAAGCTTAATGCAGATTGCGATCGCTAATGCTGGCGCACAAATTGGTTATTTTATCCTGCGTCAAGACGAACAATGGTTAGTCGTCGCTCAAGCCGATCGACAACAAACACAAACCTTAGAAATTCCGCTGGCTCAATACCAAAAAATTCCCCAGAGTTTGATTTATACCGTAGCACGAACTCAACAGACGGCTGTGTTTGAAAACTTAAGCGATTGGGTGCAATTTGCAGGCGATCCTTATATCATTACCCATCAGCCCAAATCAGTTTTGTGTACTCCAATTAGTCGGCAAGGAAAACTCATCGGTATTTTGTATTTAGAGAATAACTTAACTGTGGGCGCTTTTAGTAGCGATCGCATTGAGATTCTGCAACTCCTCACTAGCCAAGCCGCCATCTCTGTGGAAAATGCCCGTTTGTATCAACAAACCGAAAATTATTCCCATACCCTAGAAGCAGAGGTAGAGCGCAAAACCCAAGCTCTCAACCAAAAAGCCCAAGATTTAGAGCAAGCCTTGAAAAAATTGCAACAAACTCAAGCACAATTAATTCATAGCGAAAAAATGTCATCTTTAGGTCAAATTGTAGCTGGCATTGCTCACGAAATTAACAATCCTGTTAATTTTATCAAGGGTAATCTTAGTCATACAGAAAGTTATATTGCAGATATAACAAATTTGCTAATACTTTATCAACAGGAATATCCACAACCGAGTCCAGCTATTCAAGCCAAGAGCGAGGAAATTGACCTCGATTTTTTGTTTAAGGATGTGAGCCAAATCTTAACATCTATGAAAGTAGGCAGCGAACGCATCAGCCAGATCGTTCAGAGTTTACGGAACTTTTCTCGCCTAGATGAAGCAGAAATCAAAGCAGTAGACTTGCACAGTGGGATTGAAAGTACACTGTTAATTTTGCAACATCGCTTGCAAGCTTCTAAAAATCAACCCCAAGTGCAACTGTTCAAAGAGTATGGCAGCCTACCTCTGGTGACTTGTTATCCTAGCCAGTTGAATCAAGTTTTCCTAAATATTATCAACAATGCGATCGATGCAATTCGAGATAACCCTCAAAGCAGCGAAAACCCTGAAATTCGGATTCGTACTGAAATGATAGACAATGAGTACTTACGCATTGCAATCTTCAATACAGATAGTACAATTCCTGTAAGTCTTCAAGACCGTATTTTTGACCCATTCTTTACCACAAAACCTATCGGTTGTGGTGCTGGGCTGGGGTTATTTGTCAGCTATTCGATTATCCAACAGCATGGCGGTACTTTGACTGTGCGTTCTTCCCCAACCGATGGCACAGAATTTGAGATTGTTCTCCCTGTCCGTTGAACAATTTTTAGGAAAGCGATCGCGACTTACGCAGCGATACCAAAAATCAAAAGTTTTGGGGAGGGTGTAGGAGTGTAGGTAATACGGTTCGGTTAAAGGGGAAAGGGGAAAGGAGAAAGGGGAAAGGTTTTAAATACATCCTTTACCCCTTACCTTTAACCTTTTCCCAGACCACAAGGAAAGTTCATAGTGCTTATCCGAACCGTATTGGAAGTGTAGGCGTCAAAATCGTTCACTCCACACCCTCATACCAATTCAAAATTTACGCATTAAGAAAGTGAGACTTACCATAGGTTTCAGGGTTTGCATTTACAGCAGATTGCAAATTGGTGAGGTACAAATCATAAGTAAGAGCGCACAGCTGCGCCCCTACCCGTCTACTTCATTTACCTGAAAAACGCTGTATATCATATTTTTCGTGAATTGGTATTAGAGCCAGTCTCAACGGCAGCCAAGCGTGCATAAGTCCCAATGACTATAAATGCTGGTTCTGGAGAATTGGTATGAGACTGGTCGATCAAGCTTGATATTTAAGAATCCATAGCCCTTGATTTTTATGAGAGATGTAGATGTAACCTCGGCGATCGACTAGTACATCTTCGGTTTGTACCACCAGTCGTTCCTCTGGCATGGGGCCAAATCGTTTTTCCGGATCTGGGGGAATAAAGTAGCCAACTTCTTGTGGTAAACGCGGTTTTGAGACATCGAAAATTCGCAACCCTGCATTGAAGTAGGTGAGGTACAAGAGATCTCCTTGCTTTTGGACATCCGGGTTATGTTGCAGATGATTGATGTTATGCGGCCCTTGCCAACCTCCTTTTTCGGAAAAATCGCTGTAGCCGTAGCCTTCTGGAGGTATGGGACGCGGCAAAATTGATAGCAGAAAGGGATTAGCGGGATCGCGAATATCCACGATCGAGGCGTGAGCTGCGGCTTGACCACCATAGGACACATCCTCAGAGTTAACGTAGGCGATTCCCTGTTCGGGCAGAGGCAGTACACTATGTACCCCAAAGCGAGAATGGAATGGGGGGCTGAATGGTAAACGTCCAATCTGGCGCGGTTTGGACACATCACTAATATCCAAAATCACCATACCAGCCGCTCCATAAGCTAGATAGGCTAAATTCCCAACTACATAAGCCGGGCCGTGGTGCGAGATATGCATAGCGGTAGGTTTTTCTCCCCCAGATTTGTATTGCCCTGGTACCCACCACCGTCCGGCTTCACGCGGTTTAGCCGGATTGCTAATATCAACAATGACGTAGATATTGCCCTCATATCCTGGCATTCCAGCAGCCAGATGCATATAGCGTCCACCTGCGTAGAAGTTGCGATGGGTGCCAGTACCACCCGTGCGGAATTGTCCCAATCGTTGCGGATTGGTGGGATCGCTAATGTCCCAAAGCAGTACTCCTTCGTCAAATGGCTGTTGCTGACTACCGCCGAAGTTGGGAAAAATCTGCTCCAATGCTGTAACCATTGTGTTGCCAGACAATTCCATTTGTAGTGTCCAGGTGTTCTTAGGCCCTGCAAGGAATTTGACGACTTCTGGCTTTGCCGGATCGGTCACATCCACAATCGACCAACCCGAATGCCAGAAGTGCCCGGTGAACAGATACCAACGTCCTTGATGTTCTCGAATCGATAGTTTGAAGGCAGGTTTTCCATCCACATCGGTGTAGCCGATTGCCCGAACATTTTGCGCGATCGGTTCAGTTTGCCGTTTGAAAGAACGACTCAAATGATCCCGTTGAGGCGTTTCTTCCAAATATGAACGGTTGAAAATCATGGGCTTGTCAATGTTCTGCTGGGGAGATGGTTGAGCAGAAACAGCTTTGCCAAGCACCGCACTCCCAAACGCTGCGGTTGTAAAAGCCAGGAATGATCGTCGATCGCAAAATCCACACATACCTTGTAAGCTCCTGTATAATCACATTGCCTATAATTGTGCCCGTGTCATTCCGACAAGTTTTTAAGCATACAGAGTGCCTCCAGCACCCAGATGACTGCGGATATGGGTACAAAGCGATAAAGCAAACTATTGCCCCGGTCTTCGGTCATGTGTACATAGCCTATATTAAAGTCTATTGGTGCTTAAAGCGATCCTCACCGCTACAGCTACACGTGTAACAAATGTAGTAGTACTACTAAGCACTTTAACGGCTTCAAAACTATGTTCACAACTGAGCTACGATTTCCAACGAGTCGGTGTGCCAGCACAATTAACAAATATGGCTTTGAACTGCCTGAAAAATATAAGCAAGGAGAAAGCGATCGCACAGTTTCAATAATGTTCTACCTCGGTACAGGTATGCCGCATCAGGCGCAGGAGATGGCCTTCAACATCGACACCTATCTAAAGCACGTAGAAACCTGAAAATCCAAAAAATTTTCAGGTTTCTACTGGTGGACTTTCAAACTTCCCACTATTTCTTGTAAATCTATCTGTTTAGATCGAGGATACAGCAGTTTGCAACCAAATGAGGTACACAACTAGAGAATTAAATATAAAAATTCTTTTTCTCCCTCCTGCCTCCTGCCCCCTGCCTCCTGCCTCAAAACCAATCAATTTGTACCTCATGCAAATGAAAACTGCTGTA
>JAVRCH010000013.1:0-23946 GCA_034530795.1 Nostoc sp. DedQUE12a
GCTCTAATGGTTTGAACCCCTAAATACGCTCTGGAGATAAATTATGCGTCTTTCCAGTCCAAGAGTGATTAGCGATCGCCTGTTTTTTTTCGGCTTTTCTCATTACATTGTTTGTCTAATTTGTCAATGCGTAAGTCCTAATAATATTCATTTGTAAAATTCTTTCGGCTGATATCAATTTCTTGGATTGCAAAGCCTTCTGCATATCCCCGTGTCGGACGACCAATAATCCGCCTCGCCTCTCGGATATAGGGATACTTTGAGAGTCCATGCTCGGTTCCCATTGGTGACTTTATTCCTGTCAAGTAACGATTATTGGGATTGGGTTGTTTGACTCCATTACCAAGCTGAGAATCCGTGGTTCCCTCTACTAACCAATAAAAGAACCCCTGTGCGGCTTCTTCTGCTTTGCGTAGACTTTCAACTCTTTTTTTCCGTTGTCTTCACTGACTGAGAATCTGCGATCGCCACGGTAGAATCTTCATCTTTTCCTAAATCTTGTCGCAGTTGATGACGTACTTGATCGTGGATTTTCTGCCAGAGCGCAATGCGATTGCCATTAAAATCACCAACTTTTAAACAAAATTCCACTTAGACCGATGTTCATCACACAGCGATCGCAGAACTTTTCGGTCTACTAACAGTGGATATGCTTAAAAATTCAATTCGATTGTTACTTCATTATTTAAAGTATAGAAAAATACCCATTTTCCCATGATTCATCCCGCATTTATGCAACGCCACTTTTGTTTTGGCATTTCCAACACTTGTATTTTGCTTGTGTATATGAAATACTTGCATACATAAATATAAAATACTGTTTATCGCTCAACTTGCAGTAAATTATGCAAATAAAGCAATTGCTCTTGTACTAGATGTGACTTCAATCTGGCACTTTTTAGTCGGTATATGTGGATATTCAAAAAAATGATGAAAACAAGGAAATTTTCCTGGGCAAAGTTCAAAAACAGCAAATTATTTGCTTTAGGAGTAGCAATTTGTGCTTTTTTGTTAATAACTCCCATGCTGCATTTGTCAGCATTCTCAGCAACACCTAGCGCTAAGATTCAGTTCGTTTCGCCTAATTGGGTGGTAGAGAATGCCAAAAATCCAAACCTCAGAATTTTGGATGTTCGTAATTTACCTCTCGACTATATAGATGGACACCTGCCTAGAGCAGTAAATATTGCTGATACGGCCTTTCGTGGCCCTAGAGAAGGTCTACCAGTACAGTACTGGGACAATCAAAGATTAGGACAAATATTTGCCAATTCAGGAGTCACAAATAATAGCCGTGTCCTCGTTTACTCTGATGGCAGAGATGTCTTAGGTGCAACGATGGTAGCTTATTTGCTGGAACGTTCTGGAGTGAGGGACATAGCCGTATTAGATGGTGGCTACAAAGGTTACGAAGCAGCATCCCAAACAATAACTAAGGAATTTCCTCAATATAAAGTAGCTAGATTTACGGTTAAGGATAATACTACTGTGCGTGTCTCTTTAAATGAGTTCTTGGACTGAGTACAGCACTCAATCAGACCTACCTGTTGCTACTGGCCCAGAGCAGGTAAGCTAGGTTAGTACGAGAATAGGCATAGAGCATGGATTCAGAAAGGATCTATATCTTTTCAACCTAGAGGATAAAATGATGAAATTCGCAATGCTATTTTTTGCCGTTTTACTAACTACTTTTGGCTTAGTAGATACATACCAAGCTAGTCAAGCTGATAATAATCTAGATCAAGATAGTTTGGTTGCTTGTAGACGGAGTAAAGACGGTCAACCAGCAGACCAAGAAAAAGACCGTTCTGGAGCTTAATTAGAAGAAGGTAGCAGACAGAAGGTTAGACAAACAGTAAAGGGTTGTTTCTCTTTAGACCAGTCAAGATTCTTCAATTTTTGTTAATGATTGCTCTTTATAGGCAATTACACCAGACCCAACGCTTAAACAGGTGTTGGGTTTTGCTGCTTAACTTAATAACAGCAAGCTATATCTGACAAGACTAATTTTAAATTTTGAATTGAATTATGAGTAGTGGCGTTGAGAATATACATCCATCAGAATCCCGCTTATTACCTCCCCGACCACAAAAATTAGTGATGGCGATCGCATTAGCTATTTTTACAGGTGGAGTAGTTTTGTTAAGTAAATATGGCTGGCGACAAAGTGCGTTATTTATTATCGGTGGTTTGTTGGGTGTGAGCCTTTATCATTCTAGTTTTGGCTTTGCTTCTGCTTACCGTAAGCTGCTGGTAAACAGGGATGTGCGGGGGATATATGCTCAATTGGTGATGTTAGCGATCGCTACTGTGCTATTTGCGCCAGTGTTAGCTGCTGGTAAGGCTTTTGGTCAAGAAGTAGTAGGAGCGATCGCACCTGTGGGAATATCAGGTGCGATCGGAGCATTTATCTTTGGAATAGGGATGCAATTGGGTGGAGCTTGTGGTTGCGGTACACTCTACACTATTGGCGGTGGTAGTTACACTATGCTCATCACCCTAATTACATTTTGTCTAGGTGCATTCTGGGCTAGTTTAACCAGACATATTTGGGCTGGTTTACCAAAGACCGAAGCAATTGTCTTAGGTGAAACTCTCGGTTGGACAGGTGCAGTAGTCTTACAGTTAGGGATATTGCTGTTGTTAGCAGGGTTGCTTTGGTTTTGGAGTAAACAGGGAAAACCATCATCAAGAGAACATCCCTCACCAACTTACTCTCGATTTTTCTCTGGCCCTTGGCCACTATTTACAGGAGGAATAGCCTTAGCTGTACTCAATTGGTTAACACTGCTTATTTCTGGAGAACCTTGGCGCATTACCTGGGGATTTGCTTTGTGGACAGCTAAAATCGCTACATTTTTTGGCTGGAACCCCTCCACAAGTAGATTTTGGGATGGTGATACAGCATTATCAAATAGTGTACTTGCAGATGTAACATCCGTCATGAATCTAGGAATTATATTAGGAGCATTATTAGCCGCCGCCCTAGCAGGAAAACTCACACTACAAACTCAAATTACCTCATCAAAAGTTATTGCCACAGTGATTGGTGGATTGCTCATGGGTTATGGTGCTTTTACTGCCTTTGGGTGTAATGTCAGTGCTTTTTTCAGTGCTATAGCTTCCACTAGCTTACATGGTTGGGTTTGGATTATTTGCGCTTTGTTTGGAACTGCTGTTGGTATTAAACTACGCCCTCTGTTCCATCTGCCAAGTTAAGAGACTTCCAAGGGACTTCCAAAGAATAAATTATTCCAAGAAAAACAAGAGACAGGTTTCTCAATAATCATAATCATTTTAAGGGAAGCTCTCTTAAACAATACCGTTGCCAAAATAAGAGTATGAAGAGGTAGGGCGTTTCGTAGTAGAGTTATTGTCTCTCACAACGACAACTCAAAAACTACTGGCCGCCCATGCCCGATATCTTATCACTATTGCAATGCCTTCTACCGCAGATAAACGCTACAACTATGCGGCAGTTGAACCGGATAATACAGGCTATGTTAGCGATGAATGGCCGAATCACAATGTTGGGAATATCCCGGTGGGCAGAAATGGGTGGTAGTTATCGGACAATGTTGCGGTTTTTTCATACACTAATACCTTGGGCGACGCTGTTTTGGCTTTATCCCCTTGACGTACTTGGTAGTAGATGGTCATTTTGGTAACAACAACGCTTTACAGATGGCAAGACAAGTTAACTTACACATAATTTCCAAGTTGCGCCATGAAGATTTACGCGGCTTGGAGTTCTTAAATAGTTCGGGAATTAATGTGTTGTTCAGGCTGGTAATAAAAGTGCGTGAAAAAGCTAATATGCAACTGATTGTTCGAGGAGCTAACCATGTTTCCTGGCAAAGTAAATCCTTAGTAAATTTGCAGCGATTGATGCCTACAGTGCAGCTAAATTGGGAATAAATATGTTTGACATTTGTTCAAAACGCGATCGCACAATAAATATTTATCCAAAAAGTAGCTATAAAGATGACAGAGGCGAATTCAAAAGAACAGTTGTTATTAGAACTGAAACAATTAAATCTAGAAATAGAAGCACTAAATTGTAAGCTAGAGGCACTACAGCGAGAAAAAGCTGATTTGGAAATCATGCTAGAAGCTACAACAGAGCATGGCGATCGCGTTTTAAAAGATTTGCTACGGCAGAAGGTGGATTTAGAAATTTTATTAGAGGCTACAACAGAGCATTCCGATTCGATTACTCTAGAATTGAGACAGCAGCGAGAAGAACAGTTTCAACGAATCGCAGAAGCAATACCCGTTGGAGTTATCATTGCTAGAGTTAGTGATAGTCAGATTTTATATGCTAACGAAGCGATGGAAATACTACTGGGGCTTTCTCCCCAAGAGTTGCTTAATTATCGCTCAATTGACTTTTATGATACTCCAGCAGAACGTCAAACAATTTTGTCTATTCTGACCACAGACCAACAGTTTCAGGGGCAAGCCCGACTCAAACGAGCTGATGGTACACCATTTTGGGCGTTGCTTTCATTAAAACCCTTCAAATTTCAAGGTATAAACTCACTCCTGACTGCACTGTATGATATTAGCGATCGCAAGCAAGCTGAAGAAGCCCTACAAGAAAGCAAGCAGCAGCTCAACCGACAAAATGCAGCATTAATCGAACTGACCCGCAATAAAGCACTGAACCAAGGGGATTGGCAAACAGCTATTCAGAAAATTACCACAGTGGCTTCTGGGACGCTAAACATTGAACGTGCTAGCGTTTGGCTATATGGCGAGGAAAGAGATGGGATTAACTGTGTAGATTTATTTGAACTAACAGCAAGTTGCCATTCCCAAGGAGGCAAACTAACAGCAATCGACTATCCCACCTATTTCCAGGTGTTGGAAGAAAGCCAGATTATCGCTGTAGACGATGCCGCAACAGACCTTAGAACAACTGAGTTTTGGGAATCTTACCTCAAGCCACTTAAAATTACAGCTTTGCTAGATGCTCCCATTCGGTTGGATGGGGAAACGATTGGCGTGTTGTGTCTAGAACAGGTTGGTACTCCACGCCCCTGGACTGTGGAAGAACAAGGATTTGTCCGGTCAGTAGCGGATCTAGTGACTCTAGCAATTGAAGCCCGTCAACGCAACCAAGCAGAAGCAGAGCGGATGCAGTTTATTCAAGAGCTTGCCCTCAAAAATGCAGCTTTGCAGCAGGCTAAAGATGAATTAGCCCAAATCAATCGCACTCTGGAAGCGAAAGTTGAACAGCGCACCCAAGAATTATCTCAAACCCTAGAAGTTCTCAAAGCCACCCAAGCTGAACTGGTGATTGAAAACACCTTGCTTAGAAGTGCAGAACAAACCTCAACCTATGATTATCAAGTTGGTGGCAGTTTACCAATGGATGCACCCACTTATGTGGTGCGACAAGCCGATCGCAATCTCTACAAAGCACTAAAGCTAGGAGAGTTTTGCTATGTCTTGAATTCGCGGCAGGTGGGCAAATCTAGCCTGCGGGTACAAATCATGAAACGGCTCATAGCAGAAGGCTTTGCTTGTGCTGCGATCGACCTTTCAGAAATTGGCAATCGCCAGACTACTACAGAACAGTGGTATGCAGGCTTTAGTTATTTGCTGGTAACTAGCTTTAATTTATTCAGTAAAGTTAATATTCGTACTTGGTGGCAGGAGCATAACTTTTTGTCTCCAGTGCAGCGATTGAGTTTGTTTATTGATAAAGTATTACTCAAAAACATCTCTGAAAATACAGCAGTTATTTTTTACATGAGGTACAAAGTCACTGGTTTTGAGGCAGGAGGCAGGAGGCAGGAGGCAGGAGGGAGAAGAATAATTTGATTTGTAAATCCTTGGTTCTGTACCTCATTTAGTTGCAAACTGCTGTATCATTATTTTTATCGATGAAATTGACAGCACACTTACACTTGATTTCGCCATTGATGACTTTTTTGTTTTGCTGCGGACTTGCTATAATAAACGGGCTGATAATCCGGAATACAAACGTATTTCGTTTGTATTGCTAGGGGTTGCCACACCTTCTCAACTAATTCAAGACAAGCAGCGCACACCGTTCAATGTCGGTCAAGCGATTGAACTAAAGGGCTTTCAGTTGCATGAAGCTCAACCTTTGCTTGTGGGGTTAGCAGAGAAAGTTAGCAATCCGCAAGCCGTACTCAAAGAAGTGCTAGCCTGGACGAACGGTCAACCTTTTCTCACTCAAAAACTCTGTAAACTGATTCGCAAATCAGAAACTTCCGTTTCTACAAGTAGTGAGGCAGAGTGGGTTGAAAATTTGGTGCGATCGCAAATTATCGAAAATTGGGAATCTCAAGACGAGCCGGAGCATTTAAAGACAATCCGCGATCGCCTTTTGAAAAACGAACAGCGATCTGTGCATCTCCTGAATCTTTATCAACAAATTTTACGACAAGAAGAGGTGCTTGCCGCTGATAGTTCCGAACAAATGGAATTGCTCTTGTCTGGCTTAGTAGTCAAGCAACAGGGAAAACTTAAAGTTCACAACCGGATTTATGAATTAATCTTTGACGGTAGTTGGGTTGAGCGCACATTAGGATTGTGATTGCAATGTCTGGTGAGATGGAGTTATGCTTCTGGATGATTTAAGTAGAACAATGTCGAAAAACCAAACTATGTTAAGAAAAATTAAATACACTCAAACCCTCTTCCCTCCTGCCTCCTGCCTCCTGCCTCATCGCAACGATAAATATTCACACCGACCTACTTAACTGTGTATCGCTAAAAACAGAAATCAAACCCCAACAAAAACGTGGACGTGGACGACCAAAAGGGAGTAAGAATAAAAACAAAACAGAAGTAATTCTCACATCGGAATTACTACTAATTACGAATTACTAGAATCTACTGCTGCTTAAGCACGAGTAATGTAATGTCATCTCGAATCTTTTGCTCTCCAATGTGCTGTTGCACATCTGCGATCGCCGCCTGCTGAACACCTGCGGCTGATTGATGCCAGTTCTGGCTAACGACTTGACACAACCGCTCTAGCCCATATTGTTCTCGCTGTGCGTTTCTGGCTTCGGTAATACCATCGGTATACAACACTACACCATCTCCTGATTGTAGTTGCACTTCAGTTTGGCTAATGAATTGATTGATATCTGCAATCACTCCCAAGGGAAATCCTAGAGTAGTTGTATCAATCCGCTCAATTTGCCCTCCGACACGCACCACTAGCATTTCTTCATGTTGCCCACTCAACCGAATGCGACCTTCTTGATAGTCTAGTAGTAGCAGTGTCAGGTTCTTTTGAAAATTCATGCGTCGGGCATTGTCATAGATTACCCGGTTGAGCGTGTTGAGGAACTTGGTGGAGTTAGTTTCTTGATTTTCCAGTAAGGTACGGACTGCGGTTTGAGTCATCAGCATCAGCACCCCGCTTTCTAACCCATGTCCGGTAACATCACCAATGCCGATTTTGACTAAGCCATTGCTTTGCACGACATCGTAGTAATCACCCCCAACTTCATCAGCAGGTTGCATAAAGCCTACAATGTCCAGTCCCAGAACTTGCCTTAGTTCCTCTGGTTTTGGCAGGATCATTTGTTGGAGGTGACGGCTAATTGCCAATTCTGCACTCATCCGCAGATTTTCAGATTGAAGTGAATTGTTTAGAGATTCAATTTCCTGATTTGCCTGAGCCAGTTGATTAAGGGTGTTCTGCTGTTTTTCCTGAGCGATTGCTAGTGCTTCTAACATGCGGTTGATCGTTGCTGTGAGTTCAGAGATTTCATCGTTGCTAGACACCGATAGCTTGGCTGAAAGGTTGTTAATATTGCGAATACGGCCAACTTCACGACTTAGTTGAGCTAATCGAGATAAAACCGAGCGATTGAGCAACAGCAGGACAACAGCATCGAAAACAATTCCACTGATTAGCAAAGCGCCAATTAAGTAGTACAGACTTGTTCTACCTTGCTGATAAGTCGTTCTGGGAATATCTACTTGCAAAACCAGAGCAGGCTTGCCATCGATGTTATTCAGTAATGTATATGCCTCAATTACTTCTTTACTAATAGGTTGTACAAAGATAGTATTATTAGACAAGTTAGGTTTGACTGTCTGAAATTCAGCAGATTGTTGGCGTTCATCTAGGCGATATATCTTAATTGGCAGCCGAGCAATCCTAGATAGTTGCTCAACTGCTTTAGCATCGAGATTGCGACCAACAATTAAACTGCCTCGTATGGGCCCTTCACCTGTACTCCTGAGAATTGGTTGAGAAGTAATCCACATGGGGCCTTCAGCTAACAAGAGAATGCCAGTTTGCTTCGCAGTTAAGTTAGGGCGCTGTAACAGCAAATCGTTGGGAGAGGAGAGGCGATCGCGCAATAATTGAGGAATTAGTTTGTATGTCTGATTATTCAAATCAAAGCCAGTACCATACACAATTTGATTTGAGGTATTAAGATATACTATTAAATTAACTTGCAAAGCTTTGAGGGTTTCCGGCACTAAATTCGCTTGCAAGTAGTTGTTATTTCGGTTCTCAATGAAGTTGTAAGTATCATTCCAAGCTGACCAATCAATGTAGCGATCGCGGAAATTTTCTTGAGTTTGCCTCAGTAGACTTTGCACACCTTTGACGGTTTGCTCGGCTTCATGTTCTTCTGCCTGCTGGATGCTGTTCATAAAGATAGTTGAAGAGGCAGTGTAAAACAACCCAATCAAACCGAGTAATGTTGCATTAATAATCAGCAGTGTCTTTTGTTGTAGCTTCATTTTAGGAACTGCTACTGAAGCGATCGCGGAAATACTCCCAGTACAATTTGCAACTGGGTGTCACCTGTTTACCATGCAGATGTACCAATCCCATACTTTGTAACTGGAACGCCTGGGTTAAATCTAAAGCCACAGGTGAGGATTGGGTTACGACCTTATTAAAGGCTGCTGTTAGTTGTGGATGCTGTTGTAGACTCCAAAATTGTTGTTGTAGGTGATCCCTGTAAATTCCATCTAATGTATGCGAGGTTTGCCAGAACTGCTCAACAGAAATGTGCTGCTGTTGAATGTGATACAGAGCCAATCGCACCAGATAGGGATGTCCGTCTACAAGTGCCATTAGTTGCTCTACTTCTTGGGCTGTCCAATTCAGTTTATATTGTTTGACTAGGTTCTGTACTTGCTCATTGGTAAACGGCTGCAACTCAATGGGCAACCCGACATTAAACGGGGATTTATTGACATTTAGCGGAATATAAACTTCTGTTGAGTGAGCTACAACCAATCGGAGTTTTTTCCAAATATCCCGGTTCTTTCCCTCTTCATGCCAGGTTCGCAATAGCCCAAAAAATTCATCTGCCAAGTCAGGATATTGGAACAGGCGATCGACATCATCCAAAGCCAGTACTAGCGGTGTCTTGATTTCACTGAGAAGATACTGTTCAAAGTAGATTTTGCAGCTAATCTTGCTGCCAAACAGGGCATCCCAATACTCTGTTAGTTTATTCGCTAGCTGCAACCCCAAACCGACACTAGTACAGAACCACTGCAAGCACTTCTCTAAATCAGTAAAAGTTGCTTTATCGGCTAGGTGGAAGCTGATCGGTACAGCGCGATCGCCATTCTTAGCAGCTTGAGCGAGAATTCTAGCCATTAACGAGGTTTTTCCCATGCGTCTGGGGGCTTTAATGCGGATCAATGCTCCTGGCTGGGTAATTGCTCTGTAACACTCAGCTTCAATTTGAGGTCGCTCCACGTAAAATGCCGAATCTAGTGGCACTTGACCTTCGGGAAATTCTGGGTTGAGATCGTTAGCAGGTAGTGTAGCATCTAACTCGGAAACCTCCTCAATCTGAGGCTTTAACCGGGAATAATCACTTGGCTCTAGAACTAGATTGAAAGCACTGAAGCAAGACTTGAGGGTTTGCGGATCGACTCCAGCTTCGCACTTCAATACTTTCATTAAGGTGTCTAAAGATAAGCCCGTGCGATCGCTCAAGGCTTCCAGCGTGTAGCGGTTGCCGTAGTTTTCCTGAAATTCTGCCTCAGATTTGGCTTTTTGGAGTTTTTTCAATCCTTGCAGCGTCAGAAGCACACCCCGCCTGCGTTTTTGCTTTTGGTCAGCCATTTGTAATCTTGAGCTAATCGTTTGATTTGAAGGCAGTGATGACGAATCTGCGCTAATTACGTAGTTTAACGTAGAAAGCAGCTGCAAACTCAGTAATAGCACTTAAACTTTATGGAAGTTAACACGCCTGTTATCAAAATAGGCAGGCTTGGCTTGAGAGATTTTTCCGAAGATAAGGCAAGTTTTGGGAACATAGCGCGATCGCACTTTTCAAAGTTTTTCTGAACTTAAGCGATCGCGCCATTCTCTTGTCCATCGTCGAAACGCCCGCAACGTGGCACTTCTGCCCTCTAATAAACTTTGTTGCACAAACTCAGAGAAGATTTCCACAATTGGTATCCCCCCAAACGTTAAACTGGTTTGTGAGTCAACGTACTGTCCATCTCGCAGTACACTAATGCGTAGTCGTCCTGACTCAAACCGCCAAAGTTCCGGTACACTTAATGCTTTGTAGGCATTCAGTTGAGTTTTAGAAGTCACATCCACCTCAATTGCTAAATCGGGGGGCGGGTCAACCGTTAAATCAATTCGTCGCTTCCCAATCATCCGAGCATAGTTTTGAATGTAAAAAGACTGATCCGGCTCAATTCCTTGAGCCATATCTTCTCGCTTAAACGTTGTAGAGCCAAAACACTCGCAATCGATTTCCAACTCTTCTAGTAAAATCTTTACCATGTCGCCAATCAGTTCTTTATCAACCTCATGTTCCGGTAGTGGCATCCGAATCTCCAACGTTCCGTTGCTGTAAGCTAAACGAGCTGCTCGATGTTGTCCAAGTTCATCTAGAATTAATTCAAATTCTGACCAACTGATATCGTGGAACATGACGCGATGCCCAGGAGGAACGTCGAGTTGTTGTAATTGCAGAGATACCATTGAGACCAGCAAGAAGATAGAACATTGAGCGAATGGATTTAGCGTAGCACGATCGCCTACAGTTCAGGTAAATCCAGAACTATTGTTGTGTAAGCAAGCTTCAAAGTTTTTCCGAAGATAAGCTAATTTTTGAGAACATAGCGCGATCGCACATTTCAAAGTTTTTCCGAACTTAAGCTAATTTTTCCGAAGATAAGCCAAATTTTTGAGAATGTAGGGCGATCGCAGATTTGAAAGTTTTTCCGAAGATAAGACAAATTTTTGGGAACATAGCGCGATCGCACCAGTAATTCCTTAAGTTATTAAATCGCTCAAACCATTGCCATTACTGGCTTATCGTCATCATCCTTAAGTTCGGATCTTAAGATCCTAAACTTAAGTTGTTTAAAGTAATGGTTTGCGGTAGAAATAAAAGAACTACTACTTCAAAAATGCGATCGCCCCGTTTAGCAGGAATGAGCTACGCATCACACCAAAAGCCTCGATTCCAAAAGCGATAGGCAAGCTTGAGAGATTTTTCCGAACTTAAGCGATCGCTTCAGCAATTCCTTAAGTTCTAAAACGCCTCAAACCCTTACCAGTAATAGTTTACATCTATAATCCTTAAGTCAGTTGCTTAAGATCCTAAACTGGACTGGCTTTCGTAGAGCTTTGACTACACCTAAATCTTGATTTTCTTTGGCTTTCGGAGGCTGACAGAAGAGGGTTATAGTGGCAGTTCAATGATGAATTCTGTACCTTCGCCTTGGGATGAAACACAATTGAGTTGCCCACCATGTTTATCTACCACAATTTGATGAGCAATTGACAAACCTAAACCAGTTCCCTTAGTAACTGCTTTGGTGGTAAACAAAGGCTGAAAAAGTCGCTGTTTGACATCTGGTGTCATACCTCTGCCATTATCAGTAATAGAAATTACAACTTTTTTGTCATCAATGTTCTCAGTTGTAATTTGAATTATTGGTTTATTACTATGGCAAGCATTAGCATTATCAAAACATTCTTCAATTGCATCAATAGCATTGGCAAGCAAATTCATAAATACTTGATTTATTTGCCCTGGGAAGCAGGTAACTTCTGGCAAGTCACCATATTTTTTAATTACTTCAATTGCGGGACGATTGCCTATAGCTTTAAAACGATATCGTAAAATTACTAAAGTGCTATCAAGCCCCAAATGCAAATTTGCAGGTACTTTTGTATCTTTATCTAAGCGCGAAAAATTTCTGAGGGATATGGAAATATCTTTAATGCGATCGCTGCTTAATCTCATCGAATCTATTAACTTTGGTAAGTCTTCAAGTACAAACTCAATGTCATGTTCTTCTAATGCTTCTTCTAGTTCCGGGATGTTGTAGCAATGCTGTTGGTAAAGTTTCAGCACTTGGGTAAGAGAAGTAACATACTCGGAAGCTGGTGCAATATTACTAATCATGCAGCCAATGGGATTATTAATTTCATGTGCTACCCCTGCAACTAACTGACCAAGTGTAGATAATTTTTCTTGCTGTATTAACTGCACTTGAGCCTTCTGCAAGTCTGCGGTACGTTCTGCAACTCTCTGTTCTAAATCCTCTGTTAAATGAAGTAGCTGAGTATTTTTTTCTTCCAGCTTTTTAGTGAGTTCTCGCAGTTGTAGTTGCACTTTGACTCGTGCTAAAACTTCTTCTTGTTCAAAAGGTTTAGTAATATAGTCTACGGCTCCCAAAGACAGACCTTTGACTTTATTTTCTGTATCAGCCAAAGCTGTCATAAAAATTATCGGAATACCTTGGGTGAGAGAATCTGCTTTTAACAAACGACAAGTTTCAAAGCCATCAATTCCCGGCATATCTACATCAAGAAGAATGAGCGCAGGCGGTTCTTGCTTGACTTGATCGATAGCACTTTTACCATCGGCTGCTAATCGTACCTTAAACCCAGCACTTTTTAACGCTTGCTTAAGAACAGATAAATTTGTGGGGTTGTCATCGACAATTAAAATAAATTCTGTTGTTGAATCTGATATCATAAAATTTTTTAGTAAAAAGACAATTTTTCATCATAGAAAACCGCATACAATCGCACAGTAATTGCAGGAAAAACTAGCAATTTTATACATACTGTGCGATAAATTCTTGAACTTGTTTAACCTGACAAGCTTCTGCTAATTGAATCAGTTTTTCTGCAAATGGAACCAAATTCTTATCTTCACCTTGAAGTTTTTCTGCTATGAGTATCACTTCATCAAAGTCGCCTTTCATAGCCAGGTTGTTGAATTGAGCAAGTACCTCTGCATTTGGTGGGATAATTTCAGCAGAATTAATCTGAGAATTTGATTTTGTTTCATTCCTCTGCAAATTGCTGTTTGCTTTCTCTTCATAAACCCACTCTAGTTGCAGATGTTGGCGAATATATTCTAGTAGTGTGTCAGCCTGTACGGGTTTAGGTAAAAATTCATTAGCGCCAGCTTCCAAACTTTTGAACAGGTCAGTATCAAAAACACTAGCAGAAGATGCGATCGCTACTACATCTTTTAATTCAGAAGATTGACGCAACTTTTTGAGTAAGTCAAAACCGTGCATTACAGGCATGACTAAATCGGTGATAATAACATCAGGTTTCAGAATTGTGGCTTGTTTTAAACCTTCTTGCCCGTTACTAGCCTCCGCAACTTCAAAACCAATTGGTTCTAATAAATTGACAATTACAGAACGGTTTTCCCATTTGTCATCCACAACCAAAACTTTTCGTTTTGCTCCTTCATAACCAATAACAGTACCGTACAGCGAAACTCTTGATGTTTTTGCCCAATCTTTTGCTTCTGGCAACTGTGCATCAAACCAGAAAGTACAGCCTTTACCTAATTCGCTTTCTACTTCCAGGCTGCTACCCATGAGCGAGACAATTTTGTGGCTAATTGCTAATCCTAAGCCAGTACCTTCTGCTTGCTTTTTAGTATCACCTACTTGTTCAAAGGGAACAAATATTTTCTGTAGTTGTTCTTTGAGCATTCCGACACCCGTATCTTGAACTTGAAATCGGATTGTCCAATTTTGAGCAGTAGGAGTTTGTTGATTTTCTACGGCTTTTATACTAAAAGTTACACCTCCAGTATCAGTAAACTTAATAGCGTTACCAAGCAAGTTAATTAAAACCTGGCGCAAGCGTTTTTCATCTGCACAAATACCTTGGGGAAGATGAGAATCTGGATTGTAAATAAATGCAATTCCTTTTTGTTCAGCGCGAATGCGACAAATTTCTGCAACTCCTTCTAGAAAAGATAGAAAATGAAAATCTTGAGCATACAGTTCCATTTTCCGAGCTTCAATTTTCGAGAGGTCTAAAACATCGTTAATTAAAGTCAGCAAATGGGAACCGCATTGATACATAATTTCCACTCCTCTGCGGCCTTTTTCTGTTAAAGGTTCTGAGCGTCGCAGAATTTGAGCGTATCCTAAAATCCCATTAAGTGGTGTACGTAATTCGTGGCTCATATTTGCCAAGAATTCGCTTTTGGCACTGTTGGCAGCATCGGCATCTTCTTTGGCTACTTTGAGTTCCACTGTCCGTTCTTCAACTCGCTGTTCTAGTTCCTGATTAGTCTTTGCCAAGGTAGCAAAAGACTCACGCAACTGCTGTGCCATCTGGTTAAAGGACTTCGCCAACACTCCTAGTTCTGCAATCTGCCCTGCTTCTACTTTTTGGTCTAAATTTCCACTGGCTATAGCTACCGATGCTTCTTTCAAACGTAAGATGGGACGGCTAATCCAACGAGAAGTATAATAGCCAATCACAGAGGCTAGTCCTAAAGCTCCCAAACATAACAAAATTGTCGTGTGGGTGTTGGCATTGATACGTTCCATAAAGTCTGATTCCGGCACCACCACTACAATCAGCCAGTCAATTCCTTGACCATCTTGCAAGGGTACGACTTGCACAAATTGGCGATCGCCATTCAACATAAATTCCAGTTGTTGGCTGCGGTTAATAGTGCTGAGATCGCCTAAGTGCTTTTGTAAGGACTGGGCTGTGGCGCGAATTGTAGAATTATTGGCATTTTCAGCCTTGATCTGTTCTACCTCTTTCTCTTTAATTGCAAAGGATTCTTTAATAATTGAACTGGCTACCAAATTGCCAGAGCGATCGATAATGAAAGTTTGTCCGGTGCGACCAATTTTTATCTGTTTAAGAAATATATGAATTGTTTGTATGTCAAACAGATTATTGATTACTCCCAAAAGTTGACCTGGTTGGCTATCACTATAGACGGGATGGCTTAAAGAAGTTGCTATAGACGAATAATTAGCACGTCTGAAAAACGGACTCCAGATCGGTTTCCTTTCTTTTATCGCAGCTTTGTACCAAGGTCGAGTACGTGAATCAAAATCCTGTGCCTCAATGAACTTAATTCGTCTGCCTTGACGATCGAGACTATAAACATTTCTTTTTGACGCTGTAGTTTTGTCTCTATATTTGAGAACTATTTCACCGTCTACCTCACGTTCAACCCCAACTGAATCTCCTTGAGGATTACTAAATTGGATGAAGCCCACTTTATCTTGCTGCACCAAACGCCAGAAGTAACGCTCTAAAACTGAATAGTCACTCAAGCTAATTCCTCCACTCAGCATACTAGCGGCAGTAATTTCATTAATTCGCCTGGGTTCATCTAAGTAACTGAGGATTTGCTGATGAATGCGATCGCTTGTCTCACTCCGCAATTGGGTTGCAACGTCATTAACTGCTTGTTGTCCATTGCGTAGAGAGAGCCATCCTGTGACTGCAACCGCAGTAAATACTTGCAGTACAAATGGCACAACTAAGACCAAACGAAGCGAAACTGTTTTACCAGAGTTGATTGTATAATTACTCACATTACTATTTGTACAACTAAATTATTGTATGTATTAAGTCTTCCCTTTTTTTTAATATTTCTAACAGTATTCAAAACCTAAGTATTACTTTCAGATTTTCAACTTCTTTAAGAGGATGTTTGAGAAGTATTAAATATTTTGCCTGATACCCTTACCCCCTTAAAAAGGGTGATAACTGATTAAAGTCCCTCTTTTTAAGGGTGATTTAAGGGGTTATACAAGTATTGAATACACTCTAAGGAGTCGGGTATATTCTTGTTCAAGAATGATTTATAACTACTATAATTCACTAGTCCAAAAAATTAACTATTAGACCTTTTGCAAAAAACATTTTTGCAAGAGGTGGGAAAAGGGACTCATGTTAAAGGGGAAAGGAAAAGACCAAACCTTTCCCCTTTCCCCGACTTCTGCAAGAAGTCTATTGACTATTAAAACTTGAAAGTTGTTCGGACAGTTCCGACGAAGATACTGTCATTGTTGTCGTTGTGTTCTGGATTGGTAATTACAAATAAGCCAGGTGTAACAGAGATATTATCTGTAACTCTAAACCGATAAAAGCCTTCAATATGCAAAGAAGTATCCCGATCAGCTTCTCTACTACTCTCTATAACTTTGGGCGGCATCCCAACAACTATACCAGCTAAATTACCTTTTCCTCCGAAATTAGGAAAGGCTAAAGTCACGGCATAGTTTAAGATATCTGCATTGTCATCACTAACTTCTGACTGAGCAACAGAGTAGCCTAACCAACCTGAAAGAGTAAATTGAGGACTAATTCGCCAGCTAGTTTCAAGTCCAAAAGAATCTGCGGAAGTTGAGACATTACTAAAAGGTCTACGGGCATTATTGCTACCTGTACTACCTGTGAGGTTAACACCGCTATTGCCATCCCCAGCATAGTAGGAATGAACGTAAGTCAAGCCTATATCTAGATTTTTGATTGGTACAAAAAGTAGTTGGGCGAAAGCACCATAGTTACCATCGAAAAGCCCATTTTTATTAGTAGCATCTTCAGCATTAGTAGCCATGTAAGCTAAAGTCAGATTAGCGCGATCGCTAATTTGATAATTTATCCCTAAACCTGCACCTTCTATAGTTCGGTAGATAGGATTAAATCTGCCAAAACGAGAAATACTACCGCTAGCGCTACTTTCTAAAGGGTTGATTGTTGGTGCGATATCATTCAATTCTGTTGCCGCAGCTGCAACCGTAATTTTCACCTTATCGCCTAATGGAAAGTAGTAGTATAAGTCATCTATGCTGATATTATTTTCATCATCTCCATCAAAACCCAAACGAGTCATTCTCGTACCTGTGACATCACCTTGAAATTCAGTGATATTTCTGGCTTGCAAGCGAGTTCTCAGACGATCTTTACCAGTAAAGCTAGTATCAAAATTCAGACGTACTCGATCGGCAAATATAATATTATCTTGCAAATCTGGGTTGTTATTAGGATTTTCATCTTGATCGGCTGCATCTTCTCCAAAAACACCGGCTAAAGCAAAAACAATTTCACCAGTAAGTATTGTGGTGGTAGAAAACTGAATTGCTTCCAGTTCGGCGGTACGTGGTTCTAAAGCGTCTACACGACCGCGTAAGGTAGCGATTTCTGCGGCAAAATCCTCTTGTAGTTTTTGTAATATGGCTAAATCCTCTTTATTAACCAAATCGCCTGTTGCAGTAGCAATTAATTCATTCACCCGCTCTAAACAAGCATTCAAACCAGCAGCAAATTCATATCTTGTCATTGCCCAGTTGCCCCGATAAGTGCCACTAGGGTAGCCAGCAATACAACCATAGCGTTCTACTAAAGATTGTAGTGCTTGGAATGCCCAATCTGTAGGTTGTACGTCAGATAGTTGAGAAACCGAGGTAACTTGCGCCAGATTCTCCTGAGTATTTTTTTTTACTATAGGTGCTTCCGTCTGAAGTTGTTTGTTTGCCACGACTTCTGCTGCAACTTTTGACGGGATACCAAAAAGGGTTGCTATTATCACAGTGGGAGCCAGCCACAAATAATCAAACCAAATTCCTGATTTCACTTCTCACACCTAATCTAAGAAGAAAGAACACATTTATAGCATTGGTGCAACAAATATTACAAATCATCTAGTATAACTACATAAAAATTAATTATGTAGAATTTTCTAACACGAGGACTTTTGAAATATGCAAGCCCCCTCAACACAAGCAACACCCCACTGTGGAAACTTCACCAGCAACTTCTCGATCATTATCACCAGCGTCGGCTCATCACTCCAACATTCTTGAAGAAACTCGAAGCCCGGATTCTGCCCCAAATTCGCCGCAACGCATGAGTTTGTACATACGCTCCGGTCGCATATTCAATAAAAGCTACAATCGCCTTATGCAACCATTTTTTACCGTTGGTGACAGGCGCGGCTGAACCTTCACCCTCATTCACCGCTTTGAGTTCTACACCCAAAACTAAATTTTCAGCCAACAAAGAAGCAGAATAACCTTGTTCTACTTGCTCCTCTGTTTGATGAGCGTAGACGTGAAACAGCTTGTCGCTAAATATCGCTACTTCAAACCTGATTGTTCTCACAGAAATTGAGGAATTGCGAGGTTTTCTAATCGGTTTAAATGTAGCTTTGTTCTCAATACTTGTCGGTTAAAGGGAAAAGGGGAAGGGGAAAGGGGAAAGAAAAACCTTTACCGTTTACCCTTTTCCCCAAACCAAATTCCGAGTTCAAAATGGTTAACCGAGCAGTATTGGCTTTGTTCTAGCAGTTCATGGGTGTCCATCTGTAATCTCTACAAAAATTTTTCAACGATGATTTCGTCTATATATCTGCTGTTAATTTTGGCTTGTCTTTTGGCTGTACCAATAATTCCAAAACCTTGGCTGAGGTAAGTAGCTAATGCCGCCATATTATCTGCACGAATAGCTCCCATGTTATTCTTGATCGCCACCATCAGGTACGGCTTTTGCCCACCCATCAAGTCAATGTAGCGCATGGGTTGGCGGAAATCACCTGGCAAAGATGACGACCAAACTAAACAAGCAGTACCATTGCCCAATAAGTCAACCACTGTCACTGAAGATAAATCATCTATTTTGGGAAAGTTTTTGAGATGATAAGGTTTGCTCCAACTATTGCCAGATTGATTCAACCAAATACTAACTTCATCTCCTTTGAGATAAAAAATATCTGTTGTCCCCGACCCATCAATGTCTGCTAACCGAATCTGCTTTTGGTCAAACAACTCTGGGTGGTCAAACCAAGGTGGGTTATCCATCGTTACCTTGGCCCCAAATCGCCCATAACCCAGATTTGACCAGTAACACACTTCCCCATTGCGAATCCGCACAATATCAACTAGTCCATCACCATCCATGTCTGCCAAATAGATGGACTCGGTACCATCAGCAAACACTAATGCTGGTGATTTCTCTTCATCCCACCCTTGATACACCATTTGCGATGCCTCAAACCCTTGTTTGTCGCGGGAAGGATACCAAACAAATACTTCATGTTCAGAAATTAAAATGTCTGTGTGTCCATCTCCATTAAGGTCAACAAAACGAACCGTTTCGTCGATTTTCGCTTCTGTATAGGTGAACTCCAGTGGCGGAAATAATTTCTTAAAATAATCATTGGTTTCGCTCTGTTTAACATAACCTGTTTGAGTAGCAGCAATTAAGCAGGTAAGGATAGAATTTTCCCTGTAAGTGAAGTCAGTCGAACGTACAAGACAGGGCTTATCGCCTAACTCAGGAAAATTATGAAACATGAGTACTTTCTGGCATAGACGATAGGTTCTCACCTCAAAGCCAGGACGAAAACTAGAAAAAGCATCAGGACGACATTGCCATTGCCGAGTTTTAGTTACTTGAGGCTGTTCGCGATCGTGTTCGCCATAATCAAAGACAACTTGAAATAACCAATCGTCTCCACCAGGAGTTTGATTTCCATATTTGATAAATTTTATGTAGCGATTAGCAACAACGGCATTCTCGATCAATCTGTGTTTTTCTTGGGGGAGCGATCGCTCTACATTTTCTAAATTTTCCGCTTCATACTCGTAGATAATGCGGTTTCCTTTATCGTCATAACTCTCACATAGCAGCCACTTAAAAACTCGCAAAGAGTCACTAGGATCAGCGATCCTGCTGTTATTACTTTTTCCGTAAATAGCTATAATATTATCTTTGGAAATCGATTTCCAGTGAATCTCACCTGTTTTCTTGTTTTGCCATCGTTCAATCCGGGCAAATAACCCTTCTATTCGGGGACGGTATCGCTGAACTATATAGCCCAGATTTCTATTTTCTGAAGATTCCGGAACAACTTCTTTAATCCACTTGTTATCACTTTTAACTAGCAATGGTACTAAGTCTTCGGCTTCCGACAGGATAAATACATCTGAATCCTCTGCATCTCGGTATCTTGGCAAACCCTTCTCCGTCTTTCGCGCCACAGACGGAATTGATAACATCCAGCCAAACCCAAAGCTTCCATTTCCTGCACCAGAATCGTAGGCTAGGGAAAGCTGAGGATAAAAGTCTCCCCGACAGGGAGTGGTAAAAATTGGAACACTTAAAGATGCAGTTCCAGTCACGGGGTTAGCTGCAAACTTCTCACCCATACCTTTGATTGCACCTCCTCCCTTTGGTAGGGATACAGCCTGAGGAGGTGCAAAATAGTTTTTATCCTGCTCTGCGGTTTGTTTACTATCATTTTTGGTTGGGCGATTAAGCATAAATCTTTACCCTTGCAATTTCTAGAACTGCATTTAATCAATAGAAAATCGCCATATCCTATACACTGGTCAGCCGAGCGCAAAACTGACCGATCATTTTAAAAATACTTGCTGCATCTAGCTTTTATAAATTTTGATTAGGTTGATTAATAGTTTTTTTATAACTTTTTTCAAACCTTGAATAGATGATATTTTAACCCTCAAGATACTTCTTTTAGGCATATTTATTTAATTTTGTATTAGCTTGACTGTTATTATCTTTCTGATTCAAAAATATTTACATTTATGCAGTTATACTAACTCTATTAACTTTGCTAAAATTTTAATAAACTATCTTAATCAATTCAAAGCTGGTTTGCTCATTTAGAGCATGGAGATACTTGGCGATTGCGCCAACAGATATTTACTTCACTCGAATGGTCGAGAAAGTAGAGAAGGGGTAGGCGAACCCGACTGCGGGGCGGTTCCTGGATCAACAATCCTAAAAACTGCCGTTGTGCGTCCCGCAACAACAACACGCGCGACAACCACAACAACAATACTGGTTTTCGTATTGTGTGCGCTGCTGGGATGTCTCTTCACCGCGAGAGTCGGCAGGTGGGAATCTGCCCTTGAGTGCAACCGAAGAGTCCAGCCTACACCTGTGATGTCGGCAACGATATCCGAAAATCAAACTGAGTTGGGTAGCAATGAAAAAAATTTTAATTATTGCCGCTAATCCTCCTGCTACCTCTCGATTACGCTTGGAGCAGGAAATACGGGATGTTGAAGAAGCGATTCAGCGATCGCGTTTCCGTGAGCAGTTTAAACTGGAAATTAGAGTTGCTGCCCGTCCAATTGACATCCAACGCGCTTTACTTGACATTGAACCTCAGATTGTTCATTTCTGCGGTCATGGAGAAGGACAATCAGGACTAGTTCTGGAAGATATAGCTGGTTTGCCAAAATTTGTTAGTGCCCAAGCGCTATCTAGCTTATTTAAGCTTTTTGCTAACAGTGTTGAATGTGTATTGTTAAATGCTTGCTATTCTGAGGTTCAGGCAGATGCAATTGTGCAGCATATTAATTATGTCATTGGCATGAACCAGGAGATTCGAGATGATGCGGCGATCGCATTTGCCGTTGGCTTTTACGATGCTCTTGGGGCAGGAAAGTCGATTGAATTTGCCTACGAGCTAGGTTGTGTTGCTATTCAAACTGCTATACATAAGAATACAATAGGCAATCGGAAATTAATACCAGTTGATGTAGTTGGTGAAAGTCGAACCATTCAGGAACATTTGAAACCAGTTTTAAAGAGGAAAAGACTGACCTTTGATTACACCAGATTGGAAGACCTTTTGAAAACAGGACGTTGGAAGGAAGCAGATCAAGAAACGTTTACTATTATGCTGACGATTGCTGACTGTGAAGCTAAACAATACCTGGATGTTGAAGATATTCAAAAATTCCCGTCTGAGGATTTGAAAACTATCGATAACCTGTGGAGAACCCATAGCAATAGCCATTTTGGGTTCAGTGTTCAAAATGAAATTTGGAAGAGTAAAGAAATTAACGGCAATCCCCATTCAGGCGTGAAAACATTTCGCGCTTTTGGTGACTATGTAGGATGGCGAATGAAATATACTGTAGATGGCAAAGAAGACTACAAGTGGCGAGATTACAATAGTGTGCTATTTAGCCTCAAAGCTCCTAAAGGACATTTACCTTGGGGAGGATGGGGCGATCCAGGAAAGTTCAAACGCTGGCGACTTGGCTATCTATTTGCCTGTTTTGATGAAGTATAATTACTGTTTTTGACAAATACTGAGGCATTATTTAAATAAGTTAAGTCAACAGCGATCGCTTGCTATTGTCGATTTCAGTTTATGCCAATTCTATCAATTGATTGGGAGCAATCAAAACTGGCGTTAACTCATTTTCATCATCTAAAGTTGTTTCAGTCGCAGATTCTGTGGGGACTCTAAGGGCTACACTTTGGTTTGTATTCGGGTTCAACTTAAATCTTGAAACTCCACCAACAGTTTCTACCCAAATTGGACAAGCTTTAAAGCCGAAACCGAGGGCTTGGCTGCCATTGAAGGAGATTTTTGTATCTACCTGTTGAATGATCGCTTGCCCTATCATCCTGTTTTCCAGAATTCTCTTAAATCAAAATTTTCACAGTTCTGGTTATATTAGTCTTTATATAGCGATTCCCAGTTAAGTGAGGTACAGATAATAGTTTGAAACGCAGAGTGACGCGGAGTAAAGCGCAGAGGTACGCAGAGATTTGTACCTCAGCAGACTAGAAAACGCTATAGATCAGTTAACATACTCTCTAATCCTTACAGTGTCTATGATTTTACTTCTAGCCATTAACTACCTTTTACAGAGAGTTGTCCGAGACTAGACTACCTTGCTGTAAAGAAGGAGCATCTTTGTTTTGTTCTTCTAGAAGTGCTTCAATTTGGGCAAAAAGTTTATTAATTTTTTTAGCTTTTTCTCATCATTCCAAATTTTACTTTTTCTAAGTGCTTTGTATATTTTATCAACTTTTTCTTAGTGCCATTCGCACTACTACCCCTAGCGCATGGATAAACTCAAAATGGCAGGGCTATTGAAGGAGAATCCTGGGTTTGAGTTTTTGCTGAAGTGCTGGCAGGATGATCCTGGTTTGAGGATTGTTATCAAGAAACTGCTTGTAAAGTTTACCCAGTGGGGTATCGCTTGGGTGGATGGGATTTTGGTTAAGTTGAACGAGTAGCAATGCCTACAGCAACCCTTTCAGGGAACGCCATTTCAACTACTCGGATATTTCAGAACTCGTTCCCATTCTCAACGCCAAGGTGTTATCTGCTATGAGGAGATTTAATTGGTTATGTTTTGGGAAAAAATGACCAGAGCGAAAGAAATCACTGAATTTAAAATTCAGTGATTTTTGTTTGTACATAGTACAATATACTTAAACCGCATCAAGCGATGAACTGTCGCAACCCTGATGAGGTGTATTAAGATAGTTCAGCAGTGAATAAAAAGGGCTGAAATTGGACAGATCACAGTCAAGCTGTCAGAGCTTAATTTATCTTCAAAACTGTCCAACTAAGTAAATCCACTGGCAAAGTTAATTAAGTTTCATGAAGCCCATCGATCCTTTTGTGCCTTTATCCTTTGATTTAGAAACAGTTATTAGTGTAATCAATTGGTTCGTTGTTGTTAAAACAGGTAAGCATCTAAGGGAGCAATGCGATTTTGTGGGATGATCCCACCGAGAGAGCGATCGCTAAATCAATATCTTATATGCTTAGTTACTTTAACCACATATTTATCCAGATAAGCCACAGGAATTTATCTTTTTGAAATATCCAAAAAGACTACACAGCAAGGATTTAATATTGATGGAAA
>JAVRCH010000014.1:0-21660 GCA_034530795.1 Nostoc sp. DedQUE12a
AAAAAAACAATAAATATAAATATAACAATCCAAATCCAAATATACATAATCATCCTCAGCCACATACCCAGCCTCAAACCCAACCACAGCCCAAGCCACACCCCAAGCCACAGCCCAAGGCACATCCCAAGGCACATCCCAAGCCACACCCCAAGCCACACCCCAAGCCCAAACTATGTACGCAGCGTTAGAGGCGGCTAATAAGTAGCCTATCAATAGGTAGCCTAGTAATACACCAACCAACCAGCCCCAGGGAATAACTCTAAGTGATTTAGTAGCTGGTTTATCTAAAATCGGCTTTAAGTTTAGCTTGGCTTTGGAACGAACAACTTCTTTTCTATGAACTGACTCAACAGGTGGTGGAGGTGTTGCTTTTGGTGCTTCTAACATTGCCAACCATGCCTGCATTGACTGAGGGCGGTCTTTTGCCTCCAGCGCCATGCCCTTGAGAATTGCTTGATTTAATTGGTCACTAATGCCTGAAATAATTTGTTTGGGTGGAGTTAGAGGAACATCATGAAGCCTACGAACTAAAGAAGTTGTGGGGTTTTGACCTGTTACCACATAATAAAGTGTAGCTGCCAAACAATAAACATCAACAGTTGGCTCTCGACTCCCCCTAGTCATCTGCTCATACGGTGCAAATCCATGATTACCAGCGTTACCTGTTGAACTCAAAGTTTTAGGCAAAAGTTCCTTAGCAATACCAAAGTCAATCAAAACCGCTTTGCCATTAGTCCGCAGCATGATGTTACCGGGGTGAGCATCTCTGTGTACTAGACCTGCTTGATGTACCACCATCAAAGCTTCCCCAATCTGGCGGATACAGGGTACAATCTCTGTTTCTGGTAAGGCTCCCCTGCGTCTCACTGTCTCAAATAAATTTTCTCCTGGGACAAAATCCATCACCAAACAGTGGGTTGTACCTTCTTTAAACAGGTCAATTACTCCCACAATGTGAGGATGTGGGTCTTGAGACAAGCGTGCCAGTGTGCGACCTTCTTGGATAAATCGGTCTATATACTTGTCATATTCTGGCTCATGGCTGAGATGTTCATTGGGTGTCTTGATGACAACTGTCCGGTTTAGCTCAACATGCAAAGCCTTATAAGTAATCCCGAATCCCCCTTGCCCCAGGATTTTATCAATTACATATTTGCCACCTTGCAATCTTTGTCCAGTTGTCCAAGGCATGAAAACCTCTAAATAATTCGTAATTCGTAATTCGTAATTAAAACACTTTAAAAAAGCTGGAGATGGTTGTTTTATATGACTTAACTGTATTTCACAAATAATACAGTTTTCCAGAATTTTGTACAACACACAATGAAAGTTGAGCTAAATCTAGGGTGTTTTGGTAGATGATGGACTGGGAGACTGTGAAGGTTGATTGGAAGATGGAGATGGGTTGAAAATAGAAATCCAAGAAGGTATGGCTGCAAGTAAGGCTATAAAAACTCCGATCGCTGCTATCACCACTCCCCAAAACTGGATGTTTCGCTCCCAATTTGAGTTGGTGTTAGATGTTACAATTACTGAAGGCTGAGAATTTTCCACAGTTAACCCTAAAGAATCAAGCCATTCGCGCATTGATTGAGGACGCTGTTTCGGGTCTAGTTTCATCCCTGTCAAAATTGCGTCGTTGGTGCGATCGCTAATCTGAGGATTCCATTCTTTTGGAGACACTAAATGCTCGCCGTCCACTTTGCGCTTTACTGCATCAACAGGTGTTCTTCCTGTCAGAAGTTTATACAGAGTAGCTGCTAGTGAATAAATATCGCTATATGCACGAGTTATAGTACCTCTAGCGTAAAGCTCAGGAGGCGTAAATCCATCAGAAGTTTCCTTAGTTCGGCTTGTGGTTAAGATATGGTCAAAGTCTAGGGCTAAACCAAAATCGATTAGCACTGCTTCTAGCTGTCCCTCTCGCTTCCGCAACAATATATTTCCTGGATGCACATCCCGATGAATCAGTTCATTTTCATGTACTACTATCAGTGCTTCTCCAATTTGCTGAATGTAACGTAGTGCATCTGGTTCTGAAAGAGTTGGTGGACGCAGGTCAGCCAAACTCACTTCATTTACATACTCCATTACCAAACACAAACACTCTGCTTCCTCAAAGGAGTCTAATACCTCCACAATATACTTATGTTTACACTTTTGAAGCTTTAAAGCCTCCCGCAAAAACATTGTCTTGAGCCGTTCGCGCTCCAATTGATTAAGGGAATTTAGCAAGTCATCATTTAAAGTTTTAATGACAAAGCGATCGCCATTCCTATTACTTACCAAATAGGTGATGCCAAAGCGTCCTCTTCCCAACTCTCTTTCAATAGTGTATTTTCCACCTTGCAAGCGATCGCCAGCTACCCAAGCCATCTTTGCAACTCCCAAAATGCTTAGATTAATTCTCACACAAGAGAGCCGAGCATAGCTTGGCAGAACTGGTGCGATGTCTATGACGAGCTACGCCTACGCTTTTTTCTCCCTCTATTGCTAAACTAAAAACAACCTTTAGCTAGTGCAAAGGTAACTTTATGACCTCTACAATCAACCCCACTGACCTCACCCCTTTCCCAGACCACACGCAGCTACCAGAGTCTGATGGCACATTTGTGAAAAACTTTCAGGAACATCCCCAAAGTATTCTTTTAACGGACTCAATTAAACCGATATTGCAAAAACGTCATCCTGATGGGCATTACTGCATTGGTCAAGATAGCGGTATCTACTGGCGGATGACTGACCCCCCAGAAAAAGGTGCCGCAGCTCCAGATTGGTTCTATGTAGGCAATGTACCGCCTACTCTCGATGGGCAAACACGGAGGTCTTATGTATTATGGCGAGAGTTTATTGCCCCATTAATTGTATTGGAATTTGTTTCTGGCGATGGTAGCCAGGAGCGAGATCAAACTCCTTGGAAAGGGAAATTTTGGATTTACGAGCAGGTGATTCGTCCTCCCTTCTACGGCATTTATGAAGTGAATAAAGCCAGCGTGGAAGTTTATGAATTAATTGGCGGACAATATCAGTTACTACCAGCAAACGAACGCGGACATTATCCAATACCTCCTTTAGAGGTGGAGTTAGGTCTGTGGCAGGGACAATATCAGAATATGGAATTACCTTGGCTACGCTGGTGGGATTTACAAGGTAATTTGTTGTTGACGGGGGAAGAAAGAGCCGAGCAAGAACATCAAAGAGCCGAACGCTTAGCTGCACAATTGCGATCGCTCGGCATTGAACCAGATGCATAATTTTGACTAAAAGTCAACTATTTATTCACCTCTAGCAACTGGGAAGTTTCCAAGCGACTCATCCACTTTGCGAAATAAACTCGATTAGCTTTTTCTTCAGATGGATCTTTGGTATCTATAGGATAAGGCGCTAGTCCCAAAATCGCTGCTGTGGTCACACAAAACATCGATTTTTGGAAAGTCATGCAAATTTGCACTCGCAAATCATCTTCACCTCGGAGACTGCGACGATAAATTTCATGCAAGTACTCTGGAAGATAATGACGCATATCTTGCATCAACAAGGTCGGAGGAATACCTGCGCCGCCGATGGGCAAAGGATCGGCGTACAATGCTCCATACTGGAATCGACTTTGATCTGGGGAGATTTGATAAGCTTGAGCGTTGTATGAAACTGTGCCGTGGAAAGGTGTTCCTCTAAAGAAAACGGCTTCTACATAAGGTATTGCTGTGTCTGCCAAGAAGGTCAAACCAACGTCTTTGGGAATGATGTCATAGGGTTTTTCCCTAATTTTGACGCTGTAGGTAATTGGCTTAGATGCACTTTCCACTAACCCTGCTTTAATATGATCTACAACTTGGGGAATCGATTTGATTTCGCCTTTGTCGTAGCGGTCTGATAAGCTGAGGAAAATATCAGCCATGACTCGCCAAAATTGGCCTAAACCAGTGTAGTAAGCAGAAACGCGTAACTGTTCTGTTAAAAAGTCTGGAAAGAGTTGATTAATACCTAAAATTAAGGGATTATTTTTAAATTTAGCTGTAATTACGGCTTGCGCTCTTTCTTGAAATTCTTTCGTATCTAAATATTCATCTAGACCGCCGCCACCATGCCACATCATGGCTTTCATGCAATACTCAGCATATTCAAAATTAATGCGATCGTGCCACCAGTGACGAAGTAATTTTTGAAAAGATACTTCTCCATTAAAGTATTTAAAAAATGGGAAAAATACTAAAAACTGATGCTCAGCAATGTAATTCAAATTTATTGAATAGGCATCTAAAACTACGCCGTAGCTTTTGAGAATACCAACTACTTCCACAACATTTTCGGGAGTATCGATGAGTAAAGCCTCTCCTTTTTGCAGGCGTTCAATAAACTCAGGTAAAGGTTCCTTTGTAAATTTATTTCTAATAGTTACCATTGCTAGTTCTCCATAAATTATAGGGCATGGGGCATTGGGCATTGGGCAAACAGGAGTGTGGGAAGGGTGGGAGGTGTGGGAGGTGTGGGAAGAGACGAGGGCATAAATTCTCTTTCTCCCCACACTTCCCCATCCCCCCACACTCCCCCATCTCCCCACACTTCCTCATCTCCCTATCTCCCCATCTCCCGACTCCCTACTCCCCATTCCCCATTCTCTTATCCAAAGACACCGTTGCTACTACATTTTGAGTATTAACCATTGCTGTAATTGTTGGTTCAGTCCACCGTGCTAACCAACCCGGCTGGATGCCAAAAATCACAATTAGCAAGGCTAAAATTGCAGCTGGCATCCGATCGCTCCAATACACTCGTGGTAAGTTGACAACAGGTGCAGATAAGCGTCCAAAAAAAGCGCGGTTAACAAGTAATAAAAAGTAAACCGCTGTTAAACCCGTACCAATCATGCACAGCAGTGTTTGTACTGGAAAAACTGCAAAACTACCGCGATAAACTATAAATTCAGAAATAAACCCCAACATTCCTGGTATACCTGCGCTGGCCATCACTCCCACAATCATCAAGCTACCGATTACTGGCATACCGCGTTCTGGGTTCAGTAGTCCTCTGATGATTTCTAAATCCCGGCTACCTGCTTTTTTATACACAACGCCCACCAGCAAAAATAGCATTGCAGAAATCAAGCCGTGGCTAATCATTTGCATGACAGCACCCAACACACTTAAAGGTGTAGCAGCTGCCGCCGCTATCAGCACGTAGCCCATGTGTCCAATGGAACTGTACGCCACCATTTTTTTCATATCTGTTTGGGCGATCGCACAGGATGAACCATACAATACACTTACTGCTGCCCAAATTGCTAACCAAGGAGCCACATAATTCCAAGCTTCTGGTAACAAGTTCATACCAAATCGCAGTAAGCCGTAAGTTCCCAGCTTCAACAGTACCCCAGCCAACAGTACGGAAATCGGTGTGGAAGCTTCAACGTGAGCATCTGGCAACCAAGTATGGAAGGGAACTAAAGGAATTTTAATCCCGAAACCTACTAAAATTCCCACTAGCAGTAAAAGTTGTGTTGCTAAAGGTAGAGTCTTGGCATTCAAGGTTTCTAGTGCAAAACTAGAGGAACCACTCAGCCAAACCATGCCCAGGAAACTTGCTAAAATCAGGATTCCGGAAACGGCAGTATAAATGAGAAATTTGGTTGCAGCATAACCCCGTTTTGCACCACCCCAAATCGCTATCAACAGATACAGGGGAATCAACTCCAATTCGTAAAACAGGAAAAATAGCAGTAAATCCTGTGCTAAGAAAGCTCCAGTTACCCCGACGCTTAACAGTAGTATCAAAGAGTAATACAATTTAGGACGCCCAAGGGATTCATCGCTACTATAGATGGCAATGCAAGTCAAAAGTCCATTTAAAACCAGCAATGGCAAAGATAAACCATCTACTCCCAGGTTATAGTTCAAGCCTAAGACATCTACCCAAGGAACAGACTCGGCAAACTGTTGACTGACTTCTCCAGGGCGGAACTGAATTGTTAGTACAACTGTCAAAAAGAAAACAATAATCGCAAATACCAAAGCTACCCGACGGGCAAATTTCCCACTAATGCCAGAGGGCCAAAAACCAATTAAAGCTGCGCCAATCAAGGGCACTAGAATTAAAGCACTAAGCATAGACTTCAGGTAAAGGGATGGGAGGGATGAGAGAGAATAACTCCTAACTCTTGTACAGACGCGATGAATCGCGTCTGTACTCAGCACTGCTAAAAAGGCAATTTATCTAATAAACCCAATGACCAGCTAATGAAAAAGCCCAGAATGCTGACGACTGCTAGGATGGTCAACATATAACCTTGGGATTGTCCGGAAATACTGTATTTTAAGCTTTGTCCGCTAAGAATCGTGGCAAACCCAACTAAATTCACTATACCGTCAACCAAATAGCGATCGCTCCAAGCAGAAATCTTAGATAGCAGCGCTACTGCACTCACGACGGTGACTCGATAAATGCGATCGATGTAAAAGTCATAACCCAACAAATCTTGGAAAAATCTCCATGCCAGGATTCTCGATCTTGACCAGGCTTTGTGGAGATAAATTGTAGACCCTACAACTACTCCTATTACTGTAGAAGCAAACAACGCTAATGCTACATACCAATTGATACTTTCCCAATCAGGTAGCAGATACCATTGCTGTAACATCAGCGGTAGAAGCAAAGTCAATATTGTTAAAGTCACCATTGGTAATGCCATCGACCAACCAACTTCTGGAGTACGCCGGGTCTTTTGTTGCGGTTTACCCCAAAAGACTAATCTAAATACTCTGGTCAAGTTCAATGCTGTCAAGCCATTGACTAATAATAAAACTCCAATCACCCAAGGGCTAATACTTACAAAACCGTCAGCCCATGCTAACATTGCCCAAAAGCTTCCCAGTGGTAGGAGTGTGACCATTCCTGCGGAACCGACGACGTAGGCAGTGGTGGTGGCTGGCATCCTTGACCATAAACCGCCCATTTCTGTCAAGTCTTGACTTTGGGTAGTTAAGATCACTGAACCAGAACTCATAAATAATAATGCTTTGGCGATCGCATGACTTAACAACAACATCAAAGCTACACCACCTTGCTGCAAGCCTACTGCCAAAAACGCTAACCCCATGTATGCACTAGTAGAGTGAGATAAGGCTCGCTTAATGTCTATTTGAGCGATTGATACTAATGTTGCACCAATGGCCGTTACCGTGCCCATGATTACCAAAGCATTCAAGGCAACTGGCGACAGAGCTAACAATGGTTGCAGTTTAAATAGTAAATAAGCACCACCAGCTACTACCAACGAATTTCGCATTACCGAGGCGGGGTTCGGCCCTTCCATTGCCTCATCTAACCACAGGTGCAGTGGAAACTGGGCACATTTCCCAGCAGGCCCAGCTATTAACGCCAATCCCAATAATGTTGATGCCATTGGGCTTAAATTAGCTGTTTGTGCCCACTCATATAAATCGGAAAAGTTCAAACTGCCAGCTAAGGTGGAAAGGGTGACAACAGCCATCAGCAGTAACAAGTCTCCCACCCGTTTAGTTAAAAACGCGTCTCGCGCTGCTGTCACTACTAACGGTTGAGCATACCAGAACCCCACCAGCAAATAAGTCGAAAGTGTCAGGACTTCCAAAAGGGCATAGCTGAACAACAAAGAATCACTGATGGCTAGAGCACTCAGCGCTGCTTCAAAAAATCCCAGCAGCGCAAAAAAACGTGCTAACGACCAGTCTTTTTCCATATAACCCAAGGCGTAAACTTGTGCCAGTAAGCTTATGCCTGTAATTAAAACTGTTGCCCCGATACTCACTGGTGAGAGTTCCAAGGCAAAGGATAAGTCTAAATCGGCAGCTTTGAACCAGCTAACCAGCAAATTTTGTGGTTCTCTATCCCAAATATCTTTAAATACAAACAAGCTATGCACAAAAGCCAAAAAGGTCGTCAACAAGTTGAAGTATGCCGCAGGTCTTGGCCCTGTCCGCTGAATTATTCCCAATCCCCACGGCAAGGTCAAAATTGCGCCGAATAAGCTATACAAAGGCACAAACCAACTCGTTAAAAATAAAAATTGACTCATTTAAATTTCCCTTGACGATTCAGCCTTAATTTTAAAAAAGCTTTCGGACAACTATTTAATTTAATTAAATTAATTTGCCAAAACCTCTATGTTTGTTTACTATTGTTTAAACTAAAATTTTGGGGTATTTTTGCTTAATTTTACCTTGTTAAAGGTCAGTAACATATAACTTCATATAAGCAAAAGTATTTACTTGCCTTAACATCATCTACCTTTTTACATTTGTATTTCTACCTTTGACCAAAGTAATTTATACAATATATTTGAAAAACTTATATGTTTTTTACCTAGTCATTGTAGATGTAGCAAAAATCAAGGAAAGATAGAGACAGCAAAACATACAGCGACTGCTTGTCCTTTCCCACATCGGATTAGCCTTGGCTATGAATCTCGTTTTGTATATGTAATAAAGAAATTATAAAGCATAAGTGGCTGCTCTAGGAATCAGTTAAATTTAATTGCTCATGGGCACAGATAAATTTTTGTTAAGTTTTTTAAAACTTTTTTATCATAAACTATTATAGTGATTTATATTGCCAGGGACGCCAAGCTTTCCTATGCTTAATTTGGAAGTGTTTTCTTAGCTCTAAGATCAAGCTCTCCCCGTCAAAAATTTCAAATAACAGTACCGATTGGATTAATTTTGTAGGAGTTCTGCGATGCCAATTGCAGTTGGAATGATTGAAACGAAGGGCTTTCCAGCAGTAGTGGAAGCTGCTGATGCGATGGTGAAAGCTGCCCGTGTCACTTTAGTAGGATATGAAAAAATTGGTAGCGCTCGCGTCACCGTGATAGTTCGGGGAGATGTATCGGAAGTCCAAGCTTCCGTAGCTGCTGGCGTGGAAGCGGCCAGAAGAGTTAATGGTGGTGAAGTGTTATCCACACACATTATTGCTCGTCCTCACGAAAACCTAGAGTATGTCTTGCCGATACGTTACACAGAAGCTGTGGAACAGTTCCGTACCTAAAAGCCGTTTAAACAAAGAAATTAACGCTTTTCTTGTTTTTTGAGCATTGTTTGTGTCCAAGGCTAAAACTTTAAATCTTTAAATAGGGATTAAAACTAATGTCGATCGCAGTAGGAATGGTTGAAACGCTGGGCTTTCCAGCAGTAGTGGAAGCTGCTGATGCGATGGTGAAAGCAGCTCGCGTGACTCTGGTGGGTTACGAAAAAATCGGTAGTGGTCGCGTGACGGTAATTGTGCGGGGAGACGTATCGGAAGTTCAAGCTTCTGTGGCCGCAGGAGTTGAATCTGTCAAGCGAGTCAACGGCGGACAAGTACTGTCTACTCACATCATTGCTCGTCCTCACGAAAACTTAGAATACGTCCTGCCAATTCGTTATACAGAAGACGTAGAGCAATTCCGGGAAAATGTGAATGCAATTCGTCCTTTTGGTAGAAGACCATAATTTGTAATGCAAGTTGCCAAAGTTCGCGGCACAGTAGTTAGCACCCAAAAAGACCCAAGTCTTAGAGGTGTAAAACTACTGTTGTTACAATTGGTGGATGAAAACGGAAACATCTTGCCACAGTATGAAGTAGCAGCAGATATTGTAGGGGCAGGAGTAGATGAGTGGGTGCTTGTCAGTCGTGGCAGTGCCGCTCGTCAAGTTGATGGCAATGAAAAGCGTCCGTTAGATGCAGCAGTGGTAGCGATTATAGATACCATTCACGTTGCAGACCGCGTAATTTACAGCAAAAAAGATCAATATAGATAATCAACGGTTAGAGAAGTTAGGAGTGAGGAGTGAGGAGTGAGAAGTTAGGAGTGAGAAGTTAGGGGTGAAGAGTTAAAACTCATAACTCATGACTCATAACTCATGACTCATAATTCATAACTCATAACTCATAACTCATAACTCATAACTTAATTCAGGAGGAATCTCGCGATGGTAGTCCGCAGCACGGCGGCACCCCCAACCCCGTGGTCAAGGAATTTAGCCGAACCTGACATCCATGAAACTGCCTTTGTACACAAATTTTCCAACTTAATTGGAGATGTACGCATAGGTGCAAATGTAATCGTTGCTCCGGGGACTACGATTAGAGCGGATGAAGGCACACCTTTTTATCTTGGTGAAAACACTAATATCCAAGATGGCGTTGTAATTCATGGGTTGGAGCAAGGTCGAGTAGTTGGGGACGACCAAGACAAATACTCGGTGTGGATAGGCAAAAATGCTTGCATTACCCACATGGCTCTAATTCATGGGCCAGCTTATGTTGGAGACAATTCCTTCATTGGCTTTCGCTCCACGGTGTTTAATGCCAGGGTAGGTGCAGGTTGCATCGTGATGATGCACGCTTTAATTCAAGATGTAGAAATTCCACCGGGTAAGTATATACCTTCAGGAGCAATAATTACCAGCCAGCAGCAAGCTGACCGCTTGCCAGACGTGCAAGATCGGGATAAGGAATTCGCTCATCATGTGGTTGGGATTAATCAGGCACTACGAGCTGGTTATCTCTGTGCTGAGGATATAAAATGTATTGCGCCGATTCGGGATGAAATTGCTAAATCTTATACAGGTAATGGTATTACAGTTTTAGAGTTGGAAAGGAGTAATGACGTGGCGAGTAATAGCTTAGGTGCCCAAACAATAGAGCAGTTGCGCTATTTATTACAGCAAGGGTATAAGATTGGCACGGAACATGTAGACCAAAGACGGTTCCGCACAGGTTCTTGGACTAGCTGCCAGCCAATCGAACCAAAATCTTTAGGTGAAGCGATCGCTTCTTTAGAAAGCTGTCTGAGAGACCACAGCGGCGAATACGTCCGCCTGTTTGGCATTGACAAAGGTAGACGCAGGGTGTTAGAAACCATCATTCAACGTCCTGATGGTGAAGCCAAACCTGCCACCACCTTTAAAGCTCCTGCTAGTTCTAGCAATGGCAGCTACAGTAGCAATAATGGTCATAGTAGTAACGGCTCTGGCGGTGGCAAAATTAGCAATGAAACTGTAGATCAAATCCGCCAACTTTTGGCTGGTGGTTATAAAATTGGCACTGAACACGTAGATGAGCGCCGCTTCCGGACTGGTTCTTGGAGTAGTTGCAAGCCAATTGAAGCAACTTCGGCAAATGCAGTGATTTCGGCTGTAGAAGAGTGTATAGACAACCATCAAGGGGAATATGTGCGTTTAATTGGTATTGATACCAAAGCCAAGCGGCGCGTGCTAGAAAGTATCATTCAACGTCCAAATGGTCAAGTAGCTTCCTCTAGTAGTGCTAGTAGTGGTAGTCAGAAATCATCATTTTCTAGCAGTAGCGGGTCTTCGGCGAAGGCAACAGCTACCAGTACTCGTTTAAATTCCGAAGTAGTAGACCAGCTAAAACAACTGTTGGCTGGAGGATATAAAATTAGCGTCGAACACGTAGACCAAAGACGTTTCCGTACAGGTTCTTGGACTAGTACAGGTCAAATTCAAGCCTCTTCAGAAAGAGAAGCGATCGCATCTGTAGAAGCGCAACTCGCCGAATATGAAGGAGAATATGTACGCTTGATTGGTATTGACCCCAAAGCCAAGCGTCGGGTACTGGAAACGATCATTCAACGTCCGTAGAAGTTAGGAGTTAGGAGTTAGGAGTTAGGAGTTGGGAGTTGGGAGTTGGGAGTTGGGAGTTGGGAGTTGAAAAATATTGTTAATTCATAACTCTAAACTTAAAATTTATAACTCCTCACTTTTAACTAACTCCTCACTCTTCACTTCTAACTCCTAACTCTCTAATTTCTTCTGGCTTCTGAGGTTAAAATTTCCATGTCTGTGCCGCCACTGCGCCTCAGCAATAACTTTGATTCTTACATTAGTGGTGAGGTGACTGTTCATCCAAGCGCGGTACTCGCACCTGGGGTAATACTCCAAGCAGCTGCAAACAGCAAAATCATCATTGGCCCAGGGGTATGTATTGGCATGGGATCGATTCTCCAAGTCCATGAAGGAACCCTAGAGGTAGAAGCAGGTGCAAACCTGGGAGCCGGGTTTTTGATGGTTGGCAAGGGCAAAATTGGAGCAAATGCTTGCATTGGTTCAGCAACGACAGTTTTTAATACTTCAGTTGAACCCGGACAAGTAATTCCACCTGGTTCGATTCTGGGAGACACCAGTCGGCAAATTAATCAAACAAACCAACTTAGTTCATCCCCAGATAACCCACCTGCCACAAGTGCAGGAAACAATAATGGCTTAGGGGAAGGTGAAGAAAAGTTAATTTCCTCAACTAACTTCTCCGCTTCAGCTTTTGTGGAGTTAAAAGGGCGATCGCTTTCTTTCTTTAAATCTCCCGCTACTGGTGAAAGCCAGTCTCCTCCACCGCCTAAGCCTGTTAATGAGGCTGAACCTAATTTGGAACCAGCCGTCCAAGAAGACCCCAGTGAGGCACCTACAGAATCTCCCAATAGCTTCGGGACTCAAATTTATGGGCAAGGCAGCATACACAGACTCTTGACCACATTGTTTCCCCATAGACAATCCTTGAGCGACCCAAACTCTGACGATTAGTCCGAGTAAGTGTTAATTGTAAGTTGTCAGCTTTTTCCGTATCTTGGAAAATTCACATGGAAACATTTAATCAACGGTCTATGAGTTCTATGCATTCATCAGGTCATTTCGACGACCTCAAGGATACTGCCTTGGGCTTAGTTTCTACCCTCAGCTTCCCGGCGATCGTTGGGACGGCGGATATGATGCTCAAATCTGCTGGAGTTCACCTCGTTGGCTATGAAAAGATTGGTAGCGGTCATTGTACGGCCATCGTCCGGGGTGGAATTGCTGATGTGCGTCTGGCTGTGGAATCAGGCGTACAAACTGCCGAACAATTTGGTCAGTTGGTTTCTAGCTTGGTGATTCCACGACCTTATCCCAACTTAGATATAGTGCTTCCCATCACAGCTCGTTTCACTAAATTGATGGAGGAAGGCACTCACAGCCGTCTGAGCAATCAAGCGATTGGTTTGGTAGAAACGCGAGGATTTCCCGCGATGGTAGGCGCGTGTGACGCCATGCTCAAAGCTGCTGATGTCCATCTGGCAGCTTATGAAAAAATTGGTGGCGGTTTGTGTACAGCGATTATTCGTGGTTCCGTAGCCAATGTTGCCGTAGCAGTGGAAGCAGGAATGTATGAGGCAGAACGCATTGGGGAATTAAATGCAGTGATGGTGATTCCCCGACCCTTAGACGAAATGGAACAAACTTTGCCATTAGCAAGCTGCTGGATAGAACAAACCCAACCGTTAAACTTGCCAGTGAATATTAAAGAAAAAGAGCAAGTTGCCGAAATCGAAGTGTTAAGATTACCAGATTTAACTAAGCTGCCGACAAAAGTTGCAGAAGAAATATGGAATGATGAATGATGAATTGTAAATGTGAAAATTCCACATCCATTAATTCAACATTCATCGTTAGCTAGAAGGCATCTTACGCTTTTCTTATTTGTTCTGATAATAGCTTCTTGAATCCATAAGTCAAATATTTTTCTTTTAATAGCGATAATAGAGTTTTATCTATAATATTAAAACTCGTGACCTTCTATAACCATCGCTATATCATTGGCAACTGTTCAGTAATACTAGATATATATCTATGAATCGCTATTTACAGGAGAACTACCCTTGAATCAAGCGACGCTGCACCAGTTAAAAGTCTTCGAGGCAGCGGCACGGCACAGTAGCTTTACTCGTGCTGCTGAGGAATTATTTCTCACTCAACCTACCGTTTCTATGCAGATTAAGCAACTGACAAAATCGGTAGGATTGCCATTATTTGAGCAAGTGGGAAAACGGCTGTATTTGACAGAGGCAGGAAAGGAATTATTTGCCACTTGTCGGCAGATTTTTGATAATATAGCCCAGTTTGAAATGAAGGTGGCAGATTTAAAAGGGCTAAAACAAGGACAACTAAAGTTGGCAGTGATTACAACAGCGAAATATTTTATACCACGTTTGTTAGGGAAATTTTGCGAACTTTACCCAGGTATTGATATCTCGTTACAAGTGACGAATCACGAACAAATTTTGGAACGGATGTCTCAGAATCTGGATGACTTATATATCATGAGTCAAATTCCAGACAATATGGATATAACTTGCCAAGCATTTTTAGAAAACCCTTTAATAGTCTTTGCGCCACTTAATCATCCTTTATCTCAGGAAAAAAATATTCCGATACATCGGCTAGCTGAAGAACCTTTTATTATGCGGGAACCAGGTTCAGGAACTCGTCGTGCCGTGCAAAGCTTATTTGACGAACAAGGGGTGAAGGTAAGAGTTAAGCTGGAATTAGGAAGTAACGAAGCAATTAAACAAGCGATCGTTGGTGGTTTAGGAATTTCTGTTTTATCTCGTCATACTTTACTGTTGGACGCCTCACAGTTCAGCATTTTAGATGTCCAACACTTCCCGATTCACCGAAATTGGTACATGGTTTACCCATCTGGTAAACAACTATCTATTGTTGCTCGTGCTTATTATGATTATCTGCTGGCTGCGGCAAAAGACATCGTAGAGCAAAACGCTACTTATAGTTATAGTGCGGTTGAAGCAACTCATAGATAAATGTTGATTGGGCATTGGGGAGCCAGCGCCGTGGGCGGGTTTCCCGATTTGTAGACGCTTTGCGGCTTCCCGCAGGGTGGCGACTGGCGTCATTGGGTACGAGGTATAGGGCATAGAACATTAGGGACTTGTTCATCTCCCTCAAAGACTAATTCCAATACCTAATGCCCCATGCCCTATTATCAGATTTTTGATTTTGAATTCCTGAAAGGGGTTGACGGCTAGACCAGGAAACATTAAAAATTAACCAGCAGAACCATTAAAATGGGGGAAAACTCACGGTGGTTAACCCGGAAATACAGTCTTGGCGCAAAACAGTAGAAAGCGAGATTGTAGCTGTCACAGTCTACGCTGATAGAGCATTGGTTACACGACGAGGTGTAGTTTCTTTAACAGGAATTGAACGGGAATTAGTAATTACCCCAGTGCCAGTGACTCTAGAAACTGAGTCTGTGAGGGTTAGCGGTACGGGTACGGTGGGAGTGCGGTTGCAGGGAGTAAGTAGCGATCGCATTTACACTACTGAACCTGTGGCAGAACGTGTAGCGCATTTGACCAGGCAAATTCAGCAATTAGAAGCAGAAAAACGCCATTTACAAGCCCAAATCGATGCTTTAGCATTGCAATCTAGTTTTATCGAAGGCTTACGTGAAAAAACAGAAGAACCTTTTTCGCAGAGTTTGTCGCGAAAAAATCTGAGTCTGAGCGAAACATTAGACTTTCTCAACTTTATTGGAAGCCAGTATAGTGAATATGCGATCGCATCTGGAGAATGCAAAGCTCAACAACAGGAATTAGACAAACAACTGCAAGTACTCCACGCCTCATTGCAAAAAATTCAAACACCGCATCCTAAAGAAAGTTTGAGCTTAGTTGTAGCAGTTGAAGTTACGGGTGAAGGCGAGTTTGAATTAGAGCTATCATACTTGGTGAATCGCGCCAGTTGGACTCCGTTATATGACTTGCGCTTTAGCACCACGAGCGATATCGTACATTTGAGTTACCTTGCAGAAATTACTCAAAGCAGTGGCGAAGATTGGATTGATGCAAATCTCACCCTTTCTACTGCAAAACCGGGATTAGGTACGCTTCCACCCAAACTCGATCCTTGGTATATTGATAGCCCACGTCCACTAAGAGCGCGACAACTATTAGCAACTCAGCCACCATTGCTGCCTAGCATACCACTTCCAGCTGCTCCTGCTGCCAGGGCGGATTTGCAAGAAGAAGACGAAGTTGCACAGGAGAGTCTCATCCCAGCAGAAATTGTTGCAGCAGAAGTATCAAAAGAAGGAAGTGTAGTTACCTTTAAATTAAATGGTGGCGGTAACATTCCCAGTGATGGCGCACCACATAAAACAACAATTTTTAATGATGATTATCCTTGTAACTTTGATTATGTGGCAATGCCGCGCTTGGTAAGTTTTGCTTATTTGCAAGCGAATGTGAAAAATAGTCCCAACGGTGCAACTTTGTTACCAGGCAAAGCGAATATTTTCCGCAATAATGTTTTTATTGGTGCTACTGGGTTAGAAAATATTGCACCAGGTCAAGAATTTAAACTCAATTTAGGGATTGATGAAGGTTTAAAAATTGAACGCGATTTAGTTGAACGTCTGGTAGATAAAAGATTAATTAGCAACCAGCGCCGGATTACTTATAGTTATCGGTTGATAATTACTAACTTACTTGATAAACAAGCAAATCTGAAAGTAACTGAGCAATTACCTGTTAGCCGTAACGAACAAATTAAAGTGCGTTTGATTCGCACTAATCCGCAAATTCAACTTGGTGAAATGGGTATTTTAGAATGGCAATTAACTCTTGCACCGCAAGAACGACGAGAGATATATTATCAGTTTAATGTTGAACATCCGCCAGAGTTAACGGTGCTTGGGTTAGATATTTAGAGCAATTTTGCCTCTTGGAAAAAGCTAGGGGTAAAACAAAAAATACTGGTATAAGTAATTACAATTTATTTTTGATGAGACATAACTAAAGCAATTATGTCTATCAGTTTATTCATATTTTAGTTTTTGCTACCAATTTAATGAAATAGAATCTTTATAGCGTTTCCTAGTCTGCTGAGGTACAAATCTCTGCGTACCTCTGCGCTTTACTCCGCGTCACTCTGCGTTTCAAACTATTATCTGTACTTCACTTAACTGGGAAACGCTATAATATCTCACTGTTATAAATTAAAAAAAAAGAGAGAGCTATTATTTTCGATTATTTTCTTGAATATCAACTATTTTGACGGAGAAAATCTATTTGTTGATAACTTAATTTCCAAGATGGAAATATGTAAAGATAAAATTCTATTAATTATGTCTAACTAACCACTTACCAAACCTTGATTTACCAACTTCAATTTGTAAACATCAAATTTAAGGGTAGATGGAATCTAACCTGATTTGCTTTTAAGTGCAATACACTTATATAACAGAGGAACCGTAATGCCTAATATAGAAATCTCCAAACTGGATTCTGTTGGTTACGAACTGTTTGACGATTCTGAAAGTTTTCTCAATGAAATAGGCAATGAGGAAATACAAACGCTCAATGGAGGCGGTAGTTCATCCTATGGCGGTAGTTCATTCTATGGCGGTTTAGGGTATAGTGGCTTAGGGTATGGCGGTTTAGGCCATAGTGGCTTAGGGTATAGTGGCTTAGGGTATAGTAGCTTAGGGTATGGTATTAGCTATTAGCTAATAGTTTATTGGCTTTTTACGATATGCTGTTTGTTTAAGAGTAGAGGAGCACTGCTGAATTTGTGAGCAGTTCCAAAAAGGTTTTTGCTCCTAGCCATGACATCACATTCCAAACCACCATTTCAAAGCTTGATTTTTTCAAGACTAATTCTGACTACTTCAGTTTTACCATCAGAAAAATATCGAGAAAAAATTAGCGAGTAATGGAGTTATGAGAACATCTGTGAAGCTTAATCGAACATTTGGAAAAGTAATTTAATTCTAATTACTTTTCCATTTTTTTGTTCGCACATTACGAATTATCGAGTCAAATAGAAAGATGTAAACCACTGTACTTTTAATCACGGGATGTAGAAGCACAGGGCAATTTTAATTGCTGTAAAAATGCTAAAATGGTGGACACTAAGGATCTTCAGGAAAAACCCATTTTGGCGGTTCCATCATTTTTTTCCGCAGACGTTCTTCAGCCATTTCCAACATTTTGTCTAAAGAAGTCTCTTCAACAAATTTGGCAGCTGCTTCTCTAAACTCAATATTGGGGCATTTATCCCCTAAAACGCAGCCGTTGACACAAGCTACAGCACAGTCAATTTTTTGCTCCACAGTGAATTCCTCTCTTTTAAAGTTATGAGTTATAATTTCAACTCCTAACTTCTTTACTCTCAAACATTACCTTCAACATAAATTTTACCTTGCCCGTTGCTATCCCAACGGTCTAAATACTTACCATTTAATAAATTATCAGTTAGGAGTTATGAGTTATGATTTTTACTCCTAACTCCTAACTCCTAACTTTAATAAAAAACGCTGATGTCCGAACTCTTTGCCATTACTGGAACTATAGCCGCGATCGCCACTGCTGTTGTCCCCCAACAGGGTAGTGTTGGTATTGTGCGGGTATCTGGCGATCGAGCAATGTCCATCGCCGAAACTCTCTTCCACACACCAGGGCGACAAGTTTGGCAAACTCACCGAATTCTCTACGGTTACATCCGCCATCCCCAGACGCAACAATTGGTAGATGAAGCTTTGTTGCTAATCATGAAAGCACCCCGTTCCTACACCCGTGAAGATGTGGTGGAATTCCATTGCCACGGGGGAATTATGGCAGTGCAGCAGGTGTTACAACTGTGTTTGGAAAATGGTGCAAGATTGGCTCAACCGGGAGAATTTACCCTCCGCGCCTTTTTGAATGGGCGATTGGATTTGACTCAAGCCGAAGGCATTGCTGATTTGGTGGGAGCTAAATCGCCCCAAGCTGCCCAAACTGCTTTAGCTGGTTTACAAGGAAAATTGGCTCATCCAATCCGGCAGTTACGCGCTAACTGTTTGGATATTTTGGCAGAAATCGAAGCTCGAATCGATTTTGAGGAAGACCTTCCTCCGCTGGATGATAAAGGGACTATATCAGAAATTGAAAAAATTGCGGCAGAAATTTCTAGGTTGTTGGCGACCAAAGACAAAGGTGAGTTGTTACGCACTGGGTTAAAAGTGGCGATTGTGGGGCGTCCGAATGTTGGTAAATCGAGTTTATTAAATGCTTGGAGCCGGAGCGATCGCGCCATTGTTACAGATTTACCCGGTACAACCCGCGATGTGGTGGAATCCCAGTTAGTTGTGGGGGGAATTCCCGTGCAGGTGCTAGATACTGCGGGAATTCGGGAAACAACAGACCAAGTAGAAAAAATTGGCGTCGAGCGATCGCGCCGTGCGGCAAATGCAGCTGATTTAGTTCTATTGACCATTGATGCTTCAGCAGGTTGGACTCAAGGCGATGAAGAAATTTACGAACAAGTGCAGCACCGTCCTTTAATTCTAGTATTTAATAAAATTGACTTAGTAGAAGAAAACCAAAGGCAAAATCTTCAATCTAAAATCCCAAATCACAAATCTCAAATTTTCACTTCTGCTGCCCAAAATCAAGGAATTGATACTTTAGAAACAGCAATTTTAGAGATAGTAAAAGCAGGTAAAGTTAAAGCTGCTGATATGGATTTAGCTATTAACCAAAGGCAAGCAGCAGCTTTAACTCAAGCTAAAATTTCCTTGGAACAAGTACGAGCGACAATTGAGCAGCAATTACCTCTTGATTTTTGGACAATTGACTTACGAGGTGCAATTCAAGCACTGGGAGAAATTACTGGAGAAGAAGTCACAGAATCAGTTTTAGACAGGATTTTTAGTAAGTTTTGTATTGGCAAATAAATTTTAAATCTGTTAGATAAATAAGTCAAAAGCTGTATTATTTGTACATAAATGAAGTGTTCATTATATTTAAAATACAAATACAATGCATGATAAGATTTGAGTTCAAGTTCTTGGTTCTCTAAGACCAAATATAATTACGGTTATCGTCTTTCCCAGTTTAGCAATAGTAGATGGTATCTGCCGATGGAGTTACCAACCGAAATGATTCCGGCAGAATTACAAATGCGAAATAGCGAGTTTATAGTAGTTAGGAATAGACAAAATGGAGAGTTGATATCGGTGTTGCTAAAGATTAGTAAGGGTTTTCTAGTTGCTACCAATAAAAACTGCCAGTGAATATATTTATAATCATCTTATGTCAGCTAAAGACATTTTTCATAATGCTGTTCGTTCAGCTTTAGAAAAAGATAATTGGACAATTACCCATGACCCTCTATCGATTAAAGTTGATGAAATAGAATTTTATGTAGACTTAGGAGCAGAAAGAATTTTAGCTGCTCAAAAAGCTGGTCAAAAAATCGCGGTTGAGATTAAATCTTTCATTGGTGCATCGGAAATTAGTGATTTTTATGTAGCTCTTGGTCAGACGCTCACGTACCGCTCAGCATTACGGAAAAAGCACCCTGATAGAGTTTTATACTTGGCAATTTCTGAAGATATTTATCAAGATTTTTTTGTTCGGCCGTTTATTCAAGAGATAATTGCTGAACATAGGCTCAAGCTTCTAATTTTTGAACCAGTTAAAAAAGAGGTTTTACTATGGAAAGAATAAACTACCGTGAATTAGTACAGACAATCCTCAAACGTCATTCAATTCACCATTCAAACGATGATACAGAAATACAGCTAATTTTTGATACAGACCGCGACCATTACCAAGTTATTCATTTGGGATGGGAAGAACTGAGGCGGGTATATGGTTGCATCATCCATGTTGATATTAAAGATGGCAAAATTTGGATTCAGCGAGATGGAACTGAGGTTGGAGTAGCTAATGAATTAGTGACTGCTGGAGTACCAAAACAAGATATTGTTTTAGGTTTTCACGCTCCCTACAAACGGAAGTTTACTGAGTTTGCAGCAGGGTAGGCAAAATAGTTTCTCATTGACCACATACACACACTAGACTCTCAAAATAAATAGTGCGTTACGCTGGTGCTAATGAAACCCACGTTATTTGTAAGCAAAGCCTATGAAGTTTTTTGTTCCAGCAGCCAAGGACGATGTGAAAGCCGAGCAGGTGTATAACGCTCTGGCTCAGTCTGTCCAAGCACCAATCACCGAAAAGCGTATTTGGAAATTACAGTGGTGTGACAATGAAACTGAGGTGAAATGCGAGGTAGGTAAATCTTTACCATCGTCTTACCAAACAGGAAAAGAACTAGTTTTGGCAATCTTTGAGTGTGAAAACTTTTATAAAATTTGTACTCTTACCCGTGGAGGAGTAAAGGGAGAACCTATCTTGGCTGTGAAAAACTCTCAATCCTCAGCTACATATTTTTCAGATAATGTAAATAACTGACTCTACTGTTTGCATAAAAGCTACTGCGTAGGTGTAGCCGGTCGTAGACATCGCCTTGGTAACATAGTACATAAAACTAGTTCAACGGAACTCTCAAGGTATGACCAACTTTCAGATTTCGTTACCTGAATCGATGAAAGCTTTTGTTGAAGAACAAGTTGCTAAAGGCGGTTATGGTTCAGTCAGTGAATATCTTCAAGAATTAATTTTTCAAGACCAATACCGCAAAGGTCAAGTTAACGATGAGCAGTTTGAAGTAATCGCAGACCGGTTAATAGAAGAATTTGCAGTGTCTATTGGAGCTAATTTACCTGTACTATCAGATTATGCTGTAACTCGTGAAAGTATTTATGAGGATCATCCTTAGCAGTGTTTTACCTCATAGACACTAATATCTTACTGCGTTTTGTCGATCGCACTCACTCCCTACACTCAATAACACGAACTGCGATCCGTAAATTGCGACGTGATGGAGATACAGCAGATTTCATTTGCATGAGGTACAAATTGACTGGTTTTGAGGCAGGAGGCAGGGGGCAGGAGGCAGGAGGGAGAAGAAGAATTTTTATCTTTACTTCTCTAATTGTGTACCTCATTTAGTTGCAAACTGCTGT
>JAVRCH010000015.1:0-35173 GCA_034530795.1 Nostoc sp. DedQUE12a
AGTTCATTGAAGGTGGGATAAGGATTTTTTAGTAGTTTAATTACTACTGGTAAGGAGTCAATCTCTCGATACCCTCGATAAACTACGGTTCTGGAACCATTGTAGAGTTCTTCAGTTATGCGATATCCGGGAATATTGACAATAATAAGAGTGTCGCTCATACTGCTTTTTGGTGAATTCTGAATTTATTGTTCCCAAATCACTAATTGCGATCGCTAAACCAAAAAGTTTCTGATAAGTCTTGCTACGCAGACATTTCAGCTAAATATATTGACATCACAAAACAAGCTAACAAAGCCTTTTACTCTCCCTCAGAGGCGTGTATAAAAATATAATTTGTTAATCATTAACGTTCCAGATATGACGCTTAATACCTAGATTTTATATTTAGTTGGTCTACTTCAATTTTTTTGAAATCCACTGAATATTTGTAATATTTTTAACCTAATTTTTTAATTATTTTGTTTTTGATAAATTGAATTAAATAATACAAATTAATAATTGCAAATTTTTTCCAGCAAATTAACTTCTACTATACATTTTCAGGATTTCAGGACATTCCAAAAAATAAATATTTATAACAATAGTCTGGACAATGGTATTAATTAATTTTCATATTTCCTTTACTTATTTCTCATGAAGTTTATATATTTCTGTTATTTTTCTTGAAAAATTATAGTAACCTAAATTTTAGTGAGTACATTACTTGCGATCTACCATCTAGCTAAAAATCGCTATTTTTCAGCTATGTACCACAGCTCCACAATTTCGCTGTCAGTTTTTGAATGTGTCACTTAAAATCCTCCAGAGTGACTATTTATCCCCACACAACACTAGAACCCGTTTGCAGTAGTTATGAAGAGATTCCCTTGTGCTGAGTCAGTCGCCTCTGGTCACTACACACCCAATACGGTTTGGTTAAAGGGGAAAGGGAAAAGGGAAAAGCGTAATTTCAAGCCTTTTCTCTTTTCCCCTTACCCTTTTCCCAGCCCACATCAGAGATGAAAAATGCTTATCCGAACCGTATTGACTACACACCATCATGGCGTCAATTATCAGCTAACTCATCTTTGGTCGCACCTGACGTTTATTGTCGCCCATACAGAAAAGTTCTACAATCACAAATCTAAGTAATATATTGAACTGATTAAATGCTGAGTTTTAAAGTATACTTTTTGTAAATGAAGTTCACCTCAAGAATAAACTTCTGATAAAAGTTACCTCCAGCAAGTTGCTCAGGTTTTTATTTCCTCAATGATTACTTGTAATTTTAAACTTTAAAATACGGATAACAGTGATATTTTTGCGACTGATGGGCGAGAGCCAATGGTCTATGCGTCGCACTTGAGTTACTGTTAGATCGGCTAGATTAGCGAAAGATACAGAAAGTCAATCTAATTTTTGACATACTATTTCCTGACAACAGTCGGGTCAATTTGCTATTGAGCAATAGCATTAACATAGATTGATTTGTATTCGTGCATATAGCTTAGCAGAGATTGGTGAATTACGAGTTGGGGGGTGTGGAATCTCTGTACTAACTAAAATGTCACCGCTATATTTATCTCAACAGTGCTTCTAATTAATATCGCTGTGAATTCCCAAAAGGAAATTCACCGATTTCGCCTGCAAATATTAATTTTATTCCAGAGCCATCCCGATGAAGACACTTCCGATTAGTAGATACAGATTTTTCCAAAAACTCCAGCCCTTATCTCTATTGAAAAAAATCACGAGTAAGTCCGTTACTGGTTGCTTGCAAGTATTTAGCGCCTCAGGTTCTTGGTCAATATATGTAGACGAAGGTAAACTGATTTATGCCTGCTACTCAGAGAAAATGTTTGAGCCGCTTTACAGAAATTTGCAACGCTTAAGTCAGCAAATTTCTACTCTTCCTCGCGGAATTCACGAACAACTACGAGCGATATTTGAAACTGGCATTGAAAATCAAGCAATACCAAATCCAGATTATCTGGCTATTTGCTGGTTAGTCAATCAAAAATATATCAGTCCCTCTCAAGCCGCGATTTTGATAGAGCAATTAGCACTAGAAGTTTTGGATTCATTTTTGAGGTTAGAACAGGGAAGTTATGAATTTATTCCTGAAAGCTTTTTGGATGATATGCCAAAGTTTTGTCATCTGAATCTTCGTTTATTAGTTGAACGATGTCAATCGCCCAGAAGCAAGGGAGAGCATTTTTCCGTAAGGGTAGGAGCTAATAGCCAGATATCGACAGTTTCCCCTGCACAACCTTCACAATTTTTGCGAAAAAATCAGCCGCAGTCTCAAACCAACACTACACAAAAGTTTGTCAGACCGCACAACGGCAATAAATCAGGAACAAACATTTTCAATAGTACTGATAATACGAATCAGCAAGTTGTACAACCTCCGGCTGAGAAAAAAGTTTACAAAATCTTCTGTATTGATGATAGTCCTACGGTATTGAGTACTATTCAAAATTATTTAGATGAACAAACCTTTTCTGTTGTCGGAGTCAGCGATTCTTTCAAAGCTTTAATGCAGATTATCCGGACAAAACCCGACATAATTTTCTTGGATATTTCCATGCCTAATTTAGATGGATATGAACTTTGTTCTTTGCTGCGAAAACATTCATATTTTAAAAATACACCTGTGATTATGGTATCAGCCAAATCAGGATTAATAGATAGAGCTAAAGCCAAAATAGTTGGAGCCTCAGGCTATTTAACCAAGCCTTTTAGCCAAGGAGATTTATTAAAAGTCATATTTAAGCATATTGTTTAATTTTTTTAATAGATATAACTAAATTTGGTTAACATATTTTTCAGGAGACTGAAGCTTGAGTATTAACTGGGTGGCAACTATTCTAGTTGTGGAAGATTCTCGGCAAGAATTGGAATTAATTAGTTATTATTTAAGAGATAAAGGTTATAATGTTATTAAGGCAACTAGCGCTAAAGAAGCTCTAGAAATAGTTTTAGAAGAAAAACCTGATGCCATTGTTACTGATGTTGAAATGCCGGGAATGAGTGGATTTGAATTATGTCGCGTCCTGAAAACAAATCCGACTAATCAGAAAATACCTATTGTGATTTGTAGTAGTAAAAATCAGGCAATTCATCACTTGTGGGCAAAGAAACAAGGTGCTGATGCCTATATAACTAAGCCGTACACGGCTGAACAGCTAGTGAGTGTAATCGAATCAGTAGAGGCTATTGTTTAACGTCAATTCGACAGACCTCACCTACCTAGCCTCCCTCTACTCGCAGGCTATCGTGTATTTTTATTAATTAAACCCCAGACTAATAACTGTGGAATTCAGCTCTCATATCATGTTCGGGTGAAGACTTATCATTAGGACTGACGCGGGGACGCCGAAAAATTTTAATAATAAGTGATTATCCGAACTTGATATTAGTCTGGGGTTTTGAGCGTTATAGCAGTTGAAGCAAAGTTTAAGAAATAAACTGTTTGTAAAATCCCAACATAAGAGATTTTCTTCGGCTGTTGCTTATAGCCTATTGGCTGTTCCCTGCTATAAAAAACTAACAAAATTTTAAATTGAATAAGACACAGGGAAGGACTTGGCATCCTTTGGCTTTACATATACCCGCTGTTTTGGTTCTAACTCTAATTGATTATAGCGATCGCGTGTTAAATGCGCCGTCACTACTTGCCCATCATCGCAAGTTAATTCTACCTGAATTTCCCAACCCAAGTGTATCAAACGACTGACTATAGCAGGTGTAGTAGCACCATTAGCACTAGTTTCTAAAATCACATCTTGTGGACGCAAAAATACTTGGGGATGGGGTGTATCAAATCCACTACTTTGAAAAATCCTCGAACTGCTAGGCAATACGTTCACCGGGCCGATGAAACTCATCACAAATGCAGTGGCAGGATTATCATAAATTTCTGCTGGCGTTCCTACCTGTTCCACTCGCCCTTTATTCATCACCACAACTTCATCGGAGACTTCCATTGCTTCCTCTTGGTCGTGGGTCACGAAAACCGTAGTCACGTGTACTTCGTCATGGAGGTTGCGTAACCATGCCCGTAGATCTTTGCGGACTTTAGCGTCAAGTGCCCCGAAGGGTTCATCTAACAGTAAGACCTCCGGTTCTACTGCTAATGCCCTAGCTAATGCTACCCGTTGTCTTTGACCACCAGAAAGTTGTGATGGATAGCGATCGCCTAATCCACTCAATTGCACCAATTCTAGCAATTGTTCTACACGCCCTTTAATTTTCTTTGCATTTGCCTTGCGAATTTCTAAGCCAAAAGCAATATTCTGCCTCACAGTCAAATGCTTGAATAAAGCATAGTGCTGAAACACAAATCCAATATTTCGCTCTTGCACAGTTTGGTATGTCGCATCCTTGCCGGTCAGCAGGATTTTGCCACTATCTGGCATTTCTAAACCTGCTATTAACCGCAGCAGAGTAGATTTACCAGATCCCGATGGCCCAAGCAACGCAACTAGCGAACCACTCTTAATTTCTAAGCTGACTCGATCTACTGCCTTGAAATTCCCAAATTGTTTGGAGACGTTTTCAACTACAATGCCCACTGCTGCTATACCTCTGCAACTAAATCTACAGTTCCTTGCTAGGAATACTGTGTCTTACATATACCATACTAATTATTTTTAGATAAATAAGATTCAGGTAATTCTGACTTCTAGCGCAGTAGAGCATGAAATTTTAGTTGACCCAGGAGGCTAACTTTTTGTCCAAGACTTAACACATAAACTTCATAATCTCCTGATTCTGCAAACTTACAGGATATTTCAGTTTCTCTGGTTCCATTCCATTGACTCTCGCATTTTTTGATATTTTGTAGTTTTCGTTGGGTCTGTTGATTATCTTCTAGCAAATTTACAGATCCTGGCAACTCCCAAAATGAAGACTCAGATTTTTGTACTTTAGTATAGAAGGCAACAATTTTTTTGCGGTAATTTGGAGAACTAGCAATTTTAATTGCAGCGACTTTTTCAACATTGGTTTTATATTCAGTTGGTGAAATTAGCGTTAGGTCTTCAATGAAAAATTGAGGCGTTAGAAGCGGCTGATTTTCAAAAGTATTGTAATCTTGACGACGAGGTAAGAGTTGCCAATCTAATTGGTCAGGAAAATGACTAATACTCATTACTTGCGGCAAAAGTGTGAGATACTCTGCACTATACGACGAAAATCCCATTTCGCTAGAATCGCGATCGTCCCAGGTTGTATCAACTAATTGCCAATTATCTAAAATTTTGACTGCATTCCAAGCATGATTTGTCCAATCATAATCGGAATTGACCAGTCTAACCACCTTAGGAATTAACTCCACAGGCGCTAAGTCTCGACGAATTTTCCCTCTGATATAAACAACATCCGCACCTATAGCTCGTCCCAATGCCATGAATAAATTAGCATAGCCCTCACAAACTCCTTTTTGAGTTAAAAAAACAGTTTTAGCATCTTGAGCAGGTCGTATACCCGTTTTCAGCACGTCTAAATCATAGGTAACCCGGCTAATAACATAGTCATGTATGGCTTTAATTCGTAAGTATGGGTCTGATTGATGTTGAATAATATATTTTGCAACAGATTCAATACTCGTTTCTACATCGGATGGCATGTTGGCAATAATTGGCTCAATCCTTGCATTATCTTGCCACGGCCAAGGTGAATTTAATACGGGAGGTGTAGGTTTATATACTATACTATTAACTAAATCATTAACTGTATTGCTAAATAGATACGGATTGGTTTGATAGATTAAGGCTAGTATTAGTAATGTATAGCCTAATAAATATTTAGGTTTAATCCGTTTAAAAATATTATTTTGCCAAAACAATAAAGATTGTGTATCGGATTGGTAATGAACTAGAGATGTTTTTTTCTTAAAAATAAAAACAATTAAACTGCAAATAAAAATTACTGCGGCAATGCTGAAGAAAAGTGTTGTATTACTGATAGCTAAACTTTGAAAAAACAAATATACAAACGTACTCAGGATACCCACAAGCAGCAAAAGCACCCCAATCCGAACTATGCGTTTTCTCTTCTTCTGCTTCAGCTTACGAACTTCTTCGAGGAAACTGTTTTCAAGACTTTCAGGCATAAAAGACCTTTGTGAAAAATAATGTATTAATGGTTCAGATTAATATTTCATTTATGCTACAAAAAATTATACTAGTAAATTCTCCCTGAACCAAAATTTTCCATTACCAATTTCGCTTTTTGTATCAAAAAGTTAAGGAATATTGCATTTCAGTCAAAACCTGGAGGTAAAGCGCCAAATCAGCCGAAAGACCGTGGTAGTATGCTCTCGGTAAATGTGAAGATTGGGAGAAAGACCTTTGACACTACGGGTTGCTGTTATTGGGTCAGGCCCTGCTGGTTCATCTGCCGCTGAAACATTGGCTTCATCTGGGATTGAAACCTACCTGTTTGAGCGGAAGCTAGACAATGCAAAGCCTTGTGGGGGCGCTATTCCCCTGTGTATGGTGGGTGAATTTAACTTACCACCAGAGATTATCGATCGCCGCGTGCGGAAGATGAAAATGATTTCGCCTTCCAACCGCGAGGTTGATATCAATTTGGTAAATGAAGAAGAATATATAGGAATGTGCCGCCGGGAAGTCCTAGATGGCTTTTTGCGGAATCGTGCGGCAAAACTGGGTGCAAATTTAATTAATGCCACTGTTCATAAACTCGATATACCAGCAAACAATACCGATCCCTACACCATCCATTACGTTGACCATACAGAAACTGGTGCAGAAGGTGTTGCCAAAACCCTGAAAGTTGATGCCATTATTGGGGCTGATGGGGCAAATTCGCGGGTTGCCAAAGAAATGGATGCCGGGGATTATAATTATGCGATCGCTTTCCAAGAGCGAATTCGCTTACCCGAAGACAAAATGGCATACTACAACGACCTTGCGGAAATGTATGTCGGTAATGATGTTTCCACAGACTTCTACGCGTGGGTTTTCCCCAAATACGACCACGTAGCTGTCGGTACTGGCACAATGCACGTTAACAAAGCCAGCATCAAACAGTTACAAGCTGGTATTCGCGCCCGTGCATCCGAGAAACTGGCAGGCGGTAAAATCATCAAAGTAGAAGCCCACCCCATTCCCGAACATCCCCGTCCCCGTCGTGTTGTCGGTCGCATCGCTTTGGTGGGAGATGCAGCTGGTTACGTTACCAAGTCATCTGGCGAAGGTATTTATTTTGCTGCTAAATCTGGCCGCATGTGTGCCGAAACCATTGTTGAAGCATCTAACAATGGAAACCGCATTCCCACAGAAGACGATCTCAAGGTTTACTTGAAGCGTTGGGATAAAAAATACGGACTTACTTACAAAGTCTTGGACATTCTGCAAACCGTCTTCTATCGTTCTGACGCCACCCGCGAAGCCTTCGTGGAAATGTGCGACGACCTCGATGTACAGCGGCTAACATTCGATAGCTATCTGTACAAAACCGTTGTTCCAGCTAATCCCATCACCCAATTAAAAATTACTGCCAAAACCATTGCCAGCTTAATTCGTGGTAATGCCCTTGCACCCTAAGTGAATTCACAATTCACAACTCCAAAATTAGGAGCAGAGAATTCATAATTCAAAATTATGAATTCTCTGCTCCTCTGCTATTATTTTATCAAATACAAACTTGATATTAAATTGACAACTGCTAAAATAGTCAATTTAGTTGTTGCTTAAAAAATATGTAATCAAAATTACAAATTTCAGAAATGTTTGCGAAATCCATAAAATAGGTTTAATAAATATAAATTACTCAATAAGATTTAAAAAAATACATATTAATACTTCATGAAAACTACAAAAAGATGTTGGCACATTTTGCGTAAATTTACTACGGTAGACAGGAGACTTACTAAAGGAAGCTCCAGCGTGAGAATTGAAACCTAAGTTTATGAAGCAAAGTTTAGTTGTTGCAACCGCCGTATCTAGTTTTTTTGTGACTGCGACCACAGCATTCGGCTTCTGTGGTCAAGCACAAGCTTTTTCTTTTTCTGGTATCTCCAGTGGCACATGGGGAGTACCGACTCCAGGAAGCCTTGATACCAACCCCACATTTACAGGTGTGGGAACCAACACATTTACTTGGGGTCAACCTTCTCCACCATCAACACTTCCAAATAAACTAATTTTTAATGGAAGTTCCTTTTCAGGAAACACCGACTCTATATTTAAAATAGGTGAATTGAGCTACTTTAACGAAACAGTACTTAAAGGCACAAGTGTTGAATTTGTACCTTTAAATCTTAATCTATCCCTCAACTCTCCCGTTGGAATCAACCAAGCTTTTGACTTCGACTTCCGTTTGGTGAATACAGCGAATACCCCAACAAATCCGCCAGAAGAAAATGCAGATTTTGTATTCATAGACACAAACTTGAGCTACAAAACTTTCACATTTGCAGGTAATAAATACACACTTGAGCTAACAGGCTTTAATCCAAGTGTTCCTCAGTTTAGTATTCAAGCACCTGAAGGAGCCACAACTACAACATCTGTTTATGCCAAACTTAAAACAATACCAGAACCTGCAACAATAGCGGGTCTATCTTTGCTAGGAATATACTTGATATCTCAGAAAAAATCTTTGCAAAAAAATTAACTATAGGAATCATATTTGATTTTTGAAATTATCTACTTAGGCAGGAAATGGGGATTAGGGAATCAGGCTTTTCGATCTGTACAGAGTTTTTTCAAAAATCAAATTATAGTCCTGCAAGCCAGAGATTTGATAAATTATGCAAGTCAGAATTCAATACAGTTCAGATAAGACCAAAACACTTGTAGAGACGGCGATTTATGAGCCAGCGCGTTGCGGGGGTTCCCCCCGTTGTAGCGACTGGCGTCGCGTCTGGTAAAACCCACAATTTTGTACAATTAACCTTTAACCCAAGCGTATTGAGTCAGAATTAGGATACAATTAATAAAAAAATTCCCTCAGATTCTGAGGGAGTTGAGGAGAGAATATTGTTTTTTGAGAAGACTATGCAGGGTTAGGTTGGGTTTGGCTTTGCAACAGTCGGATAATTGCAGCTTTTTCTAAGATTCCCACCAGCACACCATTATCACGAATTACAGGAAGCACAGAGACCTTTTGTTGTTCCAGTAGTTGGATAACTTCTAGCAGAGGTTTATCTGATTGAACAGTGGTTGATTCTGTAATTGGTTGCATGACTTGTTTAACCAAAGTTTCCGACCACAGTGCTGTAGGAATGGTTCGTAAGTTATCAGTTACGATCGCACCTACTAATTGTCCATCATCATCAGTCACTAAATACCGATGCCAGTTTTCTCCACTTACAACTCGTTCATCGGCAAACTCTCTCAGGGTCAGATTAGCAGATACAATTGGGCTATTAGCAGTTACAGCATCTTCAGCCGTTAAACCTGTGAGTTTTTCTTGCACTCTGGCAAACTGAGCCGCATTACCAGCATTTTGTAACAAGAAGAAGCCAACTAACAAGTTCCAGAAGTTACCAAAACTGCCAAATAATATTAGGGGAAGTATACCGGAAAGCACTGCTACCCATCCAAAGATTTGCCCAACTGCACTAGCAAAAGTCACTCCTTTATAAGGATTGCCTGTAATTTTCCAAACAATGGCTTTGAGTATATTTCCGCCATCCAAAGGCAACCCAGGAATCAAGTTGAACAGTGCTAATGCCAAGTTAACGGCAGCCAAAACACCGAGAATTGCAGCTAGCGGCCCGGATACAGGCGTAGTAACACTAATTGCTGTAACGATGCCAAAGAGTAGTAAGCTAACTAAAGGCCCAGCGATCGCTACCCAAAAAGCTTCACCAGGAGTTTTCGATTCTTTTTCTAAGCTTGCCAAACCACCAAATATAAACAGTGTGATGGATTTGACATCAATTCCCTGACGGATAGCAACAAAACTGTGTCCTAATTCGTGGGCGACGACAGAGGCGAACAACATCAGCGCTGTCATCAATCCCAATAGCAAAGCTAATCCCGCAGATAATTGCGGAAATTGCGCCGCCAGTCCGCTGCTATAACTCCAAGTTACCAAACCCAGAACTAAAAACCACGACGGATGGATGTAGAAGGGAATTCCGAAGAGATTACCAACGCGAATTGTGCCATTCATGTCGTTCACCTTTGATTTCAACTGCGAGAGGTTTGTTTTGCTCTCGATGTCTTTAGTGTAACGAAATGTTAAGGCATTTTAATCTTTGCAGCAGTAGTGGTGTCCGTCCGTAAAGGTGCGGTTATTGGGAATTGGGCAGGTAGTGTAACCCCAGTGTCAAGGCTTATCGAGATACCAGTGGTGTCAATACTGCTTGGGTTTTGCATTTTTAACTCGGAATTGGGTTTTGGGAAAAGGTTAAAGGGTAAAGGTTAAAGGTTTTTTCTTTCCCCTTTCCCCTTCCCCTTTTCCCCAAAACCCGACAAGTATTGCCAGTGGTGTGACACCGGAGGCGATCGCCAGTATGATTAAGCTTTACTGATACGCTTGCTGACCTATTTTGAGTCAGTCTAAAAAAGAGTTATGTGCTTACAACCCTTGAGAAAATGGGATATATCCAAGAGTAAAGACGCTAAAATTTAATTCTGTTGATAACGGTTAGGTTGATGAGTCCGTCACTTGAAAAAATTTTAAGCGAGATTGAGCAATTAACTCCAGAAGAACAATTGACGGTGATGGGGCATTTGGTGGAGCGTGTTAAGAAACATATTACTCAAGCGCAACCAAAACGCAAGTGGAGCGATTTGAAGGGTATGGCACCCTATCCGCTATTGGGTGAGGATGCTCAAGAATGGGTTTCGCGGACTCGACGGGAAGGAGATGAGCATCGAGAACGCTTGTTGCGAGGAGAAGAATAGACCTCTTGCTTTCATTGCTTTTTGCACTCTTGTGGGAAAAAGTTATGGTTCGGCAAGCTCACCAACCAGGGGAAAGGGAAAATACCAAACCTTTTCCCCTTTCCCCTTCCCCTTTTCCCGACTTCTGCAAGAAGTCTAATGTATAAGTAAAGGTGCGGTTACTCGGAAATGTCCTTTAATAACCGCTTTCGTCCCGCTTTCATCAAATGAGCTAACTAAATAAGAAATTAGCTCCAAACAAATTAATATTTACATCGGCATTAGTAAAACCAGATGTACCTGATAACGTTGCTAATAATTGACCTGTAGCAAAGCCTGTATTACCAACAAGACCATCACTGATTCGTAGTTGTGTATTTGTACCTGATTTCACCACATCAATCTTAGCAATGCCTGTGAATTGCAATCGATCGCCGCCAACACCACGAATAAATTGATAAATGGTATCTGTTCCATCACCAGAGGCATATTTAACGGTATCTACTGCATTATCATTTAAGCCCAAATAAAGGCTGTCATTGCCAGTGTCGCCACTGAGGAAATCTATACCAGCACCACCGTAAATGGTATCATTGCCAGATCCCCCCCAACCCGTATCATTACCATAGCCTGTATCAATATAATCATCTCCAATGCCTCCAAAGATGACATCATTACCACCTTCAGCTATATTCCGCCCAGGAAAATCTTTGTCATCTCCGTAAAGCTTGTCATTACCATCTTGTCCATCTATGATGTCGTCACCAAAACTGCCATAGATGGTGTCATTGCCTAAACCACCTTTGAGGGCAGCATATTCTTCATTGGAATCAACAACTTTGTCATTTCCAGCACCGCCGTCAATGAAATCATTACCAGCATCACCATTGAGGCGGTCTACCCCAGCAGCACCATAAAGGGTATCATTGCCATCTCCTCCCCAAGCTAAGTCATTGCCATAGCCTGTATCAATATAGTCATCCCCAACACCGCCAGAGATGACATCATTACCACCCTGAGTTTGATTGAGCAGATCTTGATTTAGCTCATCTCCGTAAAGTCTGTCATCGCCGTCGCCACCATCAATGATGTCATCACCAAATCCACCATAGATGGTGTCGTAACCTCCGCCACCTTTTAAGGCTGCATAATCTCCTTTGGGGTCGAGAACTTTGTCATTTCCAGCACCACCAAAGATAATGTCATCACCTTCATCACCAAAGATAATGTCAACATCAGCCTGTCCATCAATGATGTCATCTCCATAGCCGCCATAAATCAAATCATTGCCTGCACCACCTTTCAGCCCAGCAGTGAAATCTGGGCGGCGATCGTCCCCATCACCTCCATATATGGTGTCATTGCCGTTATCGCCTTGGAGTTGATCTCGCCCTACTTTACCGTCAAGAATGTCATTGCCATCTCCACCGTAGATGAAGTCATTGCCATTTGTGCCAATGTATGTATTGTTTCCTAAGCCAGCACTGGGAATATAGTTAATAGTTTCGTCGGGTCGTCCACCTCCGGGTAAGGTGTTAAACAGATTCAGAACATCATTCCCAGATACATTGCCTAAGTTCTCAATGAAGCCTACACCAGCTTTAGCTCCCGTTGCTGTGGGGTCAAAAAAGAAGTTAATAATTAAGTCATTGGAGGCTGTGGCATAACCATCTTTATTGAGATCGATTAATAGGTTGTTATCATCTCTTCTGTAAAGCCCAACTTTTCCACTCTGGAGTAGAGACAGGGAAATAATTGTATCTTTGAGATTGAGGGCATCATATCCGCCATCGTCTTGAATGATAGTTTTAAACCCATCGGCTGCTGAGACGAGATATAAATCATCTCCTGTACCGCCATAAAGTTCATCCTTTCCACCTTTGGCTACGAGAATGTCATTACCTGCATAGCCATATATCTGATCTCTTCCTATCTGTCCACCTAGATAGTCATTACCTGTAGTACCTTTGATTGCAGATAAATCGCGATCGTCTCCTGTAGTTCCAGTCTTAGGACTGTTGCCAACTAAACTTAAAAAACTGGTACTATCCAGACCAGCAATGTATTCAATAAAGCCTGTACCTTTGGTATTTCCTGTTCCAAAAAAGTCGAGGATTGTGACATCTTGAGCAAAAATGAATTTGTTGTCTTTGTTCAGGTCAATAGTTAAGGCAGTACCAACCCTGCTAAGGTTAGATAGACTGAGCGAAAAGTTATTCAAGTTTAAGGTATCTGTGCCAGATTCATCCTGAATGATGCTACCAGAGTCATTGACTACTGGATTGTTCGGAGCGAGATAAACCAAGTAATAGAGGTCATTGCCTGTTCCACCTAACAGGCTGTTAACACCACCACCACCTGTCAAGAGGTCATTACCTGCTCCTCCTAATAAAAGATCGTTACCTTCTTGTCCATTAACAGCATCATTACCATCTCCACCTAAGATAATGTCATTTCCAAGACCGCCTTTTAACCCCTCACCGCGATTTGCATCTTGATCGTCGCCAGCACCGCCATCAATATAGTCGTTGCCATCATCACCGTATAAGAGATCGCCAGAAGTTGCAGCACCACCTAAGATGGTGTCATCTCCCTTGCCGCCACGAAGGTAGTCACCTCCAGAACCGCCATCAACTCTGTCGTTGCCGTCATTGCCATAGATCGTATCATTACCAGATCCACCAGAGAGGTTATTATTGCTACTATTGCCATTAATAGTGTCGTTGTAAGAGCTGCCAATAGCGTTTTCAATTGTCACATCATAGGCGATCGCTAAATTATTCTTGGCAGCAATATTATAATAGTTACTTCTAGGGCCAATTGAACTAAAAGAACCAGCATTCAGATCAATCTTAGCTGCCAAAGTCTGATTAACTGCACTGATAGTATCTATACCACCAGCATCCCAAATAGTCTGTACAAATGCTTGAGTAGCGTTCCAAGAATATGTGTCGTTGCCTGTACGAGTATTGTTATTTTTACCGTACAGATATTGAATAGCAGCAATGTCGTAAAGTTGTGGGGTTTGAGGATAAACATCACTACCTGTGTACTCAGTACCGCCACTATTTCCGTTATACGATATAGTAGTGTACTGAAAACTATCTACGTTAGGATCATCTAAGTACGGGCCATCAGTACCACCTCCGCCAGCATTATAATTACCAGGATGTTTCAGCCCCAACGCATGACCGATTTCGTGAACAAGGGTTAGAAAGCCATAAGAACCATAAGCTTGATTAGTATTACTAATATCATCTTTATTCAGCCAGACATCGCCAGCGATTTCAGGATTGGGGGTAGCAGGAGCAGGATAAGGATAATAAGCATGAGCGGCTTCAATATTTCCGAAAGATGCTCTTCCAAAACGGATTTGTCCACTGCCACTAGGATCATAAACAAACTTTAACCCTGAAACTTCACTCCAAAGTTTTAAAGCTTGCACTGCTCCATCTTTTTGAGAGTCCTCCAAGACAGCAAAACCAGTCCTCTCTGGAGCTTCTAAGCTATAGTAATAAGGAACTTGAGTCATAAAACTATAGGTCAAAGTCACTGGTGAACCTTGAGTCCCCCACTGTGAGCCTATAAGTAAAGAAGCAATGTAATTCGGTGGTGTAGGCATATTTATTACTGCTTTGCTGTTTATTGATTATTTAAGTAGCTATTAGTTGGCTGGCAGTTCTGTCTTTATCTCAATAATTTTTAGATTTAGAGAGCAAAAAATTATCTCACTAATCTGCAATGGTATTTATCCTGATAGAGCGATCGCCCAAACAAATGCTTGCTTATTGCTAAGAGCGATTGCCCCAGATATCTTTGTAAGTTCTGGAGGGCAATCACGCTTTTGATAAAATAATACTTATTTCAAACGTAGAGAAATTCTTAATCCTTGCTCACTAATTTTACCATAAGTTCTTCCAGAAGCATTGTTAATTAAATTAATTGCGTACTTTTGAGTTATTTTTGTTCTGTCAGAAATATATTTATGTGCATTTTTTTCAATTAATATCTGTGTTATATTTTTTCCATTTAATTTTTGCATTTCCTTTTTAATTTCATCAACAAACTGGTCTCTAAAATTGTCTTTACCATAGATTATCAAATCTCCTATAATATCCCGAATTAAACCCTGACTATTACGGCTTACATTATTTTTACCAGGATTTACAATTAAATTGCCACCATCAATACTTAACAAAATCTCTTGATAAAAATTACCATCATCTTCTGACCAGGGTGTATAGTGTTTTTTACCAAAAGTTTTAGCAATTAATTTTCTGTGATAAAGTTTCCAATTACCCTCTATTCGATATCCCCCATTTATAAAAGTTCCTCTTAAGTTGCTGATATCTACCTTGTTGAATTCTGTATCCTTTTTTCGTCCTTGTTTTTCATCTAAAATATTTTTTAACATACTGTCCAAACATTCAGAAGGAATAGTTGCATAAAATAACCAACCACTACTTCCTATATTCATGTCAAAGTTTTGTACACATTGGAATTGTACGATTGATAAACTATTTTTTGGTATTGCTTTGACTGACACAAGAGATGAACTCATAGTCATCATAGATGTTAAACATAAAGCTGTGAACAAACTATAAAATTTCATTGTGTTTTCATCCTTAAAAAAATTACTGAATTAGTGATGCTAATTGACTGCGAGCGCACCACATCTTGAGCTATTTCATCAAACCGATCGCATGAAAAAATCCGGCTGATTCATCAGCGCGATCGCAAAGATATTAGTACTTACACATGCCACAATGTAAGTGACTTACTTACTAACAGTTAGAAAAATTATTTTTGAACACTTTAATATTATTGGTTCTTCGGTACATACTATGCTAAACCAATAAAATAAGCGCCCATTTAATAAATATCTAACTCGGAAATTATCAAAACTTCTAAATCACGAACTAGAAAGTTTAATCAATTTCAGCTTACAAATTTAGAAATTTTTTCCGTGTTTTTATTTACTACATTAGTATTTCATGTCTCAAGTTAAATTTGTTGCGTGAATAATAAATTTATAATTAATTTAAAGAAACTTTATCAAAAAGATACTTTGCTTATTTCAGCTTTTAAATAACTGATTTGTAACTTTCTCCAACACTTTTAATGCTGTTAACGAACCTCGAATTAACCGAGTAGCTGCTACGGGTTGGCGAATCATTGCCATCGCTAGGGGCAAAGGACGCAGGGAACCATCAGAGTCGATCGCTCCTGTGAGGTCAGGAATATCGTGCTGACAATCGTCGCTAACTACTCGCAACATTGCCACCGCTACCCCAGCTGCATTAAAAAACTCTAAGGCAGTAAATCCTTCCATATCAACAACATCAACCGCCAAAGTGTCACCCAAACGGCGTTTTTCAGCCGCAGATGAAATGACGCGATCGCTTGTTAAGGCGTTGACTAAAGTGACTGGGGAAGAAAAGTTTTTCGTTTCTGCCTCTTTCCCATGCCCGATGCCCGATGCCCAATGCCCCATGCCCAGTAATGTTGTGAAAGAGCGATCGCATTCTTGTCGTTGTCCTTGATAAAGGCAATCTTGATACAGCACAACATCACCAACAGTGTAGCGATCGCTCAAGCTGCCACATAAACCTAAAATCAGTACTCTCGATTTTGCAGCTAGAAATTGCCCGCTTGCTGCGGATTGTTGCAGGTATTGAAGTAATGGCTGCATCCCAACGGGTATAGGTAATACCGTTGGGATGGAACCAGTAATATTGCGTAATCCACGACACACGGCTTGATACTCTGCTCCTTGAGGCACAAGAATTATGTCGTGGGGTAAAAAATTATGCACTAGCGCTCTCGATATTCTGAAGTTTGCGTTTGGGTATTAACTGGAGGATGCTTAGGGCGAAATTGGCAAGTCTCGGCAATAATTGGGGTTGTAGCAATCGGGGATCGTACTTGCTCATGCGCCGCTGATTTTCTACTAAGCAAATCTCTAGAAATTTTTCTAGTGTCAAGTCTTTAGTAAAGATGTTGGTGCCGGTGGCAGCAAAACCAGTCCTACTGGCGTCATCATTGCCAAAGACGGCAATCAGATTGCTGAGTGCTTTGCCGTAGTGCCAGAGGGTTTTGGCGCTCCGCAGTGGGGTAAATCCCTGGCCGCGTTGAATTTGTGTATAGGTGAACCAGTTGACAAAAAAGACAATATGGCGTGTTTCTTCGTCTATGATGGGATCAAAGATAGTGAAAATTGACTCTGGAAAGACATTAGCTTCACGGGCAATGGCAAATAGCCCATAGGCAAAGAAAGTATCCAGGCATTCTTCAAAGCCAAAGCGCGTAAATATTGGCTCAATATTTTGGGGAATCTCGACAGGGGGACGTTCTGGCATTTCGATGCCATAACGGTCAATTAATGTTTTCAACAGACGAGCGTGACGTAATTCTTCTTGACCTTGGAGAGCGATGGTAGCTTGTAATAAGGGATCGCTTACCGTTTGTGCGTAACCACTAACTATTGCTCCGGCTTGCCGCTCTGTATCTAGAGCTTTCTCCCAAAAGGGAATACTGCGTAGGAAACTCAAAGCTGCATCGTCCAAATCTGGCCAGGGAAGATTCTCAGGCTCGTATTCGGTGTAGCTTTCGGTAAAGCTGCGACAGAATAATTCCTTATGCTCGACAGAACCAAGTTTCATTGTTACAGTTCCATGCTGTGTTAAAAATTTTGTCATGGTTTGAGCGACAATAAGTAATATTGCCATTTGGTGGTGACCAAAACTCGCAAACCGAAGGCGATTGCTGTAGCATGACTAAATGATTGTGTCACCTGCACGATAATTTTCCAAGATGGTAAAGCTTTCTAGCTCAAAATCCGCACGAGAATTCTTCAATATCTCCAAAGTAGCGATTAAATTTTCGTGGCTGACCGTGAGTTTTTGGATTGCCGTCACGGTCGCTGGTGTTCTTGCTTTCAGTTCTCTGAAGTATGCATTGTTTCCAGATATTACCTTCCCAGTGGTAGTTGTAAATGCTACAGCTACACTGACGACTGCGGTAGATACAGAAACCAAGCTCACCAAACCCATAGAAGAACGCCTGCGTTCCTTGGAAGGACTGGAGAATATTCGCTCATCCACCTATCCCGGTCAAACAGCCGTTGGTCTATCTTTTGCCGTTGGAACGAATCTAGAAACATCGACCAAAGAAGTTGAAACCGCCCTCAAGCAGGTGACTCTTCCTCAGGGAGCGACTTCTAAAATTATTCCCTTGAACTTGAACGAGTCAGCCGCCATTAGCTATGCCATTGAGAGTCCGACACGGAATCTTCAAGATTTGACTAAGTTGGCCAAAGATGAGATTGTAAGTGCGATCGCTAAACTACCTGGAGTCCTCAAAGTTTCACTGCTGGGCGATGCAACTGCAACTCCTTTAGATCCATCGAAGCTCAGTGCAGCAGCTCTTACTCAACAAGGATCTACCTTAGTCCGGTTTAATGGCCAAGATGCACTTGCATTTCAGGTAATCAAACGCGGTAATGCTAACACCTTAGAAGTAGTAAGTTTAGTTGAAAAAGAAGTCCAAAGGCTGCGTTCTACACTCAAAGATGTCAACCTCACCTTAGCTGCGACTCAAGCAGAATATATCCGCCAAGCCACACAATCTACAATCGATGCTCTATTAGAAGCAATCTTGCTGTCCATTGTCGTCATCTTTCCATTTTTGTGGAACTGGCGAGCCACCTTAATTTCTGCATTGGCGATTCCGGCGTCGATTTTGGCGACCTTTATCGTCATGGCGATTTATGGCTTTAATTTAGAGACAATTACACTGCTGGCTTTAGCTTTGGTGATTGGCAGTATTGTTGATGATGCGATCGTTGATGTAGAAAACATCATGCGACACGTCGATGATGGAGAAAATCCTCGCCAAGCAGCACTTTTAGCTACAAATGAAATTGGACTGACGGTTACAGCAGCCACCTTGACGGCAGTAGCAGTTTTTCTACCTATAGGTTTAATGGGTGGAGTAATCGGTCAGTTCTTCAAGCCCTTCGGTATCACTGTTTCAGCCGCAATGCTCGCTTCAATGTTAGTAGCCCGGACTTTATCTCCAGTTCTGGCTATCTACTGGCTAAAACCAAAACCCTCTACCTCCCCTCGCCGCGAAGCAAAAATCTGGGTAAAGTTTGCCCAATCTTATAGAAACTTGCTAGCTTGGTCTTTAAATCATCGTAAAACAGTCATTGCATTAGCTGTACTCAGTTTCGTTGCAGGTATAGCACTAATTCCACTAATCCCTAAAGGATTTATCCCCAAATTAGATCGCGGCGAATTTAATATTGCTTATACAGCTCCCTTGCCAAAAATCCCCGACCTAGCACAACTAGGAGGAGCAGGGGGAGTAGCAGGACTAAATTCTGCTTCATCCCAGTCCCCAGTCCCCAGTCCCCAGTCCCCAATCCCCAACCCCTTAAACGATTCCCTTGAGGTTGCGAAGAAACTCGAAGCGGTGGTGAGAAAAGACCCAGCAGTGGAAACGGTATTTACCACCGTTGGTTCTCGTGAGGGCGAGCCAAACAAAGGCATCCTTTATGTGAGGCTCAAAGAAGAACGGGAAATTACAACTGCCCAATTACAAGACCAGCTGCGCTCCTCCTTACCGATTCTTCCTGGCGTTAGTACCAGTGTTGAAGACATTCAATTTGTCGATAGCGGCGGTCAAAAACCTTTGGAGGTGGCATTAAGAGGTGAAAATCTCCAATCTCTGAGCAAAGCTGTGAAGGCAATTAAAGAGAGGATTGAGAAAATACCGGGATTTGTAGATGTGACAGTTACAGGTGAAACCAATTCTCAAGGCACGGTGTTGCAAATTGAGCGTCTGAATAATCAGCGGGTAGCCTATATCAGTGCTAATCTTGGCAAGGATTTGTCTTTGGGTGATGCTACTGATAAAGTAGTAGCTGAAGCTAAAGCCGTGTTGCCCTCTGATGTTTCCTTAGATTTGGGAGGAGACTCTGCCAAATTGAACGAGGTTTTCGGTAGTTTCGGCGGTACTCTAGCTCTATCTGCCCTGTGTATTATTGTGGTACTGATTTTGCTATTCAAAAGCTGGGTAGATCCTTTGGTTATTGGTGTCTCTTTGCCTTTGGCGCTGGTAGGGGCGATGTTGGCGCTACTGATAACCAAAAGCGACTTTGGCATGATCTCACTCATTGGCTTCGTGTTTTTGTTGGGACTAGCAAACAAAAATGCCATTTTATTGGTAGATTACATTAATCAGCTACGCAGTGCTGGTGTAGAGCGCACCGAAGCAATCCTCAACACTGGATTAGTGCGTCTGAGACCAATTATAATGACCACCGCTTCCACGCTTTTAGGGATGTTACCGATCGCCTTAGGTCTTGGTGCTGGTTCCGAATTGCGATCGCCAATGGCTGTCGCGATCGCTGGCGGTCTAGTGACTTCAACTATCCTCAGCTTGATTGTTGTGCCGGTCGTCTACACCATTTTGGATGATTGGTTTCCCCGCAAGAAATTTAAGATTTGAATGACTTCTATATCCAAAATTCAAGCAGAGGGGAATGATCGAGCCAAAATCTAAAATCCAAAATCCAAAATCCAAAAGGGTTTTTGTCACAGGGGGTACGGGTTTTATTGGTGCCCACTTGGTGCGATTGCTGCTGCAACAGGGATACACAGTTAAAGCACTGGTACGCCCCAGCAGCAATTTGCAAAATCTACGTGGTTTGGAGGTGAAAATTGTCAAAGGCGATTTGAACGATGCAAATCTCTGGCAACAGATGAGCGATTGTCAATACCTGTTTCATGTGGCAGCCCATTATTCTCTGTGGCAAGCAGACCAGGAGTTACTTCACCGTCACAACGTCATAGGTACCCGCAATGTGCTAGCAGCAGCCCAAAAAGCAGAGATTGAGCGCACCGTTTATACCAGTTCGGTCTCGGCCATTGGGGTGGGATCGCCTGGTGAAATCGTTGATGAAACACATCAGAGTCCCTTAGAAAACTTGGTGGGTAACTACAAAAAATCTAAATATCTGGCGGAACAAGAAGCCATACAAGCTGCTGCTAAAGGTCAGGATGTAGTTATAGTCAATCCCAGCAGCCCTATTGGGTCATTGGATATCAAACCTACCCCGACAGGTGATATAATACTGCGGTTTTTGCGGCGACAAATGCCCTTTTACTTGGATACTGGTTTGAATTTTATCGATGTCCGGGATGTGGCATGGGGGCATTTACTAGCTTTGCATAAGGGTAAATCTGGCGATCGCTATATCTTGGGCCATCAAAACCTCAGTCTCAAACAACTACTCGAACAACTCGCCGAGATTACAGGTTTGAGGGCACCCCAACGAAGTTTACCAGCTTGGTTACCCTTGAGTGTTGCTTGGGTTGATGAAAAAATTCTCGCACCATTGGGGAAATTGCCTTCGGTACCTATAGATGGCGTTCGCATGGCCAAACAACCCATGTATTACAATCCCGCCAAGGCAGTCCGAGAGTTGGGGTTACCCCAATCTCCCATCAATGGCGCACTCCAAGATGCTGTGGATTGGTTTGTTGCTCAGGGTTACGTTAATGAGCGCAAATAGGGGCGTAATGCTTTGCACCCCGACAGTGGTGTTTCTATATCTTAAAGAGGAGCGATCGGAATAATGGCAGTTAACCTACAACAAGCTATAGATATCGGAAAGTATCTGGTGACTCAACGTTTGTTGGGGCGCAAACGCTTTCCTTTAGTATTAATGTTGGAACCTCTTTTTAGGTGTAATCTAGCGTGTACTGGTTGTGGTAAAATCCAACATCCAAAGGAAATATTAAAGCAAAACCTCACCCCAGAACAGTGCTTCGCCGCAGTGGAAGAGTGTGGCGCACCGGTTGTTTCCATTCCTGGAGGAGAACCTCTGCTACATCCCCAAATTGATGAGATTGTGCGGGGATTAGTCGATCGCAAAAAGTACATTTACTTGTGTACCAATGGATTGTTGTTAGAAAAGAGCCTGGATAAGTTTCAACCTTCGCCTTATCTGACTTTTAGCGTGCATCTAGATGGGATGCGGGAATTGCACGATCGCTGTGTCGATCGCAAAGGTGTTTTTGATATTGCCGTCCAAGCTATCCGTGCCGCTAAAGCTAAAGGCTTTCGTGTCACCACTAATACCACTATCTTTGAGGGTACTGACCCCAAAGATATGCAAGAGTTCTTTGATTTTCTGGAAACACTCAATACAGACGGGATGATGATTTCTCCTGGCTATAGTTACGAGTGGGCACCAGACCAAGACCATTTTCTGCAACGAGAACAAACACGCGCCTTGTTCCGAGAAATTCTCGCTCCATACAAAACCGGTGCAAAAAACTGGAACTTCAATCACAATCCGCTATTCCTAGATTTTCTCGTCGGTGAGAAAGACTACGAATGCACGCCTTGGGGTAGTCCAAGTTATAGCGTTCTCGGTTGGCAAAAACCTTGCTATCTGCTGAACGAGGGTTATTACTCTAGTTTCCAAGAATTACTCGCAAAAACTGACTGGAGTCAATACGGCCAGAAGAGTGGTAATCCCAAGTGTGCCGATTGTATGGTTCACTGCGGCTATGAACCCACCGCCGCGATGGATGCAATGCAACCACAAAATATGGCACGTGCCCTTACTAGTGTGTTTGGTAGAAATTAAAAGAGAATTCTGAATTCAGAATTCAGAATGTAATTTCTAGTAGGGGCACGACATGATTAAAATCATTTAATGAAGTGATAGATTATGCTTGTGCCCCTACAATTCTTCGTCAATCTTGTCATTTTACTTATACTAAAGCAAATATTCTTTTACTCTTGCAAAAAATCATCTTCTGTAGATTTGTCTAGTTCATATCGATAGTTTTCAATAGCTTTGAGCATTTGCTCAAACTGTGGGTCATCTTTAAAAATTCCAGCCATTGCTAACCAGGGGTTTTTCTGTTCAGTAGATGGCAATTTTACAGGTAAAGAAACAATTTCTGCACCAGCTAGATGAGTTTCTAAACGTTGCTGAAGTTGGGCTAATGCAGCAGGGCGATCGCTTGCTTCAACTTGTAATTCAGGGAAACCTGGAACAATGGCGACCGTTCTCCCATCAGCTCGTTGCTTGACAATAACATTTACTAAAACTTCGTTATTGTTTTGGCTTCTATTTTGTGATGTTGCAGATGAAAAGGAATTCATAATGATTTTATCGTCTGATTATTTTTAATTGTAAATGAAATCGGCAGTAAGATTGCTTTGATATTGTTTGTAGAATATAGCATTGTACAAACTTTGAAAAATTATTGCCTCTGTTTATATGGGTATTGAAGGCAGCTATAGGCATATAACACCTCAAGAGTTTGAAAGATTGCAAAACGATCTGGTCTATGCAAGCATCGCTTAGAATTTGTCATTCGACTAGATTAGGGTTGGGAAATACAAGCATCATAACAATTTATTGCTTTTACTTTTTAATGTCCTTTTGAAATAATTTGTTTAACAACAGCAACAAATCTTTCCATATCAGCTTGGGTAATAGCTCCCATTGTCGATACTCGAAAGATAGATTGGGCTAAATTTCCCTGTCCAGAATAAATTACATAATCCTGTGTTTTGAGTTGGTCGTGAAATTCTTCATAGCTGAAATTATCTGGTAAATAATAAGCATTTAAAACTACAGATGAACTTCCTTCGGGAAGTAAAGGTTTAATTCCCATTGACACTAAACCGTCCTTGACTAAGTTTGCAAGTTGGCTGTAATAGCTGTGTCTAGCACGCCATCCTCCTGCTTCTGCCATTTCTTGCAAAGCTTCTGCTAAAGCATAAAATGTCTGTACTGATTGAGTAAAAGGTGTACCGCCTTTATCTTGCTGCTGGCAATAGGTTGCTAAATCTAAATATAAGCTGCGGGGAATTGTGTCGGCTGAGGGCAGTGCATCCCGGCGCAGGATGACAAAAGATGTTCCAGGGACACCATGCAGACATTTATTCGCTGTTGCAGCACAAGCGGTAATTCCCCAAGCTTCAAAATTCAGTTCTTCGGCACCAAAGCTGCTGACTGCATCTACTAATATTTGAATGTGGCGTTGCTGACAAATTGCAGCAATTTCCACCAAGTTATTCAGGCGACCAGTAGTAGTTTCGTGATGGACAACAGCGAGGTGAGTGATATCAACGTTTTCATCTAACAGTTTAATTAAACCTTTGATATCTATTTCTGCATCCCAAGCATGGGAAAGTGTGATGTAATTAATGTCATGAATTTTGGCAATTTTGGATATCCTTTCGCCATACACGCCATTTTCAATTACCAGCAATTTCCCATTTCTTGGTACTAAACTGCTGACCATAGCTTCCATCGCTGCTGTACCAGAACCGGTAAGTAAAACTGCTGCCCAGTGAGCACCTGCAAGATCGTAAACTTGAAGTAATTGTTCGCGGATTCTACTTTGCAGCTGAGAAAATTCCACTTCCCGATGACACAAATCGGGATTTAATAGCGCATTCCTCACGCGATCGCTCAAATTAACAGGGCCAGGATTTAGTAAAATCATTTTGTTATTGGGCATGGGGCATTGGGCATTGGGCATTGGGCATGGGGCATTAATAAATTAAGAGTTTGTACTTTGAATTTATTAATTACGAATTACGAATTACGAATTACGAATTATCAATATGTTTCATGAAGCGTTGCAAAACTGCTTCCGGGGTAAGATTCGGTCTGGGTAGCTTTTCTAGGGTTCCGGGACGGATTTTAAGATGCGCGAATTTCGGTCTAGTTTTGGTATCTGCGGTAAATAAAACATCTAAAAGCGCGGGGTCGTCTCCGGCTAATGTGACGCCATAACCGCAGGCTTCGGCAATTTTGGCAAAGGAGATTTCCGCAGAGACGGTAGCCTGTGCGCCTGTGGAATCGTGGACTTCATTATCTAAGAGAATATGGATTAAATTAGCACCGCCATAAGTGCCGATAGTCGCAAAATTACCCATTCGCATTAATGCTGCACCATCGCCATCAATGACTACCACCTTGAGGTCTGGACGCGCTAAGGAAAGTCCCAATCCCATTGAGGAAGCGCAGCCCATCGACCCGACCATATAAAGATGATTTGCACTGTCTTTACTAGCGAACAGTTCGCGCCCCGTGTATCCTGTAGTAGCAATTATGACAGTATTTTCGGGGTTGATGAGTTCCACAATTCGAGCTAAAGCTTGGTTGCGGGAAATCCGTTGTTCTTGGTTACCGTTAAAAAAGCTTTGCTGAATATGAGCGTCATTGTCATCTTCGCGTTTAGGGATAGAAGAACGGGTGAGTGCATGGGGCGCAATTGTTCCTTTACGCATAATTAGAGCATAGGGACGACGCTCTTTTTTCATGTAAGCTGTGGCTCTTTGCAAGACTGGTTCTATTTCTGCTGCATCTGTGGGGAAAAATTCCCAAGGTACAGTCATAGTTTCCAGCAATTTATCTGTGATTTGCCCCATTAATTCGTGTTGGGGTTCATCTTGTAAATTGGAATCGCCTCTTAGGGTACAAATAACTAGTATTGGAATGCGAAAAATATAATTTAGAGAAGTCAACGGGTTAACTGCATTCCCCAAACCAGAATTTTGCATCATCACGGCTGCATGTTTACCAGCAATTTTAGCTCCAGCTGCGATCGCCACAGCATCTCCCTCATTAGCTGCGGAAATATAATTCAGTTGAGCATCGTTAATAACGTAGTTAATAAACGGCGTCAGAAAAGAACAAGGTACACCAGCATACCAATCAAAACCAAAACTACGAGCCGCTTCGACAAATTCCTTTGCTTCAATCATAAGTAATGACCTCCCCATCTTCTATTGTTTTAATTGAAAGGCCAAATCAAGGTCATCTAAAGAATTAACATCTAACCAGTTACCGCGAATATATAGCACCTTAATGGGTTTGCCTTGCTCGATTAAATAATTGCACAATTCCGGTAAACCCAAACTATTAAATTCCGATCGCGTTTGCAATTCCTTGAGTGCTTCACTTACCCATTGTCTACCTTGACTGCGTAAGCGCAACATTCCAATCCAACGTCCGCAGGAATTTCCCAATTCAGTTTGGGTTGCTTTAGAGACGTGCAAAAGATTAACATCTTGTCCAAAGATGGAAAGGTCGTCTGGAACTGAACAATAAGCATAGTCAGGGGAACCGCTAAGTGATTTAGAGTTGATTACAGAATCAACTACAGCCACAATTTCTCCAGGACATTCTAATAAATCCCGCAAAATATAGCTTCTAAATAGTAAATCGCCATAAAGTACGAGCATTTCGTCAGCAAAGCTGGCTTGAGCGCAGGCTAAGGATGCTAATTCTCCGGTTGTTTCATAATGTGGGTTACGAATGACTTTTGTCCCTGCAACGTCAATAGTTTCTGCTTTGTAACCTGCGACAACAGTAATATCATTAATCCCAAGTTTCTTGAATTTATCTACCAAAAGTCTGAGTAAAGGTTTACCTCCAAGAGGTAACATGACTTTTGGTTTATCTACTGTCAATCCTGCTAATTCTTGTCCTCTACTAGCAGCTAAAACGATCGCTTGAGTATGGTGGCGTCCACTACTAAAGTAGCGTTTTTCGGCTTCTAGGAGTTCGTCGGCTCCTTGGAGGCGGAAAATTTCCTTGACTGGCGCGATGTCATCTTCAATGTTGATTAAAGTTTCGCTGGCTTGAACTTCACGGGCGATCGCTTGCATACTAGTAACAGCAGCTCGAATCATGTGGTTTGCCCAAATGACTAAATTAATTTCAGCTTTGCGAAACACATGGGTAGCGGTGCTGTAATATTTGGTCGGTATAATTACTAATGGAGAGCGCCCCGCCCATTCTTTCGCAAAGGCTAGCACTTGGTCAGGCCGGGATGATTTACTGTGAATCAGGACGGCGTTTGCGCCTGCTGCATGGTAAGCTTCAGCTCGTCGCAACGCTTCTGGGAGATCCCAACCTGCAATTAAGGCTTCGAGTCGGGCGATAATGCAGAAATCTGTATGTGTTTGGCTATCTTTGCCTGCTTTAATTTTTCCGCAGAATTCATCAATATCAGCCAAGGCTTGGTGACTACCATTAATGAAGCTATTAGTTTTAGGAAAAAGTTTATCTTCAATACAAACTCCAGCAATACCTCGCTGTTCTAATTTCCTAACCAGGCGACGCATATTATTAAAGTTGCCATAACCGGTATCACCGTCTAACAAAATGGGAATGTTGGTAACATCAGACATGAACTCTAGCATTTCTACAACTTGAGTCCAACTGGCTTCGTTATTGTCTCGAACGCCATATTGAGCCGAAAGCGCTAACCCACTCGCCCAAATTCCTTTAAATCCAGCCTCTTCCACAATGCGAGCGCTAATTCCATTGTGAGCTTCCATGATGAATTCGAGTTGAGGCGATTCCAATAATTCCCGAAGTTGAGAACACTTACTTAATAACATTTTGGATTTTGAATTTTTAATTTCGGATTGTGAAAGAGTTAGCAAATATGTTTTTTGAATATCCATTTATCACAACTATTTTTCAATTTATATGGTTTTAGAGACGCGATAAATCGCCGTCTCTACAAGTGTTTGGCTTTCTTCTGAACTTTATTTATTAGGCTTTAAATTTCCTCTTTTCCTACTAGGTAAGGGGGTTAGGTTTCGCTTTGGTTTTACAAATTAGATGAACAGTCAGCATTAAAAATGAGTGCTAAAGATTTATTCAATCTATTTTGCAATAGATTAATCTTGTGTGTTTAGCTCGGTCTGATAGCTAGCTATGAATCAAACCTGTTTTACTTATGAATACTGAATTATTTGGAGAGTATTTCTCTCTTCTGTCATTTCAATTTGGGGTAAAGTCTGGTTTTGGGCACGTTGAATATCTTCTGGAAAATCGATTTCAATCCAAGGTAAACCAGTGATATCTTCGTAACCAAATTTTTCTGGAGTTTCTAATAGTAAATCCCGAATTACTTCTTCATAAGGTTGGTCGTGCAGTCCGTCAGCAACATATTTTTCTGTGCGGTTGGCGAGACGGCGAGCGATCGCATTTTCAAAACGAAAGAATCCCACTGACTCACCGGCAAAATTATAAGCCAAGTTCAAAGCCACTTGTTTGCGAAACTCGACTAAATAACCGTCTTTAACACAAAGTTTCACGGGTTCATCCCCCGGTTCAAAATCTCGATCTAACAAGAAGCAATTGGAGATATTTGTCTTTACTAATCGTTCGATGATGTGGCGATCGTACAAAACATCTGCATCCATTAACAATAAATCATCACCAGCGGCAAGATGTTGACGTAATGTCCACAAGCTGATAACACTACCTTTGGTATATTCAGGATTATAAACTGTACTAACCCAGTTTTCAGCTGCCAATGCTTTGATTTCATCCTGAATTTTTTCTGCCTGGTAACCCACGGCAATTACTACTTCGTCTATTTGATAATGACGAAGATAATTCAAATGGCGCTCTAATAAAGATTTCCCGTTAAACTTCAGTAAGCATTTGGGTTGGATTTGCCCATCTTTTCCCAAGCGTCCTCCAACACCAGCAGCTAATATTATGGCTTTCATCGTCAAGTTACTAACTGAGCTAAGACACTAAAAAACTGGGAAATTATTGAATTTTCCCAGTACTTTATAATGACTGCATTTTGCTCAATTAAACGTTTATTAACTAATTCTTAACATAGAAGAAATAGTAACTTGCGATCGTCGATTTCAACCCACAGGACTCAAATCAACTAACTCCTACAGAGACATTTGCCACAGAGCCATTATTGAGGATAGGCTGGCGGGTTTTGAGGTCAAATTTGAAGCCGTGTGGCAAAATATGTAGCTTAGCTCCACAAATTGCCAACGGCTCATCCTTCAAAATTTCGCCCGCATTGTTATATGTAGCGTCTGATTCATCGACAATTGTGACTGCACCTTCACCAATCACTTCAATTTGACTATCTGTCACAACCATTGCGGTATTCTCATCAATACCGAATCCCAAGACAGCCGGCTCTAGTACTAAAGCCGAAATTAAGCGTCCCAATCTTCCACGCTGAGAGAAATGTTGATCGATTACCACTCCTGGGAGAAATCCCATACCGGGGCCCATTTCCACAGTTTCGATTCGCGGGTTGGTTTGGGAATCTCCTTCGACAATCATTTTATCTGGCATTACAGCCGCTCCGGCACTGGTACCTGCAATAACCGCGCCTTCCCCATACCGTTTGTGAATCGCCGTATCGATTTCAGTATCCTTGAGAATGCTGGTGATGCGAGCTTGGTCTCCTCCGGTAAAAAATATCCCAGTTGCTTTATCAATAGCTTGCAATGCGGTTGATGAAGACGCATCATCGCGAGTTTCTGTATCAATGATGCGGACATTCTCGGCTCCTAATCGCTCAAACACTCTAATATAATTTTCTCCCACCTCTCTCGGTAGTTCTGTGGCCGCTGTCATAATCACAATGTTCGCTTTTGTACCACCAGCGCGGCGTACAAATTCCCGCAAAATTTGGGAATCTCCGTCTTTGTCTTCGGCTCCGCCAATAATTACTAATTGTCTTTTAGGATTACTTTCTACCATGATGACCCCTGATTTGATTTAGATAAATTTCAATAAACCATGACAATTGAGATTATAATATCTTCCTTTTGGGAGATTACTTGAAAAAGCTAGTATGAAAAATGGCGATCGCTATTAGACCAAACGATTTTTTAAATTAGATAACAGGTTGTTTACTAATTAAGAATTCCCTACTGCGTCAACAGCCCCTAGATATATTTTCTAGAGGCATAATTGATGATATTAGAGTTGGCGATCGGAGATTTTTTGTGCAGCTTGAGTAGTTAATCTTAATTCTAGCAAGAGGCTTGCTATTTGATTATGTCAAAAAATGCGCCCTCAACTCAAAAAATTAGCCCCTATCGGAATTGAGAATTAAATTTATCCGTAGGTTCAATCTAAAATCCAAAATCCAAAATCTAAAATTGCTTGATGAATAATCTAATGAATCCGGCTTCTGTAAAGCAAATTACTCAAGAAAAAACGTGCTTGTTCTAGTGGGAGATGCCTGGGTTTGCCTTGATAGACAATTTGATACTCTTTGATGTCTGGCCCATCTCCATGCCCAGAAATTAGCCTCCGGTGAAAAGCTTCCTCAGCCAGTAACCTAACTTCATCTCTTAGAGCAGCTTGTGTGCCATTCATACTTTGCTGTTTCCTCAATACCGTATTCGTTGATACTGTATATAGTTTATACAAATTATTCTTAAAGTATTGCACCATTCAAAGGTCGTATCTTTGGTGATTCATCAGGATGAATTGAATGTGATTTTTTTTTGCTGATGTACTTAAGATTGATTTATGCCTTGAGATAGTTGAAGATATTTCGTAATATCGGTAGGGTAGGTTGGTGTCAATTCGTAAAGCAAGCTACGCAATTAAATACGCATCTATAGGACTCGTATTTGATTTTTGGGAAGCTAGGTACAGTTAATCTTCTAGAATCCTCTTGCAAGAGTGCCTTTTGCCTATTGCCTGAATCAATTGTTGGAATTCAGTATTCAGGAGGAGGCACGGCGATGATATTTGTAAGTATTCTGACTCGTGAATTCTAACAATCAATAAGTCTGAGTAATCGAACTCAGCGTCTCAATTTCAGGGTGTTTAGCCAAAGGTTCATAATCAATGGTTCAACAAAAAAGCAGCGATTTAGTCCGCATTAATGCTAGAAGAACGGATGTATTCGATATCTTCAACTTCAAGCATTACATTGGAGCTAACCCTTATTTAGATAGAGGGGCACTAGTCTTTGATTTTGCTCTAGTTGAGTTGAAAGAGCCTTTGCCTATTGAGGATTATATTTCGAGGATTAGCGATCGCTATCCCCATCTGCGCGACCAAAGCTACGAATCCTATGCCCAGCTATTTGCCCAAGTGGCCTCACAAGTCGGAAAATTGGACATGGATTTGCACCTCAATCATTGGAGTGTCAAGCCATCTCTAAAATGCACGCGAATTGGTATCGAATCCCTACACGAACGCACAACCAGAGAAGTAGTTTACTTTGTTTGGGATTGGTTTGAAGCCATCACCCAAGACGAAGACTTCGACTTTGAGGATCAGCTAGTGAGGCTGCAAAGTAGATTCCGCGCATCTGTCTATGGTGGCCCTACAGTCTACGCCCTATTGCGAACAGCCCACGAAAAAGGGATTCCTGCATTTTATTTGTGGGAAGAAGGATTGATGCAATATGGTTTGGGAAAAAAACATGTCCGGGGGGTAGCAACAACATTTAACTGTGATAGCCATCTAGATTCGGAATTTACCACCCGCAAAGATGACTGTAAGGCATTTTTGAAAACTCTGGGTTTTCCAGTACCTGAAGGCGATATTGTATTTTCTGAAAAGGAAGCTTTCGCAGCAGCTAGACAAATTGGCTACCCAGTAGCAGTTAAGCCAGTGGTAGGTCATAAAGGAATTGGCGTTACGGCTGATGTGCAAGACTCAAAAGAACTTGAATCTGCTTATAATCGGGCACTAGCAGCGATTCCTGAAGACCAGCTACCCAGAATCATAGTAGAGAAAAGCATTTCCGGATCGGATTTTCGTTTGTTGTGTGTTGATGGTAAATTCGTAGCCGCCACAGAACGCCGTCCTGCATCGGTTGTTGGTGATGGCTACCTAACCATCGCGGAATTAATTCGTCAAGAGAACCGCAAGCCTGCACGTTTAGATTCACCCACCTCCCCCATGAGTAAAATTCTGGTGGACGATGCGATGGAACTCTACCTAAGCGAACAGCGTTTGTCATTGGACAGTGTAATTGAGAAAGGGCGCACCGTCTACCTACGTAAAGTCGCCAATCTTTCCGCTGGGGGTATGAGCATCAATGCAACACATACCGTTCATGATGACAATATTATCCTCGCCCAAGATATTGCCCAACACTTTCAGTTGACTTGTTTGGGTATTGATGTCATTACCAAAAGTCTTGCAGAATCTTGGAAATCGAGTAACTTCGCTATCTTGGAAATTAACGCTGCACCAGGAATTTTAATGCATTTGAAACCTTCTGAAGGTGAAAGCGTTGATGTGCCTTCTCATATTTTAGAAACGTTTTTTGAGTCTGGTACAGATGCTAGGATACCGATTATTACCTTTAATAAAATCTCAGTTGAAGAACTGCAAACAACAATCGACCATATTCTTTTGCAACATCCGGACTGGACAATTGGCGCTGTTTGTCGTGACGCAGTTTTTGTGAATCGCTCGAAAAAAGTATTAAGCACAACTTACAATAGCAACGTCCAAACTTTGCTGCGTCATCCCAAACTTGATGTGTTGATTGCTGAGTATGGGGAAGACATATTAGAGCAAGAGGGTATGTTTTACCAACGTAGTAATCTCGTAGTTTTGGATAATCCCACCGAAACTGAGATGATATTGGCACGGGATGTTTTTGATGGTTCTACTGTGGTGATTAGAAAAGGCAACGACATTTCTATTCGTCGCAAAGGGTTAATTGAGGACTACAGTTTGGGCCAAGATGAACCATTTACACGAGTTTATTTGAAAGAAACTGGAGTGATTTTGTAAGTTAAGTGCGATCCCCGACTTGTTTGATAAGTCGGGGATAGGCTGGTTAATTGCAATGAAAGCTAAATGGCTGAGATACCTAAGTGCAGCTTTGCGTAAAATCGTGGCGAATTGAGGGTTGAAATTTAAACGCAAAGGAGCGCAGTGGTAAGCGCAAAGGGACGCAGAGAATTCGCTATGAATTAATGAAATGTTGTACTACGTTAGTCTTAGTTTCAATCCCTAATAGGGATTTTGATTAATTGCAATACAAAATACTCACCTGGAAGCAACACCCGATAGTAGTTTCAATCCCTAATAGGGATTTTGATTAATTGCAATACAAAATACTCACCTGGAAGCAACACCCGATAGTAGTTTCAATCCCTAATAGGGATTTTGATTAATTGCAATAGGGGATTGGGAGAAGTGGAGGGAAATGGCGATCGTTTCAATCCCTAATAGGGATTTTGATTAATTGCAATAACACTTTGTTTGGGGAAGATTCTCGCTGGATAGAGTTTCAATCCCTAATAGGGATTTTGATTAATTGCAATCTTTTGGATTTACTAGTTACGGAAATTTCTTCTTGTTTCAATCCCTAATAGGGATTTTGATTAATTGCAATGGAAAAGGCGATCGCATTCCCAAAGAGCAACTAGGTTTCAATCCCTAATAGGGATTTTGATTAATTGCAATTACATCATAGCTGTCTTCTCCAAAAGCAATTACAGTTTCAATCCCTAATAGGGATTTTGATTAATTGCAATGGAAGCCGAAGAGTTACACTTCGGTAATACCTTAAAGGTTTCAATCCCTAATAGGGATTTTGATTAATTGCAATGTTACCCTTGACTTGTTATCCGCCCAAGGACGTGTCAGGTTTCAATCCCTAATAGGGATTTTGATTAATTGCAATGTTAGGGTTAGGTAGTTGCTCATTTACCTTTACAAGTTTCAATCCCTAATAGGGATTTTGATTAATTGCAATCTCTGCATGGATGTATGCAGGGAAAGAATGCCATAGTTTGCCTGTTTCAATCCCTAATAGGGATTTTGATTAATTGCAATGAATTTACTTTAAAATCTTTTGGGCGTAAAGATGAAGTTTCAATCCCTAATAGGGATTTTGATTAATTGCAATTCGCTGAAGGCATTGAAACCAGAACTATTGGGCGTTTCAATCCCTAATAGGGATTTTGATTAATTGCAATCGCTGGCATTTGAAAGCTTTGTATTATTTGGTTTTCAAGGTTCGGTTGCGCGAATGCATGAATCATAACACGACGGTTTGTAATTTGGCTAGATGTAAATCGCTCAAAGCCAGTCTAGATAAGGTGCGCGGTTGGTTTACTGATACTCGAATCGTCAAGTGCTTACATATAAGGCAATACAGGCATTTTTGTAGCCATCCTCTGGCCAACACCTAGCCATCCGCGCATTTGGTAAAAACTAGTTTGATTAGTGGCGCTGTTGACAAAATATGCAGTTTGATTATTAGATAACAAGGATTTTGCCCACCACAGAGGCGAAATGTAAAAATGCAGGATTTCTGATGGGGTAGTTTGATCTTAGTAATTTACTATTCCCGACTCCTGTAAATTGCTACAGTGAAAGAGACTACTTAATAAGTTGTAATAATACTATTATGAGTACGGGTTCACCAGCTAATTCTCCCGAAAAGTCTGAATCGACCTTAGGGAAGCGTTTGAGAAACTTCTTAGTTGCGATCGTAGCGATCGCCCTGAGCGTTACCTTTTTCATAGGATTGCGAACTGAAACAACTTCCGCTTCCTTGGCGAAATTAAGTGAAGCGTCCACACCACTAGAAGTAGCAATGACCAACGGTAAACCATCTCTAGTGGAGTTTTATGCTGATTGGTGTACTGTCTGCCAAAAAATGGCACCAGATATCGCTCAACTGGAAACAGAATATGCTGACAAACTAAATTTTGTGATGCTGAATGTGGATAATACCAAGTGGTTACCAGAAATGCTGAAATATCGCGTGGATGGGATTCCGCACTTTGTGTTTTTGAAGCCGGGTGGCGAAACCATCGCCCAGGCGATCGGCGATCAACCCCGGACAATCATGGCTAGCAACTTAGAGGCTTTAGTTACTGGTTCCTCTCTTCCCTATGGTCAATCTAGCGGACAAGTTTCTAAATTCTCAGCCCCAGTAGCACCAACGCCTAGTCAAGATGACCCCCGCAGTCATGGTAGCCAAGTCGTAAATTAGCAAAAACAACGGGGTAACCGGCAACGAAAGAATAGACATGACAGCGAGTTAAATTATCAGTACAAGGGTCTTTTTACTGACAGTTTAACTCGCATATATGTCATTATTTTCTAAACAAATGCGCCATATATAGCAGTCCTATTTGATTTCTGAAAAATATAGAGAATAAAACGAACCGCCAAGGACGCCTTCTCTACGAGAGGCTTCCGCCAACGCGCAGCGTCTCGTTAGAGAAGGACGCAAAGAAGGATAATAAATATATTTATAGCGTTTCCTAGTCTGCTGAGGTACAAATCTCTGCGTACCTCTGCGCTTTACTCCGCGTCACTCTGCGTTTCAAACTATTATCTGTACCTCACTTAACGTGAGTTCGACGGAGCTAAAACAGGGCAGGAGGTAGTGCAGGCAAGTCTTTAGGGTAAATATCAATAGAAGGTTTGTTGGGTAAGTAGGTATAAGCAACCAAGCCAGCTACCAAGTTAACTAAAAAGTTTAATGGGC